>JAUNHY010000001.1:0-45989 GCA_030523715.1 Candidatus Saccharimonadota bacterium
ACGAATGGAATATTCTGCCCAGGATACATAATTGCGGCCACCATACTTACTGATGTGGGTATTAACTGGACCGGCAACCGTGAGGTCTGAGCCTTCAACACTGAAGGATGGATACTTGGCGACGGTTGCACAAGTAGGAGCACTCACTACCCATTTAGAACCAGTGCCGACAGCCTGAGATAGAGCTATACTCTGATTATCGTTATCTACTTTCTTGACGGCACCAAGATTATGGCTGTCGCTTGGCCAAGCTGCAACGGCAATACAAACTTTATCCCCAACCGTAGCGCTAGATTCTGGAACGGTCACTTCGGCCGACGACACAAACGAGCCATCGCGCGAAATTAGCGCGGTACTAGTGCCAGAGAAGGCATTTGTGCGCACGCTCGCAGTACCGATACCAGTCTCTGTACTATTCGCAGTACCACTAAATTGCCCGGATGTCGATGCGTTAAGCACATAACTATCCGTACTACTAACGTCGCCATTGGATAGGCCACAGTTAGCAGCAGAGCCAGAGCTTACTGCGGCAGCGCATAATTGAGAGGTCGTTTCATTGCCATTATTGCTGTTAAGATAACTGATGGCGCTCTTTGGTTCACCACTGCTCATCGTGAAGGTAATTACGCGAATTTTTGTTGGCTTAGTATGGGTGGCATAGGTGGAACCAACTTGAGTATTCTCGCGCTTCATGACCGGAACATAGACATTAGCTTTAAGCTTGCCGCCAGGGTTGATAGTCTGAACGGCGGAATTGCCCATAGCTGACTGAGCATAAGGATGCAAGTAATAATTGTATGGAATTTTTACGTCTGCCGTAATACTTGCTTTCCCGGTTCCCATATGGCCATTTACCGCATTGTCATTCTGAATCCATAAATCGGTCCATTCAATCTTTTGCGTAATAGTGGAACCAACATTCGAACCGATTGCGTATTCTGTAGATGTAGAAGGGACAGTATAGTTGTAGGACTTACAATTATCAAGACCCGTTGCAGTACGTAATGACGCGGTATTAGCAACATCTGAAGTAATTTGATAATAGTTATCCTTTGCTCCGTGGCTAGAACCATATTTACCAGAACATGAATACATGTCGCCGGCGTTATTTGGACTAGAGATACTCGGTGAACGATAAGTAATTGTATACTTGCCGCCGCTAAATGGACCCGTGCCCGGATTAGAGTTGGTAGTTCCGAGGTTTGCAGAAGTTGCCGAGTATGGGCTAGAACCAATGCTCTTACCGAAGAGATATCCAGCCTTATTAGCCGACACATCATAGCTTACAGACACACCTTTACTATTAAACTGGTTCGACAGGTCTGCAGCGGCACAAGATTCATGGCGGAAGTTGATATTGTCTCCAGGCATCGCCCAAGCCGTAATGGTATGATTGCCAGTATCTTTGATGCCGGAAGCGACACTTGTATCGGTACCGTTATTTACGTTCTTGAAGATAGTTAGGCTAGCATAATTGCGCCCATCATGAATACCATATTGGCTCGTAGTGCCATCCGAGCAGGTAGCCTTAGCCATATGGAGAGTTACACAAACCTGGTCGGCGGAAGTTTTATCATAATCCGACCCCCAAATTCGATAAGTGTAAGTCATCTGCTGACAAATCGTAATGGTCTGATCTGGATAAACCTTAGCATTGATGGTTTGAGTCTCAGTATACGAGCGCTGAGCATCAGTGCCAGTGCGCGGCAAGTCGGTTGTGTTCTTTTCATTAACCGTATTGCCACAAGGATCACCAGAACGACAACCAGTCGTACCAGATGTAGATATTGCAATCGTAGAATGCTTATCCCCAGGCGCCGCTGGTGGCGTATCCTCAGATGTACGAGTAATCTTATGGTTAAATACGACAGTTGCCGTCGTAGGAACACTATCGCCAGTGATAGTTACGGTTTGGCCGTTTGTATATGAGGTGCCATTAACGGTAACCGTAGTGCCACCGGTAAAGTTGGTCTTATAACGCTTCAATGTGACGCAAGCAGATCTGGTAGTTTCAGTATTGTAGGTATTGGTATCGCTCCAGTTTACACTTTCACGCACATAGCGCCAGAAATTTTGAGTTTGGCAATATGTAGAGCCGTCATCACTCTTAGCAATATCTACTGAGTTCGGCGATCCGCTCGTGCGCTGGGTGTACCAGGAGTTATTTACATTAATACTCGTGTCTCCCCAGTTTGTCTGAATGCCAAAGTTGTTATTTATTGTAGGGTTTTTACTTGTTTTATAGCGCGTCTGGACACTCGCAGTCGTTTTGCGCTGTAGTTGATGCACAAACTGAAGGTTCGCAGTATTCCCGTCTATCCAAGTTGTACTTCCGTCGCTCTTTTCAGTAGTATTTACTTTGGGAACAACTCGGCCATCAAATTCGTACCAATAATAGCGGTGGACAGTGACGCAGCCGGAAGGCATCTTCCAATCGTCCCATCCTGAATCCGTAATCTTTTCATAGTAGCCAATATGCTCACAGAATGTGTTGTCGCCATAATTCAAATTGAAAGTTTGAGTGTTCGTATTTACGGTCTGCCATCCATTTCCAGGAGTGTAGCTCGGGCTTCCGCTATTATACCAACTAGTGCCGCTATTATTTGTCGACCACCAATATCCCGTTACCGCATCACTAGGACCATTATTATTCCTAGTGAAACTATGCGTGAATGTAACCGTTGCAGTCGAGCTGTTGGTGTATGTTGCGTCCGCAGTTGCAGTAACTTTACCAGAGAAGGTCGTTTCCCAGCTATTATCAGCTAAGCGAATGTAAAGGTAAATTGGGTTAGTACTACAAGTACCGGTGGCGCTCGTGCCGTTATTAGACCAGCAGCGATATTGGTATAGAGTAACTCGATAAAAGTTATCCCAAATTTCAGTTTTTTCTACACTATTCCATTTTTCCGCAAGCTTTACGCCGTTGATTACGGCATACCCACTTGTATGATATGGCGCCGTCCAGCCACCATAATAATCGTGAGGCTGGTTGCTGGAATTCATCCTCGTCACACTACTAGAGAAGCTCGATATAACCCCACCTGCCTTTTCGCCACTACTGCAGCTAGATGTAAGACAATATCCGATGTTTACAGCATAGACACTACCAGTCTGATTGTGTACCATGCCCATTGCTATTGTTCTGTTATAGGTACTCGTTAAATCTACCTCAGTATCTGGATCAATCGTGTAATATCTACCACTGCCGTGAGTAACGGAGCCAGCAAAGAACATAATTGCGCGATTGTCGAGCGGGTTATCGCAAGCCCAGGCGCCACCACCATATTGTGAGCCACCAGCCAAGTCGCCAACTCGTGTCAAGCTCCACGAAACAACACTAATGTATCCGCCGCCAGTCAAACAGCTATTTTTTGTATATCGACCATTGGCGTATGCTGCGAACGCGGCCTTGGCGAAAAGAACTCCGCAACAAGTACTTACTAGCGCCGCCATAACTAATAATGTGAGAATTGTTTTCTTTTTCATAATTACCCCTCTCCCCCTGAATCGTCTGGGGCTTCTTGTTCATAACTTTCTTGCAGCGAATCTCTTTTCTTCTCCAGGTCGGCAACTCTTTGCTCATCTCCACGACGATCATAAACCGTAATCAACCAATCTATTGTGGTAAGCGAATCCGGCATTAAACGATATGCCGCTAAAGCATCGTCAAGGACACGCTGCGGCTCAAGATCATACATTAAATCGTATGTCGTTTGAGACTTTCTTATATATATTTCTACCCTCATTTCATCGGTAGTAGCCATCTCTAAAGCTTTATTGTAGATTGCATCTACTTTATCCAAATCAAAATTCTCAAAATATTCGTCTGCAGTATCCAAATATGTACTAATAACGTAATACTCATCTTTTTCGAGCTCTTTTTGAGCCTCTTCGTCCTCTCTGGCCTGCTCTTCCTGCCTAATTTTTGCATAGCGTGCATCTTCAATAGGAACAATAATAAGACCAATGACACCCGCAATCACCAACAAGACCACACCTAATGAAATAAATTTATTTCCACCTTTAAATAAGAAGTTATGGATTTTTTTATGACGCATTTGGCGTTTAGCACGACGAATTTCTTTTTTGCGTTGAGATGCCTTCTGCTTCAACTCGCCAATAACACGATTATCTTCTGCGGTCGCTTTTCTCTTGGCTTCTTCGGCTTTTTTCTTGGCCGCTAGCTCAGCCGCGTGAGCTTTTTCCTCGGCTTCTTTAGCAATCTCCTCCGCTTCTCTTCTCGCGCGAGCAGCCTCATCGCGAATGCGTTTTTCCTCATTGCGTTTACGCTCATCGGCGCCCTCAACATTAACGAAGAACTCGGTTTTACCTTTCTTCTTAATATCGGCAGCCTTAAATTGGACCTCCTTCTCATCGATAGGAATTCCATCAATATCAACCGTTTCGGCTTTTTTGCGTTCCTCTGCGGCTTTATCTATTTCTTTCTGTTCCTCTTCGACAAGATCCGTAATATTCGGCGACTCAAAATTAGGGGAATCCTCGTTTGCACTTAAATTTGAGCCCACCTCGCCAGAGGACTTCGCATTGTTTGCGCTCATGCTAATATTTTAGCATTGTTCCAAGAGTAAAGTAAATAATTATTTTGCGTATTCAATCGCGCGTGTTTCGCGAATGACGTTCACCTTGACGACACCAGGATATTGCATCGTAGCCTCAATTTTATCAGCAATATCACGAGCAAGCTTGAGCGCAGAGAGATCATCAATCTGCTTCGGCTCAACAATTACGCGGATTTCGCGACCGGCAGAAATTGCGTAGGCCTTATCGATACCCTGGAAGCTTGTAGCAACATTTTCGAGGGCTTTCATACGTTCGGCGAAGTTTTCAGCAGAAATATTACGAGCACCCGGGCGAGCAGCAGAGATGGCATCAACAATTTTCACAATGATTGCTTCTGGCGTGGTTGGTTCTACATCATCATGATGCGCAGCAATAGCGTGAACGACGGCATCTTCCATGCCGAATTTTTTCGCTAATTCTGCACCAATATCAGCATGCTTGCCTTCAATCTTGTGCGTGACGGCTTTGCCCATATCGTGAAGTAAAGTGGCAGTCTTCGTAATACGAACGTCTGCCCCGATTTCCTCGGCAATCATGCCAGCAATGTGGGCCATTTCGATAGAATGAAGCAGCACGTTCTGACCGTAACTCGTGCGGAATTTGAGTTCGCCGAGAAGATGAAGAATCTCGGACGGAATACCAATTACGCCCACTTCGCGCGCGGCATCTTCACCGGCGCGAACAACTTCTTTTTCGATTTCGCGCTCAGCTTTTGCGACAGCCTCCTCGATACTGGATGGATTGATGCGGCCATCTTTCATGAGACGCTCAAGTGCATAGCGAGCAACTTGGCGACGGATTGGGTCAAAGCTGCTTAAGACGACCATGCCTGGAGTATCATCGACAAGCACATCAACGCCAGTGGCGTGTTGAAGGGCCTGAATGTTACGACCTTCCTTACCTATAATGCGCCCCTTCATATCGTCATCTGGAAGTTTTAAGCTAGTGACGGTACGATCGGCTGTAACCTCGGAAGACATGCGCTCCATGGCAGTAAGTAACATCGCTTCGGCAGTTTCATCGATATGGTCGTTGTAGGCCTTCTGCTCTTTGATAATTAGGCCAGTGAGATCTTCCTTAATGTCGCGCTCAGTCATCGACATGAGCTTTTCTTTGGCTTCAGTTTTACTGAGACCAGCAATTTTTTCGAGCTTTTCTTGAGCTTTTGTGCGGATAGCACGAACTTCGTCCTTAAGCTCTTCGATCTCGCCTTCTTGTTTGCGGAGATTTTCGGACTTTTTATCAATTTGATCGAGTTTGGTATCAAGTAAAGTTTCGCGTTCGGCGAGACGGTCCTCGGTTCTCTTCCATTCTTTGCGACGCTCATTTTCTTCGCGCTGAGCTTTCTCGTTGATATTTGAAGCTTCTTTTTTTGCATTTAAGACTATCTCGGAAGCTTCGTGCTTAGCTTTGCGAACTAAATCGTCGGCCTTGTTTTTGCCACCGTTTTCTTTGTGTTTGTTGTAGGCAAAAATACCGCCTGCACCAGCGCCCGCGCCCACAATAAGCGCGATGACAGCTGGAATAATATATTCCATACGTCCCTCTCTTTTCTATGTAATGAAAATTAAAATCGTTGATAAAATAGGAATTCCCCCTAAATTTATTCTAGCACAGAGATTATTTTCGTGGTGGCGTAATATTGGCTGGACGACCATATTCTGGCAAAATAATATCGACTTTTTCGCCGCGATGATTATAAAGCGGGATTTTTAGGTCATTTGCGAGTGTATTAACAACAACCGCGCCAATACGCAAACCCGTAAAACTACCTGGGCCGGACATAAATTGTATTTCCGTAATATCGTGCCAATCTTTTCCATTTTCTTGAAGCTTGTCATGAATGTATTTCAGCAAATCGCGCGCAAGCGTGCGGCCAGATTCCCATTCATAAGTTTGGTCGTCGAGTTTCAAAATTGTGGTTGGCGCCGACGTATCTAGATAGAGTTTCATTTTTCGATTAACTCCCGCGTATTTTCGTCGATATATTTGATTTCGATGATTTTATGATTTTCCGGCAGAACATCCTGAATACTATTCCCCCATTCAATAATAGTGATCGTATTCTTATCTGAAATAGATTCTGCCAGATTCTCCGACATAATACCTGGATCGCCAAGACGATAAAAATCATAGTGCACAAGACGATATTTTGTACCTTGGTATTCTTTCGAAATCGTGAATGATGGCGAGGTAACGGCTTCTTCTATACCAAGCCCCTGCGCAATGCCACGCACGAGCGTAGTCTTTCCTGCCCCGACGTCACCGAGCAATTCTAAAACAGCTGGGGCATCAAGTTCAGCCCCGAGTTTTTTACCAAACTCAAGCATCTCCGTTTCGGAATTAATTAGCATATATATATTTTACCATATTTTTAGGATTTATCTAGGGCATAGCGAGGCCGGAAACTAAAACGAGTTATGCGTTTAATGAAAACTAAAAAAACTAAAAGCGGAACGTATATTAATAGTATTAATATGTTTCCCGGTGGCAACTCTATTGCCACCCAAGGGATACTTGCCGCGTAGTCAATTAAAAATAGATGTATTCTTATGACGACCTCTAGTGCAACTGCTAGAAATGGCAAAAATGTGCCACTCAATAATGTTAATGCCATCACTAAGGCAATAGTTGGAGAGATAATTAATCCAACTATAATGCCGGCAACAGAAAACATGCCGAAGTTGTAGATGCTTATAGGCAAACAGAATAGTTGCGCAGAAATTGATACGATTAATGCGTTCGCAAAAGAATTTGGTTTACAGGAACCATAAAGAAAGCGCATAAGTACGGGCGCGAAAAAGATGATGCCGAAATAAGCGATGAACGAGAGTTGCCAGCCAACATTCGTGAGATTTCTAGGATTAATTATTAAAGTTAATGCTACGACATATAAAAATAGACGCCCAGGATTGAATTTTCGTCCGAAATACCATGCCGCAAGCCCAAGTAGACTCATAAGGCTGGCGCGCGCCATGCTTGCACTGAAACCAGCTACAGAAATAAATGATGTTACAACCGCAACAATGCCAATGATTGTGGCTGCACGAGAAACTTTATTTAATATCTTCTTCATTATCTCTATCAGAATCGAAAGATGAAAGCCCGAAGTAACTACCAAGTGAGATAGTCCCGCTAGCCGTAATTTTTGAATAAAAATATCCGACATATTGCTTTTATCGCCCACAAGGTAACCCAAGGCAAGATTAGAAATATCTTCATCAAAAAGAGAGCGAATATTGTTCGAGAAAGTATGCTTTATTTGATTGGCTATGTCCGGCGGGCTAGGTTTACCAAGTGATATTAACTCTGGTTGATACATGAAACCATCGTATTCGCCAAAACCATCGCCCAAAACTCCGCGAAGAGTCACTGAATCGGAGCGTTCAATGTCGTCATGCCGCTCAGGCAACATAACATATACTTGACAATCTAAAGTGTTTATGCTATTATTTATATGTAGGCTCCCGATGCGGAGTCTGGTTTGCGAGTCCTTATTTTCAGCATCGTCAAGCAAGACACCAGATATAGTAACGTCTCGTCCGTAATATGAAGCGAGACTTTTTTGATCTGAAATAATTGTCATTTGGCGAGCATATCCGCACAATAAGCCGGACAAAAAAGCAAAAATAATCCTAAGGTAACCTCTCCTCGCAAAACTTATAACAAGGCAGAACGTAGAGAAAACAACCGGCAGTCAAATGTCGACCGTCGCCCGTGCTATCCGAGCGACTATTAGTCCGTATATAAATGCCGAGCAGAAAATCAACGGAATAATTGATACATGAAACTTTCTTTTAATTCATTTCATGCCAAAAATTTTGCACTATATTGCTGCGGAAAAAAAGCACAAGCATGACGTCAAGATAAGATGGCGTGATATAATTGAATGGTGGAAAAATTCAAAATTAAGAAATTCAAATTGAAACGACCGAAGCGTCCAGATGACCGTAAAATGTATTTCATTTGTGCCGTTATTTTTCTAGCTTTGGCTGCGATTTTTCTAACTTGGTTTTTGGAATATCGTTACTTCATTAATAGTTTTAGTAGAACTTGGAGTTTTGCGATTGGCAGCCCGGCACCATTCTTCTTTAACGCACTCTTGATGTGGTTATTGCTTTTACTTTTGTGGGGAATCTTCGAAAAACCAGGCACAGCCGCTGGAGTAATGTGGGTCGTTATTACGCTAACTACATATGCGCATATCAATAAGTTTAATTCGCGCGGTTTTCCACTTCTGCCAGAGGATTTTCAGTTGGCGAGCGAGGCGTCTTCTTTAACGAAATTCGTAACCGGAGAATCGATTGCACGCTTAGTAGGCGCAATAGTGTTAATTATTGCATTGACTATTTTCTTTAATCGAAAGATTGCTAAGAAAGTTTTTCTAAACTACAAAAATCCAAGTCCTAGCTTTTCGAAAAAACATTTCTTGGCGACGCGCGTAGCTATTATTCTAATAGCCGGCCTATCTTTCTTCTTTGCGACCGATTTCGTACGTCATAATGACGGAAGCCGTTACGAAGATATTTTCCTGGGAACGCATTTTACGGCCTGGAATCAGAATCGCAATTATGACGATAATGGTTTTATTTTAGGCTTTCTGTACAACCTTCAGAAGCTGCAATTGGCTAAACCCGATGAATATAGTGAATCAAAAATCACTGAATTAAAAGCCGAGTATGATAGTCGTGCGGAAGAAGCAAACAAGAATCGCATTTCGGCAGCCGATGAAGATGTGAGCATAGTAGTAATTCTGAATGAATCATTATTCGACCCGAGCGTAGAATACCAGGGTCTGAAGTTTGAAGATTTCTATCCTCATACGGGCGGCGACGTCTTGCCGAATCTGCATCGAATAATGCGCGAATATCCTAGTGGATATATGTATACGTTGGACTATGGTGGCGGTACGGCCAATATCGAGTTTGAGACTTTTACGGGTTTTACGAATTATTGGGTCAACACAGTACCATACACAGCACTAATTCCAAAAGCGGGCGATATTCCGAGTATCGCGCAATATTATAAAAAATATGGCTACGAAACTGTCGCAATTCATCCATACAATGGTGGCATGTACAAACGCAACATCGCACTCAAGAACGAAGGTTTCGATACGTTTATCGACGAACACGACATGAAGCATCAAGATCATGATGGCAACTCGCAATATATTAATGATCGTGCCGCCTACCAAGAAACGCTCGATGTGCTGAAGAAATCAGACAAAAACCAAGTCGTAGGTCTCATTACGATGCAGAACCATACTCCATACAATGCCGACATTTACGAGGAAACTGAATTTGCCGTAACGAATGAGGATATCGAAGAAGGAAAACGTTCGGACATATCTATTTATTATCAAAGTATGCATAACTCTGATGCATACCTAGGCGAGTTTATCGATGGGCTAGAGGAGCTCGATAAAAAAGTCGTAGTTTTGTTCTTCGGCGACCATTCGGCTGGCCTTTTTGATAAAACTAATAACAATGATACGAAGGAGATTCGCGATTTGTCGCGCGTGACGCCATATTTCGTATACGCGAACTTTGACGCAAACTTTAGCACATCCTATCTTCCAACTACTACGCCGAATTGTATGGCCAATACGATGTTCAACATATTGAACTGGAAAAAAGATTCATACTACTACTTGTTGGACGAAGTATGTACGGCCGAACCAATTTTAACCGCAACTTGGCTTGAAGGACGCGAGCTAACCAATGCCGAAGTATTACGTGATTACGAATTGCTAACTTACGACATTCTCGGTGGCAAAAAATATTGGATGAAATAATAAAAGAGCTCCCGTGGGAGCTCTTTTTTAATTCTTTGGAAATAGTGGCGTCGCCGGTGGTGTTATTTCTGAAGCGGTAAAAATCTCTTCGATTTGCTTAGCGCAATCTGGCAAGAAAAGAGCCAAACGATCATCAATAGTAAGCAAATCGTCGACTAGCTTCTCAAGAATTTCCTTTGCTTTGGCTGGGTCTTCCTTGGCGACTGCCCAAGGTTTTTCGGTATCGATGCGTTTATTTAATTCCGAGATGCCATCCCATAAAATATCGAAGGCAAAATTAAATTCGTATTTTTGCATGCGACTATCGAAATCAGCATTGGCGACTTTATTTACTTTGCGGCCGGTAACGGCATTTTTCTTGCACAGTGTGGCTAGGCGCTGAACAAGATTGCCAAGATCGTTAGCTAGTTCGTTGTATGAAGCTTCATACTTGTACCAGGTAAAGTCAGAATCTTCAGTCGTGGAAGCGTGGCGCAAGAAGTAATAACGAAATGGTGTGAGACCATGTTTAGCGAGAATTTCCTGTGGATCAACAACATTGCCAATTGATTTAGACATCTTTTCGCCATTAACGGTAATGAAGCCGTGTGCAAGTAAATTATGCGATAACGGTAAGTCGAGCCCCATCAGCATAGCTGGCCAAATACCAGCATGGAAGCGCAAAATATCCTTTCCTACGACCTGAGTATCGGCTGGCCAGATATCCGAAATATCCTCATCTGGATAGCCAAGAATTGTAATATAGTTTGCGAGTGCGTCAATCCAGACGTACATAACTTGCGACTCATCGCCAGGTACTGGAATACCCCACTCTACCTGCTCTTTCGGACGCGAAATTGAAACATCCGGCATATCTTTGAGCAGGTTTAGAAATTCTTTTTTGCGGAAAGTTGGGGTAATTTTTAGCTCGTCGCTTTCAATAGCATCACGAATGCGATCTTTAAAATCGGAAATGCGAAGATAATAGTTCTCCTCGCTAAGTTTAATGTAAGGTTTCTTATGGTCCGGGCAAATGCCGTCGTTTTCGTCATGTTCTTTGTCGGTAACAAAATTTTCACAGCCTTCACAATACCAACCTTCATAACTATCTTTGTAAATATGGTCGGACAAACGCTTCCATATTTCCTGGCAACGACGTTCGTGGTCCGGATTCGTAGTGCGCACAAAATCGGTATATTCTACGCCAAGCGAATGAATAAAATCTTGGAACTTGGCGGCATTTTGGTCGACAAAATCTTGAGTAGGAATGCCCTGTTCGGCGGCTTTTTTGAAAATCTTATTCCCATGCTCATCGGTGCCCGCCTGCAAACGCACTTTTTTCCCGCAATACATCATATATCTACGGAGTGTGTCCGCAAGAAGATAATCCATAGCATGGCCAAGGTGCGGATTACCGTTGACGTATGGAATAGCTGTAGTGATATATGATTCTTTCATGAATCATATTTTAACATCTTTTACAGATTATATCGAGCTTAGGAGAGGACAGCGACAAGCACAACAATGATAATAACAACGAGTACAATACCAGCGACAATGCCGATGACCGCATTATTATTGTGAAGAATAGCATTAAAATCAATCGATTTCTTTGGGAGTTTTGGTTTAGTGGCCTTCTTTTCGTCTTTCTTCTCATCGGCAGAAGAGACAGCGCCTTCGGCTGGTTTCTCTTCTTCTGCTGGAGCTGGATTTGCCGCTGCAGCCTGAACGGCGGCGTTTTCGTCAAATGATTCAACTGGATCGGCCTTGATTGCGTCGTAATCTGGTTTTTCGGCTGGAGCAGCCGGCTGTTCTGGATCATCTACAAGGTCACCATCAACAAAACCGGCGGTTTCGGCTGGCTTTTCGACTGGAGCGGCAGCTGGAGCAGCGAGTGGATCGGCGGTAGCAGTATTGGCACCAGCAAGACTCATATCCGGATCCTTTGCCTTTTGCGCCTCAAGTTCGGCATCGGTAGTCGGAGTATTGTCTAGGCTGATATCTTCTACATCAAAGGTATTTTGGGGATCTTTCGCAGCCTCATTGGCAGACTGAGCGATGGCCTCATTGATTGCTGAGAGGTCCATATCTTCCGGCGCAGATACTGCCGGGGTGTCTGTTGGTTGATTTGGTGCTGCTGCTTCGTCAGCTGGGTTCATAGGCGCGATACTCCATTAAAAAATATACTTAGATAATTATATCTTAATGCTTATGTATATTTTTTTCAAGTGCGCACCAATTTTCAATGCTCAAATCGGCTGGGCGAGCATTTTCCGAGATGCCGTTTTCGGAGAAATAGGATAATATCTGCTCGCGCGGCAATTGTAAAGTCGTAGACAGATTCGAGGATAGTTTCTTACGCGGAGCCACAAAACCAAGCTTAATTAATGCCATTACAGATTCGTCGGCGCGAGGAACCCCAAGCGGCTCCAATATCACAACCTGGCTATCTACTTTTGGCGGTGGCGTAAAGAATTCACGGCTAACTACTTGCCCAAGTGTAACTCTTGCGTAGATTTGAGCAGAAAGACCAAGAATGGAATAATTCCCCTGCTCTGCGGCAAGACGTTCAGCAACCTCTTTCTGGATTAATAGAACTATTTTTTGTGGCTTATGTTCAGCATGTAAGAATTTTTGAATAATTGGCGAGGTAATGTAGTATGGAATATTACCTGCAACTACATATTTTTCCGGAAGGTCCAGTTCATTTAGGTCAAGAGAAAGAATATCTTTATTGATAACCTTAAGATTTTTACCAGGGAAAGATTTTGGCAAATTTTGTGCCAAACGCTCATCGAGTTCAACGGCCGTAACTTTATTGAAAAATTGAAATAGGGCCGAAGTAAGGGTACCGAGACCAGGGCCAATTTCGAGCACTTCGGAAATGCCTTCGCAGCTCGCCGAATCAGCAATATCAATTAGGATATCGCGATCTTTGAGCCAGTTTTGACCAAGAGATTTTTTATTCTTCAGCGCCATATTACCACCATTTATGCTGCGTCCAGAATTCGTAGGCTTTCGCCCAGCCGCCATAACGACCAACGGCGTAACCATTACACCAACGAAGTTGCGTAATTGGGTTTGTTTCCCAGTCGGCGCCAGCCGAAGCCATTTTACTGCCGGGTAAAGCCTGACAAAGCCCGGTTGCTCCACTAGTACGATTCCTAGAAAGCGGATTCCAATGCGACTCGTGTTCGATAATAAAGTTCACATAGCCATAGTCGCTTGGCGAAATTCCGGCGGCAGCCATCCAATCTTCGTGCGAACCAGCAGGAAGATTTACTTTCATGCCAATCGTAACTTGCTGCGTCTCGGCGGCTTGCGTAACGACTTCTGAAATAAAGATACGAGATATCTCAACTCCATCCTTCATTTCGACCTCATAAGTTGCGACTTTTCTGCCGAGTTTACCAGCTTTCGTAATGATGCGCGTTCCGTAATTTAGCGAATAATCGTATGTATATGCCTCAACAAACGGAATATCTTCCTCTACCGTGAGGGTTTGTTTACCCTGCTGGAAAACTGAAAAGCTGATGCCGTCCGTTATAGCGGTGTCTTTCGAGACGGATATCCAGTTTTTTGACTTATCCGCGCTAATATTCTGCTCTTTTAAAAATTCGCCAACAGTTTTAGCTTGGGTGCGAATCTGGGTCAGTTTTCCATAGAAATTAAGACTAACTACTTTGGCGCGCACTACTTGATAAACAACAAGCATGCCGCTTTCGAGAATGCTATTCTGAGGAACAATTTTTACCACATCGGCGTCAAGCATCTCAACACCAGCATCGATAGCAACTTCGGTAGGATTAGTTTTGGCGGTCTTAATATATTTTCTATTGTAGCCATCGACAACAATAACCTCACGTGCACGATAAACATTAATGTTATAGTCTTCTTCTTTTATTTCTTCGGTTAAGGCTGGTTCTACGGTGTCATATTCTCCAATCTTAATATTGGCGCGGCTAATAGCTTCGCCGACTGTCCGAGCGTCGCTGCGGACAGTTAAGATAGTGTCGCCGTCATAGAAAGTAATGTAGTGCTCTGAGCTTTCTTCCTCAATCTCGGCAATTGGCTGATTTGAGGTTGCACTCGCAAAAAGAAATTGTTTCTTACAAACAATACCAAAAAGAAGAGTCAAAATGACTAGTCCAAGGATAAGTATAGAGAGGTTTAACCTCGTCTTACGTATTCTCATGCTCTTTAATTTTATCATGTTTTCCCCCTGTAATCCAAAAATGGTAACGCCCCATGGTGATGAATTTTTCTTTGTTTAATGAAAATTGCTTACCGATGCCGTAATTTCGAATCGCTGAAATGGCGCGTTTAGTTTGCGGACGAGTTAGCGAAATATTTTGGCGAGCCAGTATAGCTCGAAGGATTTCCGAAGCAATATTTGTATCGATATTTACGAGGCTGCGCGGATATTTTTCATCGGAGATTGAGGCTAGTTTTGCATCGATTTCATGCGCTAGTTCGCGCTGGCGAAAAATTAGAGAAGATAGTGTATACTTTTGCTCATCCGACACAAAGCGTAAAGCCTCGCGAACACGATTACGCAAGTATTTCTCGTCTGAGTTCGTCTGGTCTAGACGAAAACGAATATTATTCCTGGCAGCGCACTCATAAATTGCTTGCTTTTCCCAATTAATTAGTGGGTGCTCTATTTCGTCGTTGTTCAAAACCGCCAGTCCGCGCCAGCCAGTTCCGCGTAGTAAATTAATGACAGCGCTCTCTCTCGCATCATCGACATGATGAGCCGTATAGATTTTTCCATTTAACTCTTTGGCAAGGCGCCTCAAGAAACGATAGCGCGCGACGCGAGCAGATTCTTCGGAACAATTTTGGCCAAGATTTGCGCGTTCGAAGTAAAAATCTTTGCCGTATTCTTTCGCTACTCTCTCTACGAATGCGCAATCGGCCGCAGAGCTTTCACGGATACCATGATCAAAATGAGCAACTACAGCATCTGGGTCGTCCTTAAATAAGAACAACATTACCATAGAATCGATGCCGCCGGAGACCGCTAAGATTTTCTTCATGTGTTATAATTTTATCAGTAATAGGAGTGGAAAGAAAATGCTAGTGATTGGCTCAAAAATGATTGGTTGTCCGGTAATGAGCCTACATATTGGCGGTCAGGTAGCATATGTGGTGGACGCCGTTATTGATCCAGAAGATTTGCGCGTAATCGCCTATATTCTTGACGGGCCAGCCATTCAGAACGATCCAGATGTTGGTTTTATTTTAGTAGCCGATGATATTAGAGAGCTGAACGCTGATAGTATTATCATTGATTCCACGGATATTCTCGTGAATCCGGAAGACGTCATTCGCGTGAGCAAGATACTTGAACTCAACTTTAGCCTGATTGGGCTTAAAGTCGTAACCCCAAAGAGTAAGAAAAAAATCGGCAAAGTCGTTGATTATACTTTAGATTCGCAAAGTATGATGATTTATCAATTGATCGTGCAGCGTCCAGTTGGTATCATGGCGATTAACGATCCACAGTTAACCATTAATCGTTCCCAAATCGTTGAAATCGACGATTATACCGTGACTATTAAACATGATAAAGAACAGATTAAGGTTCCCGAGAAAAAAGAGAAAGTCAAAATCGAAGAGCTCGAAGAGCAAAAACGTGAATTCGTTAATCCATTTCGCAAACCAAGCTACGCACCAGAGGAGAATTCCGAAAGTGCGTCTAGTATATCCGAATAATTAAAGCCAGCGCGCAATAAGTATTGAATGAATTTTTGTTCATCGGGGTACTTGGCGCGCTTTTTGGTAATAATTTTTCGAAGCTCATCATCATCATTTCGATTAGATTCGGATAATACTTGCTCAATGATTTGATGATTAATGCCCTTTTGTTGTAGTTCCTGACGAAGTTTTTTGATGCTCGTCCCTTTGCTGACATTGCGGTTTTCTACCCAGAGATGCGCAAAACGCTCGTCGTCAATATAACCGCGCTCTTCAAGACGCGCAAAAACCAGTGGAATAAGACTTTTATCATATCCTTTTTTCTCTTTTATCTGGTATTCGCCCGTCTTACGATTCTTAACACGAACTTTGCGCGATAAGGTCTTTTTTTGGAGGTAATCGTGGATTTCCTTACTTGAACGCGGACGTATTAAGGCATACTCGAGTGCACGAGCGTAGAACTTACCGAAATCAGAAGCATGCTTGAGCTGTTCTTTTTCTTCTGCACTAATTTTTTTGCCAATTTTAAGATGAAAGTCGACAACTTGCGAAATATCTAACGAGCAGAAAAACTTATCGTCCAGATAAATATTGACGCGATTTTGATCATGAACTGCAGCTTTAATATCCGTAATACGATGAGACGACGGAGTTTTTGTCGTCTCATCGTCGAAAATTGTAATCGTTTCGAGCATTAGTCTTCGTCGGTCTTAGCAGCTTCGCGAACTTTAGTCTCAATTTCATCCATGAGTTCTGGTTTTTCTTTGAATAAGCGCTTAACCGCTTCGCGACCCTGACCGATTGTCTCGCCGCCGTATTTAAAGAAGGCACCAGATTTCTCGATAATGCCATACTGGACACCGAGGTCGAGCACGTCGCCGGTCTTAGAAATGCCTTCGTTGTACATAATGTCAAACTCGGCCGTACGGAATGGCGCCGCAATCTTGTTCTTTACTACTTTAATCTTGGTGCGGTTGCCAGAAATATTCTCGCCATCTTTGATTTGACCGATGCGACGGATATCCACGCGAACTGATGCGTAGAATTTAAGAGCGTTACCGCCGGTGGTTGTCTCCGGGTTACCAAACATAACACCGATCTTCATACGAATCTGGTTAATGAAGATAACGGTTGCCTTGGTCTTACTGATGATACCAGTAAGCTTGCGCATGGCTTGAGACATCAAACGCGCTTGCAAACCCATTTGCGCATCACCCATATCGCCATCGATTTCGGCCTGAGGAACGAGAGCAGCAACAGAGTCGACTACAATCAAATCTACGGCGCCGGAACGAACGAGCGTCTCGCAAATTTCGAGTGCTTGTTCGCCATTGTCTGGCTGAGAAATGAGTAAATCGTCGGTCTTGACGCCGATTTTGCGCGCATAAGACGGATCTAGAGCGTGCTCGGCATCAATAAACGCCGCCTGCCCGCCCTGCCTTTGGATTTCAGCAATAGCATGAAGCGCCAAAGTGGTTTTACCAGACGATTCTGGGCCATAAATCTCGATAATACGACCTTTTGGATAACCGCCACCAAGTGCCAAATCGAGCGCTAGTGAACCGGACGAGAATAGCTCGACATTAATCTTTGATTGCTCGCCTAACTTCATAATTGAGCCATCGCCAAATTGCTTGGTAATTTGAGATAACGCTAAATTAAGGGCCTGTTTTTTGCCGTCGTCCTGAGCGGCATCCTTAGCCTTCTTCTCTGCGCCCACCGCTTCCTGACTTTTCTTAGCCACTTAAACCTCCTTCTTTCTACTTATAATTTTATCTGATAAACCCTTTAAAATCTAGTCGAAGGACAAAGCAGTTGGCTTGCGCGAGTAACGCGGGCGTTCACGTTCGGCGCGGTAATTTGGGATAGACTCAAAAAAGTAACGCATTAAAGTGTTGACGCGTTCGCGAAAGACATCTGGCACGCCGTCGCGGTTTACATAAGGATTGCGACGATTGATCAGTGTCGGATAAAAAATTTCCCCCGTCTCAAGATTAACCCCCGCGCAAAGAATATCTTCTGGTTTACTGCGCTTCATGAGCAGAAAATCGCGCAAATCGGCAAGATATTCGTCGCCGGCAGTAATGATTCCGCGATGAATATCAATAGCCGTCCAGAGGTAGCCGCCATATTCATCGCGCAACCTGTTTAATTCTTCTTCTGAAAATTGCATCTTTCTCAAATACAACATTTTTTCTCCTTTTATTTTTTATATTGAAAAAGTAACACCTTATAAAATCCAGAAAAAGCATCAGCTTGATGTTTTTGCATTTGGGCGCTGATTATGTTAAAATAACAGATAATAATAGATATTAATAAAGGGAGTTCCAATGAGCGGACACAGTAAATGGGCAACCACGAAGCGCCAAAAGGCTGTTATTGATGCTAAACGCGGTGCGTTGTTCACAAAAATCGGTAACCAAATTGCAATTGCTGCACGTAGTGGTACCGACCCCGCTATGAACCCTTCCCTAGCGATGGTGCTCGAGAAGGCGCGCCTCGCCAATATGCCAAAGGCGAACATTGAGCGCGCAATCGCACGCGTAGCGGATAAGAATGCTGCGGCATTAATTGAAGAAACCTACGAAGCCTATGGCCCTGGTGGCGTCGGCATCATTATCGAAGTTGCAACCGACAATAAAAACCGCACTATGCCAGAAGTGCGCCACACTCTCGAAAAGAATGGTGGCCGTATGGCTGATCCGGGCTCGGTGATGTTCCAATTTACACGTAAGGGCGTAATATTCACGAAAGCTAAGGGTGACGATTTAATGATGGCGGCACTCGATGCCGGCGCCGAAGATGTCGTTGACGAAGAAGATGGCACAACTATTTACACTGCAGCTGGCGATCTCGCTAAAGTACGTAGCGCATTGATTGATGGCGGCACAGAGATTGATTCGGCAGAGTTGCAATATGTACCGAACAACACCGTGCCAATCGACGAAGAGACCTCTGCTAAGGTTGAAAAGATCCTTGACGCTATTGATGATCTTGATGACGTCGTAGCAGTCCACACGAACGCAGAATAACTAAAGAATCCCCCGTTATGGGGGATTTTTTAGCTATTCTTCCACCTTTTGAGAGTTGGGAATATTTGCGTGCAGTATTCTTTCATTTGTTCGTTAGTCATGCCAGCTTGCTCGCCGAATTTTGAACACATCTCTATGTATTCTTCCATCGAAACTTTATCGACGAAATCACCATCTTTATAGCACCATTTGCAATAATCTTTATTTGGGCTGCCATCCTGTTCGGTTCCATACATATCATCAGAAGTTAGCGGCATCGCGCAACTTTGACAAATATTACCTTCCATTTTGTAAACCTCCTTTGGTTTTTATTATAATATCTTTTAATTTTTCTTTATCGTCTACGTCCTCGACGAGATACATTGGCTTGGCGCCATCATATGGAATTGATTCAGCCATATCAAACTCGGCGTTTTCGGGTACGGTTTTGACGAGCAGACGATCATCATAAATGCCGCCAAACAGCACGCCATCAAGATAGAGCAGGAACTCACCCATCATGGGACGACAAGTGACGCCCGGCAAATCAATCAGCTGCTCAAGTATGAAATCGCAATATTCCTTAGTGCTCGCCATTATTTCAATCCCGTGCTGCCGAAGCCACCGCTGGAGCGATCGGTTTCGGAAAGTTCCGAAACTTCTTCCCATTCGACACGTGCGTATTTCGCAACAATACCCTGAGCGATACGCATGCCTGGCTCGACAACAAAATCTTTATCGCTATGGTTTTTAAGAAGAACACTCATTTCGCCACGGTAATCAGAATCAATCGTGCCAATGCCATTTAGCAGTGAAACTTGATATTTGTAGGCGAGACCGCTACGGCTGCGAATTTGCAATTCGTAACCTTCTGGAATTTCTACACCCACACCAGTGCCAAAGGCGTGAATTTCGCCCGGTTTTAATGTGTAAGGCTCCGAAATGTGCGCACAAAAATCAAAGCCAGCAGCGCCGGCAGTTTGATATTGCGGGATAATTGCGTCGTCGTAAAACTTCGTGATTTTCATCTTCATAACTGAAGCTATTGTAGCATTCTATGGTATAATTTTCCCTAGTGGAAGGATGGCCGAGCGGTTTAAGGCACCGGTCTTGAAAACCGGCGTGGCGAATAACCACCGTGAGTTCGAATCTCACTCCTTCCGCCATTTTTGACAGTGGAATGATTATTTATGGGCAAAATAAAAGTTAAAAAGACCGACTACAAAATATTTGAAATCGATCCGTGGCTAAAACCATATACGAGCGACATCGAACTACGCATGGACCGCTACGACGAAGTGCGCGAAGGTTTGCTTGGCAAGAACGATGATTTAAAGTCTTTTGCAGATGGTCATAAAAAATTTGGATTTTTCCGCACGAAAGACGGTTGGCTCTATCGCGAATGGGCGCCGGGTGCCGATGCAGTAAATTTGATTGGCGATTTTAATAAATGGGATCGCACTTCCCACCCACTCGAGCTTAAGCCGGGCGGCATTTGGGAGATTGAGCTCAAAGGCAAAAATGCTCTAAAGCATGGTCAAAAAGTGAAAGTGCAAATTATCCGCAATGGCCGCACTTTTGATAGAATTCCGCTTTATATTCACCGCGTCGTGCAGGACAAAAAAGATAAGAGTTTTGTCGGCGTAATATGGGCGCCAGAAAAAGCATTCCGCTGGACAGATTCTGGTTATCAAGACAATAAACAAAATCAGCTCTTCATTTACGAAGCTCATGTTGGCATGGCGCAAGAAAAAGGTGGTGTTGGCACGTATCGCGAATTTGCCGATAATATTTTGCCGCGCATTGTAGATGATGGCTACACGGCCGTGCAATTAATGGCTATCCAGGAACATCCATATTACGCCTCATTCGGCTATCAGGTGACGAATTTCTTTGCCGCATCAAGTTGGTATGGCACGCCAGACGATTTGAAGTATCTGATTAATAAGGCGCATAATCTTGGTCTGACAGTATTGCTAGATGTGGTGCACTCACATGCAAGCGCAAATACCGCCGAAGGTATTAATATGTTCGATGGTACTAGGACGCAATTCTTCTTGGGCGGAAACGCCGGCAACCATCCAGCCTGGGGTACGAAGCTGTTTAATTATGCAAAATATGAAGTGATCCATTTCTTACTTTCAAACTTAGCGTACTGGATGGACGAATTCCATTTCGACGGTTTCCGCTTTGATGGCGTTACGAGTATGTGCTATCACGATCATGGCCTAGGTACAGACTTCATGAGCTATGACCGCTACTTTAGTCTAAACACGGATGTGGATGCACTAACATATCTGCAACTCGCTAATGAGTTGATACATGAAAAAAATCCAAATGCAATTACAATCGCAGAGGATATGAGTGGCATGCCGGGTATGTGCTTGCCAGTGAAATGGGGTGGCATCGGTTTTGATTATCGTCTAGCGATGGGCATCCCAGATTATTGGGCAAAAACCGTAGTTGATGACCGCGACGAAAAGCGCGACATGCACCGCATGTGGCATGAACTAACAACGCGCCGTCCGAGCGAAAAGAGCGTGGGCTACACCGAGTCGCACGACCAAGCACTCGTAGGCGACAAGACCTTGATTTTTAGAATGGCGGACGCTGAGATGTACGCCGGTATGAATAAGGCTTATCATTCGCCGGTAATTGACCGAGCGATCGCAATGCATAAGCTAATGCGCCTAGCCACTTTGAGTTTAAGTTGCGAAGCCTATCTGAACTTTATGGGGAACGAATTTGGCCATCCAGAATGGATTGACTTCCCGCGCGAGGGCAATGGTTGGGACTTTAAATATGCTCGCCGACAATGGTCGCTTGTAGACAATGGCTTTTTGAAATATGAATGGCTGCAAAATTTCGACAAGGCCATGATAAAATTGGCGAAAAAATACCGCATCATGAATAAACCAGGTGCAGAAAACTTGTGGCTCGATGAAAAAGATAAAATAATTGCATTTTCGCGCGGTGATTTATTGTTTGTATTTAATTTTCATCCAAGTAAGTCGCTAACAAATTTCTTCTTGCATACACATACAACTGGTGCCGGCGAATACACTGCCATCTTCTCTTCCGACGATGCAGATTTTGGCGGCCAAGAACGCATCAGCAAGAAATATGTCTATTACACGCAAGAAGACAAAAAGCGTGGTCTGGGTTTTGAAATCTATCTGCCATGCCGTACGGCTATCGTGTTTAAGAAAAAGAAATAAGATGACAAGGCCGCCATCTTATGATATACTTTTACGAGTAAATACCTTTTCATAAGTGGCACCGTAGCTCAGCTGGTTAGAGCGTAGGACTCATAAGCCTAAGGTCACTGGTTCGATCCCAGTCGGTGCTACCATTGAAAGGGTATTTATTTTTTCTTGAATTTATCGAGCGCATGTAGCGCTTTTTTGCCGGCCGGAAGGACCTTCGTATAGATACTGTACCATTTAGAAAGTGGCAATTCGTACGAGCCAATATAGTAAACTTCTTCGCCGTGGAAGGCTTTTTTGTAGGTATCAACACCATCATTAAGGAGACCATTCAGGTCGTAATTATTAACGCCGTCTTTATTATGTAAGTCTTGCATGCACTGCCATTTGGCGCCAGCATTAATGCGCATTTTGCGACCGCGCTCTCCTACACCGGCAAAAAGCGCAAAGGCAAAGCCGTTGGAAACCAACGCCCATTGAAATGCAACCACTTCCCCATCTTCGGGATTTTTGAGCATCAAAAGGCGATTATATTTGCCGGTCTTTTGCCAAATATCGTAATAGTATTGATCGGTATGAAGATTGAATTTATCGCGAGTGGCAATTTCTTTGTAAATGTCTAGGCAGGCGCGAAAATCAGCGTCGGAAGTTGCTGGCTCAAGCTGAAAACCATTACGAAGATACTTTTTAATGTCTTGGCGGCGAGTTTTTGGCATCGCAGCAAGCATCTCGTCGGGATTCTGAGTTAAATCAACAAGAACGGTACCTGGCAATAAAATATGATTTTTAGTAGCACGCCAACCGAGCCTTTTGCCATTCCCCGGCTCTTCAGTCCACTCTGGTTCGCAAACCAATTCAACGCAGCCCCTGGCGTGTTGTTTAGCCCATTTAGTAAGACATTCTAAAATGGCGGCACGATATTTTGGTGCACAAAATGGCCCGCGCGGAATATACATCATGCTGCCAAATGGTTTTGGCAAATTACGACGCAAAATCTGCGCCCCACCAACGGCTTTACCGTCGTCTTCAAAAACTAGACGGGTTGGTGCCCAGCCGTAACCAGATTTAACTTCGCCCCAGCCAAAACTTTGAAGCGGATGGCCAAATAACTCATCAACGAGAGCATCCCATTCCTTTTGATCGGTGGTTTCACGAGCTTTAATCATCGTATATATTTTATCATGCTATCTTGGGCGTGGTACAATGTACTTATGAATACGAAAAAAGGTTTTACGGTACTCGAGCTGATTCTTTGTATCGTCTTTGTAGGGGTATTTGTTGTCCTCTTCTTCTTGCAAAAGGTTAATGTTGACGCTATGAACCGCGATGAGCAACGAAAAGTTGCCATTAATGCTATTTATTATGCCCTCGAAGAAGGTTATTACGAGGAGCATAAGTCGTATCCGGAAACCATCGATAATGAATCGGCCTTACCTTGGATTGATCCACAGTTGTTTACTGATCCTTACGGCACTGCGCTTTGGCAAGAGGATAGCGATTATACTTACGAGGCAACCAACTGTGACAACGGCGAATGTAAATCCTATACACTCCGCGCCGAGATGGAAAAAGAAGACGCCTACGTCAAAAATAGCCGTCATTAATTAGCAAACAAAAATCCCCCGCGTGGGGGATTTTTTTATTTGTCGTCTGGTTTGCCGTGATGATTTTCGGCAACGAGATGAGAAATGATTTTTACCTCGTCCTGTGGAGTGGCAAGCCACGGGAAAGTATAAGTAGTCTCTTCGCCAACGGTGGACATGCGGAGTGTACCGATATTAAAGACATGGTCAAAGAGACTCTTTTGGCGCCACGAAACATCCTCAATGCGACTGAGCTTAATAATATTTGTGGAATTCGCAAAGAGCGAAGTGCGTTGTTTTTGGACTGCACGAAGATTAGTAATATACATTTGGTTCTGGTTATAGATACTTTGTCCGACAAAACCAGCGAAAATCACAATGGCGTAGATAGTTAAGATGGCGAGGCGGAGATAGTGTAAAGAAGCTGAGTTAATTACAAACATGGTGTTTTCGAGAACATTGTTGTTTGAAAGAGTAATAAGAGCGAGACTGAGCACAAAAATCATTAGGCCAACTACAATCCAAATCATAGCGACGCCAACAGGGGCGCGCTTAATATGAAGAACGACATACTCGTTCTCTTCGAGGTCGATTTCTGGAAAATCTTTGGCGCTACGTGCGTGCTTGACTTGCGCTAACTCTTTTTTCATTACTCTTCACTCCGTATACGGTTTTTTATATTATAACATAAGATATAATTTTGCGCTAGTATTATTGACATTGGAAGCTTAAAATGGTATAATTTTGAGGTTAAAAGGAAACCCAAAATGTCCGAAAAATGCATAGTTGGCCGCGACGAAAAAATTGAGTTCGTCGATTATGTCAAAAATGTACCAGCAAAGATTGATACTGGCGCAGACGGGTCTGCCGTGTGGGCGAGCGATATTTTTGTGGACGAGGATGGCGTGCTACACTTTAAATTATTTGGTGAGGGTTCGCCATACTATACGGGCAAGGAGATATCGACAAAAGATTATTCTGTCATCTTAACAAAAAGCGCATCGGGAGATGTGGTAATGAAATATCGCACCAAGCTCTCGATTCGGATTAAGGGGAGACGTATCAAAGCTAAGTTCGGCCTCAGCAACCGCTCAACGCATAATTATCCTGTATTGATTGGTCGTAAAACATTACACGGAAAGTTCCTTGTAGACGTTACCGAGAAAACTGATGCCGCAGAGAAAGTGAAAAAGGTAACTCCGCTAGGGTTGAATAAACAAATGCGCGAGGATCCATACAAGTTTTATAAAGAAAATTACCTAAACGAAAATGGAGCAAAATAAGATGAAAATTGCAATTTTATCCAACGGAAATGGCAACTACTCAACCAAGCGCCTCAAGGAAGAGGCTGAGCTTCGTGGTCATGAAGTAAAAATCGTAAAATATAAGAACTGCTATCTTTCGATTGAGCAAGGCAAAAACCAGATTTTTTATAAGGGCAAGCCACTCGGAAAGTTTGATGCGATTATTCCACGTATCGCTTCCCATATGACAAAATATGGCACGACGATTGTGCGCCAACTCGAGATGCAGGGTGAATATACCCTTTCGCGCTCGCTCGCGATTACACGTGCTCGCGACAAACTTCGCTCGATGCAGTTGCTCGCTAAAAATAATATTGATGTTCCAAAAACTGTCGTTTCGCGCAACACTGCTGATATCGACGAGTTACTCGATCAGCTCGGTGAGATGCCGGTGATTATCAAGCTTGCTTCTGGTACACATGGTAACGGCGTAGTCTTAGCTGAATCGCGCAAAGCGGCCAAGTCTGTAATGCAGGCCTTTTATCTCAACGACGATTCTGGCACAAACATTCTCTTACAGGAGTTCGTAAAGGAATCGGCTGGTACCGATATTCGTGCTTTCGTAGTTGGCAACAAGGTTGTAGCTAGCATGCAACGCCAGAGCCTGGACGATGATTTCCGCTCCAACCTCCATAAAGGCGGCAGCGGCAAGCCAATTAAACTTACCGACGAAGAAGAAAAAGTTGCTATCAAGGCCGCCAAGGCGATGGGCCTTTCCGTTGCGGGTGTTGATATTATGCGCTCCAAGCGCGGTCCACTCGTACTCGAGGTAAATGCTTCGCCTGGATTTGGCATTGAGCGTGTAACTGGCCGCAATGTTGCTGGCAAGATTATTGAATACGTAGAACAAAACGCAAAGCGCACAATTCGCAAAGATCGCGTTGGCGCCTAGTAAAAAGCAGGCTTTCGAGCCTGCTTTTTGATGGTATAATTTGCTTATGGTTTTAGTAGTTTTGCTAGCCGCTTTGTTATTGCTTTTCTTGTTGGTACGCCATCATGTTGGGGTGCCATTTTTAGCGATGGTTGCGGGCGTGGCGCTCTACGAAGCTTTTGGTGCATCTTTTGCACAAACTATTAATCAATGGATTCCGGCAGCCGATGTTTGGTGGACCGAAAAAATACTATATGCCCTGTTCGTAGCCGTAATGCCGATTGTTCTCTATTTTCGTGTGGGCAAAAGTGGCCTGTTTGGCGCAATGCGCATAGTGGAATCGATTATTTTTGCCCTGCTTTTGACGATTTTACTCGCAAATCCGCTTTCGCAAATCTTTAGTTTCGACGGTTATTCGGCTCAGCTAGCCAGCTGGATTAATGGCATTCGTGGCGTAGTGATGGTAGTAGGGGTTATTCTGGCGTACGTAGATGTATTCTTCTATCGTTCAAGTTAGACTTGCGGATTTCCCAAATAGCAATGGCGCCTGCAACGGAAACGTTGAAGGATTCTTTTTTACCGCACATCGGTATTTCAAGCAATTTATCGCAGTTTTCGAGAATATTTGGCGAAATGCCGTGTACTTCCTCGCCAAGAATGAGAGCGATGTCTTCATCGTAGTTATGCGACTCGGCTAAATTTAACGAGCCCTGCCCTTGTTCGAGCGCAATTATCGTAAAATTTTGTTGGCGACATTCAGCGATGGCGTCATTAATGTCATCAATGCGATGCCAAGGAATGATGTCTTCTGCGCCAAGAGCGGTTTTATGAATCTGCTTGCGGAGTTTTTCCTGCTCGTGCGGGAGGCCTTTGTCGATAAACGGGGTGTAGCCGGTAAAAATAACCTCGTCTACGCCAAGTCCGTCACAGGTGCGCAAAACGGCGCCAACATTATAGGTCGAACGGATATTATACAGGATAACTATAAGCTTTTTCATGATACAATAAAATTATGAATGAGGATGAGGTACAGCGCAAGCGTAGGCAGAACGAAGAAGATGCCACCTCGCGCCGCGCGCGCATATTGGGCCTAATTTATTTAGATACGCGCGACTTCGAGAAAGAGGTCCCACTAGTAAAGGACGTACTCGAAGTGTCCCAGATGCATAAAGAATTTATTATTCCGCTTCAGCGTGGGGTTGAAGGACGGCCATTCCAGTTTATGGTCACTAGCCAAACACCGCGCAGCACTATCGACAAGATGACGGCGGAGTACGATAACGCAGGCTTGCGTATTCAGTTTTTCCTGATTTCCAACTCGGCTTACCAATGTTTCATGTTGCGTCACGATCCGCCAAAAGAGGTCCAATACGACGATATCGAGATTGCACACGAAGGTGACTCCGAGACGATTCAGCAGGTTTCGCAAACACTCGATAGCGTTTCCACCGAGAAGGTTTTTGATTATTTACTAGACCAGGCCGATAAGCTTGGCGCATCGGATATCCATATTGAGAATATGCGCAACGAAATTCGCATTCGCATGCGCGTGGATGGTATTTTGCACCCGGTGGCCGAAATTAGCCGCGAGCGTTACCGCATTTTCATGGGCGAGCTAAGTTCCCGCGCTAATGTTTCTACCGCTAGCACGAAGCCGCAGTCTGGCCACATACAAAAAGATATTACCCGCGATGGCGCGACACATCTTTTGAATATTCGTGTTGAGATGGTGCCAACGATGTATGGCCAAGACGCGGTACTACGTCTCTTTAACTTCGATGAAAGCTTATTGAATCTTGATTTGCTCGGTATTACCAAAGAAGAGCGCGCACAGATTCAAGAGATGATTTCGCATCCGCGCGGAATGCTTCTGATGGTCGGTCCTACCGGTTCTGGTAAATCTACGACTTTGTACTCGATTATTAACGCCTTAAACACGACCGACCGCAAGATTATTACACTTGAGGATCCAATTGAGTACGGTTTGCCGGGCATTTCGCAGATTCCAATTGCAACCGGCGAGGGAGGCTCGTTTGCCGAAGGTTTGCGCTCGGTGCTCCGCTTGGACCCTGACGTAGTGATGGTTGGCGAGATTCGCGATACCGATACGGCTCGCACGGCGATTCAGGCCTCAATTACTGGCCACTTGGTGTTGTCTTCCTTCCACGCTAACTCTACCTCGGCGGCCTTTGCGCGCATTGTAGATATGATTGGCATTAACCCAGTTTTCTCAACTTCGATTCGTCTTTTGATTGCACAGCGTTTGGTGCGCCGTTTGGACGATAATAGGGAGCCATACAAGCCAGATCAGGCCACGATTCGTTATCTCAAGAAGGCGTTGGATGGCGTTGACCACGAGTTTAATCTCGATGAAGCTGTGCTTTACCATGAAAAACCGTCTACTGAGCATCCATTTGGCTTTAATGGCCGTACCGCAATTATGGAACAGATGGTTGTAACGGAGCCAATTCAGAGATTTATCCGCGGCGAAATGGGTACAATTAACACCGCCGCAATTGAGAAAACTGCTCTCGAAGAGGGCATGCTTACGCTTGAGCAAAAAGGCCTTTTGTGTGCCCTACGCGGCGAGACCACTATCGAAGAAGTTGGTCGCGTCATCTAAAGATTGACTTTTCGTAACGCTTATGCTATAATTAGCTTATCCGAGTGAAACCCCGGGCGGTTTTTGAGTTGCCTCGGGTTTTTGCGTTCTACCCCTTTTCAAAGTGGCAAAAATATGCTAAAATGAGTCAAGTTTTAAATATAAAAGGTAAAGATATGTCGTTTGAACTATTAAAGATGGTGGGAGATGCCCAAAAGAAGAAGGCCGTCATCGACGTGCGTTCTGGTGATACCGTCCGCGTGTCCCAAAAAATTAAGGAAGGTGATAAGTTCCGTATTCAGGTATTTGAAGGTACCGTTACTCGTGTTGATCGCAAAGATTCTCATACCGAGCGCATCACCGTTCGCAAGGTTACCTCTGGTGTTGGTGTCGAGAAGAGCTTCTTGATGCACAGCCCGCTCGTAGAAAAGGTTGAAATTGTCCGCCGTGGTAAGGTTCGCCGCAACAACTTGCGCTACCTCCGCGAGCGCTCTGGTAAATCCGCTCGTCTTTCTCAGAAAGACTTTGACCGCCATGCAGTCAATGCGCTTCCAAAAGACGAAGTAGCCGAAGAAGCTCCAGCCGAGGAAGCTGCAGCTGAAGAAAAGGCAGAAGCCTAAATTGGCAATCTTAGGAATAGATGAAGTAGGAAGAGGTCCCTGGGCGGGGCCTCTTGTTGTTGGTGCATGTGTTTTGGGAGATGCGCAGATTGATGGTTTAACGGACAGCAAAAAGCTAAGCGCAAAGAAGCGCGAGGCGCTGGCGCCAGAAATCCGCGAGAAGGCTACGGTGGGCTTAGGCTGGGTCTCGGCCGAGGAATTAGATAAGATTGGGCTTTCGGCGGCACTCTGCAAGGCTTGCCGCGCGGCCGTAAAACAAATCCATGTGCCTTTTCATGAAATTATCATTGATGGGACAGTGAATTTTTTGCGCGATACGCCGCTAGCCAGCCACGTACAGGTGCTGAAAAAGGCGGACCTGCTGGTACCAGAAGTATCGGCGGCGTCGATTGTGGCAAAAGTGGCGCGTGATGAATATATGTATAAACTGACCAAGAAATACCCGGGCTATGGATTCGAAAAGCATGTTGGCTATGGAACGGCGGCGCACAAAAAAGCACTACTAGAGTTAGGCGTCTGCCCGGAACATCGCAAAAGCTTTCGACCGATTGCGGAATTATTGAAGACTGAGCCGAAGAAAAAGTCCGCAAAAAGCACTAAAGCGCGCGGCGACCGAGGCGAAGATGCGGTCTGCAAATATCTACAAGAATCTGGACATGAAATTGTGGCGCGCAACTGGAAGAATAAGTTTTGCGAAATCGATATTATCTCGCGCTTTAATGGGGTGTTGTGTTTTACGGAAGTTAAGTATCGTCGCGCCGGACATGGACTAGACGCGATTGATAAGAAAAAGTTGGAGCAAATGCGCTTTGCGGCGGAATTATACCTGAGCAAAAAAGGCCAAAACGAGATGGCAATTCTGGCAGCCGCGGAGGTGGCGGGCGACAACTATGAGGTCACTGATTTTCTAGTCCTACAGTAGGCTCGTTCGGACAAGTGGCAAGGACGCCCTGCATGGCAGACTTCTCTGCCGGCGTAACCCAAAGGTGATATTTGGCTTTGACGGATATTTGGCGCGCCACGTACTGGCAGTGAAAATTTTGGTTGGGCGGCAGCCAGTCGGAAGCATCTTGGTCGAGCTTGTCTTGGTTGGCAGGGCCATCGACGGCGAGCAAGTTGAGCGGGTCTTGGCTAATTTCGTAACGCAGACCAGCATCAAAATTGAAAGCTCCGGTGGCCCAGGCGTTGCTAAGTGCGACAACGTGATCGATTTGGACAGCGCCAGAAGTGTCTTGGCCGCGCACAAAAGAGATAGTAGAGCCGGTATATGGGTCGTCGAGAATGCCCGACTGAACCTTACACCCATTAAACACAGTGTCTTTGAGATCGCGCGCAAGGATAGCCTCGCGCGTATTGCAGCCAGACGCTGTGAGGCCCCAGCTATCATAAAATAACTTGCGATAGTATTGATGAGTCTTGTCTTTTGCGCGAACAGCCAGAGATTCTAAGACATCAACGGCGAGCATAGAATCAGGCGTAGTTTCGTCTTTGGGCTGAATTTCTTCTGGTTTCTGGACGGAACCGTCTATTTGCCTTGCGTATTGATACGAATTTGGATTCAAAACTATACAGGCTGCCACTGCCGCAATGAGGATGCCAGCAAAAATGATGCGACGCGTGCGATAGGAAGTTTTATGAGCCATTGATTAGAAATTCTCGGAGCGAATTTCGAAGTAGGCCTGAGGATGCTTACAGACTGGGCACTCTTCTGGAGCGGAATCGCCAATATGGATATAACCGCAGTTGCGACACTTCCAAACCGTAACGCCATCACCTTTAAATACAATACCCTTCTCGATATTTTCGAGAACTTTTTGGTAGCGTTTTTCGTGCTCGGCTTCAATCTTGCCAACTTCTTCAAAGAGCTTAGCGATTTCTTCAAAGCCTTCTTCGCGAGCCTCTTTGGCGAACTTGACATACATTTCGGTCTCTTCGTAATTTTCGCCCTTAATGGCATCTTTGAGATTTTCGGTAGTATCCGGCACGCCACCATCGTGAAGGATTTTATACCAAATCTTGGCGTGCTCTTTTTCGTTATCGGAAGTCTCTTCAAAGATACTAGCGATTTGCTCGTAACCTTCTTTCTTGGCCTTACTAGCGTAGAATTGGTATTTTACGCGTGCTTGCGACTCGCCGGCGAATGCAGCATTGAGATTCTTTTCGGTTTTGGTGCCTTTAATTTCGGCCATAAAAATCCTCCTTCGTTTGTATATATTTTAGCATTATGTATGATGTGCGAAAAGCGTAAACTATATTATTAAAAGACCTTTGGCAATAAGGAATATGAGAGCTGCGGCCACAAATGAAGAAAGAAACAAGAATACGGCCGTAAGTTCGATGTACTTTTTTTCGTAAAAAACGGTTGCATCAAAGGGATTATTTGCACTACAAAGAATGTCAACGTCGGCACCGCCACATAATTTATTGGAAATGCTTTCTGGATCAGCCCCAATATTATACTTATAGACAAGGCGAAAAGTTTTGTCGCCGATTTTATATTCTACGATTGGATAATAATATGGGATTTGCGCTTTAATATTTTTGAAGTCGACAATCTGCCCCACTGTCACAATTACGTTTGGATTATTTTTCATTTTTTGAAGACGGATATATTTATGAAAAAAGAAACCAGCAAAACAAAAGAATAGAAAAACGATAAATGTAATAATACCAATCGTGACTGGACCAGTTGTATCAATTGAGAATATGTCACAAATAATGCCAAATATAACCATCGGAATAAACATTAAGGCGAGAAGAATATAGCCAAGGAACTTATTGCTTTCTGACACGGAGTCAAATAAACGTTTAATTTTACCATCTCCTTCACTTATGGCACCCCCGTTGCAGCCGCAAACATTACAATATGATGCTCCGGAACCGATTGTTGAATGGCAATTTGCACAAATCATGATTTTATTATAGCAAAGCTTAAACATTTTCAGCTTATGGGCGTCGCGCTATAATGAACTCATGAAGCGATTATTATTAGCTATCTTGGCAAGTGTCCTGTTGCTGGGCGCAACATCGTGTACAGCATTTGCAACTAATCCATACGAAGTTGGAAATGAAGATGTCTGCACAATAACCGGGTACAACGATCCGCTGATTTGCGGACATCAAAATAGTAACGAAGAGGCCGAGATGCAAGGACATGTCGGTAGCGTTTTAAACACGGTCTACATGTGGATTGGCATTATTGCGGTTATTGTAATTATTATTGGCGGGTATCAGTATATGACTTCGCAGGGCGACCCGGGCAGAATTCAGCGAGCAAAATCGACAATTCTCTACTCCGTGATTGGCCTTGTGGTAACGCTTGGCGCGTTTGCGATTACGACTTTAATTCTGAGTGCACTTGGCGGCAACAGCACCGGCGGGGGCGGCGGTGGAGGCGGGGGCGGCGGCTCGCAAGTCACGGCGATTCAAATCGTTTCTGGTAATAGCGTGCTTGAGGGGAAAACCCTGCAGCTGCAGGTAAAGATTGTGCCAGATTATGCAACGGATAGAACCTTGACCTTTAGCTCGTCTGATACGAGCGTGGCGACAATATCTGACACCGGTTTGATTACCGCGCTGAAAGCCGGCACGACGACTATCACGGCGACGGCGAGTAATGGCGTAAGTACCACCATGACATTAACGGTCGAAAAGATAGTAGTCGTAGAAAGCGTAAAAATAACTCCGGCAAGCGCCACGATAAAGATTGGCGCATCGACGACATTCAGCGCGACAATTACACCAAGCGATGCCGCCAATAAGACATTAACTTGGACAAGTAGCAATAATGGTATCGCTACCGTAACCAGTTCCGGCGTCGTGAAGGGTGTCAAAGAAGGTACGGCCACGATTACCGCAACGGCCGCAAATGGTATAAAAGGAACGGCGACCGTAACCGTAGAATCGAACGAGGTAAAGTATGCAGCCGTGTTTGAAAAGCGAAATTACAAACATACGAACGGACACGATTTGGACTACATTTTGAGTGTGCCGGAAGGCGCCCATAGCGGTATGCCGCTGGTAGTTTACTTGCACGGCGATGGCGAGGTAAACAATCCAACTCGTTTGAAAGGCTTGAAGCCAGTGCAATATTTGCATAATACAACGAGCGTGATCACGCTTGCGCCAGTAACCAAGACGACGGACTGGAGTAGTGAATATATTCAGTTGGCGCTGAAAGGCCTGATTGATAAATATATGTCCGAATACAAGATTGATACCAGGCGCGTATATATTATGGGCTTTAGCCGCGGCGCAATTGGCACGTGGACATTCGTAAACCGCTATCCAAACTTGTTTGCGGCGGCAGTACCAGTAAGTTGCTGCGGTAGTATTAGTGGCTCAAACTATAAGACGACAAAGGTATATGCCTTGGCCGGTAGCCAAGAAAGTAATTATATCGGCTGCATGAAATCAAATGTAAATGCGATTAATTCTGCGGGCGGTTCAGCAAAATTTGAATCCGTTGCTGGCCAAACCCATAATACGATTACCGCGAACTTCCCTTACAGCCAAGTGATTGACGGCTGGATGTTGAAACAATCGAGATAATTATTAGTCGACGTTGACGCCACTAGCGAAGAGCTTTTTGGCGCCCAGGAAGAGGCCAGTATTAAGTACGAGATATGAGATGTCCGTAATAATAATTAGCGTACGATAGCTATCAAAACCAATACTATTGTCTGGATTATTCTTAAACATCGCCATGATGCTGTCGTCAAAGAAGCCGGCAATAAAGACAACTACGAGCAAAACTGTCTGCAGCGAGAAGTAGAGCACGACGCCAATTAATATGGAAATAACCATGCGATTATTGTTGGCGCGGTGGCCAAGTACGATGCCAAAAATGCCAACTGCGATAATATAGATCACCTCTAGAACGGCCGTGACAATCATGCCGATGAGCACGAAGGCCATATCTTCAATTTGCACGAGATTGTGGAAGTATTGATACATATCGTCGTTCCAAAAGGCAATGAAGAAGCAGATTATTACCACCGCGAGTGCGATTAAAGTCGTGATGAGCGCGGAGTAGATTTTACTGTCGTAAAGTTGAGCTTTGGTGGCCGGCAAAGTGTGCGTAAGGTAAGCTTCGTCTTTGTAACAGTTTTGGCGGAAGCGAACCCAAATGCGGATAGCGGCATTGATGAGCGTGTTTACAAAGGCACCGATAGTACAGCCGAGCAAAATGCCATGTAGAATATCGCCGATAGCGGAGTCGGTAAAGTTGCTAGTGATGCGCGTAAGCACGGAAAGGACCACGGTAATCGCGTAGTAGACGATTAGGACGCGATTAGTCCATAAAAGATCGTATTTAATGAGTTTTCTTAGCATAGAACATACTCCTAAAAATATCGTTAATAGACGCTTTGTGTTTGGCGCGCAATTTGTCGGCGGCGCCGGTGAGCACGATTTGGCCTTTGTCGATGAAAATCACGTCGTCGAGAATGCGTTCGACGTCGGAAATGAGGTGCGTAGAAATAATCACGCTAGAGCCCTCTTTGAAGTTAGAGAGAATCGTATCAAGAATGTGGTCACGCGTGGCCGGGTCAACACCGCCCAGTGGCTCGTCCAGAATGTAGAGATCCGCATCGCGGGACATCACGAGGATGAGTTGCAACTTTTCCTGCATACCCTTGCTCATTTTGGAAATCTTCATGTCTTCGGTAAGGTCGAGATCTTCCAGCAAAGTGCGGGCGCGGTCAATGTCGAAGTCTGTATAGAAATCGGTGAACATTTTGAAAGCTTGCGCGATGGTCATGGTTTTATCCAAATAAGTGCGCTCTGGCAAATAGGAAATGTGCGCTTTGGAATTTACGCCAATCGGTTTGCCTTTAAAGAGAATTTGGCCGGAATCTATCGTCAATAAATCATTTACAAGTTTGATTAATGTCGACTTCCCTGCGCCATTTTTGCCAAGTAGGCCAATTATTTTTCCTTTGTCGATTTTGAGACTGACATCGTCTAGTACGACCCGCCGGTCGAAACTTTTGCATAGATGTTTACATTCAAGCAACGTTGCCATCTATTGCCCTCCTAGTTGTTTTAGATATTTGATAGATTCCCCATAAGTAATACCAATTTTGGCCATGTCGGAGGTGTAATTGTGCACCAAATCCGCGGCAAGCTCGGTTTTGATTTTGGCGAGCAAGCGCTGGTCGTTCGTAACGTATTTACCGTTCGTGCGTTCGGTAAAAATCAGCCGGTCGGATTCGAGCTCAGTGAGAGCTTTTTGCATGGTATTGGGATTCACTTTCGCCATCACGGCAAGCTCGCGCACGGACGGGAGTCGACTGCCCGCCTCATACGCACCCGATACAATGGCCACCCGAAGCTGTTCGACCAACTGCAAATAGATTGGCCGTTCGTTATCGAATTTAAATTGTATTACTTGCATAATACAATGGTACATATATATGTTGCAGTTGTCAAAAAAATAACGAACTCGTGCTTTTTATTGCTTGCGTTCGTCATTAGTATTTCTTTGTGCGGATATTTGTCTGCCAATAAGACTCGCCTCGCGGGAGTCTTATTAAACAGCGTTCTAGGCTCCGCCAAAGGCTTCCCGTTTTCGGAAGGAGGAAGTGTGAGCATTCAGCTACGCGTGTGGCGTGTGAAAGTTATACTTACCTTAAAGTTTGGTAGATAATAATTCTGCTCCTTAGAGGAGCAGAAAACGCACATTTATGCGCTTCCTAGAGACGCATATGAGTATATTATAATCGTTTCCGTTTCCTTTAACCAGATAATATAAACATAATTTTGATATAATATATCTTAAGATGGGTGGTGAGTTTGAATTTTTCGAACTGAAGAAGTCAAAAAACGAATATATATCCGCTTCTCTTTTCGATTCCGTAAAAGACAAAGCCCCAAACTTCGATATAGATTCTTATAATAGCTCTGTTTTAAAAAGCGAACGCGAGAAATATAAAGATTATTTTGATCATATATTGGACGATGTTAATCCTAATATAAAACTTGATGACGAGCAAATTGATGCAATTTTAGCCGACGAAGATAGGGCTCTAATTATTGCTGGTGCTGGCACAGGGAAAACCACCACAATGACCGCTAAAGTTAAGTACCTAGTAGACATAAAAAATATAAATCCGCGAGATATACTCGTAATGAGTTATTCAAATAGAGACGTACGGGAGTTACGAGACCGAATCAATGAAGATTTAAACATACCTGCCGACGTTACGACTTTTCATTCTTTAGGCATGAAATATGTTCGACAAGTTTTTGCTGGGAAAAAATGTTATGTCGTGGAAGATAATTTGCGCAATAAGATTTTTACTGAATATATTGAAAATGAGATATATTCTTCGCCCGACAAACTTGCAAATTTTATGCGACTTTTTAACGAAGAAACTACCGGGGACGAGCACATCTATGGACCTTTTCTTAAGAGTAACTATCAATCATTCGCAAATTTCAACGAGTATTTTGAAGCATATAAGGAGCATCGTAAAAACGAGGTAAAAGATATCCGCAAAATTATTGATAGCAGAATCAGTTTCGACATTAATCGTTCCGACCCAAGGACCTTGAAAGGCGAGAAGGTAAAATCAAAGGGCGAGGCCAGGATTGCCAATTGGCTCTTCGAACATTGTATCGAATATACTTACGAAGAGTTATACGATGAAGTACTGCCGGACGCAAACACGTATCGTCCAGATTTTACCCTAAGAATTGGGGGAAATAAGTATTACGTAGAATATTTTGGCTTATCAAACTCTGAAAATCCTACAGATAAAGATTATGAGCGTATTCGTAAAATTAAAGAAAAGTTCCATAAAGAAAACAAAACAAACTTTATTGCACTTGATTATAGTAAAGAAACGGATTACCTTACTGTTCTAGAAAAAGAGCTGAATAAATACGGGATTGCTACCGACAAGATTCGGAGTGATTCTGAAGTCTACGAAACGATTTTGGATAGAAATAAATTAGCAGAGTTTTATCGTCTTGAGAGCTTCTTTTATAGAATAGTGGATAAAATAAAAGCCTCAGATACAAGAGAAGACTTTGATGCCTTAGTGAATGAAGTAATCGAGAAGAATAGCGATATAGACTCCGCATCCTTAATGCGGGCCCAATATCGACAAATACGCAAGTTCTATATTTATTACGGAAAAAAGATTCATCGTGAAGAAGATAGAATTGGCTTTGATTTCTCCGATATGATTTACTACGCACGTAAGTATGTAAACACTTTAGATGAAACATCTTTCAACTATAAATATGTAATCGTTGATGAGTATCAGGATATTTCATCCGACCGATATGCTTTAGCGAATGCAACCGTTAGTCGTAGCGGAGCAAAACTACTTGCAGTCGGAGACGATTGGCAAACAATATATTCATTCGCAGGATCACGCATTGAATATGTTTATAACTTCCAAAAATATTTCAAAGGTGCAAAACTATTTAGGATTACAAAAACATATCGTAATTCACAATCGTTAATTGATTATGCCGGAAAATTTATTATGCGTAATCCTAGTCAAATAAAGAAAGACTTACGCTCCGACAAACAACTGAATGATCCGTTTGTGTTTATAGATTTTTCTGGCGACAAAAACGACGATGCGCTACATGAAGAATTTGCCGCCTTAAGGCATTCAATCATTCAGATTCACAGGCAGAGACCGAACGATTCAATTTTAATCTTATCCAGGACGAATAGTGTAATAAGACATCTTTTTGATTATGGTGATGGTTATTACCGTAAAGAATTGGGGACAAAGGTTTCTTTGACTGATTTTCCAGACTTCCAATTTGACGCAATGTCTATCCATAAATCTAAAGGATTAACGGCAGATTGGACTTTTCTGATAGGCCTAAATGCTGGCTTCCCTGGCGACGATAGACCAACTTTTTGGATTGAAGACATTTTCCAGCAAAAACCAATTGATGAGGGCATCTCCAATGCAGAAGAACGACGAGTATTTTATGTTGCCCTTACGCGTTCGCGTTATAAAGTTATTTTATTCCGCGACACAAACATGAAACGCAGGAGTAGCTTCGTTGACGAACTTTATAATATAATGCGAGCTGACCAAGAAGATAGGTATAAATAATAATTTATTCTGCCCTACTTATGATTTCTTTTAAATGCTTTGATAGTTGCTTATCCGTACAATATATATAACATCCCTTCATTCCACGAGTCATGAGAGTGCGGTATGTATTCTTGATGATTCTTCCTGAAATATCTAAAGCTTCGTATGGCTCATTATTATACATCTTCTGAATGCCAAATAGTGATTTGTCAGTTTTAGCGCGTTTAGTAAAGTCGGTTACTATGTGGTCATTTTCATAACGTAAATCATCGCCAATTATTACGCCGACATAATCAAATTCAAGGCCCTGACACGTATGAATACAGCCAGCCTGGTTAACCGAATTCGGATCAATGGCCCAAGTATTCGTGTTACCAAGATTCCAGCTCATAGCGAAGTTGTATTCTGGGATTACAATATCTTTTATTTCGTCGCTGTTTTTCCCTTCGCTAATCCAATTCCAGCAATATCCTGCAACGATACGCGATTTATTATTTTCGAGATTTTTCTGTTTTATCGCTTCGCGCATTTCATTTGGATTATCAAAGACTCTGAAATCGTAATCAAAATCCATCATATCAAAATTGGCAGTTTGTCTAATTTCAAGCATATTATCGAGCCAGGCGAGATAGCCATCAGAACCATTGCATCTGAACTGGCTCTCCAGTTCAACTTTTTTAACTTGCGCACCGAGTTGAGTGGCGAATTCATTAATCATGTCTATTGAGCCAACATCTTTCATTGTTACGCGTTGATCTTCGTCGATAAAGAAGACTGAAAAACGGGATGCATTTATGATTTCTTTTACTTGATTTTCGCCTAAATTTGAGAATAAGCCAGATTTTTCATTTAGCCGATGTGCTTCATCTACCACAAGACAATCGATATCATTTGATGGTTTATTCACAAAACTACCTGAACCTTGGAATAAATTATCTATATAGCTCTGTTTGAAATTGCCTTTAAGTTTATCGCGGAATACATTGCGCGGTGCAGAGTTTTTGGTTACATAAAAACAAGTAAAGTTATTCTTTGTTAATTCAACTAATAGATTAATAGCTAGTACAGATTTCCCTGTGCCAGGTCCACCTTCGACGATTAATACTTGTTTTGAATTATTTTTGACTGCGTTTTTCGCGAGTACGATTGCATCTTCATAAATAACCTTTTGCTCATCTATCATCGTGAATTCGCGATTCCCTTGCAACATATTTACAAGAGAATCTTGCAAACGTTTCGATGGTCGGATGCGTCCGTTTTCTATTTCATAAAGTATCTCTTTATCATCGCCATAGAAGATATACTTTTTTATAAATTCGCGTAGTTTTGCGAAATCACCGCTACCAAACATAGGTGCTTGTTCGATGTATTCTTTATAAATTGGATTATTAATAGGACTATCTTCGGTTATTCGGTAGTTATGTAAAAATGCGCACGGGTATAAGCCAATATTTTTATGGCGAACATCTTCATTAAAATCCCGAATTAAATTCGCATAACTCATAGCTTGGTATGACGGGTGCGCAACATCACGAATGCCACCGCCTACGTATGTAGACACGATCCCATCTTTATTTTCTATAGCAGAACATGATTCCCATTGTTTCAATTCGACAATGACTGCAGAATCTTTCATATCATGGTCGCGACCGGATAGGATGAAGTCTATTCGTTTTGAGGTGGTAGGAATATTAAATTCAATAGCTACGCCGGCATTATCCGGTATTTCATCATCATCTAAAATACTACGCATGTACTGCATGGAGTTCTGCCAAGAGTTTAATTGAGATTCTGACGTGCGCCCGAAATATTTTTGATATTTTTCGTATATTTTATTAACGATTAGATTAAGATTGACATCGTCAATAAAAGTTTTTTTAACACCCTCATACACTAACATAGATCACAACTTTGTATATTTAGTACTTTTACCCTTTGCTTTCTCAACTGGATATTTCTTACGTGTCTTATCCAATTTTTCGAGAATAATATCTTCCAAACGAACATCTAGCTTATCAGCCAAAAGAATGCAATAATTTGCGACGTCCGCTAATTCTTCGCAGACTTCTTTTTTGTCGTAATTATTATTCCATTGAAAACACTCGAGCAATTCGCCCGCTTCTATGACAATTGATTTAGCTAAATTCTCCGGCGAGTGAAACTGATCCCAGTCGCGCTCAGAGTTGAATTTAATGATTTCTTTCTTCACCTCATCCATATTTTAATTGTAGCATCAGATAAATTTCTTGTCTTTTTTATGTTTTAGTCATTTTTCAAATCTCTCATATTCTTCTTTTTTATAAATGACGTCAGAATATAGCTTATCTATCTTTTTCTTTTCAAGATTTCGCAAATACTCATCAATAGCTTCTATTTTTTCTCTTCCAAGTAGCCTTAAATGTTTCTCATATTCTTGCAATATACTCATGACATTTATCATTACTGTCATTTTAAAATATATAAAGCATAATTTGTTTTACTCTTAACTTATGCTTTATTTACCAAACCGTAGGGATAGTTTCTGTAGCTATCCCTCTGCATATTATTATTTAATACTTATTCGGAAAATAGTCTTTGCCTAGTTGCCATAGGTATTCGTCGATTTCTTTGAGGCCATATTTTTCAAGGCCGTAATAATTCTTAAAATCCAACAACGCCTTATTAAATACGTTGTAATTTTTAAGATCTTGGCGATAAAAATCTGAGAAATGATCAAGTTTATTAAAATAGACTAAGCATTTTTCAACATACGAATCATAGATTGCGAAGTTTTTCGAATTATGATGGCTGCAGTATTTACTGGCAAATGAATAGAAATATTTCTTTTTGCCACCGATTTCGACGTTTGCAATATCGTTGACCAACGACAAATCGCCGTTCTTTAATCTTTCGTCAATATTGAGATCCAAAATATGTTTAGCGACTGGAAAAATCGAAAAAATATTCGTACTGTAAAAATCATTTAAGACGCTACATTTCAATAAAATGTTGCTGATGTCATCGTTTTGCGGGCAGATGTCATGAAATAGTTTATTTAATGCTTTTTCTTGCAAAACGTAGTTTTCGAGTGAATCCCATTTTGCGAGATATCTCTCCACTTCTTGCAGCGACGGGTTGGGTATATTTTTAGCGGCGGTAAGTATGTTCATGATAGCTTTATTATACTATCTAGCACAGGTGTTATAATACAGATATGGCCATTGAGAGGGTGATTGACACTAGTCTGCACGAGGACGATAACGAAGAACGTATCGTCGAGTTTTCCCTGCGGCCGACGAATTTTGAAGAGTATATTGGCCAGCGCCGTTTGAAGACAAATTTGAAACTGGCAATTGATGCCGCTAAAAAGCGTGGCGACGTGATGGACCACGTGTTGCTGTATGGTCCGCCAGGCCTGGGTAAAACCACCATGGCTGGCGTGATTGCGCACGAAATGGGCGCCAATTTCCGCGCCACTTCTGCCCCGTCCATCGAAAAAGCCGGCGACCTAGCCAGCATCCTCACGAACCTAACTGACGGAGATATTCTGTTTATCGATGAGATTCACCGCCTGCGCCGCGCCGTGGAGGAGATTCTTTACTCGGCGATGGAAGATTACAAGCTCGACATCGTGATTGGTAAAGGACCGGCCGCGCGCAGTGTGAAGCTCGACCTGCCCCGCTTTACTTTGATTGGCGCCACTACGCAAGCTGGCAATTTAGCTGGGCCGCTGCGCGATCGTTTTGGTCATTCGTACCGTTTGGAATATTATGCCGATGGCGATATTCAGCAAATTATTGAACGTTCGGCGAAGATTTTGGATACGCAAATAAAACCAGAGGCCGCAAAGCTACTGGCAGAGCGCTCGCGCCTAACGCCACGAATTGCAAACCGCTTACTCAAACGCGTGCGTGATTATGCGGATGTAAACGGCGATGGAATTATTGACGTGCCAGTAGCAAAAAAGGCGCTCGACATGCTGGAAATTGACGAACTTGGCCTGGATCCGGCGGACCGCAATATGTTGACTTTGATGTATCAAAAATACGGCGATAAACCAGTAGGCCTGAACACGATTGCTGCGCTCACGGGCGACGAAGCGTCCACAATTGAAGATTATTTAGAGCCGTTCTTGGTACAAATGGGTATGATTCAGCGCACGCCACGTGGGCGCATCGTAACGGAAAACGCTAAAAAACATTTAGGGCTTTAATAGCTGCGATTTTCTAGCGCTTTTTTGCTGTCTTCGTATCCATCGTTTAAGCTGGTGAGAGCAGCGAGACCGACGCGCATGCCGCGCCAAGTAGCAGAGTCCGTTTCGGATGGTAATTTTCCCTGCTTTTCTAACAATTGAGCTTTTCGCGTGAGGCGATCAAATTCGCGTTGCATATAATCACCAATACTCATGAAATCTCTACCCTCGTTTTGGGCGGCCTGATATTCTACGACATAATTTTCAATGGCTTCATCGAGCATACTAAGCGCAGCTTCGTTATTTTGATCATCATTTAGCTCTTGGTTTGCTTGGTGGTTCAATTCGGAAAACTTGGCGAGTCCGGTCGCCTCACGTAGAGATGGATCTTCAACTTGGCGCATTTCATCGACGGCAGACATTTCCTGGAATGACTCGAGCGCACTATATGCAGCTTCTTCATCGTCCGACTCGGCGACGGTTTTTAATAGAGCATCGTAGCACGGAACGTCATTTTCTTGAGCATAAACTTCGGCTTGGCGAAAAACTTGGTCGGCTGCAGAATCGGCAAGTTTATCGCCGGCGGCGGCCATCACAAAAGCTTCGCGGTCATTCGGGCGAATATGATTGGCAACTTCCCAAGCACTACGGCTTTCATATAGAGTATGGTCGTAATCGTCATTGTTTCCAGAACTTCTTTCGGCACTTTTCATTTTAATCCTTGCTCTTTTCTCCATTGTAGCAAACGGAGAAATTCTTCGTAATGGTTATCCATAAACTTGCAACGATGGAATAAATTGCGTATTTCCCATGGTTGCATCCAGCAAACGAAGGAAACTTCTTCTTTTTGGAGTTTTAGTTTTAATAAATTTACATTTTTCTCGAGATAATACTCGTCTAAAAATACCTGCTCCTCGTCGATGCGAGCGGAGCGAAAAAGTTGCAATTCTTTTGGATCAACATCGAGGCCAAGTTCTTCTTTGATCTCGGCACAAATTGCCTGTAAGCTATTTTCGCCATGCTTGGCGTGACCGCCGGTGGTGGCATATAGACCATTCTTGGCTTTACTGCGTCTTTGGACTAAATAATGGCCAGATTTGCTGCGAATAAAAACCATCACAACCTGGATGTAGCGGCCAGGTGGAGTGGGGTCGCCCTTTTTGATGGTTTCGCCAGTTAGCTTGTGTTTTTTATCGTAAAGGTCGCGAATTTCCACCATTTTTAGCCGAAAATTCCGCGTTTTCTAGCTTTATCAAATTCTTGAATGAGCTCTTTTTGCTTCTTGTTGATGCTCTTTGGAATTTCGACATTAATTGTAACAATATGTGGGCCACGCTCGGACGAACCCGGCTGAATTGGAGCACCATGACCGGAAAGCTTGAAGTTCGTGCCAGGCTGAGTGCCAGCTGGAACGCGCATGGTAATTTTGCCATCAACGGTCATAACTTCGATTTCGGTGCCAAGCACGGCGTCGACCATGGAAATAGTTGCTTCAGAAAGAATTAAGTTGCCCTCGCGGGTGAGAGTTTTGTGGGCACGCACGCGAATTTCGACATAAAGATCGCCGCGTTGGCCACCTTCTTGTGGGGCTGGGCCACCTTTACCGGCTAGACGAATTTGCTGACCATCATAAATACCAGCTGGGATTTTGAGTTTGATTGATTCGCCGTCAACTGAAATGTTTTTGGTGGTGCCAAAAATTGCTTCTTCAAAATCTATCGTGGCCGTGGTGCGATAATCGCGACCACGACGAGCGCCGCGGAAACCGCCGCCAAAACCAAACATGGCACCAAGAATGTCGTCGAGACCACCTGCACCGGCGCCGCCAAAGTCGAAATTGAAACTTTGCCCATTGAAGTTGAAACCTTCAAACGGATTACCAGCACCACCAGCGCCAGCACCACCTACGCCCGCATGGCCGAATTGGTCGTAACGTTGACGTTTGGTTTTATCACTCAAAACAGAATAGGCTTCGTTGACTTCCTTAAACTTCTCTTCCGCTACCTTGTCGCCTGGGTTTTTGTCAGGATGGTATTTAATGGCAAGCTTGCGAAAAGCCTTCTTAATTTCATCGTCAGATGCACCTTTTTGGATGCCGAGAACTTCGTAGTAGTCTCTTTTACTCATGGATTAGATTATATATTTTAGCACTTGGATGGTCAAGAGTGCTAATTCATAAGAATAATGCCGCAAACGATGAGGGCGCCGGCAAAGAAATACTGCGCAATGACGCGCTTGGTGATGCGTTTAGAGTGGATGAACCTCGGGAAAATTTTGCCGAGGAAAATCGTAATAAAGAATGACGTGAAGAGTCCGGCAACTTTGCCAATTGGCGACACGAGCGAAACGACTGGCGCCGCAATTAAGCCAAATTTGTACAGAATTTCGGCGATGCTAAGCGTGATGTTGTCACCTAGAAGCATGCCCATGTTCATGTTGTGCTTTTTGCCGCGGAAAAAGGTATTTGAAAGGGCCTTGCGCCAGGAATCGAAGAAAATTAGACACATTACAACCGCCAACAGCGAACCAAGCTCAAAGAAGAAAAATGACTGCGCAAAGAGAATGTAGTTGGCCGTGGCGTCGCCGAGAAACTTTGCAAATACAATGTCTGATAAAACTGAGAAGAAGCAGCTCACTACCGTTAGCCCCGCTACTTTGAGGTCGAAGCCCTTTTTCTTCTGCCCTTTCATGCCGCCAATAATTACAACCATCGTGGCGGCCATGATAAAAATAAAACCGATGCCTTGATTAATAGTGATCATTTCGCCGAGTAAGGCTGCACCAAGACCAAGTGAAATCAACGGTCCGACCTGCCCGAAAATTGTAATGTCGGTATTGTCACCAGCCTGAAGTGCTTTGTAATAATATACCGAGCCGATTATGTTTATGGCGCCAGCAAGAACTAGGCCGAAGGCGTTATTAACTGGCATCATGAAGGTAGCGCGACCAAAAATCGCCATCAAAAGCACCATCATCAAAATAAAGCTCGGAATATGAGATACAACAAGAGCGCCAGCGCGCTTTTTGGGCAGCGCCATATCGGTAAGATAGTTCTGAATAAACCCACCGAAGCAATAAAAAACGGACGCTAAAATTGGAAACAATATCCAATACATATCTTTATTTTAGCATAAACAGATTATTTTTCAGTGCGACGGGCAACCGAGAATGGCGAATCGTCGGAAGCGAAAGAATCTTTGACGCGACGACCGAATAATACTGCCATGAGTGTATCGAGCGTAACCGAGCCAACTACGTGCGCATCGCGATCCACGACTGCAGCATAGCTAGCTTCAGTACGGATAAACGCCGCAAGAAGCATTTTGAGTGAATAATCGGCACGAACAAAATAGACATTTTTTTCGATGAAATTTTCGATAGGCTGGTCTTCGGTAATTTTGAGCGGATCGATACTGCGCGTGCGCACAATGCCGCAAACTTGACCTTCTTTATCGAGCACTGGGAAAGTATCGGCGCCGGTTTTATACATTTT
>JAUNHY010000001.1:46089-68419 GCA_030523715.1 Candidatus Saccharimonadota bacterium
CTTGACCTTCTTTATCGAGCACTGGGAAAGTATCGGCGCCGGTTTTATACATTTTATCAAGGAGAAGCGGGCCCAGGAAGTCGGCTTCGGACAGGAACATCATATCTTTGCGCTCGGTCATAATAAGCGAAACTGGCATCTGGTCAAAAGACATAACGCCAGCAATAAGATTGCGCTGGTCGCTAGTAAGAATTTCTTCCGGAGTGCGTTTAAGAACACCAATAAACTCTTTCTCGGTTTTTGGCACATAAGGTTCTTTCTTAACAGGCTCGCGATATTTGGCCAACTTTGGATCTAGCCAGGCGGTTAGCTTTTTCATCACTTTCTGCTTAAAAGACTCGTCCATTTTTTCTCCTCCGTATATGGTAAAATTGTATCATGAATAAGGTAACAATTGCGGCCATCGTGGTGATTTTGGCCCTGTTTGGCGGTCTGATTGCATGGACCACCATTCAAAAACATGAAAACCCTACCGACGTACGAGATTACGACTCCACTTCGATTATTAAGGGCGATGATAACAACGGAAACATTGACGACCATGTACGCGGAAATCCCGACGCTAAGGTCATTGTAGTAGAATACGCAGATTTGCAGTGCCCTGGTTGTGCGGCTGCGATGCCAAACATCCATCAATTGTATGAAGAGTACGGCGATCGCGTAGCTTTCCTTTATCGCAACTTCCCAATTTCTGGTCACCAGAACGCTCGTGCTGCCGCTGCCGCTGCCGAAAGTGCTGGTTTCCAAGGTTATTACTGGGACATGGTAGAGACGATTTACGCAAATCGCGCTGAATGGATTTCCGAAACTGGTGATAAGCGTACAAATGTGTTTGTAGGTCTGTTTAAAGATATTGCTCCGGAAGGCGATTTGGAAAAATTCCGCTCCGATATGGGTAATTCAAATATTGAGACTAAGATTAACTTTGATTATGCTCTTGGCAAAAACGTCGACAAAGTTACGGCAACGCCGGCATTTTATGTGAACGGCAAGGCTATCGATGTTGCAGCTGCCGACACTCAGCAAAAATTGAAAGAAATGATTGAAGAGCAAATTAATAGCGAGCTCAAAAAAGCTGGTTTAGAGACTGGTGCCAAAAAGTCCGAATAAGCTTTCGACAAACAAAAAATGCCCTTACGGGCGTTTTTTGTTACATTTCGATGTATTCATTCCACCGAAGTGTATCCACTCGGAGCGTCCCCTTGCGAGTACGCTTTTTCATGGTGTTCTCCTGCTTAGTAATGACCTACTCTCTTACGACATTTTCCCCAAAATCCGATATGCGGATCCGAGAGCAGTGATTAAAATTTTAGCAAAGAATCCATGCCAAGACAAGCATGAACTTTTTCTGCCCCTAGCGGCGTTTGAGAGCTTCTCTGATGCGTTCTTCGACTGAAAGTTGAGAATCGACGCCTTCGAGGGCTTTCGTAGCGTCTGCAAGCGTAAAACCAAGCGCCATGAGAGCATCAAGAGCTTCGTCATTGGCCTGGAGTATTTGTTGTTCTGGTGCAGATTTGCGACCATAATAGGTTGGCAAGCCAACTTTGTCGCGAAGGTCTACAATGACGCGCTCAGCGGATTTTTTGCCCACGCCGGCGGCTTTGGAGATATATCCGGAATCTTGATTCGCGATAGCGTTGCGAACTTCTTCGACTGGCGCAAGGCTCAAGATGGACATGGCGGCCTTAGGGCCGATACCCTGGACGGAGATTAATAATTCGAATAATTTCTTGGCGGCGAGGCTAGTGAAGCCAAAAAGCTCTTCGGCCTGCTCGCGGATATGGTGATAAGTGTAGAGTTTAACGTCGTCATTGAGATTGAGATTTTCAAAATCGATAGCCGTAAGGCCAACCTCGTAGCCGACTCCCTGGACGTCGATAATAACGGAATTTGCAAATTTTTCGGCCACTTGGCCACGGACGTGAGCAATCATATCTATATTATATCTGATTTTATTGATAGGCGATACGTGTCATTAGGCCATGTGTAATGGCGGCCGCTAAAGCATCGGCAGCATCATCTGGTTTGACGACTTGCTCCATATTGAGATATACGCGCACAGCCTCCTGCATTTCTTTCTTTTTGGCGCGGCCATACCCGGTCATAGTCTGCTTAATCTGAAGTGGCGTATACTCGGCGATTGGCAGATTACGCTGCCGGGCGACCAAAATACAGACGCCGCGCGCTTCGGCTACAGTAATGCCTGTGGTAATGTTCTGATTAAAATAGAGCTTTTCAATTGAGACTTCGTCGGGATGGGTCTCGTCGATTATTTGGTTGAGCGAATCGTAAATATCTAGAAGACGATCGGCGAGTGGCGTATGAGCGGGCGTAGTAATTACGCCAGCGGTAATCATGCGCGGCTGTTTATGTGTGACATATTGAATGACGCCAAAACCACAAATACCAGTGCCAGGATCAATACCTAAGACGCGTTTCGTCGACATATTTTCAGTATAACCTGTTTTATCTCTTTGCGGTATTGATAAATGGCATAGATGGCGCCGCCGAGAATTAAAGCCACAATTACGCCAGTTGCAATAAATATTTTGGGATTATTGTAGGAATTTTCCTCAACTGGCTCGACCGGATATTCCATGGCGGTATTGGTGCGGATTTTGCGACAACGATTAGTCTCTGGATTGCGCTCGTACCCTTCTGCGCACTCGGTAGCGGTAGTCGTAGTAATCTTTTTACAGCGTCCAGTAAGGATATTTAGATAATAGCCTTCTTTGCAAATAGTGGCCTTTTTGGTTTCGATATTTTTACAACGTCCGGTGAGTAGATTGAGATATTTCCCCTCTGGACAGATAGTTTCTTTATCTATGGTTTCATTAATACAATTACCCGTTTCGGGATTAATAATCTTTCCGTCGGGGCAAGTTTGGAATTCTTGATAGATATTATCGACGCCCGGAGTAGGTTGATAAGTCTGCAGTCATTGCTCGGACTCGGTGCCGATATTAAATAACGCATAAGAGGTACCCTTCTTTTGGCCATGTGGTAAAAGCACGTCTTGCCCAGCAAGTGAGTAGATATTGTAAGTTGTAGGATTTTTTGTGAAAGTAATCTCAGGATTTTGATATATATAATATGTGCCTGGTGGTATAATTCCGTTAATTTCATAGCTGATATTTTTATACGAAAATGCACACCATGATATATCTTGTTCGACTTCGGTTGGATTATATAACTCGACAAACTGCTCGTTCGCAGAAGATTCATAATAGGTATAGATTTCCGAGATAATAAGATTACATTCTAATGGTTCTTCATCGATCGCCAGCCCCGTGATGACAGATTGGATTTCTGGATAATATTGAAGCTGCTCGTAGCCATCTTCGGTGTGAACAAGCGAGTAATTCTCTTCTGGCTTGGTGGCAAATTTGGGATTTTGCGCACTGCAAACGATTTTACCCCAGCAAAGCTCATCGATTATTTCTTCATTAAACAGTAGCTGGAGGCGGCCAGCCGTAGAGGCGAGACCAGAACTCGAGAAGTAATATAAATAAGGCGAATCTTCCCAATCAACATATTGAGGACTCTTAGAAAAGCCAAGTACGAGCCGATCGGCGCTGAGAATTTGCTGTTCCGTGAAAGATATTTCTCCTGATGGCTTATCTGAGCTATTGAAATATTTGAGCGAAAAACCAGCCAAAGAGAAATCTTCCGAGACGGTGCGCTCTAGCTCGATAAAATCGTAATTCTGTGAAGAATTGTCGTCCTTATAGCCGGCATTAACAGCGTAAAAACGTAGCGACGGCGCCGGTTCTGTTGGCAAATCATTTTCCTCAGCAAAAACAAGATTAACAGAGGCAATTACTGTGAGAAAAGCACAAATTGTAATTAATAATTTCTTTTGCATATGGGCATCTTAAAGATTTTTCGAAAAAGCAACAAGCGTAAGTGCAATAATTGCGTAAGCATGCTACACTTGAAGCATGAGCGATTTACTCTGTATCGCTACAATTGTCCTGGCGGGCATTGTTCAGGCTTCCCTGCAATTAAGTTTGGGTGGTCTGATTTTGCTATATCACGCTAGTATGGGGCACCATCGTCGCCGCAAAACACGTTCCCTGACGCGTCATTATATTTTGGGTGCCGGCGTGATTTCTTTCTTGATGGTCTGCGCTCTAGCTTTCATGATTTCTTCGTTGTTTAATGGCGCACTGAAAACTGAATATTTGATTATTTGCGTTGGCGTATTTCTTGCCAGTGCGCTCGTAATGTGGCTATTTTATTACCGCCGCGGTCGTAACACCGAACTATGGTTGCCACGTTCGTTTACGCGTTTTATTCAGAGGCGTGCAAAGACTACGAACGACAATATCGAGTCGTTCTCGCTGGGCATGTTAAGTAGTTTTGCCGAGATGCCACTAAGTATCGCACTATACTTCGTAGTAGCAAATTGCATCCTTAATTTGAGCGCACAATACCAAATTATAGCCGTAATCGGTTATACCATCATGAGCATAATTCCATTATTAGTTTTGAAGTTGCGCGTAAGAACTGGCCAAAATGTGGTCGAAGTACAAAAATGGCGCGTGCGCAACAAAGCTTTTGCAAGAATTATCTCTGGTAGTGGCTTCCTAGTATTAGCGGCGTTTGTTCTAACCTACTGGGTGATGTAAATGAAGAAAAAGATTACTTACGAATACTCGAGTCGTGGCATTCAGCAGAATGTCTTGCGCTACGCGCGTAGCCAAAATGTGCCTGAGAATTGGGCAAAGCAGATTGCCGAACGCGTTTCAAAAGCGACTGATGCCTGGATTGCCGATAAGGATACCGTAACCGAAGACGATTTAAGAAAAGTTATCTATAAAGAAATCAAAATTTTGGACCCGGATCTCGCTTTTGCTTATAAGAATCATGATAAAATAATATAAGATGAAGAACCGTTTTGATTACGATCTGGCAGTTCTCGGGAGTGGGGACGCCGGAGGCGAAGCGGCATTAATTGCTGCTAAATCTGGGTTAAAAGTCGCCTTAATCGAAGCAAACAAATGGGGCGGCTCTAGCCAAAATTACTCCAATGTACCTTTTGGTGCATTATTTTACGCCACGCAACAATTCAAAAATGCGTTGACGGGGGCAAGGTTCGGCCTGTCTAGTACAGGATTACGATACAACTACCCAACAGTAAATAACTGGAAGAATCTAGCATTGCGACGCGCAAAAGCGAACAGCAAGAAAGATTTCGAGGAAGCCGGCATCGCTTGTTTGCATGGCCGCGGTCATCTACTCTCCAACACAGAGATTAGCGTGAACGACCAGACGATTCGCGCAAAGAAAATCTTGATTGCGACCGGTGCATCGACGCTTGATACTGGCATCAAGATTCCGACCAACCTTGAGTATTGGCTGCCAGAGAATGTACTCGAGATGATTCGTCCACCAAAGACGATTTTTATCGTGGGTGCCGGTTCTACGGGCTGTGAACTCGCACAATTCTTCTCTATTCTTGGCACGCAAGTGATTATTGCAGATATTGCAGGACGCTTGTTGCCGCGCGAGGATGAAGAAGTTGGCCAAGTTTTGGATGAGATTTTCAATAAAGATAAGATTAAAGTTCTAACCCAATCACGTGTAATTGCGCTTGAAAAAGATGGCGTTAGCAAGAAAGTTATTTTCCTGCGTGGCGGTCAAGAAAAATCCATCCGCGTGGATGAGGTTTTGATGTGCACTGGCAATGCGCCAAATATTGATGTTGGTCTCGAAAATGCCGGCGTAAAGTTCAATCAGCGCGGAATTATCGTGAACGAGCATTGTCGCACATCCACGAGGAATATTTATGCAGCGGGCGATGTGCTTGGTGGACATAGTTCAACCGAAAAAGCCCTAATTGAGGCACGCGCAGCAATGGCAGATATTCTCGGTCGCGGTAAGAAAAACCCAGTTGATTATCGCGGCATCATTCGCGTGACCAATATGACACCGGGTGTTGCGGAAGTTGGCGTTACGGAAGATGATTGCATTCGCCATGATCAGAAAGTGAATAAAGTAATCATTGCACTCGATTCGGTTCAGAAAGCTAATACTTCTGATAATATGATGGGCTTCGTGAAATTAATTACGGCCAAAAGGACAAACAAAATCTTGGGCGGTACCGTAATGGCGCCACACGCAGGATTGATTGCACAAGAACTCGCAATGGCGATTCGCTATGATATGACGACTTACGAACTTGCGAGCGTACCACATTTAACTAATGATTGGAGCGAGCTAATTCGCGTAGCTTGCGAACAAGCTTAAAGAAAGGAGCATATGGACAATCAAAATATCAACCCAATGCAGCCGCAGCCAGCAGGGCCAGCACCAGTGCCACCGGCACCAGCGCCAGCACCAGCTCCAGCTCCGGCGCCAGCACCGATGGGCGCAACCCCAACGATGACCGGTACGCCAGCCGCAGCGCCAACTGCTGCACCAGCTGCTACGCCAAAGAAAAAATCTAAAATTGGTTTAATTATTGGCATTATCGCCGGCGTGCTTATACTAGGTGGCATTATTGCGTTAATTGCAATTTTCGCACTTGGCGGTGGTGGCGAAATGGATGATATCTACGCTACAAACGTCTACTTCCTCAAAGACGATAATGGTAAATATGCTCTCTTTAATGATGACGGCGAAAGGTTGACGGAATTCCAATTTGGCTACGCATCGAGATTTATCGGTGGCACCGCGGTAGTCGGCGACGAGGAAGATGATAAGCGCGGTATCATCAATACCGATGGTAAGATGACAGTCGACTTCGACAAGTATGTCTTCATTTCTCGCGCAGGCGGTCTCTATGAGGCTACCGATAATAGTTCGAATGAATATCTTATCAATGGCAAAGGTAAAGTTGTTTACGATATGAACAAGAATCGCCTGGTTACCTCCAGCGATAGCTTTGCCGTGATTGCCGACGAAAAGGGCTTCCAGATTTTGAATTATCAGGGCAAGAAGGTGCTTTCGATTACTGAGAATCTTGATAAGAACATTGAGCTAAGCGACGAGGAAGATGGCTATGTCGTGATTACGCATGCAGGCACCAACTACTTACTCAATACGCTTTCGGCGGAACTAACCTACAAGTTTGAATCTGGCGATAAATACGAAATTTCACAGGTTTCCGAAGATCGTAAGTCAATCTCTTTGCAAACCGTAACCGACGATTACGACGAAGATCACAAATATAAATTTGTCGTTGATGGTAAGGAACAAGAATTGCCGAATGGTTGTTTGGCGGCAGCATCTCTTTATGATGCTTGGTACTGCCTCAAGAAAGAAGATGACGACGATGCAATCTATCTGTTGAGCAACGATTTCTCACATACTAGCGCAAAAGCAACTGATGCTCTCTATGTTGATGCCGATAATTACGCTATCAATAAAGAGGATTCCGACTCTTATGGCGTTATTTTCTATAAGGGTGGCGCAAAAGTTAGCGAGGTTAATTGTCGCAGAATTTATAGCTATGGTCCTGTTTCGAGTGGTATTTATCTACTAAGGACATATCGTACCTATTCGTCTAATAGCGCCTGTAAAGATGTGCCATATGGCGATTACGAGTTCTATTCTGTTGAAGGTAAGAAGTTGTTTGGCAAGAGCTTTGATTCTGCCGATACTTTCTCGGAAGATGGCTTCTCTTATGTTCGCGAAGATGGCGACGATACCAAATACTATGTCATCAATAAAGAAGGCGAAAAAGTCAGTGACGGATACAAATATATGTATTCGCGCAGCGCAGATCTGCATAAGTTCTATTACGCCTACAACGATTACAAGACTACGGATGTATTAAGCCCAGCCGGCAAGAAGATTGCCTCCACTTCTGGCTATTCCACTGGCGGTAAGGTTTATGACGATAAGCTTTACATCTATGTCGGAAATAGAGACGAAGATTACAATATGAGCTATGATATCTATACGGTTGATGGTAACAAGTTGTTTACCAGCGACGACTATCCAGATTTCACGGATCATTATATTGAAGCAACAGAAGGCGATAATATTAAATATTACACCTATGGTGGTAAGCTGATTCATCAACGCAAAGATGATTAATTGAAAGCCCCCAGCGATGGGGGCTTTTTGATGCAATAAAAATCGGCCGGATGGCCGTTAATAAACTTGGTGGCGGGGGTTGGATTTGAACCAACGACCTTCTGGTTATGGGCCAGACGAGCTACCAGGCTGCTCTACCCCGCGACGATAGAAACTATATTACACTTATCCGAACAAAAAGTCAAGCCACTCAGAGAAGTTGCTGCGATATACTGGAATCTCCGCGTCTGAATCAGCGTATTTTTGAAGGGCAGATTCGGAATTTTTTGGCAAAATAACCATAGTTTCGCCAGGCTGCATTTTGCCCGCTTTGATGCGAGCCATGAGCTCTTTGTATTCGTCGGTCTGATAGTATTCCTGTTCGAGACGGAGAGTTTCGACCTCTAATTCGAGTTTAGTGGCTTCGAGCTGACGACTCCTGAGTTTCTCTTCTAGCTCCCAGTTGCGAGACATGGAATTGATTGCGCCCCAGGTCCACCAAACACATAAAACTAACGCGCTAAAAAGCACGATATTGTTGAGAGTTAAAATATCTTTCTTCGTATAGTAACGGAGACGCCGGAGCTGTGTTTTCACCTTCTCGAGCATAAGCATATTATAACCTATATTGACTTTTTGTGCATTTTGTGCTATAATGTAGTTATGTGGTCCGTTTTCGGGCCTTTTCTCTTATCTGATGTGTTATACTTGAGTGCATGGGGGCATAGCTCAGTGGTTAGAGCAGTCGGCTCATAACCGATTGGTCCCTGGTTCAAGCCCAGGTGCCCCCACCAAAAAGCGTACCGCGAGGTACTTTTTTGTTGCATAATTTGTTTGGTATAATGAAAGTAACGCGCAAACGAAAAGGATTTACGCTTATCGAAATTGTCTTAGTACTAGCAATAGCTGGTTTAATAATGTTGATGGTTCTTATTGCTCTACCCGCCATGCAACGTGCTCAGCGTAACACCGAGCGCAAGAACGCGCTTAGTATTATTATTGCTGGCATGACACAATGGTCACGTCATAACGCCGTCGGAAGCGTAACTGACAATTACACGAAGGCCTGGGCTTCTAATGGATTTTGCACATTCTATAAAAAATATATCGGAGCAGATCTTACCGATCCAAGCACGGGTGAACCATATAAGGCTGCACTTTGGGGATCCACAAAGGTCATTAATTGCATAACTCGGGAAGTGACTGACCGCGGAATATATGATCCCGATGTGCATGGCCGGTCGCCAAATAGCCATTGGGCAAATATGGAGGTAGGCGACATTCAATACGATGATGTAGCGGGCTGTAACAATGAAGATTTTGATGATGATTTAGGTACATCATCCGGAGTCAAATTATTTGCATTTCGAATTAGGTTGGAGGGTGGCGTCGCAACATGTATGGATAGCGGTGGTGGCTCAGTAGGAACCATTACCCCAATTGGAATTTTTAGTAAAATTACTGACTACGAATTATAAACTATTTCTTATTTTTGATGACGTCGAGCGTTAAAATTGGCTCGCCGTTTTTGCTGATTTCGATAATGTCGCCGACCTTGATAGCTTCCGTGCTAGACTTTACCTTCTTGTTCTTAGCAATGACCTTAATGTCAGTGTTAAAACTGGTTAGGTTTTCGACGGAAATTTTATCAAATTCGGCGTTAATGCGAATATTAAATTTGCCGAAATATTTTTCGACCATATAGAAGTAGAACGTGGCCAGAATGAAATAGATAAAGACATACGGCCAGCTATTTTCATATAAAAGGATTGCGCCAGCAGATACAGAAGGAATAACGACAATTGAATAAAAGAAAATTTTGGCGCCCCTGCGGTTTTTGTAATTGAAGCGATTAATTAAAATTTTAATCAAACCGAAGAACGAAGCAACGCTAATTATGATTAGGATGAGGCCGAGGATTACGAAACGAGAAACCGCCTCCGGCACTTCAATAGAAATACAGAAGGATAAAAATGTCGTAGTTATAAACAACGAGGTTAAGATTATAACCGCAAGTTTCTCCCAGAACTTCAGCGCTCTCATCTTCCTCCTTAGTGAATTAATAATAATGATACCATGATTGGCATCGTGACGATGGATAGTAAAGTAGAAATCGTAACAAGCTCAGAAGCTTCAGTTTCGTCGCCACCATATTTCGAAGCAAAGAGGCCGAGGCTGGTGGCGGTTGGGAGAGCCTGAATAAGCGTACAGACAACCACGACTTCCTGTGGGAATTGGAGCACGACTAAGAGTGCCCAAGTGGCGAGCGGACCGATAATTAACTGGATGAGCGCCGTAAGCATGAGTTTCCATTTTTTAATAAGCTGTAAGAATTTGGCATTGCTGAGCATATAGCCAACACAAATTATGGAGAGCGCTGTAGTGGCATTACCGGTGTACTGGACGGCGTCTTTAACGAAGCCAGGCACTTGGAAGCCAGTCAAGAAAACTATAACACCTAAGACGACCGCTATGATATTTGGGTTCGTGAGCACGCCCAGAACGAGCTTAACGTCAATCTTGTGCTTGAAAAGATAGACGCCGTAGGAAAAGAGTGCGATATTGAAAGCGATAATAAAGCCGCAATACGGAATTACGCCCTGCTCGCCAAAGGTACTTGCAATGATTGGATAGCCAAGGAAAGTGGCATTATTAAAAACAAGCGCAAACTGGGCCGCGCTGCGTGGTTTTTCTTTCTTGTAGAATTTTTTATTGAAAATTATGCGCGAGAGAATAATGACTGCGATCATTACCAAAAAACCGGCACCAAGACCAGATAGGAACATACCGGAAGTTTCGTCGCTGTAACTAGCTGGAAAGGCTAGGAAGAGTGAAGCCGGCATAAATACGGTCAACAATAGATTTACGAGGTCTTTATTGGTTTTTGGTGAAATAAGCTTGAGTTTACCCAATAAAAACCCTAGAACCAAGATAATGGCGATAGTACCAAGTCGCGAATAAAAATCCGTTAGCTCAATATGCATAAATTATTGTTTAGCATCACCCTTTTCGACTTTTTTGACGTCCTTACGACCACCCGAACGCCTATAGATTTCTTCTTCGAGATAGAGAATTTTATCCAATTTACGGCGAAGATTCTCGTCCTGTTTGAGATCTTCTTCTGTAGTTTTGTTGATAGCGCCAATTTCGCGGACGAGCTTTTCAATCCGACGCGATTCTTTGTCGGCCACGAGCTGCGAGAAAATCGCGATGGCAATGGATGCAGCGGAAATTAGCAAGATAACGCAATCAAAAAGCGAATCAGTAAGCTCTTTTGAAGAAATAATCAGCATCGCAAGACCAACGAAGGTCAGAACTGCGAAGATGATTGTAATAATAAACATTGTTTTGCGAAATTTGTGCATGTGCCTCCTGTTTTAATTGTACCCTTCTGCCTGCATTTCGAACATTTCTTTATACGTGCCACCCTTGGCAACGAGTTCTTCGTGTGTACCCTGCTCGATTATTTTACCATGGTCAAGCACAATGATGCGCTCAGCCTTACGAACAGTAGAAAAGCGGTGCGAAATAATAATTGTGGTCTTATTCTGCTGCTTGCGCAGAATATTCTTGAAGATTTTGTACTCAGAACTAGCATCAACAGCACTAGTCGGCTCATCGAGGATTAGAACGTTTGGTTGACGGAAGAAAGCGCGCGCAATACTAAGGCGCTGCCATTGTCCGCCAGAAAGATCGGCAGCACTTTCGGCATCATAATCCTTGGCCATAACTTGATTGAGGCCCTTTGGATATTTAGCCTCGAGATCCTCAAGACCGGCATCGGCGAGTGCTTCACGAATATCGCGCGGACTGTATGGACGCGTTACATCGCCATACCAGACGTTTTCGCCAAGTGTGGCGAATTCGTAACGAGAATAATCTTGGAAGAGTGCGCCAATCTGCTCTAAATAGGATTCGCGATCGATGCGCTCGAGCGGAATATCGTTAACGAGAATGGTGCCAGAATCTGGTTGATAAGCGCCAATCATTAATTTAATAATAGTGGTCTTACCGGCGCCGTTTTCACCAACAATAGCAAGGCTATCGCCAGGCTCAAGTTTGAAGCTAACATTATCTACAGCCTTAATTTCGGAACGCGGATAAGTGAACGAAACATTCCGGAATTCAATTTTTGGAATATCCGAAACAAGCACATCACCAGTCGGGCGAGCTGGAGTTTTCATAAATTCCATATAGTCGGTAGCATTAACAATGCTTTCGCTAGCGCTCGCAATGTTAGCAAAGAGGCTGGTAATACTATCGCTAAGCTGGCTTAAGAGCATGCGCGTAGAAGTGAAAACACCGAAGCTGAGTTTACCAATCATAATTTCGAAGGAAACGAAGATAAGAATGGCGTAGCTAACAACATCTTCAAACGTGCGCGAGCTAAGGTCTGGCCAGAAGTATGACTTAATGTCGGCCACATCCTGCTCCTGGCTGCGACGACGCGCTTTAACCATTTGGGAAATGAGTTGCTTAGAAAGACTGTTGAGCTCGATTTCGAGCGCAGAGTTGGAATTGGTAATTTTCTGCTGAATTGCCCAGGCAATACGACGATCTTTAGTAAATTCACGCCAGTTACGACGTTGTTTGGCGGCAAGCCGCAAGCTCAAAATAGAATATGGGATGGCGGCGAGGAAAACTGCAATGGTTACGAGCGGCGACACGGTAGTCGTGGATGTAACGACGGCGATAATACTAATTACCGAAGAAACGATGTAAATAACATTTGAGTTGACGCTAGCAATGGATGCGCCAAAATCTTTAACGCGATCAAACTTATCGGCGAACTCTTGGCTTTCACGCGTAGCGAGCGGGATTTCGATGTATTTTTCGGCGATGCGTTCACTAACATAGACATAAGTATCCTGCCAAGAAACAGCCGAAATAAGACCATTTACCTCGCTAAGTAAGGTGCGCAGTAGCTGAATTACAAGTAATAAAATTGCGATGACCAAGAATGGCACGAAATCTTGCGTGTCGATAGCGGCAAGGAGGCGGTTGGTAGCTTCACCGACGAGGAGAGCCGAGACTGGCGACACAATGGCGTTGTATCCGGTATAGCCCCAAAGAATAAAACGCTTTGGACCAACAGCTTTGCGATACACTTTCATGGTGTACCAGAGAGACTTGAGCGACATGCGCGGATAATTGGCTTTTTTACGCTCTGCTTCACGCAGTGCGCGCTTGCGCTGACGCTCTTCGCGACGAATCTCCTTTTTGCTGCTGGTAATACGTTTTTGCTTTGGCATTTTATTCTACGGTGACAGATTTAGCTAAGTTACGCGGCTGATCAACATCATTCCCTCGCTCTACGGCAACGTAGTAGGCAAAGAGTTGTTGAAGAGTATTGAGAAGAATTGGCATGAGTAACTCGATTTTACTGTCGACACGAACGATATCGTCGGCCTCAATGTCGGCTTTGGAGTTAGTAAGAACAATAGCTTTGCCGCCACGGGCACGAACTTCATGGAGACCGCCGAGGGATTTATCGTAGAGCCAGTTGTCGAGAATGTCGAAGACTTCAAAGAATGTTTCGTCAACGAGTGCGATTGGACCATGCTTAAGCTCACCAGATGCATAACCTTCGGCATGAATATATGAAATCTCTTTAAGCTTGAGAGCGCCTTCGAGAGCGATAGGATAAGCCGTATCGCGACCAAGATAAAGCGCATCGTTGTATTTGGCGTATTTCTTGGCGAGTTGTTCCATTTCGGCACGATGATCATTGAGACACTTTTCAATTTCTGTTGGCAAGATAGAGAGCTCTTTGGCGAATTTATGAATCAGTTCGGCATTTCCACCATGATAACTGGCAATCATGCCGGCGAACATGAGCATGGTTACAACTTGTGCTGTAAAGGCTTTAGTAGAAGCGACGGAAATCTCTGGACCAGCATGCACATAGGTGCCGCCGTCAACTTCGCGCGCAATCGTAGAGCCAATTACGTTTACAATGCCAAGAGTCTTAATGCCACGCTTCTTGATTTCGCGGAGACACGCGAGTGTATCGGCCGTCTCGCCGGATTGAGAGACAATGAGGGCAAGCGAATTCTTTGGTAGATGGAAAGAACGATAACGATATTCGGAAGCGATGACGACTTCGGTGGTAATATCTGGAATAAGTTGCTCCATATAATAAGACGCTAGAAGACCAGCATAATAGGCAGTACCGCAGCCGACAATGACAATGTGACGGACATCGCGCATCTCTTTAGTGGTTAGATTTGGACCACCAAGATGCATAGTGCCATTTTTGGCGTCGACGCGGCCAGAAAGTGTGTTCGGTAAGGTCGTGGCCTGCTCCATGATTTCCTTAAGAAGGAAATGCTTGTAGCCGCCCTTTTGGATTTGTTCAACATCACCCTCGATGGTTTCTGGATTTGGACTGAGGTGTTTGAGGTTGAGATTGAAGACTTCGGCGCCGTCTTTATTACAAACAGCAATCTCGCCATCGTTGAGATAAATTGCTTCGCGAGTGTAACCAAGCAAGGCGGAGGCATCAGAAGCAATAATTGTCTCGTCTTTGCCGAGACCAATAATGAGTGGCGAACCGAGACGTGCGACTACGATTGTATCTGGTTCGTTTGGCGAGAAAGCGGCAATACCATAGGTACCACGAACTTCTTTTAATGCCTTCGCAACGGCATCCTTGAGCGAGGCGCCGTCTTTATAGTTGCTGTCGATGAGGGCGGCGAGAACTTCAGTATCGGTGTCGGACTTAAATTCATAACTACTAAGTTGCTCTTTAAGCTCTTTGTAATTCTCAATAATACCATTATGCACAAGGAACACATTACCAACGTGATGCGGGTGGGCGTTCGTAACTGTAACACCACCATGTGTTGCCCAGCGCGTATGGCCAATACCAAGATGACCAGTGTGCGGCTTGGCAGATAAAACTTGTTCTAGCTCAGAAATCTTCCCTACTGAGCGCGCAATGTGAGGCTCTTTATCTTCGTCAAGCGTAGCAATACCAGCGGAATCGTAACCGCGGTATTCTAGACGCTTAAGGCCACTCAAAAGAACGTTTTGAGCAGTTTTATTACCAACATAGCCCACGATTCCACACATAATATACCTCCTGTTTCTTCTTATAAGTATAACCGGTTCTTATCTTATAGTCAAAAAGCATGCCGCCCCAAAACGACTTGACATATTAGAGATAAACTAGTACACTAGACTTACCTTCCCCTGTAGCTCAATGGTGGAGCAAGAAGCTGTTAACTTCGAGGTTGTCAGTTCGAGTCTGACCGGGGGAGCCATTTTTTTACTTTAATGAATCAAAAATTGCCCCTAAGGGCAATTTTTTATCTTCTACTGCGGAAAATCCTGCGTTCGAATATAAGCAAAATCGTCGACGAAATTATTACTAAGATCAGCAACACCATAGATGTACTCGATGTTTGTGGGTTAGTCGTAATGCCCGGCTCATCAGAAGCGCTCGGATCGGTTGGCGTATCTGAGGTACCTGGATTATCTGGGTCGGTTGGATTTACCGGAATGGTCGGATCGTCATCTTCATCCTGCTTTTTTGCAAAGTGGAATGAAACATGAACATCACTAGTACCAACAGTATATTCGTCCTCTGCGCCGGAGATAGTGATATCCTCAACTTCATATCCGATTAGTCCATACATGTCCATCATCATCTCGCCGAGCTCCCTCATGTCGAAGATGGCGCCGGTATAAGTAAAGAACAACTGCATATCTACATCATATGGCTCGCCATCGACATAATTTGTAACGTAGAAGTAGCGCGGAAAAGCATAAATACTGTATGAAATCGTCTCACCATTATCGAGCAGAACATCTATTCTAACTTTTTCAAAACCATCTTCGGTAATAAAGGTAATGACTCCATTCTCTGCGTCGTATGTAGAGTTAATACCCACTACTGTAAAGTTAGAGTTTTTAAGGAAGTCTAGTTCGGAAATATTCATAGTGAGACTAGATGTGTTATCTTCCGAATAGATTATTTCGGCATAGGTTGAGGTTACGATAATTAACTCTCCGCCCTCGAGCCCACTCTCATCTACTAATAACTCTGAGAGATTTGGATTATTTGTGACATCTAAATTGGCAATGCTATTGCCACGCAAATCTGCTGATTCAAGTTTTTCATTCTTAGAAAGATTAATTTTTTCGATGGAATTTCCAGAGAGGTTCAGAGATTCAAGTTCCGTCATGCGCTCAATACCGCGGGCATTCGTAACTTTATTGTCGTCATTGCCGGCACAATTCAACTCAGTCATTTTTAGCGCTTCAGTTACATCGAGAGTCTCTTCGGTAAAATCAGTCGAATTCTGAGTATTGTAGTTTTCTACAATGCAGGCGCGCAGTACATCGTCTGGGAAGATTTCCGACAAAGTAGTGCCAACTTTAACGGTAATCGCTACAGGAATGTCTGGGATAATCGCATAGTTAATTGGATCTTCTGGCGTAAAGCGTGCAAGATATTCGGTTTGGTTTTCATCAACAAATTCACCGTCATCCATCCAAGTGAAGCCTTCTGGAAGTTCAATTTCTGAAAGTGCTTGGCCAGAATATGCCGTAATGCCCGTTGGGACTTCGTACTCTGGAGTGAGATATTTCGCAAAGACGTAAAGATCAATCTTAATGTTCTGGTATCCGGTGGCCGTATTGAAGACGAAGGTAGCCGTATTGTTACCGCCCACTAATGCTTCCGAGTCACCGCCATTATAAATCACATCATAATCTGTAACGATTTCTGGCTCTTCGCGTAGTTTATTATTCTCTTCGTCGTAATAGTAAACCTTAATAATGAAGTTCTCGGCTGAAAAAGTATCCGTTGCCTTAAACTCGCGACCATCTGGGACTGTCTCGAAGGCGGCGTCAACCAAGAACTCCGGCTCTTCTTCAAGATCATCCATTAGGACATATGGATAATCATGTTCGAAGACGAAATCCTTAGCATAGCTATTATTCCAAATCCAAAATACGGTGCGGGAAGGCGTACCAATACCAGACATCTCAAAGGCGGTTGAATCGATGGACGTAAGCGAACGAGGCATAATTATCTTCTGCAGATATGGTGCTTGGCTGAAGGCATTCGCCTCAATAGTCTCTACGCCTTCTGGGACCTCAATCCAGCCAAGTGAGCCGGATCCTCTAAAGCTGTCCTCGCCAATTATTTTTACAGACTCCGGGATGACTGTATTATAGGTGCCAACAATAAGTTTGTCTTCGGCCGTCAAAATGATAGCATCGCTAGAATCGCGACTGTCATAGACTGGATTTTCGGCATCAATTTCTATGTGGTATAGTGCGTCGGTATTTTTAAAGGCTTGGCTTTCTATCTCGGTGGTGGCCGCTGGAATATAGATTTCTTCAAGCTTACTCCTAGAAAAAGCCATATTCTTAATGGTCTTTACGCTACTGCCAAGTTTGAGAACACGAATACCGGATGCCTCAAATGCACGCTCTTCGATAGTGGTAACTGAGTCTGGTAAATCAATATGTTCGAGACTCGTGCACTCTGAAAATGTCGCTTCCGGGATTGTAGTGACACTGTCGGCAATAGTAACATCTACGAGCGATGTGTCGCCCGCAAAAGCAGAGCTTTCATAGCGCTCATATGTATTCCCCTCCAAGTCGCTATAAGTAAAAGAGGTGAATTTTATCTTACCGCTAACACTGACGAGATTCCTGAGATAGGCAAATGCCATATTTCCGACAGTTAGTTCATCGCCGAGATAAACAATCTTATAGAGGTTCTGAAGCATTTGGTCGGTTACCTGCACGCCACCAGAAAAACCCCAAACAAATTCATAGCTTTCAGGAATAACCAAAGTTTCATAGTAATATGAATCTTCGGATTGAGGATATTCACACTGCGTAATGCCGATACTTTCGTCATTACCCCTGAATAGACAGCCAGCACTTGTAGAAGTCACTGGGATATTGTCTATTTTTTCTGGAAGATATAGAGTTTTGATGTCTAATTTATGATCAATATATTCTCGAAGCGCAGCTTTACTATTGTATGTATCGTAAGTCCAGCCATTCTGCCAGTCGTTAGGGTTTTCCACCGTAAAGACAGCCGTAAAATCTTCATAAGCAACCGTGATGGTTTGCTCTCCAGCTGTAAATGGATCATAACCAGTAATTGAAATATTATCGCCAAAATCACCGAGAGCTTTTTCTTTGCTGGCCCCGCTAGCATAATTGATTTTGATTTTGGTGGCGAGGATATTCGTGAGACTACCATAATTGTACGGAGTCAAAATAGGCTCAACAACCTCAATACCAGTCTGAGAATCAATTTCGAAAATAGAAAAATCGTCACAATATTCGCTCGAATTCGTACAGAGTTTTGCGCCATTGAAGTCGATAAAGCCCCAACCAAACTTGGAGTCTTTGCCATTGGCACCCAAATCCTCGGCGCGAGTCTTTAATAGTTCGATTACCTCTTCTTGAGTGAAGTTTTTATTGAAGCTTTTTGCGATGGCGACTGCCGCAACAGCGTGCGGAGTGGCCATAGAAGTACCGCTCATGTTGCCGTTAATGGATACGATGTCGACGCCCGGAGCGGCAAAATCTACCATTGTACCGTAGTTCGAAAAGTCAGCGAAGCGTAGATCACTATCGACGGCCGAGATGGAAATAGTGTTATCAAAACTAGATGGGAAACTACGTTCGCTCGTAGACTCGTTGCCGGCTGCGGCAACGCTAATGACGTTGTTTTCTTTGGCAGCTTCGATAGCAAGATACTCAGCATCTTCGTAAATATAACCGCCGAAACTCATATTAATAACGTCAGCGCCGCCATAATAGACCGCGTAGTCGATGGCCGCAATAATATCAGTGGAATACATTTCCCTGCCCTCAGATATTTTTACGGGGAGAATTTTAACATTGTCCGGAGTACCTTCGGCGATAGTACCAGCAATATGAGTACCATGACCGACGTTATCGGTGACTTTTTCATTATTCGTAATCACACTGTAGGTGCCGGCAAGCTTTCCTTCAAAGCTTTCGTTGAATAATTTCTTGTCGAGGCCAGTATCGAGAATTGCGACAACGACATCACTTTTGCCTGAATAACCATCAACTAATTCTTTAGCGTGATCGAGGCCCATCTTTTCAATGCCCCAGGAATTATAGAGGCTGCTATTTTCATCCTCTTCCGTAAAAGTGCGAATGGTGTTTTTAGAAACGGTTAGCTCTGGATTGTGGCTAATTTGTTCGTAGGCAAAATCTTTTTCCTCGCTAGACGCGAACTCGAGGAAATATTGATTATTAGCTGCTTTGATAACATTTTTGGCGCCGTAGGTGTTTTCGAGCGGTTTTAAAGAAGCGACAATCAGAATATTTTGCTTATTATTACTAGAAAGTTCGGCATAATCTGAAAAATACTGCTTCATGAACGAATCTGGAAGCTGTTTGATATTAACATACGGATTTGAACTAGTAGAGCCGCTCCGCCCTAAATTAATAAGTGCTGAAATAGAAATAAAAATAGCTACAACAAGTATAGCTTTAAAAAATGACCTTATTTTTGCGGTTCGCGCGCGCCTCATAAAACACCTCTATTAAGTTGTCTGTTTAACTCACACGATCCACAAGGATATTATGCTGAAAATTCCAACAAAAAGCAATAGCATTTCAAGACGTTTATGATTGACTATTTGGAGTTTCGTAATATAAAAAGAGGACAGTACCTTTACAAGGAGGAATGAATATGAAAAAGGCCCGCATTTGCTTGCTGATTTTAGTTTTGGTTGCCCTAATCGTCACTATTACGATGAGGACTTCTGCACTAGAGTCAGAAAGTAAAACTGTCCTTCCGACAGTAACTGCGGAGCCGTCTGTGGTTCCAACCACAGCAATACCCACTACGGAATCACTGGCGACCCCGCCAGCAACACCCGATGTAATACCAACGCCCACTATTTCACCTACGCCAGAGCCGACAGTTCCGCCGACTCCGACGCCAACTCCAACACCAACTCCAGAACCAACTCCGGTACCTACGCCTACGCCGACACCAGAACCCACTCCCGAACCCGTACCGACTCTTAATTATTTTGAGCCATTTCAACTCTATGTGCTCGGAAGTGGAGTCTATATTCGCGAGGCGCCAAGCAAGAATGCGTCTTATGCAGGTTATTGGAATGCTGGCGACGTAATAACGGTCGAGGCAGAAATTGGCGATTGGTATAAGCTAAGTGGCCAAGAGCGATATATTCATAAGTCTCTGACCACCACAAACCGCGATGACATTATCTCGCACGCGCTTGAAAACTATAGCACTATTATGATTGTTGACATCAGCAACCAATACGCATACTGCTATGTCAACGGAGAGCTATTGGGAAGTACAGATTGCGTAACTGGCGATCTATATGAGTCGCCAACACCTCCAGGCTTGTATACCGTCTGGCTTTTCCGCACCAATTTCGAAATGATGGGGAATCCACTATGGTATACCCAGCATGCCATTTTCTTTAATAATGGTATTGCCATCCATGATGCAGACCATTGGCGCAGTGAATATGGAGGAACCATTTATCAAGGAAACGGCTCACATGGTTGCGTGAATACGCCTTGTTGGTTTTCGGAACTCGTCTACAATAATTCCGCAATTGGGACACCGGTTTTAGTCATTCCTTAAGCTCTTTATTGATGCCCGCGTTGTAAGATTCGCGGGCATTTTCTTTGGTAAATAATCTTGATTTTTTGACTTGCTTATGTTTAAATGAGTCTATAAAAGGTCAAAATAAAAATTAAAAAACAAGGGTCATTTTTATGAACAGAAGAAAAAAGTCAGCACTTTTTTCGGTATCAATAGCCTCGGTCGGGCTTGTTGCCGGCTCATTATTAGTGCTGTCAAATAACACTCAAGCCGAGCAGCTTGAATTTTCGGCAATGTCTCTCTCTGAGGCTTCCGAAGTTCTCAGTAAGGAACTGAAAATCTCTAAAGAGTCGGTTTCGGAGGCTTTGGCGACTAAGCAAATAATTGCAAAAATTTCAGACGAATCCATTCTAGAGAATGACCCAACTATCGTGAAGTACGATAGAGTACTTAATGGCTATTATGTTATCGAGTATCGCACCGCCAACGAAGCGGCAACTGGCTATAAGGAACTTAAGAATAATGATCAGGCAAAAAATGTCATCCTAAACCAGACTCTTGAAGTCTCTGCTACGTCCGTAAGTAGCGAAAACCTTGCTTGGGGCGTGAACACCATGAAGCTCAATGAATACGCTTCGGATTTAAGTTCGAAAAATAACATTATTACTGTAGCCGTCCTCGATACCGGCATTAGAGCCGACCACGAAGCATTCACGGAGAATTCTTTAAAAGATCGTCTCTCAATGGATTTGGCTTACGATTTTTATAATAATGACGAATCTCCAGACGACGATTATGGGCATGGCACAATGGTAGCTGGCGTAATCGCCGAATCGACTCCAAATAACGTAAAAATTATCCCTATTAAAGTGGGTGGTGGCGATAATGGTAGCGTACCAGCCACATCGTTCGTTTATGGGCTAGACCGCGTTGCGGGTAAAGTCGATATTATTAATATGAGTTTCGGTTGGGAACAAAAGGACGTTTCAGCCGATTTCATGGCAGGCGTAGACGACGTAATGAATCAGGTAAAAGAGCTTGGCACGATTTCAGTGGCAGCCGCTGGCAACGAGAAAGCCAACACCATAGATTATCCGGCCGCTGCGCCAGCAGTAATCAGCGCAACGTCGGTTGGTCAAACTAACACTTTCTCTACTCGATTCTCCAACCATGGTTCTAGAGCCGACTTTGCCGCTCCTGGAGAAAGCTTAATTCTTCCAGACTTTAACGGCACGAATACATATGTGTCCGCCAATGGCACTAGCTTTTCTTCACCGTTCGTGGCGGCTGCTATTGCAAATATTCTTGTCGAAAACCCAAGCTATACACAAGAGCAAGTCTACGATTATCTAAAGCTGAACGCCGAAGACCTCGGTGCGGCTGGTTGGGACGAATACTATGGTTGGGGTAGTCTAAGCTTTCACGTTAACCGCTACGCCGATTTAACAATTAGTAATATTGTCGTTCCAAACGATTGGGTAAACGAAGATGTAGAGATTTCTCTCAACGCATCTAGCTCGGCCTATAACATCAATAAAGGTGTATTAGGCAGTGGTAATATTCTTACCACTCCAACTGCGTGGACAGATATTACAACTCCAGCTAAGACGCTTTCCGAAACTATTACGATTTCCGAGAATGGCACTTATACCGTCTGGCTCAAAAACTCCAATAATGAAACTGCTAGTAAATCATTCGAGGTTAGTA
>JAUNHY010000001.1:68519-71117 GCA_030523715.1 Candidatus Saccharimonadota bacterium
GTCTGGCTCAAAAACTCCAATAATGAAACTGCTAGTAAATCATTCGAGGTTAGTAAGATTGATAAAGATGCTCCAGTAATTCAAACTGCCCTAAAAGCTAGTGATATTACCGAGGATAGTTTCAAGTTGTCGATTGCCGTAATCGAGAATGGCAGTGGTATTAAGAAGATTGAATGGAAGTATAAGCTTGACGAAGATGATGAATATACAACCGTAACTGATGATTTTAGTTCTTCTGCCGGCTCGGCGAGTGTTCTTTCAACCACAAAATCGCATGTCTTTACCAACGTTGAATCTGGCGAATATAATGCTTACGCCATAATTTATGATTATGCTGGCAATAGCGTAACTGGAGATAAGCTCAACTTTACCATATCCGAAGAAGGTGGCGAATTTGGTGGCGAGACGCTCGTAGACGAGACTCAGCAGCCAACCGCAACCCAAACCGGTGCAACCACAAACCCTAAGACTGATAACCAAAGCGTACTTCCGGTATCGCTCGCCGGTGGTGCGTTCGTATTACTAGGTGCCGCGGTAGCAATCCGCCGTCGCCGTTAAAAATATATTGACCCTAAAATACCTCCCTTTTGGGGGGTATTTTGATGCTCATGCTTTTAATTAATTTGTGCCTGATACATACTTTGGTTCAGCCGGCGCGCGCACCTTAATGTTTACTTATCCATATTGTGCTTCTGGCTCGAGAAATGTTGACTCGCAGTTCATTTCTACGTTTACTTATCATATTTTTACGCGCCGGTAATTATCTAGTCGCTGTAGTCGGAGTCGAGAGCAATATTGATGTGATATTTAGGAAAAGCTTTGCGAAGATGCCGCTTAATGGCTAAATAGTAGGCACGACGATTCTTTACGTCAAAGCTAAGGACAATATCAAAGCTAATCTCCTTTTTCTTCTCGTCAACGTGGAAACCATGCATTTGCATAACATGCTCATAGTGGGAAAGGACATCTTTGACGCGGCGATACATTGCATTTATCTCATCGCTTTCCGTATTGATGGAGTAAATTCCTACTGAGCTGATAAAAATCTGGTAGCCATAGAAGACTTTACGGCGCACTTCGCGCGAGATATCGTCAATCTCACGAGCCGTAAGGCTATCGTTTACCTCAATATTCACCGAGCAGAAAACCATGTTGGTCCCGTAATCGTGCACCATTAAATCAAACGCACCACGCACCCCTTTGACTTCGCAAATTGACTTTTTGATGTTTTTTGACAGCTCTGGACTAATACGTTCACCAACAATAACACTAAATACATCACGAAGCATCTTAATTCCAGAACGAATAATAAGGGCGGAAATGACAATGGCAAGATAGGCCTCCGTCTTGATACCAAGCGTAAGATAAACGACTGCAGAGATTAGGGTTGCGAACGAAATAATGGAATCAAATAATGCGTCTGTACCCGATGCGACCAAAGAATCGGAATCGACTTTGTTACCAACTCTGCGAAAATAAATACCAATAAAAATCTTTACGACTACGGCTGCGGCGACGATGATAATCGAAACCGTATTATAACTAACCTCGCCAGGATTGATAATCTTATTTATCGATTCTTGAATGGCAGTGATACCGATATAAACAATAATTACGGCGATAATTGCGGTGCTCAAATACTCATAACGACCATGCCCCATTGGATGACGACGATCTGGCGCTTTATTAGCCAAACGAATACCAATAATTGTAACAATAGAAGATAGCATGTCGCTAAAGTTATTGACAGCATCAAGAATAATAGCAATAGAATTAGTAAAGATTCCAACAGCGGCCTTAAATGCGGCTAAGAAAAAATTACCAATTATTCCGACGATACTCGTGCGAATAATTACTTTTTGGCGCTTAGCGATAGTGGTTTCGTGAGTTATCATATATTAGCGTAATTTTTTGAGGTTGTTGAGAATATCAGTATAATCCTCTATGGCCTCCGTTGGAAGGACTTTTCGACGCAGAACTTCTAGCACGCTCTCATAGAACCAAATTTCGCGAGCACGGCTAGCGTGGAAATTACTCCAGATAGCACTACCAGAAGTCTTATATTCGCGAATTATTTCAGACATGTTGTGAATTTTATCAGCGCAAGAAATAATGAGCGGACGCATATCGCTTAGATCTGCAAGATGATCGATATAGCCTTGCTTGCGTTCAAGCCAAGCCTCTTTGGTTGGTTCATTAATGTCCGGCTCAGTTACACCTTCAACAATGCCGACAATTTCGGCGCCAAAGTCGCGATTCATATCAGAGCGAGAATAGACACGCTCCGGAACATCCTCGAGCACATCGTGTAATAGCGCAGCAACGAAGGTATCTTCATCGTCGACGTATCTTTGAGTGATTAAAGCAACGGCAAAAGGGTGTGTAATAAATGGCGTCGATGAGCCCTTACGATATTGCCCCGCATGGGCAAGTGCCGACGTACGGATGGCGTCGTTTATTTTCGCAGAATATAACATCAAGTTTATTATAGCGTGTTTTTGAGCTTTTTGCTTATGGTAAGCATTTATCTCTGTTTATGATATACTCGAAGCAGATGAAAATATCTTTTGTAATCCCAATTTATAACGAAGAAAAAGG
>JAUNHY010000001.1:71217-99557 GCA_030523715.1 Candidatus Saccharimonadota bacterium
GCGATTGATAGTTTTATTTCCCTCTCGGCGACACCATTAGTTATTTTTGGCTGGATTGGCGGATTTATTACAGTAGCTTCACTTATTTTGGGCATTTTCGTGATTATTGAAGAATTTATTATGGGAGACCCGCTTCAACTTAAATGGACGGGGACAACCTGCCTAAGTATCTTCATTTCTTTCCTTATTGGATTAGTACTCGTGTCTCAAGCAATTACGGCGCTCTACATATCACACATTCATGCCGAAACACAGGGGCGACCGCTCTATATTATAGATAAGAAAAACTCTCGAAATTTGAAAAAATAAGTACCCCTATGCTATGCGGCTTATGCTAAAATAGTATTATATGGAGGCGGTAGATAGAAATTTCAAAAAGATTTTGGTCTTTTTGATTGCACTGATAACAGTGTCAGCAATAACAATCTTATTATTTATTTTAATTCCGAGTCTTAAGGGCGCGCATAAAACTACGCTACTTAGTGTAAATATGGCTCCTGGAGATGCCATGCTGACAATTAATGGTAGTGATTACCATAGCGGCGTCTATGAATTCGATGCTGGTACTTACCATGGCACAATCCATAAAGATGGTTTTAGCGCAAAAGATATCACCTTTGAGCTGAAAGCTAACGAAACCACAACTATCTACGAATATATCCTAAGTGACGAAGAAGGCTTTAGTTATTTCGAAAAAAGCCAGACAGATATAGACACGCTAGGAAATATTGACGACGAAAAAGTTAAGAACTTCCTAACAACATATAACAAGAAGTTAGATATCATTAAAAGCCTCCCAATTCTCTTAAATTATTATGATTCAGGTAGTGCTAGTCTCGTCTCTGGAGAAGTAACCGATGGAACAAAAGATCCTCGTTGCGACCGTGCGTTTTGCTTGAAAGTTGATAAAAACAAGAACTACGAATGGCGCGTCAAAGAAGTAGTCGAACTGGCGGGCTATAAATACGATAATTATAAGGTGCTATATGAAGACTAGGATGGGCTTTTTAAAGCGAGCAACAATCTTTGCGCTCGCCGTAATAATATCAATTCCAATGCAAACTGTTTATGCGCTTTCCGAAGATCAGCTAGACAGATATGCGGCAAACAATATTATGTTTTATGATCCAGAAGATTGCGAAAACGATGGTGGCGGAGGCATTGTAGGTGGCGAAGCTGTAGTTAGTGGCTCAACAGCAGCAGAAAAGGTTTGGTCCGGCCTGAAGTCAATGGGACTCTCCGACGAAGTTACGGCCGGCATTATGGGTAATATGACTCATGAAAGTAACGCCTTTAACCCAGCTCAACATGAAGGTAGTTTTAGAAGCCGTTGGGAAAACTTCGATCTTGGCGGCGACACGAGTACTTCCTATGGTATTGGCTTAATTCAGTGGTCTTTTGGCCGCCGTACGAAAGTATATAACTATGTAAAAGAAAAGAGCCCAGGTTTAATTAAATACCTCGATAAGCCATTCACATATAGCTATGAGAATAATAGTGCTTATGGATGTAATGGTGATTGTTTTATTAAAAAGGCTGCCAGCGAAAATGAAGCGAACGCCTTGTTCTCTCTTGAGCTTACCTACTTAGTCAATAACGAGCTTAAAGTTGTTAAATCTTATTCGCCAGTTCTTGAAAAAACAACAGTATTTGACGCTGCAAAATACTTCTTGGAGCATGTCGAAATTCCTCAGAATCCTCAAATCGAGCATCATATGAATCGTGCCACTGATGCACAGAAGTTCTACGATCAATTCCATGGCCAAACTTCCTTTGGCGCTGGCTCAACTGGCGGAACTGCCACTCAGGGCATCGAAGGCTCCAAGATTACGATTATCGGTGATTCAATTACAGATGGCGCCAAGTCCGTCTTTAATAGCGAAATACCTGGCGTGGATATTCATTCTCAAGTGAGCAAAATGTTCTCTGGTACAAGCAGTTCAAACCCAACCGGCACACAAATACTTGAGGAATTATCTTCTTCTGGGCAATTGAGAGACGTATTGGTGTTTGCCCTTGGTACAAACCAGAACTATGTCACACAAACCGATATAGATAAGGTATTGAGCTTGGCGAGTTCCGCTTCAAAGATCATCTTTGTAACAAACCATACGACGTCAGATAATTACGATTCAAATAATAATCTGTTCAAGAAGGCTGCTACCGATAATGCTAGCAAAGTGGCCATTGCGGACTGGCAGGCGGCAATTAGGGGTAATGAAAGTCAGTACTTAGGCAGTGATGGCACGCATCCTAACTCTGAAGGCAATAAGAAGTTCGTAGAAACAATCAAGAATGCAATTGGTGGAGCTGTAGTGGGAACGTCGGCTGATCAATGTTGCGATCCGGCAGATGGTTCCGATGGCACGGCCGTAACCTTTGAGGCGCAAAAATACCAACTCTCCGAAGGGCAGATGGCAGGCCTATTAAAGATTATCAAGAACGAAAATGGCGGTACGATTAACGCAGTGAAGCTCGAAGCGTCTATTATGGCCAACCTCTTCGAATATGAGAAGCCAAACGCAACGCACGATGCAGACGGATTAGTTAATTACGTGCGGACTGGTAGATGGTTCTCGACGGCTGGTTTATACGATGAAAGCTACACTGGCTATTCCCCATCTGAGCTAACAGCTGTAAAAGATGTTTGGCTTAATGGCAATCGTACGATTCCGCCGGAGGTTGTTGAACATGATGACATTGGCGATATCGGCTCAATTGAGCTTGATGGTCAAACCGTCGATAAGATGGATATAAAGAACTGGGTTAAAGGTAAGACGGTCGTAAAGCAAGACTTACATCACAATGGCACCGTTAGTGCAACTTGGATTTTCTATGAATGGTCGAACCCAGATGGCACCACAATTAGTAGCTCTAGTAGCGGTAGCGGCACTGGTGATCCGTTTGGTTATTACGCAAGCAACCCACCTAAGGGCAATGGCGTAACTGGGGCTAAATCTAGCGCATGTTGTGATTATACGATTGGTGGCGTCTCATATAAGACAATTGGTGGCGTAAAGTATGCCTTCCCTCTTGCATCTGCAACGCAAGCGAACTACTTAAATTCAAGCACGTTCCCTGGCGAATCGGTACTTTCGAAAATTCCATGCAATAACTACAATGCAGGTGCATGTCACCATGATTATCATGCGGTGGATATGGGTATCATGATGGAGATGGTCACCGGAAAAGATCCGACAGCCGAAGATTATGGTGGCGAGTCAGGATATTCCAACATGTATTACAACTCGGCTGGAGCTCAAGTTGTGGCTATTACGGCGGGTACGGTTAAGTACGTTAGCGAGTATCATAATCAAGTTCCAGAGAGCTGGTGGAGCAAGTGTGCACAAATTGGTTTAATGGGCGATGATGGTAATTATTACTGGATGGGGCATCTTGATTTAGCGTCGGCAACCGTCAAGGCAGGTGACCACGTTGAAGCTGGTACACCTTTAGCTAAAATTGGCGCACCACAATGCGCACAGGGTACGCAATCTCACCTCCATATTGATGTACATAATGGCGCTCGCGCCGCTGGCAAGGGCGAAGAGTGGATTGTCCAATTAATGGATGAGCTTTGGGAGGCTTTGCCAGAGAACAGCGATGGTGCTACAACAGTTTCTAGTTGTAGCGGTGGTGGCGATGGCGAGCTTAGAGAGGGTGGTATGACTGAAGATGAAGCTAAAGATTTGATGAAAAAATACAAGGAACTAGTTTTTCAATATAAAGGAAAGTCGTACTTCTCAATGACGGCAAAGAATGGCGAAACTAAGAGTTGGACGAACCATTGTACAGCCGACGGCTACGATGGCGTGTTGAAGAACTGCGTATCATTCACAAAATGGTTTGTTTATACCTATGTAGACATTCCAAAAGGCTTCACTATCAAGGGCGATGGCGCACAAGTAGTCGGTCATATGAAAAATGATGGATTTGAAACAGGTACGCAGCCGCGACCATATGCTGTATTTAGCTGGTCAAACTCTGGTTATGGTCATACCGGCATAGTCTTAAAAGTTAACGATGATGGCACGTTTATAGTCGGCGAGTCGTCTTGTTCGGCAAGTTGGAGTAGTGATTGGGTAGCGCATACCGCAACCCATAAGTTAAGTGACCATAACTGGACATTTGCCTACACCGATGGAAAAATAAGCTTCTAAAAGGAGAAGATATGAACGGAGAAAGAACTGACGTAACAAGAAATCGCGCAATCATATTAGCGGTCGGCGCAGTCGCGTTCGTGATGCTTATTATCGCTATAAGTGTGGTCATTAGTGTTCTATCAGATGATGATTCCGGCGTCACTTTCGCCAATGAGAGCAATGTCACAAAATCTGAGGACACTTCTATAGAAAAGCATGACTATAAGCTTATTAAGAAACAGTTGCGCGCTGTACTTACGGATAGATATAATCTGCCAGAAAACGAAGAGATTAACGCCCTGATTCGCGAGTCTACTTATCAGGAAAGTGGCGATGATGGCGAGAAGACTATTACGTTTACGTTAGACGTAGAAAATGTTAAGGTTACTTACTATGTTTGGATGATTCAGACTTCAGAAGAAGCATCCGAGGTGTCTTTAAGTTGCGCGCCAGCAAAGGATTCGAAATATCCAGAAACGTTCTGTATAGGTACTGAAGGCCATTCGTCGATTGATGCAAATATGAGCTCTCAATTACCATACCGTTACATCGTAAATGGCGAGGAGAAGTATAAGATCTCACATGAGCCATACGAGCCATACTTGATTTTGAGTATACGCGCTAAATGCGATGATAACGAGGCCGTAAACGTTGCCAAAAATAATGTGAGGGAATGGATTAGTAGTTTTGGCCTAAATCCAGATCAGGTACCAGTTGAAATAGACAAGACTGCCTGTGAGGCATACGAAGATGAGATGATTGAAGGCCAGCACGGCTCACATACTCAAGAAGATATGATGAATCACTTATAAAGTGGTTCACTTGGCGCCATCGCGGCGAAGAATACTAGCAATAGTACGGAAGAAAATCTGGACATCCAGAGCGGGTGTCCAGTTTTGGACATAATAGATATCTAAAGCACGGCGTTCATTAAATGAAATATTGCGGCGACCAGAAACCTGGGCAAGCCCAGATACGCCGGACTTTACGGAAAGAATTAAACCGCGATCACCGTAGTTTTTAAGTTCAGCTGGCTGAAGGGCGCGAGGGCCAATAAGAGAAATATCACCTTTAAGGACATTGAAAATCTGCGGAAGTTCATCAAGAGAGGTATTGCGCAAGAACTTACCAAACTTAGTGTAGCGAGGATCATTTTTGATGTAATCCCCTTGACGGCGATACTTCTCGGACAACTCCGGTTTACCGATTTTAGTAAATGCCTGCTCTGGGGTGAGGCCACTATATTCCTGCTTGATACTACGGAATTTAAGGAGTGGGAACTCGCGATTAAAGCGAGTGAGACGCGTGTCTCTATAGATAGCTGGGGCCTTCGGATCAGTGATTTTTTGAATAACAAATATAATGAGCATCGGAATAGCGGCAACAATTAATAGTAAGACACTGAGGATAATATCAAGTATGCGCTTATAGACGCGTGCAGCGCCGTTTAAAGGCGTTGCGCGGACTAATATGATAGGAGTTGCGGCTATGAATTCAACATTGCCACTGAGCGTAATAATTGAGCTCTCGGAAGGTGAATAATAATATAGAGCATGATGCTCGACGGCAGCCTTATTGGTTTCCTCTATATTAGTTGAGTCAGTATGGATAATTGCGTCTGGACGGAGATTCTTGAGAGCAATATCGAGATTTGGATATTTATGTTTTCGCCACTCACGTGGAATATATTGATTATTGGCTACTACGCCAACAACTTTAAACCCGCTCTCTGGGAAAATACCCATCAAAAGCTGCGTAGTATTTTCACTATTGCCAACGATAACCGTACGAATAAGACCCATATTACGGCGCTGTAACGCGCGGCGAACGCAGCTAATAATCCAACGTTCAAGAATTAGCGCTATGAAGGTAAAGACGAGCGCATAGAGTGCAATAGTGCGAACTGGAAATAGTGAACCATGCGCAATTGAGCTGGACGCAAAGAAGTCATAGGAAATAATAGCCATAATACCGAGGACGGAGCCAATAAAAAGACGCCAGGCCTGGAGACCGCGGCGAGAAAGTACTTTCTTGGAATAGAGGCCGAGACTCGAGAGAATAATTAACCAAATTGGCAGCAAGAAAACAGTGGAAACGATAAAATCTCCAATGGCAGCATCAAAATAGAAAGCACGAGAGTCAATATTAATACGGTAATAGTACGCAAAAGCAAAAGAAAGGACGATCGCCAAGGCATCGCCAATTAACAAAGCAACTCTGTATCCGAATCCTGGTTCTTTTCTCATTGGCTATATCATAACATATTTTACAAAATAATAAAAGTTAAATGTCAAGGTCTAATATCTTAGCAGCGGCTTTAAGAGCAATAATATCGTCGCGAATTGACTGGATTTTTTCTTCTGAGAGGCCTTCCCCGTTCTCGAGCTTACGATTGAGCTCAGAAATTTTTTGCTTGATAAGCTGAGTAGTTTCTTTATGAGTTTCATAAGGTATTACCTCGAGAGAACGGGCCGCACCAGGAGTTTTCTTAAGAAAACCGGCTTCAACACAATTATCGATATGTTGAGCTACAGTAGCAACAGAATTGAGCCCGAGCGCAGATTGAATTTCCCTGTAAGACGGCGAATGTCCATCGTGGTCCACGGTAAAATCGTCGATATATTTAAGAATTGTGGCCTGCTTCTTGGTGGGTTTGTTCATATTTATATTGTATCAAAAAAGTTACACCCCTTACGGGGTGTAACTATCAATCTATATCCGAAAAGCTATTATTTTTTGCGGGATACGGTTAAGAAACCATTGCGTGGATTTTCGTTAACCTCGCGATCTGCTGGGAGGTCGCATGGGGTACCCTTAGCATTCTTCGCAGTCTTGGTGAAGAAGTAAATAGTCTGTGGTTTGCCACCACGAAGAGTTACTTCAGACTTGTGAAGATAATACTTTACACCTTTTGAATTGGTATGTTCGTAAGCCATTTTAAAGCTTTCCTCCGTTAGTTGATACTTTTATCTTATGGCCCCTGTAATATATTGTCAAGAGATTTTAAGGGGTAATTTATAAAATCTTAAGCATTATGAGTGATTTACGAAGAAAATGGCGATTTGAAGAAATAACCAGATAAAGAATCGGACAATAATAACTAGTAGTAAGATGGCGCAAATCAAGATAACGATACCGGATGCGCACGGATACCACATCGGCGAGGCATAATCGTATCGAAATAGATCTGTAGATGGTAATTTAGCATAGGCCGTAACAGTTAACTGATCCGCCTCTGGATATTTGGCTAATTCGTTAACAAAACAGTTAATGTAGTTGATATTCGGGTAACGCCAGCCATGTTTAATAGCTTCGGCATCGCAAATTTCGGCAACTTTTTTATGCACATTGTACTCATTCATATTGCCGCCCTGCTTATCTATCTCTTCCTGAGCAAGACGAAGCGCTTCGTTGGCCTTACGATTATACTGATTTTCAAGATAAAAAGCCCCTGTTCCAAAAATGATTTTCTGTTCCCCGTTTTCGTCAAAATAATTAAAAATGATGTGGGTACGAGTGAATTTTTGTAGTTCATCGAGGGCCTCAGCAATTTTCTCGTCGTCATTTCCAGCATCTGCTTCCATGACGGCATCTTTGAGCTCGGTCATTCGAATATGATCAATGCGTAAAAGTGTGGCCGCAACAAAGCACAGCAAAATAAAGACCAAGACTAATTTCCAGGTGTTGAAATGGAATATCTTCGACAAAGCTTGCTTAAGCTTGCTCTTCTTAGCAACTCCACCCATAACTATGTAAATTATAACATATTAGGCGCGGCGCTTGCGGTTGCTATAGATAATAGCGTTGGCTCCAATTAGGGTAATTAATGCTGTTGCGATTATTTTTACAATACCATCGTAGGTCTTTGGCACTTCAGCTTTCTTAGTATAGATAACCGTCGCCTCACAGTCGCTCGTAATGGATGGGATATGAGATTCGCCATCAATATGGTAATCGTACTCGCCAATCAAGCTATCAAGCGCTCGTACGTCATAATCATCACCATACTCAACCGTAACCTCTTCGTCGTCCACTAACTGATTGCCATCTTCGTCTATATGGTGAATAGTCACAATAAATGTCTTCTTAGTGTAGATATACGTGACAGTAATATTGCCAGATACAGGACCAGTTTCAGCGTCTTGAGTGTCATAATTGTAGGCGGTCAGTAAATTAGTATTTGGGTGAGCCGTATAGGTATCTCCCCATTCAAGAGTAGTTACCTCATCGTCCGCAAGCTCGCCACCGTTAACATCATGATGTTTTACGGTGAATGTAGCTGTCTTCTTTTTATAGATATAGGTAACTTCCATATTAGAAGTTATAGTGTCGGAGGCGGAATCACCGTCTTTGAGACGATATTCGTAGTTATTATCTTCGGTGTTCGGAACGGCTGTATAGGTATCACCATGTTCGTAGGTAGTCGTAACATCTGGCTTATACTCGGAACCATCCTCTTTGACATGATGGACAGTGAGAGTATAGGTTTTCTTGGTGTAAGTATAGGTGATGGTGATGTCACCAGAAACAGTGCCAGACTCACTTACGTCAGCCGAAACATTATATGCTTCAAGAAGAGATTCCTTAGGAGTGACGGAATAAGTGTCACCATAGTCTTTATTAATGGTCTCAGTTGGGGCCGCCTCACTACCATCTGCATATTGATGAATTACGGTAATAGTAGCCGTTTTAATGACGTACTGAATCGTAATGACCGTATCGCTAGTGATGGAAGGATTTTCGAGAGCACCTTCTATAACGACCGGATTATAGTTTGGATCTTCTTTAGCTACAGCCGTATAAGGATCTCCGTGCTCGACCGTTGCTGTGTCGTCAGCCGCGAACGCGGAACCGTCTGCCTTAACGTGATGCACGGTAACAGTATAGGTCTTCTTAGTGTAAGTATAGGTCACGGTAACATCACCCGCGACAACATTAGTCTCGGAGCCGGTGACAGTGTAATTATATGCAGTCGTGAGATTTGACGACGGATGAGTTGTATAAGTTTCGCCCCATTCAACGGTGCTTGTTTCAGTTGGAGCGGCTTCGCTACCGTCTGAATATTGGTGAATTACGGTAAGGGTAGCTGTCTTCTTCTTATAGATATAGGTTACTTCCACATTCGATGTAATAGTATCAGAGGCCGAATCACCATCACGAAGACGATATTCGTAGTTATTATCTTCGGTGTTCGGAACGGCTGTATAAGTATCGCCGTATTCATAAGTAGTCGTTACATCTGGCTTGTACTGGGAGCCATTTTCGAGCCTATGATGGACAGTGAGAGTATAGGTTTTCTTCGTATATGTATAAGTCACAGTAACATCGCCTGCGACAACATCGGTCTCGGAACCAGTAACAGTGTAATTATGGGCAGTAGTGAGATTCGAAGATGGATGAGTTGTATAAGTGTCGCCCCATTCAACGGTGCTTGTTTCAGTTGGAGCGGCTTCGCTGCCATCTGAATATTGGTGAATTACGGTTAACGTGGCTGTTTTCTTCTTATATATGTAAGTTACCTCGAGGTCCGAAGTTATAGTATCGGAAGCAGAATCACCATCCTTGAGACGATATTCGTAGTTATTATCTTCGGTGTTCGGAACGGCTGTATAGGTATCACCATGTTCGTAGGTAGTCGTAACATCTGGCTTATACTCGGAACCATCCTCTTTGACATGGTGAACAGTGAGAGTGTATTGCTTCTTAGTGTAAGTATAGGTCACTGTCACATCGCCAGATACAGGACCGGTTTCAGAACCAGTGACGGTATAATTATATGCCGTCGTAAGATCCGATGACGGATGGGCCGTATAGGTTTCGCCCCATTCGATGGTAATCGTCTCGGTCGGAGCGGCTTCGCTGCCATCTGAATATTGGTGAATTACGGTAAGGGTAGCTGTCTTCTTCTTATAGATATAGGTTACTTCCACATTCGATGTAATAGTATCAGAGGCCGAATCACCATCACGAAGACGATATTCGTAGTTATTATCTTCGGTGTTCGGAACGGCTGTATAGGTATCACCATGTTCGTAGGTAGTCGTAACATCTGGCTTATACTCGGAACCATCCTCTTTGACATGATGGACAGTGAGAGTATAGGTTTTCTTGGTGTAAGTATAGGTGATGGTGATGTCACCAGAAACAGTGCCAGATTCAGGGCCGGAAGCTGTATAGTTGTAGGCCGTCGTAAGATCCGGAGATGGATGAGTTGTATAAGTGTCACCATACAGAACCGTACTAGTTTCGGTAGTGGCTAATTCATTGCCTTCACTATCTTGATGTCTGACAGTGAGAGTGGCGGTCTTGCGAGTATACACATAAGTAACTTCAACATTGCCGGACATTGTGCCAGACACGCTATCGGCGGTAGTGTAGTAGTAATTTGGCGTAAGTGTAGCGCTCGGGTTGGCGTCCCATTCTTCATCATATTCGTATGTAGTAACAGTATCTTCTTCAAGAGTATCTCCGTTATTATCAATGTGATGGACTGTCACTGTGCCAGTTTTCTTTTTGTAATAATATGTAACTTCTAGATCAGAGGTCATTTCACCAGTAGCAGAATCACCTTCTTTGAGATAATTATCATATTTATCAGAGTTTAGATTGCTTGGGCTAGCGGTATAGGTTTGGCCATGATCATAAGTTGCAGTTACGTCACTGTCGAACTGGCTATTGTCTTCGTACAGATGATGAACCGTGAGTGTATAAGTATTAATTTCCCACTGCGCGTAAACTCCATTGGTTAAGACAGCGCGTGTGCCGTTATAATTATCGACGCCCCACTGAGTACCAATTTCGAAGGTTACACCCGAACCATCGGCTTTACTATTCCAATTAAGTAGGTGATAACCAGTTTTTGAGAAGCCACTTTCTGCTTCCGTCGGCATGGTAACGGCATCGTTTTGCTCTAGGTTAATTACGATATCATCACCAGTGCCACCGTTAGCTTTAAACACGACCTGAGTTGGTTCCGGACTTTCTTCCCAGATAGCAACAAGAGTAATATTATTCTGTTCGTCGGCATCGGAAGATTTTACAACCAAGGTTGAGCCCGGATAATATACTTCCCCATCAAGCAGCCAGCCAGCGAACACTTTCCCTTCTGGAATATTGGATGGCATACCAAGCGTAACCGTGGTTGCTGCATCGGTATAATGATTATCGTCAGTCTCAGTCATAGTGCCAGCATCGGTACTATAACTAATCGTGTATGATTCGCCGGTTAACCAGCGCGCAACAAGACGGATGTCCTCTGTTAACTGCGAGCCAAAGTGGAAGTAGGTGCCATCCTCTTTAATCCAGCCACCAAAGACGTAGCCCTCACGAGTAGGCTTGGCAGGCTGACGGCCGGTGGTGCCGTAGTTAATAGTTTGTGATGGAACCTCTGTACCACCGTTGGAATCAAAGGTAATAGTAACCTTGGTCTTTTGTTCCCACTTAGCATAAAGAATGAGATTCTGGCGCGGCATACCATTATCGAAGTCAAATTCTGTACCAGTAATACACTCTGGAGTCGTGAACCAGCCAGTAAAGACCATCGTATCAATAATTTCGCTAGGGCGAGTTGGCTCGTAGTAATATCCGGCTAAATCTTTATGATAAGCGACATCGGTTATCTGCTGGTCCATTGTATTGTAGTTATAGAAATAGAGCGTATATTCAATTGGGTCATAATAGAAGTTATAAACACTGTAATCGCTGGCGTGCCCCTCGTAGCCACTCGGAGTTTGGCTAAGTAAGTTATATCCGTTTAGTGTCTTGCCAGTAAGATTACTAGTTTGATTATTTAGAACAAATGAATGTTTGGCGGATATTTCATAATTGCCAGTGTTCGGGTTTTTGAGCCAATAATTTGCCTGAGTAGTTCCGCTATTGCTCTGAACGGTGCCTTTAAGATAGAAAGTTGCACCGGCAGAACCATCGGTTAGAATATGAGACGTCGTTAATTCAATATTTTTCGATACGAAGTTTGAGCTGGTTGGATTATTATCTTGAGCGACCCAAGCGTACGAGCGAAGTCCGGTTAAGCCATTGTCTTTTGTAAATATGACGTCTGGAATGGAAGGCCACATGGACGAAATATCTTGGCCCATGCGCGCCTGAAAACTATAACCATCAGCAAAAGCATACTGATTGCCGTTTCCGTCTACAAAATAACCATCAATCAAGCTTGGTGCAACATGAGTATTATTGGAAGAGCTTTGTACATAAGCGTTGCTGCCGCTTGAATTAAGATATGTAAAACGATAGCGACGGTTATATAACGTATCGATTACGAAATTAACTGTATAGACTTTCATCTTTAGATAAACGTTCACGATCGAAGAGCCATCACCATGGATAATTACGCCAGTGTCCGTCTTGCCATATTCGTAATATTTGTATTTATCTTGGCGCAAGAGATTATTGATGGTGGTCTGCGAAACAGTAATAGTGCTGCCGCTTCTACCCGTTAAGTCGCTATAGTCGGCTACAGCATATCTACCTTCTTCGTATGTACCTTCGTCGTCGAGAACTTCGTACCAGTAGATAACGCGGTACGGCGTGTTAGTGTTTGCGGTCCAGTGAGCATATAGTTCTGTATCGGCCGTAATTCTATTATTAAAGTTAAAGCGATTGCCGCCAGTTGCAGAGGTATACCAACCAGCGAAAGTATAGCCGGCACGAATGGGATTACTTGGCTGAGTGACGCGCTCGCCAGATTTTACGTAAGTTGATGGCGTAAGTGAAGCGACGCTTTGATAATCATCATCTTCATCGTTAGCATTAAAGAAAACCCATTTGACGCCACGAATAATTGGATAAAGCTTAATGTCTTCTGTGCCTAAGGTTACAGATTGCCCTACGTCGCCAGCAATAATTTCTTCATCTGTGTAACCGGCTTCATCTTTGACGGTAGTCCAAGCGCTAATGTAGCGGCCAGCAGTAACTTCAAAGTAGACATCATTGACCGTAATGACTGCACCCTCAATACCCTTCTTGGTGGAGGTAATGTTTCCTTCGTCGTCATGGAAAATTACACTGTAAGTTGGCGCCGAGAAAAGCGCATCAAGACGAATAGTCTTATCTTCAGTTTCACTAGTTGGAATTGCTACGGTTTTATTGTGCCCAGAGAAGATATGGCCTCCTTCATCAACCCAACCAGAGAAGAACTCACCACTCTTGGACGGGACGGCTGGAGCATATAGAAAATCGCCATTTTTAACAACTTGAGAGCCGACTTTTTCGCCGTCGATGTAGTATTCGTAAGTATAGCGAGCGTATTTTTGCTCAGAAGTGTTCGTGGTGGGAACAATGGCAAAAATTGAGAATGATTCAGTGGAGAAAGAAAGCTGATTCGACTCTATAGAGATAGCAGCATCAATATTCTCAATATGACCATTATCGTTAAGGTGAATAATATCGTAGGTGGAGGAAGCTACGTTTTTCTTAAGCTCAATGCGAATATTGACATCGTTTAGAGGTTCAACTTCGACGTCATTTTTATCCCAAAAGGAAATATCTAGCACATAGATGTCGGCTGTGGAGTGGTCCGTCATCATAGCTAAATCCTTCGCAAAGCTACTTTCGATTCGAGTAGCATGCATGGAAACCTTCTGCTCGAAAGTTCCTTTTGGCGCGCTTGCGACAATGCGTGCAGCTTTGCTATTTACCATCCAACTGGTCTTCGAAAAACTAGACTCGTCAAAAATAGCATTCGTTTGATGTATTTTTACGCCACTAAATATGGCGACTAATATCGCAAAAAGAGCAACAAGAATGCCCGTCTTTTTACGATTGCGAATTGACCTCCTGCGCACCGTATAATACTCCAATATATTTTTACTTATAAAGTATAACATAAACGCTTTGGCGTAGCAAATAAAACATTAGCATTTATATAGGGTATAATATTTGCATGAGAATTTATTTTTCTGGAATTAGCGGCACGGGGATTGGACCTCTGGCAGAATTTGCTCAGGATGCTGGGTTTGAGGTTTTCGGCTCCGATCTACAGCGTGGCGCAATTAGCGATGAACTAGGGAGTCGTCAGATTGACGTATTTTATGGAAACCAGGATGGCAGCTTTTTGCAGAAAAAATATGCAGAAGGTGGTATAGACTGGTTGGTTTATACATCGGCCTTGCCGAAAAATCATCCGGAATTAAGTCTTGCAAAAGAGCTCGGAATAAAGTGTAGTAAACGAGACGAGTTTTTGGCAGAAGTAATTCGCCAAAAAAATCTAAAAATGATTGCGGTTGCCGGTACACATGGTAAAACAACAACTACATCAATTATCATTTGGGCGATGTTGCAGTTGGGTGTACCGATTAGCTATCTAGTCGGATCAACGCTTGGTTGGGCAAAAAGCGGTATTTATGACGTTAACTCAGAATACTTTATATATGAGGCCGATGAATATGATAAAAATTTTCTCGCCTATCATCCATATATCGCAGCACTTACGGTGGTAGATTACGATCATCCAGATATTTATCCAACCCAAGAAGATTACAATGCAGCTTTTGCGCAGTTTGAAAGCCAAAGTGAATATGTTGTAAAAAATACAACATTAGACGAAAGAATTAATCTTGTTGGCGAGTTACGTCGCAAAGACGCGAATATTGCCTTAGAGGTATTACGTAGAGTGACAGATTTTGATGACGAAAAAATCATTGAGGCAATTAATCGCTTCCCTGGCGTTGGTAGAAGGTTTGAAAAAATAGCTAATGGCGCATACTCAGACTACGGTCATCATCCAGAGGAAATTAAGGCCACGGTCAATATGGCGCGCGAGCTAAAACAGCGTGATGGCTACAACGGAATCGCGGTAGTTTATCAACCACATCAAAACACACGCCAGCATGAAATTAGGCATTTATATAAGGATGCGTTTCTTGGCATCGATAGGCTCTACTGGTTGCCGACTTATTTGACGCGTGAGAACCCAGATTTAGATATATTACCGCCAGCAGAACTTATAAATGAACTCGAAAACCCAAGTATAGCTGAAGCGGCCGAACTTAATGATGAGCTTGCTATAAAAATTAAAGATTTGCTAGAGCAAAAATACTTAGTGGTATTAATTACGGCTGGGCCGGCCGATACTTGGTTTAGAAATATTCTTCAGTAGGTTGATAAATACCGAGCGCGTCGTCGGATAATTGATCAGCGGAAAAATTATTTTCGTGGGCGCGAAGGCGGCCATTAATTGAGTCGAGCTCAGTTAGGTATTCGTCTAAAACTTCTTGCGTAACTTCACCTTCGTTGGAAAAATCTTCGTCGCCTTCATCTTCATCATCGTGCTTCTCGCCGTCGGAAATATAGCCTGGGCGAGAACGATCGAGATAAATATCGCCGGAACTGCGATAAAAGTAGAGACTAACCGAAGTAGTAATCATCGCAATAGCAATAGCGCCGATGCCGAGAATCATAAGATTACGGCCACCATGAATTTGGCGCGGTTTTTCTTCTTCCGTTGTCTGCTCCGGCGTAATATCTTTCTTTTCTTCCTCTGACATCACAAATTATTCCTTAAATCTGTAACGGATTCATAATGCAACGAAATAATACTCTTGAGACGCTGCATACTGGCGTCGACATCGGCGCGTTTAGCACGCACGAGCTCGAGCTGGCGATAGAATTTTTCTGGCTCGTCTTTACAGTTCATGTTTAGAAGATTTTCGAATTCTTGCGAATAGCCGATAAAGTCGTTTTTAAAACGATCACGCTCACTCATAAAAGTGGTCTGTTGCTCTGCTAATGAGGCGCTGGCCATGCCATTTTTCACGAGACGTAAATTAAGATTAAGCATCAGTTTTGAAGCAATAGTCTCATACTGGCTGCCAAGAAAAACACGATTGCGCGCATCGTCTTTTTGAACGCGCTGAAGACGAACTTTTATACTAGAGCAGTTCTGGGAGACGATACCAACTTCTTCCTCGCTGAGCTCGCGATGGTCGATAGCGGTTGCAGATGGAGAAAAAACGAGAATAAGTGCGAAGATAAAAGTTGCGTATTTTATTCCCTTTTGCATATCTTTTATATTAGCACAAAAAGCAGCCGGTTTGGGCGGCTGCTTGAGTTTTATTCTTCCGGTTCGACAATTTTGAGATGACAATCGGAAATCTGATAATCGTCTACCCAAGATGGAGAATTCATCATAAGGTCGACGCCGGAGCCGTTCTTTGGGAAGGCGATAATATCGCGGATATTTTCAGTGTTTTCGAGTACCATGAAGATGCGGTCGATACCAAAGGCACAACCAGCGTGTGGTGGAGCACCAAACTTGAAGGCGCTAAGCATGCCACCAAAGCGAGATTCGACATATTTCTCATCATAACCAAGAATGCCAAAGACTTTGTACATGATTTCTGGGTTGAAGTTACGTACGGCACCTGAGCAAATTTCATAACCGTTCATGACCATATCGTACTGGTCGGCAACGATAGCGAGTTTTTCTTCGGTAGTTTTAGCAGCTTCGAGTGCCTCAATGCCACCTTTTGGCATAGAGAACGGGTTGTGGCCAAAGTCGAGTTTATTGGCGCCGTCATCCCATTCATAGAATGGAAAATCGACAATCCAACAAAGGGCCACTTCATCAGGATTTTTGAGATTGAAATGATCCGCAAAAGCAATGCGAAGTTGGCCAAGAACCTTATTAACTTTTTCGCGTTTATCAGCGCCGAAGAAGACAGCGTCGCCGGATTCGGCACCAGTTTTCTTAGTGATAGCGTCGAGTTCCTTTTCGCTCAAGAATTTAGCAATCGGAGATTTTATACCATCAGGCGTATAGGTTAGGTAAGCAAGGCCGCCAGCGCCAAGCTTGCGAGCCTTTTCAGTAAAATTATCAATCTGAGAACGGCTGAGATCTGCTCCACCCTTTACGCAAATTGCCTTAACACACTCAGCTTTAGCAAAGACACTGAACTGCGTGTTTTTCATATCCTCAGTGAGGTCGATGAGCTCCATACCATAACGAAGATCCGGCTTATCGACACCATATTTTTCCATCGATTCGACATATGGGATGCGGCGAATTTCTGGCGTAACAAGTTTCTTACCAGCAAATTCAGTAGCGAGCTTGACAAGTAATGGCTCCATGGTCTGGCGAACTTCTTCGCCGTCATCCACGAAGGACATTTCGAGGTCGAGCTGATAGAAATCGCCATAGAGACGATCGGCACGAGGATCCTCATCGCGGAAACATGGAGCAATTTGATAGTAGCGCGGCACACCACCAACCATCAAAAGTTGTTTAAACTGCTGTGGAGCCTGCGGCAAAGCATAGAATTGGCCTGGATGGAGACGAGACGGGATGATAAAGTCGCGAGCGCCTTCTGGGGACGAGTTGGCAAGAATTGGCGTGGTAACTTCGATAAAATCATGATCTTCCATATAATCGCGCATAAATTTATAGAATTTGGCGCGACGAGCAAGACGATGTTGCATGCTTGGGCGACGCAAATCGAGATAACGATACTTGAGGCGAAGCTCTTCACTACTCTCCTGACCTTCATCGTGAGTGTTGGTTGGAAGTGGGTCGCAGCGGTTGAGAAGTTTTAGATCATCCACGACAACTTCAATATCACCAGTTGGAATATTTGGGTTTTCGAGACCTTCACCACGTTTGCGAACGGTGCCAGTGGCGCGGATGACAAATTCATCGCGAAGAGATTCGGCGAGCTTGAATGCATCTGCCGTATTTGGATCAACCACGAGCTGAATAAGGCCAGTATGGTCGCGCATATCGATGAAAATTAAACCACCGTGATCACGACGGGAATTGACCCAACCAGCAAGCTCGACTTTACCAGATTTGACAGTGAGATCTTTCGCTAATGCTCTCATATAGGTTGCTCCAATTATTTTTATGATTAATAATGACTCGCGCATAGCGAGCCATACTTTATTTAATTATACCATAATTACAGTAAAACTGCGAATTAATAACGGGCACGTTCACGATCGAGGTCGCGAGACTTAATAGTCTGGCGCTTGTCGTACTTTTTCTTACCTTCACCAACAGCAATTGTGAGTTTGATGTGGCGCTTGCCGGGATGCAATTCGACCGGAACAATCGTGGAGCCATCAATTTTTGCACGTTCGAGCGCCATGATTTGCTTACGCGTAGCAAGTAGCTTAATATCGTCAACCGTATCTGAGCCCAAAGTCATATTTAAAAGATACAATTCGTGATTGCGAATAGTAACGTAAGTTCCCTTCAACTGAGCATGATGGTCGCGAATGAGGCGAACTTGCGGGCCCGTCAAAACCAGACCGACATCGAGTTTATCGGAAAGATTGTAGTCGTAATGCGCGCGGCGATTGACGACCGGTGCTGGTTTTTTGACTTTTTTCATAATTATTATTTTATCACTTTTTGGTGACTTTTTTGTAGTCGCGACGAATTTTGGCTGTAAGAATTTTATGATAAGAAAATTCGCAAATACTAAACAATTTTGGCCCCATTAATTTGACCCAAAATACGCCAAGGTTCTGCATGTTTTTTTCAAATTTGCTATGCCACGTAGAGGCGTAATGATGAATGGCGCGGGTATTTTCGGTTTGGTGCATAACGCCCGTACTATAATGTTTCGGGTTGAAATATTCTGGCGCAAAAACAATAAATTTCCCGTCGTCATAGGTATGAGTTTTACCGTCAAGTTTGAGGCCGTAAATATCTTCCGCAAAAACCGATGGGCTGTGCACGGTACACATAAAAGTGCTGTTGGAAATTTTCTTTGGCAATAAACCCTGATAGCGACGCAAAACTTTTTTAATCCACGGCGAATGTTTTTTGGCGCCAAAGAATGAAGTAGTAAACCAATATTTTGACTCCCAACAAGCAACGCCATCGTATTGCAATAGATCGTGAAGTGGCGCAAGCAATTCAACGTCCGTATCCATATAGAAACCGCCCTCCGTATAAATTGCATACATACGAATGATGTCGGCAGCGAGCGCCCAACGATGCTCACGAATCGCTTTGGCGACAAGCGGATATTTTTCTAAGTCAATGTCCTTTTCAGTCCAGTGGCGAATTTCAAAATCTGGGTGTAATTTATGCCAATCTTTGATGTATTTTTGGTCGCTGTCTGGAATTGGCGCTGTGCCGACCCAAACATAGTGAATTTTTTTAGGGATAGCCATATCCTCTATTATACCTTAGTAATGGTATAATGATGGGTAATGAAAATCGTGATTTCGACAGACGTTTTCTATCCGATGATAAATGGTGTGGCGGTTTTTTCGAGAAATTTGGCGGCCGGTCTTAAAAAACGCGGCCACAAAGTGCTGGTTTTAGCGCCAAGCACGAATGGTGAATTTGGCGTCGAAAAAGACGAAGAAAACGGCGCAACGGTCGTACGTTTAAGTTCGACAAAAATGCATCTTTATCCAGATCAAATTAATAAGGTTCCAGAAAAGAAAGATGTTTTGGGCGTAAAAATACCGCGGTTAGTTTACAGAAATGGTTTGAACGTGAGCTATGCACCATATTCTGAAATTAAAAAAGTGTTGGATGAATTTCAGCCAGACATTATTCATAACCAGACGCCAGGGCCAATTGCGCTAGCAGTATTTCGTTATGTAAAGAAGCGCAATATTCCACTCGTTGCAACCGACCATGCCTACCCAGACAATTTAACACAGCAAGTTAAGTTGCCAGACTTAGTTAAGTCGCCAATCAACAAGGCGATGAATGCATATTTTATTAGTTTTTTGAAACGTAGTGAATATGCAACGATGCCAACTGAGCAAGCAGTAGCAGATTTAATTCCAAAAAATCGCAAACATTTTAAAGTGCCAGTAGAAGCAATCAGCAATGGAATTGATTTGTCACGTTTTGCAAAAGGCCGCGCCAATAAAGATATTTATGAACGTTACGATATTCCAAAAGGAAAGCCTATCGTGCTCTATGTTGGCCGCGTAGACCCAGAAAAAAGCCTCGATATTTTAGTGAATGCATTTACGGAAGTCCATAATAACATTCCGGAAGCACAACTAGTAATTGTGGGAGATGGAACGGCCCGACCAACGTTGGAAAAGATTGCAGAAGAATCCGGAACAACAGAAAATGTGCATTTTTTGGGACGAATTGTGGGCGATGATTTACCGCAAATTTACCGCACCGGTACAGTGTTTGCCATTACGTCTAAAACTGAAACACAAAGTATTGTACTGCTAGAAGCAATGGCAACCGGGCTGCCATGCGTAGCAGTGCGCGCTGGCGCGATTCCGGAACTCGTAAAAACATCGCGAAATGGTTATTTGTGTGAACCAGATGATCCAGACATTGTAGCGAAGTGCATTGTAAATATTTTGGCGAAAGACGAGCGCCGTGAAAGAATGTCGGCGGAAAGTTTAAAGATTGTACGTAAGCACGACATTTCCCATACACTTACGCGCATGGAAGAAATCTATAATAAAGTGCTAGACGAGCACGAAGAAGAATAATTAGGATTCAAGAAAGTTGCGAATAATATCTGCAGCAAGCTGTGGAGTTTCGTAGTTGATTAAATGGCCACCATCGTCGATGCGTTCGGCAATAGCGCCAGTTTCTTGGGCAATTTTTTCAGTATATTTGTATGGCGTAAGTTGGTCGTGCTTACCAAAGCATAATAAAGTCTCTTTTTCGGTCGGAATTATGGTTTGGTTTTGCATGGAAAGACGCATATCGCCAATAAATGAATCACGCGAAGCAAAATGCCCGGAATATTCATAATGTAATTCATCGATGCGTTTTTGTTGTTTTTTATCGTAGGTAAATAAGTGCGAGATTACATAGGTTAATGGGCGGCTAGCAAAGAATTTATATTGCTGTTTTTTGCTTAAAACTAAAAGACCACCGCGGGCAGCTTTATATAAAAAGTTGCTGCGTCTTTGACTTGATTTAGAACGAAAAACCGGCGACATTAAAACGACTTTGTGCGCAACATCATCTGGATATTTTTCGACAAAATGCGAAACAATCATTGAGCCCATGGAATGACCGACAATATATGGTTTTTTGAGTTTATGTTCTTTAATGTAGTTATGAAGCCACTCAGTATAGCCATCGAGAGTCTTGTTGTTTAATTCTGGCGCGTCACCGGATCCAGGAATGTCTGGTGCGAGAATTTCGTATTTATCTTCGAGACGCGAAGCAACATCGAGCAAACCAAAATGCGAACCACGGAAACCATGGATAAAAATGATTACGGGTTTCTTTTTATTGCGTGGCATTTTGGACCTCCTTTAATAATTCTCTGGCTTCTGGGATAGATTTAGTTTCCATAAAACGGGCACGAATTTCCGAGGCGCCCGGGAAATTATTGATGTAAATCTTGTAGAAATGTTTAAGTGGATCGTATGGGCTAAGCTTATATTTTTCATATAAATCGAGATGATAAGAAAGTAAGTTAAATAACTCGGCCTGAGTATGCTCACGTGGCTCTTTTTCAAAACAATATGGATTAGCAAAAACGCCACGACCAATCATGATGCCATCAGCGCCCTGCTCAATGTATTTTTGGCCGTCTTGGCGATTTTTGATATCGCCATTAATAATGAGCTTGGTTTCTGGGGAAATTTCGTTTTTGAGTGCGAGTATTTCTGGAACGAGTTCGGAATGGGCGGCAACTTTGGACATCTCCTTTTTGGTGCGAAGGTGCACGGTAAGGGCAGCCGGTTTTTCTTCGAGAATATTCGTGAGCCAGCCACGCCATTCATCTACACGCGTGTAGCCAAGACGAGTTTTGACAGAAACTGGCAGACCGGCAGTTTTGGCGGCACGAATCCCCTCTTTGGCGAGCTCCGGTGTACGGATTAAACCAGAACCTCCGCCCGTAGCAACGACATGACGGTCTGGGCAACCCATATTAAGGTCGATAGCTTTAAAACCAAGTTCTTTGAGCGCCTGGGCAGTTTCGGCAATCATCTCGGGACGAGTACCCCAAATTTGAGCGACGATTGGTTGCTCTTCTGGCTCGTAGCGGAAACGCTCGAGCGCATTGTGGCGACCTTTTTCACTGGAATAACTATTTACATTAGTAAATTCGGTATAGAAAATCTCTGGGCGAGCAGCTTTCGCAATAACTTGGCGAAAAGCAATATCCGTGACGCCCTCCATTGGTGCCAGAATAGTAAAACCTTTTTCAAATTGATCCCAGAAATTCATAGTGTATATATTATATAATAAAATTCTTATACTGAAAAGGGGTGTATGCCTAATGCTTATGCTTTCAATTCTATGCGTTTGGTGGTATAATTTTGCCTAAGTACGACTACGCAGGTATAATTCTGAGCGTAGGAAGTGCGGCACATTTTCAATTCTTTTCTCACCGCAGCCCCAGAGGCGCGGAATCAGAATGAAGGAGGGTGAATACCATGAAGAAAAGAATCGCAATTTTTGTTGTGTTGATGATGGTCTTCTGCCTTGCCCTCACGGGCTGCGCGCAAAAGACCGGGAATCAGGAGAGTAACCAGACAGGAAACCAAGCAAGCAGCCAGACCAATACGCCGGAGCCCGCTGAGGACTTCAGCCAGACACCGGAATCTCTGGAAGGAACAGCGTGGATTCTGAAGGGTGAGACCGACCCCGACAGATGCTTAGCTTTCTTCTTCAAAGATGGCGTGGCGACTATCGTGAACGGATCGTTCTATTTCCCCGCCACGTATTACTACGAGAATCACATCTTGCAGACCGACCCAGAAGAAGTTGGGTATGAGGGTGAGGTTAATGGAGCAACGATGTCTCTGACATATTTCCAGGAGCCTTACTATAGCATGACGAGGGTTAATATCGCGGAAGCTTTGCAGTACGCAAGAAATATCAATCCGGAATGTAAAACTCCGTTTGACGATGACTACCCTGGACTCGATTTTGATACGGGCGACAGCGGCATCATGGATGGAAGCAATAATGGTGACGGCGGCAATAACGGCAACACTGATAATTCCAATCCGAGATATGAAAACGGCCAATATGTTTACATTGTAGCCGGAAAAGAAATTAGGCTAAGCGTAAATGTTTGGGACTATACTAACATTGGCTCTAAGCGTAAATCTCTCGACTGGAAGGGGCTCCTTGAACATTACGGTTACACAAATCCCAACTCTACTCGTAGCCAGTATATGTCTACCGATAGCTGGAAACGAATCGAGATAGGATATATTTACTGGGACAGCTATAATACGTCTGGCATCTATATCGAAACATTGGACAGAAACGGAGATGGTATCGGTATAATAATTAGAGAAAGCCACCCTGATTATAGTGAGGGGTACGTCTTCTCTATTGGTGAAGAGCCTGGCGATATTGTTTGCATGATACTTATAGCATATGCCGCGGAGCAATTACCGAATAACCCAGCCAGCAATCCTTTCGCTGAACTATTCAGTGAATATAGAGTCTCAAATTCGACACCATATGAATATGTAATACCCTAATCATCAAAAACACAAAAAGGTGCGCCACACGACGCACCTTTTTTAATTCTTTTTTATACCGCGAAATTCCTAATTCTACGTTCTTCGTGGAATAGATTATTTGTAATCGCGACTAGGCCACTGTCTATGATAGAATCGTCTTCTATTTCAATTCTCTCTTCTTCTGGTTCTTCGTAATGGAGTGGGTAGTAGCCGCTTGGATCATAATTTGCGATCCATTCCATACCTTCCATGATGTCTAGCAACCCAATAACTTGATCCTTAGTAAGACCAGAGCGGCGAGCAAGAATGCCTTCAAATGAATTATCGATAGGATGTTCCTCGTAGTACTCATCCAAGAAAGCGGTCAGAGAATTTTTCTCTACGAGCCCCATTGACTCTGCTAGGCGCTGATCTTCTAGGAAGCGTTGATAATATTTATTTTCGCTCCAGTCTGACGTCTTACTAAGAGGAGGGGTTGGGGCATTATTGTCTGTTACGCAAGACTCGCCAGAAATATATCCAAAGTTTTTAATCACCTCAGTTGCACTGTAAATATCTACTAAGCTACCCACAATTGGGACTGCGCCAACGATTGAATCACCGACAGTTGATCCAGTAGTGACATTCTTGAAATCAGTAGCGATATTTTGGTCGGCAATACCAAATGGAGATTGGCGCTGACCGCAATAAAGAATATATCGAGCTAACATACTATCCTTCTTAATTATTGGAACATCCGTACCGCTCTCATCTTCGAAGTTGTCATCGAGTTGGCTGACCTTATATACAACTTCAGCTGGATCTAATGCCATAGTCTTTGTATCTGATATGATAAATGGATTACAGGTTGCGTCGCCGACGGCGCCAATCTCGGCCAAGTCTGGACAATACTTACTCGTATATTCCGCCCATTCATGCGCCTCTACAGCCGAGCTAACAGCGGAAGCACCAGGCATAAGTGATGATATAGAACTGCCCACTGTACGCACTAATGACCCGACAGTATCCACTACACCTTTAGATTGAATAGTAATCGGTATTGTTTTTGTGACAAGCTGACCCATAAATGTATATGGAGATGTGTAGTCCATTGGATCTCTATTTCTAGATTCATATGCGGCCGTATCCGCTATGACTCGGTCTCTTTCCATCAAGTATGATGATAGCGACGACTCAGTTGCCAACGAACCTCCTGTATATAGGTGGTTATTGCCTTGTATCATATTACCAGCCGATACTCCCGCCGTACCCAAATCTACGCCTAACACTTCCTTCGAGAATTTACGTGTTAAGATATTTGCGACCCATGGTACAAATGCAGATATGACAAGATTTGTAATAAGCGCTAAGGCAATTGATTTCGCGGCAGCTTTAGCAACGTCAATTAGAATATCTACTACACAACCAATACCGAACGAAAGAATGCATCCCACGACCTGAATGGTGTCCAGCACGGCGTTAGCAATAGCTGCACCTAACCTCGCGAAACTACAAGCCTTAAAGCCGGCCATAGAACTACCCAGAGCTTTCATAACCCCATTGACAGCATTGCTGATGTTGAATGATTTTATACTCGAATCTTCGCCGTTTGGCACACGCCCCTCGTACATGGCCTTTACATTTTCCGACTCCATCGCGGAGCCAGAGTTATCTTCAGACATAGTTGCAATAGTGCTATTAGAAGAATTTGTATTTGCAACACTGGTATTTGCCACATCGACGCTAGTTATAGATTGAGCTAAAGTCTTTGTATAAGAATCGCCAATTAGGCTAATAGGAGTAGTTTGGCTGGACTCTACCTGAGCCTTTTGGGTGCCCTCAAAAATTGCCATGCCGGTTTTAATTACCTGCGTAGTTTGGTAGGCCATCACAATTAAGTTAATGGCGCCGATAATATCCGTTGCCATACATATTAATGATGCAGCTTGGCTTGCGGCACCAACAATTTTGGCGGCTTTGCCACTTACGAAGCTCTTGGTTTTTTCGTTCACCTCGGCTTCCGATGCATCTTCTGGAATATCAAGATTATCGCTATCCGTATCGCCGACCTTAAGATCACCCGTTGGTTCTCCTTCATCATCCACTACCTCCTCGTTAGTTGTCGTGGAAGCAGAACCTTTTATGCCGTTTGTTTTAGACTCGTCAGAGATAGTAGTTTTGTATTTTTTTAAATTTTCTTCGGATGCGCCACTTTGCTTATATGCTGCCCAAACTCCACGCTTAACGCCAAAATAACTTAAGAACTTGTTTGCTAGCTTATCGAACCACGAACTAACTGCGCCACGCCAAGTGCGAGCGCCAGAGAAATATGCATCGTGGAAATTCGTATCTTTTTCATAGAAATCGTCAATATATACCCTATTCTCACCACTGGCCATATTGGCGTCTGGAACAATAGTATATTCGACATTGTTTGATGGGTTTGTATATTTCATAACCTGAACACCAGGCGACTCTTCTACGACCGTAATGCCAGATTTAGAGAGTTTAGCCTGCTGTCTTGGAGTTATCTTAAAATAGTCATTGTCGTTGCCGGTAAAAACCTTATAAATCCTGGAATGTTCCTTCGTGTAATCTTTTACAGGATCGCCGAGAATAGTTCCGCGATCGGCAGCATTGGCCTGATAACGATAAAACTGCTTGGTACGCATAGTCGTCGAAGTGCCAATGGAATCAAATTTCATCTGCAACTGAGAAACAAAGCTAAATGGCAGTGTCATTTGGCCAAAGAATGACATTGCGCCAAAGCCAACCACGCCGCAACCAGCAGCAAGAGTCGGCCCAATTGTGCGCATAAAGCGTTTTTTGCGTTTTCTGGTTCTTTCTTCGGCTGAATCTTTACCTCTTATATTACTCAACCAGTTTCCACTGGCGACATCGCTTTCGGACTGGCGAGCCTCTTCGGAACCACCGTCCATACCCATAATCTTTTTGACGTTACCGCCTACACCAGAGGCAAAACTTTCGCCTTTTTTGAGATTAGAAGCTGCATCATCGCGTTTTTTACTCTTATCATTCTTGTCGCGGTCGCCATATTTTTCGTCTTGGCTGGAAGTAACGCGATTAAAAATACCTCTAGAGATGCCATTATCTCCTTCACGATCATCGCTCTTGCGGACTTGCGGAATTCCATTCAAAGTCATGTCTGGCGTTTCGCCATCTTCAGCACGACGATAACCATCCTCTAAATCGTCATCTCTTCTACCACCAAACAAAGCCATATATGTCTAAATTATAGCACAAGCAAAATGGCCACAATGACATTTTTTGTAAAATAGCATAAACATCTTGATTTTTAAGATAAAAAATGCTTAAATTTTAGTAAGGAGTGCTATATTATGGCTACTAAAAATAAAAAGACAAAAAAATCCTCAAAAAATAATAATACCGGCTCTGTTTTAATTGTGCTGTTGGTGTTTGTTTTGGCGGCCGTAATCGTGTTCGGCACGCTCGCAATTCGCGACCAAATGAAAGAAAAAGACAATACCGAAAATGTATCAAGCGATATAAATACGGCATCACTTTATACAGAAGACAATAACTCAGATTCAAACGATGGCACGGCAGTTTATGACGAAAAAGACGCCTATGATGCTTCGCAGAACGATACCGAGGTAGAAAAAGCACCGAATGGCTTAAAAATTGCTAATACCGTGCTAAGCATTAACCAGAATGACAAGATGATTATCTTTAGTGCTCGCGTAACGAATTTCTTAGAGACTGGCGGTAAGTGCAGTTATATCCTAACAAAAGGTACAGAAATGGTAACTTATACCAAAGATGTGCTACCAGATCCAAAGACGACAGTTTGCGAGTCGTTAGTATTAGAAAAAAGCAGTTTGAGTGCCGGCGAATGGCAAATAAAGGTCGAATATAAATCAGAAGATGCGGAGGGTGCGAGTGAGACACAAAGCTTTAAGATGTAGCGTTATTATTGCGGCGGGATTGTTCTTGGCGGTGTTTTTTGGGCTGGCCTATAAAAATACTCCGGAAACGGATGCTGTAAAAGCGACAGATTTTAATGCTGGGCGTATTATTGATGACGCAGTGTTTTATAACCCGGACACAATGACAGTTGCCGAAATTCAGGCGCACCTGGATAGATATTCTGCAAATTGCGACATGTGGGGCGAACAGCCGATTGGTTATGGTCGCAAGATTAATGGCGTGGCAGTGAATCCGAATATATCACGTCGTGAATATGCGCGGATGATGCGCGAAGCGGGCCGGACGGATTATCATGATGCGCCATATGTGTGTATTAGTAAGTATTACGAAAATCCAACCACGCACAAGACAAATTTTGAAACAAACGCCGTCGCGGAAGAAGGCATGATTTCGGCGGCGCAGATTATTTATGATGCGGCGCATGCGTACAATATTAACCCGCAAGTTTTGCTTGTGATGTTGAAAAAGGAATCCTATGTATGGGGCGATACTTGGCCGCTTAAGAACGAATACAACACCGTGATGGGCTATGCTTGCCCAGACAATGCACCATGCGATTCGGCCTATTTTGGTTTTTATAACCAAGTTATGAAGGCGGCCTGGCAGCTGAATTATTACAAAGAGCATATTTATAGCTATGGCTATTATCCGTACATGACAAATAATATTTATTACTCGCCAAATTATTCTTGCGGCACCAAGTCGGTGTATTTGGAAAATATTGCGACCACTTCCCTCTATATTTACACACCATATACGCCAAATGATGCGGCGCTAGCAAACTATCCAGGTGAAGCCTATTGTGGCTCGTATGGTAACCGCAACTTCTTTATGTATTTTAGTGAGTGGTTTGGA
>JAUNHY010000002.1:0-52231 GCA_030523715.1 Candidatus Saccharimonadota bacterium
ATGTGAGTTTTCCAAACTCAACATGAGAGTTCGACTCTCTCAACTCGCACCATAAAGTTTAAAACATACCCTTTAAGGGTATTTTTTAAACTTTACTGATATGCATTTGACGGGAGGCGAACGTAGTTCGCCCGTGGTAGGAGCCGAGGCAAGCAAAAATGCTTGCATTTTTATTTGTGAGGCGACGCCGCACGGTGTTAATTTGCACAGCAAATTAACTCTCTCTCAACATCCATACTACTTATGTTAAACTAAAAGTATGGAACAAGAAGTATCAACAACTCAAACTCCAGCTCCAACTGAAGCTCCAAAGGCTAAAGGCAAAGCTGGCGCAATTATCATTACCGCTATCGTTGCTTTCGCACTCGGTATCGGCGCATTTTTCCTTATTAATGCCCTAACTAATAAATCGGGCGACACCGATAGCCCAACCGGCGAAACCGTTACCGCCAAGAGTGCCAACGACGTTATTGCCGACACTAAAGAGTTAATCCGTCGCACAAATCTTATTTTCTTCTTATTCGACGACGAATCCGATCAACTCTCGATCTATAAAACCCCTCGCTATTCTTCCCTGTCTGAACTCAACGAATTATCTTTGGATGCTAAAGCCACTATCGCTCGTGGTACCCTAGTCGACGATAAGTTCGTAACCAACTGGGAAACAATGACTGAAGAGGAACTTACTGCGCTCCAAACAGCAATGGGCGTCGATACTAAAAAAGATCCAGACACCTTCAACTTCTACCGAGTCAGCCGCAATTTCGACATTACGCCAATTGCCGAAGAATACAAAAAACTCTTTGGCGAGGAACTTGATCTCGAAAACAATAAAGTTATTCGCCTCGACTACACTTATCCGGGCATGGATTACATCTATGTTGTCAGCAATAAAACTCTCTATTCTGGCGGTGGCGGTGGCGAAGTAAGTACCGTCTCATATACCTATATCAACGACGTTAAGTTCGATGGCGACGATGCCTACGTCTACTTCAATGTCTTTAATAGCGATATGACGGAATACGATTTAACCAGCGGCGAAGTTCAAACCGAAAACGAAACCTGCTACGACGGCATCGGCCGCACCAACACATTTAAATGCAATAGCAAAAACGATATTCTATACGGCGGCATTAAGTCCTCCAACTACAAAGGGCTCAAAAACTACCATCTCAAATTCCACCTCGAAGATGGTAATTACATCTACAAAGGCGCCGAAGAAGTAAAATAATTAACGCAAGAAAAAGCTCCGGCCTGTTCCAGCCGGAGTTTTTTGATTATTTCTTATTAATGCCAACAATCGTAAATGGTATTACGCTCAGCAGCAGATTTTCTGCTAAAATTCCGGAAATATAATATAAAGTATATCCGTCAGATGGATAGATAATCCTAATCACACTCAATGCGAGAAACATAATAACCGTATGAATAGAAAGCAGCTTCTTATTGCATTTATTACCAATAATCTTCAAGACAACACAATCGATTAGAACAAATAGCAAAATTTTTATCAACAAGCTATCTAAAGCTGCATTTATAAACAATGAAGGTATATTCGATACGAAATCAGCAAAAATACCAACAACTAGTGTTTTAAAAATAGCAGAAATAGTTATAATCGCCACATTATAATTATTGGTATCTTTCTTATTTGCATTTTTATAATATTTCTTATACCAAAACGCATCAAGAAAGGCGATTAGCAACAACAGAATCGGATATATCCAAATATAGTTAACCTTTAATATCCGGGAAGATAATCCACAATAAAAAAATATTATGATATTTATAAAAAAAGCCACATAACTAAACATATATTTATTATATCAACATTTGAAAACGCCTGCGGAATTGCCGCAGGCGATGGCGATGCTCCCAATTATTAATTATGATTGCTTATAGAATGTAATATCATTTAATTCTATATCATGTGGGCTCCCCATACATGTTAGCACTACCCTATACTCTCTTGATATAAAATATGCAAATGTATTTGGGATATTCCAGTATAGTCTGAAAAATTGCCCATCCACCATCTGATTAGTGATAGTGTTATAGGTCTGTTCCGTCGTAGGTGTAACGTATCGAAACGAAACATTTGATACATCAGTAAAGCCCTCATTACCGGACAATGGGCGGCTCTGTATACGCGCCCTAAACTTTCCACTAACACCATACGCTACGCCTTGGAATATAACAGTATTACCACCACTAGCTACAGCACTATTAATTCCGGCGTTAGGTACATAATCAATGCCAGAATACTGATGCCAGACAGTCGAGTACGCATATGCTGTAAGCGGCATCAAGACAATAATTACCAGAGCTAATATTACACTCGCGATTGCTCTTTTACTTTTCAAAATAACCAACTCCCGTAATTTAAAGAACGCGGAGCATCGCCATCCGTTGATTATATCAAAAAAACAACAACATGATAAAAAAGCTCCGGCCTGTTCCAGCCGGAGTTTTTTGATTGAATGTTACATCCTCTTTCTGTGCGGAATTCCGCCAGATGCTGCATAGTTTACTCTTCTGCCTTTCGGCTTAACGAGCTGCCTCTGTCCAGCCTCGAATTTCGATTTGAAACGACGCATATCTGCTTTGCATTGTTCGCAGAAACAATCGCGCTCATCCTCCTCACCCGCCAAGCGGATTAAAGTCGGTAAATCCAAGGTCTGACACATTGAGCATCCAGCATTTGTGCAATGTTCACCGAGATTCATCTCTGTGTTGCTACGCTTCAGGTCTTTTGCGCATTCGAAAATGTGGCCAAGTTCATGACGCATTGTTCTGCGTATACAAGCCGACATCACTTCTTCGCTCAGCCCACGATAACGCGCTACACTTTGCACGGTCATTTTAACCTCAGAGCGAGCCGCCCCGAAGCACCAATTTATCCCGCGCACGCTCAGGTCTTCACTGGTAAACAGGATCATTGCGCCCGGTTCGACCCATTCCCTCATGACATCCGCCATAATTGTCAGAATAGAACTTGCATTCTTCTGACCTTTCTCGTTACGCGGCGCAGCGCGTACAATTGCATCAGAGCTGGTATAGCGGCCATAAGTCCACTTACGCGCACCGTAGCACACGAAAGTACACCCAAAGATCGCCTCTGTTTCACGCACACCCCTCAGGATGGCATTTTGTTCGGCGGGTCTCAGGCTGCCGTCCCAGCAGATATAGATTGGGAACATTCATCTTTCCCCCTTTCAAAGATCCTTGAGGCCACAAAATAACCCCAACATGTCTATTATAGCACATATTGGGGGAAAAGTCAATACAGCTAACGCTTACGCAAGGTCAGACGCAACGCGATTCACCTCTTCAAATGTTGTTACACCAGTTAAGGCCTTCAGGACACCATCTTGGCGCATCGTAATTGCACCCTTCATCTTTGCTACACGCATAATATCACCAGATGTCGCATGTGCAACAATCAGCTTCTGAATATCCTCATCAACAGCAATCGTTTCATAAAGACCAGCACGACCTTTATAGCCACCCGGCGTCTCCTCCGATTCAATACCCTTCACCAAGGTAAAGCTCTTCGAATTCGCTACCGGCAAAGTGCCATAGCCAAGTTTTTCACTCACGGCCGCTACATCACCTTGTGATTGCGGTAATAAGTTCCCCACTACTTGCTTAATCGCATTTGTTTCAAGTTCTGAAGATTGGTAGCTCTCACGGCGTTCTGCCACGCGGCGCACAAGACGCTGACCAATCACCGTATTCAAAGTCGAAGCAATCAAGAACGGCTCGATGCCCATATCCAAGAGACGCGGCATAATACCTGCTGCTGAGTTGGTGTGGAGTGTCGAGAATACCAAGTGGCCCGTCAATGCCGCCTGCACCGCCAAGTTCGCCGTTTCACCATCGCGAATCTCACCTACCATTACTACATCAGGGTCTTGACGCAAAATCGAACGTAGGCCAGAAGCAAAGGTTAAACCAGCATCGGTATTAATCTGAATCTGGTTTACGCCATCCATCTTATACTCGACCGGATCCTCAAGCGTAACGATATTAATTTTTTCGTCTTTTATCTTCTTGATTAAGGCATACAGAGTCGTAGACTTACCAGAACCAGTTGGACCGGAAGTCAAAATCATACCATTTGGCTTCGAGATGCCATCCATCACATCCGCCAACGCGCGACCAGTCATACCCATCTTCTCAACTTCCATCGAAGTACCAGATTTATCCAAAAGACGAATCACCACTTGCTCACCCCAAACCACCGGCGATGTCGCAATACGAAGATCAATCGCGTTATCATTTACAACTACGGCGAACTGACCATCTTGTGGAATACGATGCTCATCAATCTTCAACTTAGCCATAATTTTAATACGCGATACTAATGCTGGCTCAATCGACTTCGGCAGTTCCATCGTTTGGCGCAAAACACCATCAATACGCATACGAATAACGAGCGATTTCTCAAGTGGCTCAACGTGAATATCCGACGCCTTAGACTTAGCGGCGTAATCAAGAATTGAAGCTAACGCCTTCGAAATTGGCGAATCCTGCGTAATTGTCTGTGCAACTTGCCCAGATTGCGAACGAATTTCAGCCTCTTCTTGCTTAGCGACTTTATCGACATCTTTAAGGTCGGCAATATATTGCATCAACGCATTTTCGATACCAGCTTCGGAAGTCATCACCGTCCGAATCGGCATTCGGACTAAAGTCGAGATATAATCCGTACGTTGGACATTCGTAGTATCGAGCATCGCCACCACGAGCATACCGCCCTGCATCCCGAGTGGAACAGTCTTTGAGCGCGACGCCACATCTTGTGGAATCTTCTGGAGAATTTCCTTGTCAAACTTTACATTTCGCAAATCGTAATATTGAATACCAAGAATTTCAGCCGTCGCATGTTGAATGCAGTCATCCGTAGCAACATTTTTGCTTTTTAAGACAGCTAAAATCGGCTGACCACTCTTTGAAACCTCATTATAGGTTTTCTTAACGAGTCCAGCATCAACCAAGCCATTCTCAACTAGAAGGCTTACTACCTTATCTTGTGACTCCTTATTTAGGAGCATTAGCTATTCTCCAGACGGGCGTTCGGTCGGTTCATCCCCACCTGTGCCACCGCCATTTTCGTCGCCGCCATCTTCGCTATCAATACAAGTATTCGTATCTTCATCCCAAACCTTGCCATCTTCACATTCACCAATGTAAACCTCAACAGTAGGGTTTCGCATCGAACCATTATATTCCTCTACATCGGGATCTTCGACGATTCCAGAAATACTATCTACATATGTCATTTCGGATGTTAAATCGCCAGGATCACCAAGAATCCAGTTACCCAAGAAATAGGAAATAATCACGCTTACAACGGCTATCAAAACTATTAATGCAATATCCGTGTTTTTCATTTTTTACCTACTTCCTCGCCATGCTTTAACGAACATTTCTTGCTTGTGCCATCTGCGCACAAGACTTTTTTGTTTATCGTAATAGACTTTCTATTCGTGTAATAACCGACATACGAAGCCGTTAGATCAATCGAGCCACTATCAGACCAGGATATCTTGAAACTCGAAACATCAAATGGACGTATAGATCTCTCTATCATATCAAGCGAATTCATAATCCTTGCCGAACTGTCACTAAGAGAAAAACTAATACCAATTGGATTTACAGTTAGCGATCCTGCCGTACCATCTATGGTATTTGAGGCAAACGCCGATTGCAACCTAGCGGGTATTCTTGCAGTATTGGTTAAGCCAATAAACTCCACATTAACACCGGTACCACCATTGCTCCAGTTCAAAAGCTGGTTCAAGCTAGCCGCAGCTGCCTCAGCATTTAATGCAGATGGCATAGAGTCTGGAATAACCCTAAGCGAAGAGCAAATCCTTGCCTTTTGAATTTCGGCGAGGCTATATTCAAAATCCCCATCCGTACAGAGCTTACTGCGCTGACGAGCAACTGCCTCCAGATATTCATTCTCAGATAAGGCTTCGACATCATTAGATAGATTATTTAAGTTTTCCTGAACGGTCTTAATCTCATCTAATGCCTCTCTCTTTACATCAATTACCGCCTTATTAAATTTAATCACGCGCGCTAGATATACAACACCAACCAAGGTAATGCCAAAAACAATCGAAGCTAAGGCGATAGCAATAAACATATTACGCTGCGCCTTGCTAATCTTCGCACGTTTGCCAATTGCTGCTTTACCACTACTTTTCTTTTCGTTTGCTTCAGCCATGATTAATTGTCCTCCAAATCGGTAGCTTTATCCGTGAACATATCGCGCACCTGAATGTAGCTATCTGTTACGTTTTGGCGAGATGGGCCAATCACCCTCATGTGTTTATATGATGACTTAAATACATCCATGTTTACATAAACATTCGCCGTAAATGACAGTACTAAGTTCCCGTCAGCATCCTTACCGAAGTTAGAGTTTGTTGTAGTGACTTCCTCTGGGACTAACTTACATTTTTCCAATGTAGCCTTAGAGTCAATATTGCCACTTGCTCCATCGAATACAGTGCAATTACTTTCAAAGTAATAACCAGCTTTAATATTCAGATCTTTACGCTTAGTATTACCATTCTTGGCATCTTCCATCTCGCTTTTATTGCGATAGGTTCGTAAGATGTAGATATCGTCAACTTTTTCATTTTCTTCTTCTTCCTCATCATCATCGTCAGATTCGGAATTATTCTTGCTCACCATTGGGGCTTCGCATCCAGCCGCACCCTTATGATAAACGCCGTAAATCAGATTATCTTCTAGCACTTCCGTAATACAGAAGGAAGGAATGGCAACATATTCACCCGTACTCGTGTCTTTGCGCATGTAATCGCCATAATCGAAGTATGAGCTTGCCGCATTCTTCTTGAAAGCTTCGAGCGAACGATAGCCAATATTGTTTGAAGCGCTGCCTACGGCATCGAAGTATAGTACGCCTTCACTTAAATCAGCACTCAGTTCCGTAATGCTAACATTGTTTTCGCCAGTTGGGAGAATGATATCAAGTACCGGGAATAGCCTTGACATCTTAATCTTTTCTCCATTAAGAAGTTTAATGTTATGCATCTGGTCCTGAATAGTCAAGAGCTCTTCATAGTTTTCAAACTTCATAATTGCAGGATATTGCCTACCATTCTTATCTTTCTGATCGCACTTTTTAACATCGCGAGTTGGCCCAGTCGTCCTACAGACAACTTCAGTATCGATTCCAGCAAGCGTTAGTGCTTGCGTACCTGTAAAGCCAAGTAAAATCAAAATTACCGCGCCACAGGCGATAGACACAATAATGCAAATCAGAATTACTAAGTTGCGCAACTTTTGTTTCTTCAGCAATTCTGCTTTTACATCTGGGACTAAGCTAATTTCGTACATAATACCCTACCTATTATTCGTCCTTTCCGCTAAGCCAATCGCTACCGAAAATTCTGCTGCAACCTGAGACAGGGCTTGCTGTTGTTGCTGTGTAACCCTAACCATCTGCCATGGGTTACCCTGAATCGTCTGAACACCAGTTTTAGCTTCGAGATATTCTGCCAAGAATGGAATAATTCCAGCAAAGCCAGAGAGCACAATGCCGCCGACCTTTACTGTTGGATATTTCGTCTGGAAGAAGCGAATTGACTTCGTTAGTTCTGAGGCAAAGTTTTCAAGTGTCTGATCGAGTGCTTTAAAGACTTGACCATCCAACTTATCCTGAGCAAGACCAAATTTCAAAATAAACTGACGTGCTTGGCTCTCTTTTACATTCAAAGAGTTTGCGACTGTACGCACGAGCACCGAAAGGCCGCCTGGGAGCATACGTACTAGGCGCGGAGCACCATAAACAACTGACAAATCAGTAGAATCCTCACCATAATCGATAATCAGGCGTGCATCTCCTAACCCTGGAGGGGTTAATGAGCGCGACATGGCCAACGAGTCTGGCTCCTGCGCCACCATATTAAAGCCAAAGGCTTCGACGCTTTCCATTCTTTCTTCGGCGTACTGGATTGCCGTACAAGACAACAACACCTCGGTAATCTTTGGATCATTCGGGCTAGGTCCCAAAATCACATAATCAACCTTTGCGTCATCTATCGGCATCGGGATGTATTGGTCGGCGTGGTATTTAATAATTTTTTCCATTGACTTCCTATCTTGAGTAGGAATCTCAATAATCGTCGTAAATGTTTTATTCGATGGCATGCCCATCGCAATATTCTTTGTTTTAATACCAGCTTGATCAGCAGCACTCTTAATCGTTTCGCCAAGACGGCGACGACCAGCGTCACTGCTATCTTGCAATATCTGACGACTTACCGGAACATAAGCAAAGCGCTCCAAAACCCAGCCATGCTGAATATTTCCAGATAGCTGAACCATCCTGAGTGCGTCTGTTCCGATATCTAATGCGAAGAAGTCGCCCACACCATAACCTAGACTCATATAACTAGTTTAGCATAAGCAACTTCTAAAACGCAAATATTTTTAGCAAAAACAACACCTAAACGTTAAACTTAAATTCGACCACATCACCATCTTGCATGACATAGTCTTTGCCCTCTGTTCGCATCAGCCCCGCTTCGCGCACAGCTTTTTCTGAGCCAAGTCTTACGAGATCATCGTACGAACAAATTGTAGCCGCAATAAAACCTCTCTGAAAATCTGAATGAATAACTCCAGCCGCCTCCGGCGCAGTAGCGCCTTTTTTAATCGTCCAGGCGCGCGTTTCCTTCTTTCCCGCCGTCAGATAACTCTGTAACCCCAAAGTCTTATATGCCACATGTACTAATTGACTCAGTCCATCCTCTTTAATGCCGTAGCTATCCAAAAATTCCTTCTTCTCTTCCGCCGACATATCAGCCATTTCGGATTCTAGTTTTGCATTCACGAAAACACATTCTTGTGGCGCCACTAATTCGGCAAGTTCTTTCTTCTTATCCTCATCAACAACTTCGTCTTCATCCATATTGAACATATAAAAAACCGGCTTAGCAGATAATAAATCCAGTCCGTCAACTGCGTCAATGTGCAGCTTTCCGCTCTTCAAATCTTCAAGAGCACTCGTTGCCTGCTCTGCGCGCTTTGCCGCATCTTTATCACCACCACGCGCCTCTTTCTGTATCTTCGGCAAACTTTTCTCTAATGTCTCAATATCCGCCAGCGCAAGTTCCGTCTCTACCGTCTCTATATCACGTTTTGGGTCAGGGCCTCCAGCTACATGCGTGACATTCGTATCTTTGAAAGCACGAACGACATGACATATTACTTTGCACTCTCGAATGTTCGCCAAAAACTTATTGCCAAGCCCTTCACCTTTTGACGCGCCAGCAATTAAACCTGCAATATCTACAAACTCTACCGTCGCTGGCACCACTTTGTCAGACTCATACATTTTTGCAAGAACATCTAAACGCGCATCCGGAACACCGACAATACCCGTATTAGGCTCAATCGTTGCAAAAGGGTAATTTGCCGCCAAAGCCCCCGCGTTCGTTAAGGCATTAAAAAGCGTACTTTTGCCAACATTAGCCAACCCCACAATTCCAATCTGTAAACTCATGCCAATATTATATCAGATAGAGCCACTCTTACTTGTACTAGAAGTATTAATACCCAACGTAAAGGTATCAATCATATCAAACTTGTCACTATTTCGGCTCGGCCCCTCAATTGATACATAATGCGTTTTTCCATCTTCGGCCTCAAAAATCCAAATAAAAATCCAAGTGTTGTCGTCGTAATAATACCCAGATATCACATTAGCCGAATATTTATCTGCAATCGTAGCATTTGTTTTCATGAGGCTTTCGATATCATCTTCCTTCATGCTGTCATATATTCTCGAAGCATAGTCCGTCGCACTAATCTTATCCGTCGAAGCCGCATAAAGCGTAACAATATAAAGCCCACTACTATACTGCAAAGTATCGTTACTATCGATATCTACAAAATCCAGCCAAACTCCATCTGCTTTTAAATATCCAAATTCATCATTCCCTATATATTCATTGGAATAATAATTTGTGCCATCATCATCGACGCCAAAATTGATATCTATTGGTTCCCAATCATCTTCTTCGGCAATTGATTCTATTTTTTCGCCAAAACGATGAATCCCTGTGATGACCAAACCAACGCCTAATAAGCAAGCGCCAACCACCAAGAAGCCAACTACTAAACCAATTATCAAACCCGTATGCGTTTTTTTCTCTTCAAGTGGAGTATTCTGAATCTGAGCAATCTGCTCATCGCTCATCGGTTCTGCAACCGGTTTTATTAAATCATCGTCTTTCATATTTTGCCTAATTAAGCTTTAGCTTAATTATAAAATATTTAGAAGCTTAAAGTAAAACGAGTCAATTTATTTATCGAGCTTGCTTCAATCTTCCAATGATTCTGCACCGCTAAAGCCTTTGCTATAGCTAAACCAAGGCCAGATCCTTCCGCAGTCTTATCGGTTTGATAAAACCTATCAAACACATGTGATATTTTGTCTGGCGCAATTGTCTTCCCGTCATTTTCAATATAGATGAATTTTGTTGTCATTTTTACAACAATCTTCGACTTAGAGTATTTTACCGCATTATCCAGCAAAATATCCAGCAGTTGCGTAAAGTCCGCGTCGGCAATTGTTGTTTTCATTTTTTTCGGAATATCCAATATGAGCTCCTTACCGCCCAAACGAGCCTCAATTAGCTGCGCACGCTTATGCACAATTTTCACCAAATCAACTTCTCTCTTCGTTGCCGCAACACTTCTGCCATCAGTCCGCGCTAACATCAATAAGTCATTCACCAACTTACTCGCCCGCTCCAATTCCATATCAACATTATCCGTCCATGGCTGTTCATCCGTACCGAGCGCCTCGAAGTTCGCTCGTGCCGCCGCAATTGGCGTCTTTAATTCATGCGACGCGTTCGCAATAAACTCTCTCTGTTTGTCGTATGCTTCTTTCACTGGGCGAATTGATCTTTCGGCATAATAATAGCTCGCAAAGAAAACCAAAATTTCCGTCATTGCGCCCACCATGAACAATACTACCGCCAATCTGGCTAAATGTTCGCTGCGCACTTCTTGCATTTCACGTTCGAAAACTTGACGCATATCCGATGCACTAAATTCATTCGGAACATCCATCGGACGGCGCATAGACTGCGACTGCGAATAAGCAGTTACCCCATATATCAATGAAAAAGCGAATACGATAATAACTGTCGAAATTACCATATTCGTCAGGATAAATTTATTACGCAGTTCCGAAAACATTATTATTCCTCTACTAATTTATAACCTAGTCCGCGCACGGTCATTATCTTCGCATGTGACTTCAATTTCTTTAAGACTTTACGAAGACGCGACATATATACTTCGATGTAATTATCTTCCCCATAAGCATCACCGCCCCAAACTTTATTCAACAAGTATTCTTTCTTTACTATTTTTTCTGGCGTTTTCATTAACTCGTGCACAATATCCGCCTCTTTTGTTGTTAAATTAACGCCATTCAATTGCTTCTCATCTAAATCGTAGGTTAAATCGAGATAACTAATCTTACGCTCTTGCATTTCCGCCGGACGACGCGATAGTGCATTAATTCGTGCCACTAATTCCGCCGTTTTAAAAGGTTTTGCTAGGTAATCATCCGCACCAGCGTCTAAACCACGCACTTTATCTTCAACTTCAGAAAGCGCCGACAACATAATGACTGGGGTCGATTTCTTACGCTCACGCATTCTACTCAAAATATCAATCCCAGACAATTTCGGAAGCATCACATCAAGAACAACGCAGTCATATATATTATCAAGAGCGGCATTCAGACCATCTTCACCATCAAAAGCTAAATCAACATCAAAACCAGACTTCTCTAAATTATGTTTCACGGCCTCAGCCAAGAATTTCTCATCTTCAACGTATAGAATTCTCATAATAATTCTCCTATCTATATATTACCAGTGTATTTGCCCAACCTTAAAAAAGCTTAAAAAACTGAAAAGATATATAATAAAAATATGATTATTTTTAACTATGAAATATCCCCTGCTTTTCATGGACCATCTTTAACCGAGTTCGATAATGTTATCCTACGAATTACCATCGAGAACACCCCAGCCAATAATGTTACTATAATCCGTGACGGAAAAAAGATTACTTCCACTCTCCAAGAATCTGACATCAATCAGATTATCGAATTGTATTCTCGTAATCCCCGCATTTTCGACATTCGCCAGCTCGAAGCAAATAACGTTGCAGATGGGAATCAATTTGATTTCTTCTTCTCCGACGGCGTTAAGTCCACCCGAGTTGTAGCGTTTAATATTGGTCAATATGGCGATATTCCGCATCCAGATGCCGATCTATTTATTCGTATCGTAAAAAGTGTTCGCACTATTCTCGATCAAAATCACATCTATACCAACAACTAACTTTTGCAAAAAATCGGAAAAAATTATATAATATATAAACATGCTAGTCTCCGATTATAATTACGATTTACCCGAAAAATGTATCGCTAAACGTCCGCCAAAGGTACGCGGTACTACTCGTTTGCTCGTTTTAAATCGCAAATCTGGTCAAATAACTGACTCCCATTACGCTGATCTAGCCGATTTTCTCGAACCTGGAGACTTAATTATCTTAAACGATACTCGTGTTATGCGCTCACGTGTTTTTACTGAGCTACCAGATGGTCGTCCTCGAGAATTAGTTGTTCTAGAGAAACATGATGGTGAAATCGACCATGTTATGTACCGCGGCAAACTTCATGCCGGCGACATACTTACCGTCAAAAATATCAACGACGATTCCAGAACCACTGACACTATCGCCATTAAAGAAATTCTTGGCAACGGCACCGCTACTATTACTTCCAGCCGCGACATCACTAAAATCGTCGCCGATTACGGCAATGTCCCGCTTCCACCATATCTACATCGCGATGCCGATGCGGACGATATTAAACGCTATCAAACCGTTTGGGCAAAACAGCTTGGCTCCGCCGCCGCTCCTACCGCCAGTCTTAATATGACCAAATCTCTTATGCAAAAACTCCAAGAAAAAGGTGTTCAAATTCGATATCTTACTCTTCATGTTGGCCTCGGCACTTTCCTTCCAATTCGCACCGACAACGTCGAAGAGCATCATATGCATTCCGAATGGTTTCACATCCCTACAGAAACTGTAAAAGCCATTGAGGCCACTAAGGCCGCTGGGCATCGCGTTATCGCAGTCGGCACAACCGTTACCCGCACTCTTGAATTTTGGGCAAAAACCGGCAAGACTGAAGGCGAAGATAATATTTTTATTTATCCAGGCTTTAAATTCCAGGCAATCGACGCCCTCGTCACCAACTTCCACGCGCCAAAATCTACCGTCCTCATGCTGACGGCCGCTTTCGCTGGATGGGATCATCTAAAACCAGCCTACGAACACGCCACGCAAACGGGCTACAAGTTACTGAGCTACGGCGATTCTATGTTGATTTATTAGTTTTCTTCGCAAGTCAAGGTATTATCTACGTCGGCACCTATTTGAATTTTTATATTCGATAGCACACCCGTAAAATGCCTAATCGGTACACCATCTTCCACTGATGCCCCAACCCAAGATGTTAACTCAAAGAACTCATTGTGGTTATTAAAGTTGTTCACGAATATTGGTGCGCCATTATTAATTTGATAGCAAAAGTTCATATTTTTTCGTATCAAAGCTATCTGCGTCACGCCGGCCATTGGAATATATATCTTTTTATTCGATAGCTTCACACCGTCTTTTACTACATTCGAGCCAAGTACGAAATTATTAGTGTTATTATCTCGTCGCAAAACTATTCCCGGCCATTGCCTACTTTCGTCTTCCAAAGTAGCATTGAACAAAGTCGCCCGATAAACTAGATTAGATGGATTTAGTTCATCAATATTAAAGCTGATTAGAAAATCTTTTCTGTAATCGTCTTCACTAAATAGGCCGACCCCCGTATCTATATACGTATTATTAGAGTATTGTTCGCAGCCATCGCCCGAAATATTCATATTTGGCCCGTTAAATCTACACGCGCCATTAAACTCAAACGCAGTATGTATTATTTCTTCGTAAATCGGGCCAATCTCGACATCACTCTCCATTTCGAAGCTAATTTCGTCTGACGTGACATCATTGCTCCACTTTTTAAACACAAACCCTTCTCGCTCCTTGGCTTTTAGGGTGATCGTTGTGCCGTAGTAATATTTTTTACTCTCAAAATTACTATCTATATATTCTGCATTGGTTAAGGTTAGCTCATACTGCTCTCTAGCATATAAATACTCAACCTCCATTTTTCCATCACCCGTTATGGTCTTTGTCTGCGTTTGCGGAGAAACAAAATGCTCATAAGTCTTAACTCCCGGCGTAACATTAGCGCCCGTCGTTCCCCTCTTCTCTTCTATTTCAGGATCGTCATAATCCTCGCCGTTCACTTTCATTTTTTTATGCAAAACTTTATACAAAGTGTCCGTATTCGGCGTAAAAGTCGCCTCAAGCGTCAAATCACTATTAATTGAGGCACCAAAGTCAAATGGCTCATCATTCGAAATCCAACTATCAAATGTATATCCTTCTTTACTCGGGTCATCAGGAGCAGATATCGAACCACCATAGTCTATTATTTGCTCACTCGTATTTGTGCCATCAAATATACTCACTATTACGCGATCATTTAGATGATAAGTGCTATTAATTATTATTTCCTCAAAGGTATCGGATGCATTCACTACAACCGGTATAGAAACCATCATAGCAACCACAAGAATTGCGGACCCGAATATTTTTCTTCTCTTATTAAAAATCAATGCCACAGCCAAACCTGCACAGAACAGGAAAGCGATAACTAATATACTCTTAAAACTATCCCAGGTTCCCGGATTAACAATTTCATCTTCAGGCACCGAGTATTTTATTATTAGTTTTACAGATGAATCCTGGTCACGTTGCGTAAGATTCTCTAATCTATTTGTATATTCCGCACGCAAAATAATATCAAGCTCTCCTGAGGCGTCAATTACTTCGCCGTCATAATCATCATCTAGTTCATAGTTTATATAGTCATTGTCATTTTCGACCAAAATATCGTTAATCGTATAATCTTTAGAATCTGTATTTAGAATTTTTAAGCTATAAGTAACACTATCCTGAACTTTATGAAATGTTAATTCTTGTTCGATTTCAGAATCGCTGAATGTAGATATTCCACCCTCAATCGAATCTGACTGTTCCGCTATCATAGCGTCATCGACAATCAAAACGCCAGCCGCATAAACAGCGGAATTTCCAAAAAGACCAATAACAACAGCCATTAATAATGACAAAATAATCCATCGTACTTCTTTTAGTCTCACATACGCCATAATAATACTTTTATTATAAAACAAACCGCTTATGATGCAAAGATAATTGTATTTTTGTTAAAATATAGCCAATATGTCCGAATTAGTATTTGATATTACTAAGCAAACTGGTCTCATGCGAGCCGGTATTATTCATACACCCCACGGAGACATTAAAACTCCAGCCTTCATTGGTGCCGCTACACGTGCCGCCGTCAAAGCTATCACCTGTCAGCAAATGCGCGAACTTGGCTCCCAAGGCATTCTTGCTAACACCTATCATCTTATCCTCGCCCCTGGGCCAGACTTAATCGAAAAGGCAGGCGGCCTAGCAGAATTTACTGGTTGGCACGGCCCAACTTTCACTGATTCCGGCGGCTTCCAGATGCTTTCTCTTACCGATGCCAAAATTGATCACGATGGCGTCACTTTTAAATCTCATATCAACGGCGATAAAATCCGCATGAATCCAGAAATCTCTATGCAAGCTCAATGGAAGATTGGCGCCGATATCCACATGGCCTTCGACCAAGCCATAGATTCTACTGATAAAGAAAAAGTCCGCCTGTCCATGAAACGCACACATGATTGGCTACCTCGCAACATAGCAGAACACCAACGTCTGTCTGAAGAAGCCCGCAGCAACAATAAGCCTCAGCAGTTCCTATACGCGGTTGTTCAGGGTGGCTTATTTGAAGATCTTCGCCGCGAATCCGCCGAACTAATGGCAAAACAACCAGTTGATGGCTATGGTATCGGCTCGCTCTACACTACCGAGACTGACGAAACCGCTAATATTATTAAACTCACTAACGAAATCCTGCCAAACGACAAGCCGCGTCATCTACTTGGCATGGGCTCCGAACCGCGCGACCTATTTATTGGCGCCATGTATGGCTGTGACACTTTTGATTGCGTCGCCCCGACCCGCCAAGCTCGCAATGGCGCACTTTATACCCCGCATGGACGCATTAATATCAAAAATGCCAAATATCGCGAGCTGTTTGAACCACTTGATCCAGATTGCGATTGTTATTTATGCCAAAACTATACTGCCGCTTATTTGCATCATCTCTATAAAGTCGACGAAATTACCGGCAAGACACTTGCCAGCATCCATAATGAACGCTTTGTCGTTCGCATTTGTGACCGTATCCGCGAATCTATTCTTGATGATTCCTTCGATAAATACATGGCCGACTTCATGGCTGGGTATTACCATTGATTATTTGCTATAATTAAAGCATGAGCACTACAACTAAGGTCCAAATCGACACCAAGACCTTTATTCGCTTTTGGCTAGTGATTATCGGTTTTGCGTTTGCGGGCTACCTTTTATATAAAGCCAGTTTTGGCTTATCAATCATTTTTGCGGCACTTTTCTTTGCGCTTGCAATCTCCCCGCTAATTAAAAAATTTGCAAATATTTTCCCAAGTAAAAGCCGTAACTTTTCTATCGCTTTATCTTATATTCTCGTTGTGGGCTTCATTATAACCTTTGCTGCAATCGTTATTCCGACAGTCACAAACGAATCAATTAAGTTTTTTAGCAGCCTTCCGTCACTAGTCGACGATGCAACTGGCAATATTGGTCTTATTAATAAGATTGGCAACTCCCTCGGTATTGCAAATCTTCAAGATCAAATAAATCAGGCCGTCGAGGGCTTTTCGAAAAATATGGTCGGCGATTTTGGTACTGTACTCAGCGACTCAATCAGCTCAATCGGTAGCTTCTTTGCGGTATTAATTCTTGCGCTCGTCCTTGCATTCTTTATGCTTACCGAGGGGCCAGCCTTAGTTAAAAAATTCTGGAACGTCTTCGGAAAAACAAAAAATACCAAGCGCGCACAGCGTGTCGTTAGCCGCCTCGCCGAAACGGTTTCTGCCTATGTTTCAAGCGCCGTCACGGTCGCATTAATCAATGCCGCCTGTACGACGGTCTCCGTATTTATTATCTGCCTAATCTTCGGAATCGCCCCTGGGCTCGCATTCCCATTCGGCCTCATTACGGGCGTCTTTTGCTTAATTCCAATGTTCGGTAGCTTCATTGGTGGCGCTATTGTTGCTCTGCTCCTTGGCTTCAATACCATGTGGGCCGGCATCGCTTTCCTTATTTATACAATCGTTTATCTCCAAATCGAATCAAATATTATTTCGCCAAAAATCCAGGGTAAGGGTATGAACCTACCAGCGCTCGTCATTTTGTCAGCCGTCACAATTGGCGTATACACCTTCGGTCTCGCCGGCGCTATTACCTCCATCCCAATTGCTGGTTGTATTAAAGTTCTCATTGAAGAATACGGCGCAGATTTAATGGATGACGGTAAAATTAACGGCAGTAATATTGAGCCGCCGAAGAAGAAAATCGACGAAAAGAAAATCATTGCGAATAAATAGCTATTAAAAAATTCCCCCTCTTGGGGGATATTTTTTATTTAGCGTATTGCCAGATTACTCCATCTGCCCCATCGAGTAACGTAATACCTTTAGCTTCAATCTCATCACGCAAAGCGTCTGCTTTTACGTAATCTTTATCTTTTTTAGCCTGAATTCTGTCACTTATTTTTTGTTTCAATTCATTTGGTATATCTGGCGTAGTCTCTTCTATCATAAGGCCAAAGGCATCGTCCAAAAACTTCACAAACGCATCATCTGGTACATTTTTGCTAATAGATTTATCCAGTTCCGCAAAAGCTCCCGCCGAGTTTAAATTATTATCCAATTGCGTCTTGATGACGTCACGTATATCATTCATATCAGTAGCATCTTTTTGCCAACGTAACGCTGCAAAATTACGATAATTCAATAGACGCTGCTTCGCCGCCGCAATATCTTCGAACGAAAAATTACGCTCACTCTGGAAATGCCCCTGCAAAACCCACATTTTATAATCCATATGCGAGTAACCTTTCTCGGCCAAATCATTAAACATATATACGTTGCCAAGCGATTTCGAAATTTTCTGCCCCTCAATCGTAATAAAGTTATTGTGCAACCAAAAATTAGACATCTTTTTGCCGAACGCGCCTTCAGTTTGTGCAATCTCATTCGTGTGATGCACTGGAATGTGATCAATGCCACCGCAATGAATATCAATTGGCTCTCCAAGTTTCTCATGAATTATCGTCGAGCACTCAAGATGCCATCCCGGATACCCCATCCGTCCACGATACTCCCACTGCATCGCATGATCTTCGCCATCGCGAATCCATTTCCAAACTGCAAAATCTGACGGATTCCGTTTCTCTGAACTAAACTCTACGCGCGCGCCCGCCTTCAAATGCTCTAAATCCAGCCGCGCAAAATCGGCATAGGTCGGAAACTTCGAAGTATCAAAATACAAACCATCTGTCGTATCATACAAAAAGCCTTTCTTGTCCAATTCATTAACAAGCGCAATATCCTCTTTGATATAGTCTGTCGCACGGCAAATATCTGTCGGTTCTACCATATTTAATGCCCGGAAATTATTTAGGTAATCGTTCATATACATTTCTGCGACTTCCCAAACCGTCTTACCATCACGCTTTGCACCTTTTTCCATCTTATCTTCGCCATCGTCGGCATCAGAAGCAAGATGGCCTACATCCGTAATATTTAGAACACGATCTACCGACCAACCATTCAGCCGTAATGTACGCACAAGCAGATCCCAATAAATATAACAAGTAAAATTCCCAATATGGGCAAAACTATATACCGTCGGTCCACAAGTATAGACTTTTACCCTTTTTGGATTAATAGGGCTAAATTCTTCGACTCTACGAGTCAGGGTATTATATAGTTTCATACCCTTAAGTATAGCATCTGTTTTATGACAATTATACGAGCAACAATATGAAAATGAAGAATGCAATCGGGAAAACAAACATCGCAATCATAAAGATAATAATAATCATTAAAGGATTAGAAGATTGGTTATCGCGCACTTGCACTCTACCATTTCGGGTTCGTATCCCCTTTATCTTATAATCATTCCTATCGTACATCTGCGAATATCTTGAACCATGAACTGCCGAAGCATAAAAATCTTCTTCCACGACATTTTTTATCGCCGCAGCGGTATCCTTTTCATGCATATGCCGTGCCGTCTTATTCTTATATTCGTTAGATTTAACTGCCACTATAACTCCAGCGATTAGAGCCCAAAAGAATGCCACTATAGATAATAACATCTGGAGATACGATAGACTGATGAAGCCATCAATTGCTAGCGAGATAATTTTCAGAGCAATTGCCATGCCGACACATACTGTTGGAACTACCCCTACCCAATGCCATACTTTATTCTTTTCTACCGGCACACTGCCAACTAATTCGCCCGTTCGTCCATTCACGGCCACATAATGTAGGACCGCGCTTCCGTCTTTTTTCTTGTCTAAGTAACTATACAACCAAACTGGTAGATATGCAGTTTTCCACTTTACGCCCTTCTGTTCAAGCTGCATCCTATCCCAACGCACGCCGCGATCATAGAAAGAAATCCAATCACGCATCCTATACCGCATAATATCTTCTACTTGCAGCTTAACCAATTTATCCAACTCTTTGATGTCAACATCACGTTTTTCAAAGGCAAACCCCGTCGTATAGCGCGCATCCCATTTCACAGCATTTTGCGTATCGAATGGCATAATCGCACTAACAATATTGTTCGTGTTAACCGATATGTCTTGATTAAGTTTATCAGCGGATGCCTCTATCGTTAAATCATCAACAATCAATTCAAATTTTCGGCCCACATTATATATATCTGCATCATAACGCCACTCAGCATCATCGCCAGAACCGACCATATATCTCCGCGTCTGATGTTCTCCAACGCCAGCCATCTCCGCATGGACATTCATATCTACTACCATATATGGCAAATAAACGCCCATTAAATTATCCTCGCTAAACTGGTCCGCGAATTCCTGCTTACATAAAGTTCTATGATCCTGCACAAATTTATTCATCAAACGATGCGCTGCCCTACGCGACAATTTAAATGGCAAAATCATATCGGGTACTGCCCCATTTGGCAATTTATCGTTAATCGACAGCGTATTGCGGCACCAAGGACATCTTGCCGTCAAAGCCTCAGAAGTATTAACGGATACCTCGGACCCGCAGGCCGAACACTTAAGTGTCACCATTACTTTTTCATCGATAATTTTCTCGGCACCCTTACCAACAATTTTGCCTTTAAGCAATAACACATTGTCACGTTCGTTCCCTAATTCAGGCTCAAAAACACTGCGGCAATATCTACATTGCAGTTTTCCTAGCTTTTGGTTTAGCGTAACATCCGAGCCGCCACAGTTCGGGCATCTTTCTATACTATTTTTTATTGTCATTGTTTTGCCCCACCGGCTTATCTTCTGGCTTCGACCCAAACATGCGGTCTATTCCTAAATAATTAGCCATTTTTTCGCCCATCATTTCTTTACCATTAGTAGCAATCGTCCCCTTAATAACACTATCGTTCTGGCCAATAATACGAGAATTCGACAAGCCTTTCCTATGTTCGCGCAAATTATCAGATTTCTTAAGATTCTTCATCTCGGATTTAGTATTCGCTTCGTGCTTATGACGCTTATCCATATTGCGATATTTGCTCATCTTAATCCAATAAAAGATGAAACCAGGAGTCAAACCGGCTAAGCCAAATAGCCATGGATTATCGTCATCCGTATCCACACCAAGCCAAAATCTTATCCACTGAAAACCGAGGAAAATACCAATAACTTCAATAATTCCAGATATAATTCTTAATTTAGTCTTATTTATCGGTACACTTCCCATCACTGCACCGGTTCGCGCATTTACCGCCACATAATGCAATAGCTTTTTATCCTCTTGGTAATAGCTATATAACCAGACTGGCAGATACGCCGATTTCCATTTCGTACCTTTAATATCGACTTTTTCATTCGTCCATTTTGCGCCACGATTATAGAAAGTCATGCTTTCCTTAACTTTATAGCGCGCCACATCGCCCACCTGCGCTTGCATCACCGGCTTCAAAAGATCGATATTTGCATCTCTTTTCTCGCTCGAGAAGCCGCGTAAATAAGCCGGATTCCAGCCGACGCAATTTTCCGTATCAAACGGCATGATTGCATTAATCACGTTATTTGTATTCGTCTTCAGGTCTTGATTTAGCTTATCAGACGACGCTTCGACGGTTAAATCATCAACAAACAAATCAAATTCGCGCGACACATCATAAGCATCCGCATCATATTTCACCCTACGAGAATTGCCAGATCCGACAGTATATTGTCGCACCAAATGTTCCGCCTCGCCAGACATCTCTGCGTGCGCATTTACATCTACAACCATGTAAGGCAAGTACGCCCCCAAAATATTATCGGTTTTAAATTCCGTCTTAAATTTCGGATGCGCAAAAAACTGTCTTTTGCCAACAAATTCATGAATTTTCGCTTCGGCTTCTTCTTTCTTTGTCTTAAATGGCAAAACTAAATCTGGGACAGCGCCATTCGGCATTTTTTCGTTAACAGACAAAACATGGCGGCACCAGTGACAGCGCGCACTCGTCACTTCATCGGTATTAATCACGACTTCTGCGCCACAGGCTGGACACTTTAAGGTCAAAATCGTGTTTTCGTCTGGAATAATATTGGTCGCGCCCTCACCTATAATCTCGTCTGTCAAGTCCTCAACGCCGCCATAGGCATTAGCACTCTGGTCGTCAAATAAAGTGCGACAATACTTACACTTCAGTTTGCCACTATTAACATCAAGCTCTATATCGGTAGCGCCGCATTTTGGACATCGATTTGCGCCATTCTTATCATTCTTTATCGCCATTATTCCTCCCTTTTAATAATCGTAGCTATAATCGAAGCCACCTGAATCATAATCAAAATCGTAATCAGAGCCACCCCAATCGTAATCATAATCATAGCTGGAGCCGTAATCATAGTCCCATCCAGAATCATAACTCGACGAACCGCCACCTCCGCCAGAACCACCCCCCGCAAAAAGCAATATCAACAATAGAATTACAATAAAGATAATAATGCCAGCTAAGTTACCGCCTGAGCCACTCGAACTATTACGTTTAGCCTGCGTATAATTACTACCTGTCTGAAAACGATTTTTCTCGACAGCCAACATTTCGTTGCGTCCAGTCGATAGAGCACCAATCACCCGATTATCATTACGCTTATAAACCTCTTTACTATATGATGTTCCGCTCGATGATGTTAAATCATCCTTTTGAGTTAATTCTTCAATTTTTGCATTAGTTTCTATTTCGTGACGATGTCGTGAAATATTTTCCGTCTCTACATAATGGCCATTTCCTGTCGCCAATGGCAAACAACCGACGGTCTCACCCGTACGTGCATTTACAGCCACATAATAGATCCGTGGATCGCCTGCAAACTTCGTATGGTAACTGTACAACCAAACTGGTAAATAAGCCGACTTCCACTTCGTGCCCTTAATACCCAGGTGTTCTTTTTCCCAACGTACCCCACGATCGTACTGAACAGTTGTCTCTTTTGCTTTACGGCGTCCAATGTCTCCAGATTGCAGCGCCACAACCTCTTTAAGGCTATTAACACTTACATTACGCTTCTCACTCGAAAAACCTCTCAGATAATTTGCATCCCAGGCCGCCGCGTTTTCCGTATCGAACGGCAAAATTGCATTAATAATATTATTTGAATTAATATATGTACCTTGATTAAGGCGCGCAGCCGATGATTCTACTGTTAAATCATCTACCAAAAGCGTAAAATTACGCTCAATTTCATAAGTTTCTATTCGCCATGGTGGCGTAACTTTATTCTTATCCAGGTTTATCTCGGCTTGCCCACGCATTTCCATACGCGCGTTTACGTCCACAATCATAAATGGGAAATAAACACCATCGACGCCACGCTTATCTAGCTCATCTATAAATCCTGGCGCTATATTTTCACTTCGACCACTGATGCACTTTCGGACTTTTTCTATCGCCTCTTCTTTCGTAATCTTAAACGGTAAGACCAAATCCGGAACTGCACCATTCGATACTGCTTCATTGACAGCAAAAATATGACGACACCAGTGACAACTAGCATCGGTTGACTCGTCGGTATTTATTACGACTTCGGCACCGCAAGAAGGACACTTAAATGTTTTTACGATATCGTCGCCAGGAATAATATCTTCCGCACCCGCCCCGCGCGTTTCCCCTTTCATCCCCTCGACGCCACCATACTCATTTGCACTTTTTGCTTCAAAAAGTGTCTTACAATAAGCACATTTAAGCTTTCCTTCTTTTGCGTCCAGCGCTACATCGCTAGACCCGCAATGCGGGCAGCGATGTAGGCCATCTTTCAGCTTTTCAGCCATTAAAATCGAATTCCTCGACTAAGCAGCGGCTGGAGTTTCTGGTTCTGCTGGAGCAGCGGCTTGTTCAGCTGGTGCAGCCGGAGCGGCTGGAGCTGGAGCAGCAGCTTCGCCACCACCAATAGGGGTCGTCAGGCTTCCTGCGCCACCCATCTGATTGATAGCCATACCCATACCAAACATACCAGTAGTACCACCATTGCCACCCTGGTTGTTGCCAGCAGCTTCGAAGCCACGAGCAATCGTTGCCTGAGAGTAAGCAGCACCAATGCGACCACCATCTTTGGCCATTTCTTCGCCAACCATACCCATAGTCTGAGCTTGTGCCATACCAGAGAGCATCGTTGCGTTGAATTGTTCGACCATTTGTGCGGACTTTTCGTCCCAGTCGAGACCAAGTGGCTGCACATTTACGACTTCGAGACCATACTTAGTACCCCATTGGAAGTTAGCTTCAACAGCTTCGTTGACATTCTTGGCAAACTCAACCGTACCGCCCTGAATATCGTCGATTGACTTACCGCCCTTAGTATAGGCAGAAAGTGCTGCCGCTAAGGAGCCTACAAAGCCCGAAAAGAGCGAATCCTCTACGCCACCAGTGTCGCCTTCACCGCCAAGCTCGAAAATACCACGACCCTGACCAGATACGATATCAACAGGTACTAAATTCTTGAATAAGAGAATTGGATCCACAACCTTAATCGTGTAAGTACCATTACTCGTTACGGAAAGCATCAAACCACGATAGTTACTATCCTTATAGCGAATTACATTTTGCGTACCATAGCGAAGACCAGCTACATCTTTCAAATTTACGTAGTAAGCTTGCTGTTGGTTGCCTGGCTGACCGCCAAACTTAAACTGGTTCCAGCTCTGGCCAAAGGTCGAAGCAAAGAAGCCATCACCAGCAAACATGCTTTTAGCTTCTGGAACATTCTGAGTAGTGTAAGTATAACCACCTGGTTCAGCGATAACGGCAGTAATACCACCATTCTCTACCGTAATCAAACAGGTGCCTTCTGGTACCATAAACTTACTACCGTCGGAAATGACACTGGCGTTCTCCTCGCCATCATTATTTTCACTTCCGTTAACCTTTACAGGTGTAGCACGTGCCAACAATACGTGATCGCGCATCGAGGCTGGTGGTGCCATATATTCGAGCCACTGGTTGGCAAAGCTGCCACTGAGAGCGCCCGTAAAAGCTTTAATAAAGCCCATGGAAATCCTCCTTACTTTTCTTTCATTTTAGCATATCCAATATTGATATGCATAAGTAATTTGAGCAAATAATTTACTCAGACTACAAAAAACATCTCTCTGTTGCGTTTAAGCCACAAGAAAGATGTTTTTGTGTTTATTGAGTTTTAGAAGCGCTTAATCGCGTCTTCAATAACCTTCTGGGCTTCTTCAAGGCCAAAGAAACCTTTCACATGGGTCGTGCCAGGCTTCTTCAAATCCTTGTAATGATTGAAGTGGAACTCAATTTGTTCGATGGTGCGCTTTGGCAAATCTTCAAGCGTCTTAATTACATCGCCATTGTTACGATCATCATCGACCACGGCGATAATCTTATCGTCAACTTCCCCATCATCCTCAAACTTCATCACGCCAAGAATGCGAGCTTTTACATAAATGCCAGTGGTTAAAGGCTGATCGGTAATCACAAGCACATCGAGCTCATCGCCATCCTCATCGAGCGTTTGCGGAATAAAGCCATAGTTACAAGGCTTTGCAAATGCCACTGGCTCAATGCGATCGAGCATAAAGCAAGCACGCTTACGATCCCATTCAATTTTATGATTACTACCAGTTGGAATCTCAATTACGACATTGATCTCGCCGTTTTTGTAATCTCCAGGTTCAAGTACTTGGTTAAAATCTGCCATTTCACTCCTTTCAATTTTTGCGCCCAAAATCGGGCCTTTCCACTATCATAGCACAACCTATATGGTATAATAAGCATAAGTACCATCTAATAACTATTAGGAGAAAACTCAATGGTAAGAATTGCTATTAACGGCTTCGGACGTATTGGCCGCAATGCATTCAAGATTGCCTTCGACCGCAACGATGTCGAAGTGGTCGCTATCAACGACCTTACAGATGCCAAAACTCTTGCGCATCTTCTAAAATACGACTCTAACTACGGCATCTACTCTGCCGACGTTAAGTCCGACGATCAAAATATTATCGTTAATGGCAAAGCTATCCGCGTCTTCGCCGAAAAGGACCCAGCCAATCTTCCATGGCGTGACCTTGGCATTGATGTAGTAATCGAATCTACCGGTTTCTTCACCGATCCAGCCGCCGCTCGCGCTCATATCAATGCTGGCGCTCGCAAAGTTGTCATTTCTGCCCCAGCTAAGGGTGAAGGTGCTAAGACCATCGTTCTCGGCGTAAACGAAGATCAGGTTAGCTATGATGACGAAATTATTTCCAACGCTTCCTGCACCACCAACTGTATTGCGCCAGTCATGAAGGTTCTCGAAGATAACATTGGTATTGAAAAGGCCATGATGACTACGGTTCACAGTTATACCGCTAGCCAGAAACTCCAAGATGCTCCAGCTAAGGATATTCGCGAGGCTCGCTCTGCTGCCGAAAACATCGTCCCAACGACCACCGGCGCTAGCAAAGCCGCTGCTCTTACTATTCCTACTCTTCAAGGCAAGTTTAATGGTCTTTCCGTTCGCGTTCCTACCCCAGTAGTTTCCCTTTCGGATATTACCGCCGTCACTAAGCGTGACACCTCCGTCGAAGAGATTAATGAGCTGTTCAAGAAAGCCGCCGCTGATCCTTATTATCAAGGCATCCTCGACGCTACCGAAGAAGAGCTCGTTTCTATTGATTATCGCGGCAACTCCCACTCTTCTATTGTCGACCTAAAGCTTACCGATGTTATCGGTGGCAATCTCATCAAAGTCGTCGCTTGGTACGACAATGAATGGGGCTATAGTAATCGTCTCGTAGAACTAACCGTAGATCTTGGCAAGATGGGCCAAGAACATCAAGAGGGCCAATTCTAATATGCATGTCTACCTCGGCGCCGATCATCGCGGCTACCAATTAAAAGATGAAATCATTAGCTGGCTCCAGGGCCGCCAGATTCCATTTACCGATTTTGGCGCCAACTCCTACGACGCCGAGGACGATTTTAATGACTACGCCAAAAAAGTTGCCATCGCTATGACATCAAATACCGATGACACCGATTTTGGCATCTTACTTTGCGGCTCTGGCCAAGGCATGGCAATGCAGGCCAACCGCTATAAAGGCGTTCGTGCCGCCATCTGTGATTCCGCCATCGAGGCCATGGAAGCTCGCGGCCACAATAACGCCAATGTTCTCTGCATTTCCGCAGACGAGAACACGCATAATTACGCAGAAATTATCAACGCCTTCATGGATACCAAACCTATCCAAGAAGAAAAATATCAACGCCGTTGTCGCAAATTAGACGAGGATTAATATGGCAATTACAGTAATCGCTCCAAGCGTTCTCAGCGCAAACCCAACTGAGTATAAAGAAATTATTAAGCGCTACTACCCTTTCGCAAAGCGCGTCCATATTGACGTCTCCGACGGCACTCTTACTAATAACACTACTCTTCATGAATCTGCCGTCTGGTGGCCAAAAGGCTGGACGGTTGATATTCATATGATGACCGCCGAACCATCAAAACATCTCCAAGATCTTCTTAAATTACATCCGAATATGGTCATTTTTCACGCCGAAGCTCGTGAAGATTTATTGCCAATCTTTGATACTCTTAAGCAAAACGGCATGAAAGTTGGCGTCGCTATCGTTAAAGGTGTCTATCCAGGCTCCATTAAAACGATTCTCAAAGCGGCCGACCACGCTCTTATCTTCTCTGGTAACCTCGGCGAATATGGCGGCGAAGCTAATTTGTTGCTACTTGAAAAAGTCGCTCTCATCGATGAAATTCATAAAGGCATCGAAATTGGCTGGGATGGTGGTGCTAATCTAGAAAACGCCCGCCTTATTACTCATGCCGGCGTAACCGTGATTAATGTCGGAAGCGCCATCGAAAAGGCAGAAGATCCAGAAGATGTCTTCAAGAAGCTCAATGCCGAAACCGAAAATGAGGATATTATTTAATGGCGCGCATCGTTAGTATCGGCGCTGCTTTGCAAGACGTTTATCTTGTTGACCATGACGATTTTGGCACCAACTCGCGTGGCTTCTTTAATCAGCTCGAGCTTGGCACTAAAGTAGATATTGATAAGATTCAGTTTAGCACTGGCGGTGGCGCCTCAAACGCTGCCACTACTTTTGCTCGCAACGGTCATGAGTCTATTTTCATGGGCTGTATTTCTAATGACCCAGCGGGCACTGCAATTATTAATTCTTTCGACGACGAAGGTATTGATTCAAGCTACGTTACCTACACTGACCGTGCTCAAACCGGCTATTCTGTCTTATTATTAGCCCCATCCGGCGAACGCACTATTCTCACCTGCCGTGGCGCATCAGCGAAATTTGACTTGCTAAATCCGGATGACTTAGACACTATCCATCCAGATTGGGTTTACGTTACTACTTTTCGCGGCAATATGGATATGCTCGATCAATTCTTTACTAAAGCAAAGTCTCTTGGCGCCAAAATCATGTTCAATCCAGGTAATCTCGAGCTGCAGTATCGCCGCAAATTACTTGGCTTATTGTCCGATGTTGATGTCTTACTCGTAAATAAAAAAGAGTCTAAGATGATTGTCGAGGGCACCTCTCTAACTGAATTAATCGGCCGTCTTCGCAATTATGTTCCAGCCGCAATCATCACAGACAGCAACCAGGGTGCTATTGCTACTGATCAAAACGAAGTTTATCGCATCGGCATTTATGAAGATGTCCGCGTCAAAGATTCTACCGGTGCCGGTGATGCCTTTGGTTCAGGTTTTCTCGCCGCCTACGCCAACGGCAAATCATTTAAGGATTCTCTTATCTTTGCTTCCGCTAACTCCACTTCGGTGGTTCAAAAAATTGGCAGCAAAGCTGGAATTATTAATCAAAATACAAAATTACATACCATGCCTATACAGGAGATACGTTAATGGACGATTCCGTCACCAACTGGCTTGATCAAATAGCCCAAAACAAACTTAATACCGAGGATGTTGAGCGTTCTCTACGCTATGCTAAAGACCTCGAGCAAGGCCTCGCCAAAATTCGCACTTATTCTCAAGGTGTCTCAATTTTCGGTTCCGCCCGCCTACCAATGAATGGCAAATGGTGCAAACTCGCCGAACAACTTGGCTATAAGCTCGCTCAAAACGGCCATCCGGTCATTACCGGCGGTGGCCCAAGTATCATGGAAGCCGCCAACAAAGGCGCCTACGAAGCTGGCGGACGCAGCATTGGACTTAATATTCAGCTCGCCCATGAGCAGCATATCAATCCTTACGTCACCGACGAAATGGAATTTCATTATTTCTTCGCCCGCAAAGTCATGCTCACTATGAGCTCCAAAGTTTATGTATTCTTCCCTGGCGGCTTCGGTACACTCGATGAATTTTCCGAAATTCTCATTCTCATGCAGGAAAACAAAATGCCAAAAATGCCGATGTTCCTCATTGGCAAATCTTTCTGGAAACCGCTTGACCATTTCTTTGCCACTAAGATGCAACCAATGAAGACCATCAACGGCGAAGATCGCAAAATCTACCGTATTACCGACAATATCGACGAAGTTGTAGATGCCGCAAACAAAATTGGTCATCCAAGTATCTACGACAACCTCTATAACGATAAGCCAAGCAAGTTTAAACTTATCTAAAAACAAAAAGTCTCCCGCAAGGGAGATTTTTTGTTATCTATTTAACAACGACGTTTTCTTCGCCGATTATTTCAGTCAGCTCCTTCATTAAAGTCTCTTCTGGTTCACAACGGAATGGCATCCGCATCGCTTTTTTATCGTCGCCAATTACCAAAATCACTTCCGAAAGTCCAGGATAAACACTACAGCTCTGTTTAATTTTTATGAGCGCATCCTTATCGCTTCCGTCCAAAATCCGTAAGTAGATCTTCTTCGGCTTAATTGGCTGCGCATTCACATCGCTTTCTGTCGTTCTAAAATGTGTCGCGGGCTTATCTTGACCACCCTTACGATAACCGCCTCCATTACCATCCGCAACGCCCGTTGCCGCAACCTTCCCGCGCGATTTCTTTTGCGATACGCCTTTTGTCGGAGTTTTCAGTTTCGCACCCGTCGACTGATAATTATCTAACTCTTCGTCTGTAATCACATCGATCGATTCGGCATTTATCTTCGCCTCGTCAGTCTTATTGCCATCCCTATCCGACGCATTAACTCTACCAGTCACCTTTACAACCGCATCCTGCACCAACTTCGCCCCCACTTCCTCGAAGGTCTTCGGGAAGACAATCACCTCAATCTCAGACATCTTGTCTTCAATCTTTACGAAGGCCATTTTTGAACCGCTCTTTGTAATTAGCGAACGCACATTTGTAATAATGCCGCCCACAATTACGCTTGCACCATCAATCGCTGGCGTAATCTCGCGAATCGGCATCGTCTGCTCTTCGAAATAAGTATCATATTTATCGAGCGGATGCGCCGAGATATATAAGCCCATTAAGTCGCGTTCCCACATCAACTGTTCCTTGTCAGAGTACTTCGTTGGCGCCGGCGCAATTTCTACTTCTGGTACCTCTGCGGCCGTACCCATCGCACCAAACAAGTCCGTCTGTCCATTTGCGGCATCTTTTTGCATCTTGTTGCCATAAGCCTGAATTTTATCCAGGTTGAATAATAAATCCGAACGATCCGCAAAGCTGTCAAAACCGCCAGTCTTAATCACTGATTCCCAGCTCTTCTTATTAAACTTCACTCCAGACACGCGTTTCGAAAAATCACATACCGACTTAAATTTGCCGTTTTTATCACGCTCGTCAATAACTTCTTCAGCCAGTGCCTTCCCCATACCCTTAATTGCTGCTAAGCCAAAACGAATCGTTTTTGATTTACCTACCGTCGCAAAGTCCGCGTAGGATTCGTTTATATCTGGGCCTAATACCTGGATTCCCATACGCTTGCATTCTGTCATTTCAATCGCTAGACGTTCCGTCCAGCGCATATCCGCTGTCATCAACGCCGCCATAAAGGCTTCTGGATAATAAGTTTTCAGATAAGCCGTCCAGTATGCCACTAAGGCATAGCACGCAGCATGACTCTTATTGAAACAATAGTTAGCGAAGTCAAGCAGCTGGCTCCAGAACGTTTCCGCAATCTCCTCCGTAGCGCCGCCAACTTCCACCGCACCCTTAATAAATAGTGGCTTCATCATGTTCATGAGATCAACTTTTTTCTTACCGACCGCCTTACGCAAAGTATCCGCCTGGCCGCCCGTAAAGCCGCACCATTCCTTAGACGCCTGCATAAACTGTTCCTGATAAATCAAAATGCCGTAGGTATTCTTTAGGGAATTTTCTAGACCAGGATGCAAATACGTAATTGGCTCTTCGCCATGTTTACGTTTAATAAAGCTCTCAATAAACTGCATTGGACCCGGACGATACAAGGCATTCATAGCGATTAAGTCGTCAAACGCCGTCGGTTGCAACTCGCGCAAATATCGCTTCATGCCCGCCGATTCAAACTGAAATACGCCCGTCGTATCACCCCTGCGGAATAACTCATAAACTTTATCGTCATCTAACGGCAACTCGCCCATATTAATGACTTTGCCATGCACCTTCTTAATAATGCGCAGAGCCTGCTGAATCACTGACAAGTTTGATAGACCCAAAAAGTCCATCTTAAGCAGACCTAGTTCCTCAACTTGTGGACCCGGATATTGCGTCGCCAGTGGCCCTTTTGCGGAAACCTCTAACGGCATAAATTTCACTAAATCATCCGGCGCAATCACCACACCACAAGCATGCACACCATGTGAGCGAATCGTTCCCTCTAGCTTCATCGCAAAGTCAATCACTTCCTTCGCAGTCGGATTCGTCTCATATTCTTTCTTTAAATCTGGCTCATTTACAATTGCATCTTTCAGTTTCACATGATGCCCCATCACCGGATCCGGCACCAGTTTCGCAATTCTATCCGCTTCCGCATATGGCACCTCCAAAACACGCGCCACATCGCGCACGGCGTTCTTCGCCATCATCTTACCAAAGGTCACAATGTTACTCACGCGACCTTTACCGTATTTCTGCGTACAGTACTCAATTACTTCATCGCGGCGGTTATCCTGAATATCCGTATCGATATCCGGCATCGAAATGCGATCTGGATTCAAGAAACGCTCAAAGAGCAAGTCATATTCTAGCGGATTCAAATCTGTAATATGAATTGCATAAGCCAATAGCGAACCAGCTGCTGAACCACGACCAGGACCATAAATAATACCTTGACCCTTACCCCAGTTGATAAAGTCCTGCACAATCAAGAAGTAGCCGTTATATCCCATCTTATCGACGGTCGCCAATTCGTAATCAATGCGCTCCAAAATCTCTTTAGAGAGTAATGGCCGAATTTCTGCCACTGTTTTCTTGGCCGCCTCTTCCTTCGATAAATATCCAAAGCGCTCCGCTAGGCCCTGAAAAACTATGCGATCCAAATATTCCTTCTCAGTCTCACCAGTATCAATCGGGTACTTTGGAATCAAAATTCGCCCCAATTGAATCTCTACATTGCAGCGATCCGCAATTTTCTTCGTATTACGAACTGCTTCCGGACAGGTCTTCTCCCAGTGTTTAATAATTTCTTCAGGCGGAATCACATGTAAATCGAAGTCTTTTAAAGACATACGCTTTTCGTCTGAGATGTTACTACCGGTACCAACACACAGCAGGACTTCGTGCGCATCTTGGTCCTCTTTCTTCAAATAGTGAGCATCACAAGTTACCACCAAGTCCAAGCCCGTCTCTTTCGACAGCTTCATCAAAGCTTCGTTTACCTTTTGTTGCTCTGGATTATGCGTCGTCGAATCTGGATGGCCATGATCCTGCATCTCAAGATAGAACCGCCCATCAAAAGTCTTCGCATACCAGTCAATCAACTCGCGCGCCTTTTTTAAGTCATCATTCCGAATTGCCATCGAGATTTCCGAACCCATACAGCCCGACAAACAAATAATACCCTCGTTATATTCTTCCATTACTCGATGATCAATACGCGGCTTATAATATTTTCCTTCCGTTTCTGCGATCGTCATCATTCGACAAAGATTCTCAAAACCTTTATCGTTCATTGCGAGCAAGGTAATATGAAAGCGCTCCTTGTCATAAGCCGGATCGCGATCCTCCAAGCGACGCGCCGCCACATAAGCCTCAAGTCCCAAAATCGGCTTTACTTCCGCATCTTTACAAGTTTTATAGAGGTCAATCAAGCCCGACATCGTGCCGTGGTCCGTTACGGCCACCGCCTCCATACCACTATCCTTCACGAAGCCCACAAGTTCATCAATCTTCGTCAAACCATCAAGCAAAGAATAATGTGTGTGATTATGTAGATGCACATAATCACTCGGTTTTAACTTTTCCTCCGTAGCCATGCTCATATTTTACCATGTTTCCCCTTAATCTAATGTTAGGATAACTGTTTATTTATCAAAAAGTTTTTTGTTCGAGGCGAAGAAAGCTAGTTACTATTTGAGATAACTGCGTATTTAGCTGTTAGATTAAATAGTAACTAGCTTCCCCTCGCCCCTTGACAAAACATAAGTTTTTTGATATAATGGACTTATTGGGTATCATTCTTTGATATAAAACAAAAACGGAGAAAAAATGAGCGAGGAAATAAAAACAATCGGTACTACTAGTGGTGCTTCTGATGCCGAAACCGGTAGTGACGAAAATATCCACACCGAGACAAAGGAAATTCGTGTCGATTTGACCGAACCAGAGTATACCGAGCGTTTTCAAACTGCCGAATATTACATTAAGAAAAAGGTGGTTAACGCCGTTCAAGTTACCGAAACCGGTCTTGAAGCTGGCGACTATGCCCATCTTGATGTAACTTACGACGAAGAGCATCAACAATACATGATTACAACATGGGTCATGCGCGGTGAAGGCGAAAGTCGTGAAGCGGCAATCGAGGACATGCGCCCAGTCGTTCCAGGCGAATGGATTGTCACAAACCCACTCCAACAACCTGGCGACCGCGCTAATAATTACCCTGTTCCCGATGAGACATTTAAAAAACGTTACGAAGCTACCGACGAACCGGGTCGCTACCGCGCCAAAGGTAAAGCACGTATCATTAAAAATCCAACGGGTAAAAAAGTTGTCATCCAAGCTCCTTGGGGTGGCGACCAAAATGGCGACGAAGAATGTTATTTCTGCGCCGTTTGTGATGACGCAACTCTTGAAACTATTTCCAAGACTAATCGTTACATCTTAAGTGCAAACGATTTCGCAACCTATGAATTAGTTGCGGGAGCTGCTGAAACTCCAGAACAAGAAAATGAGAAATTCGGCGAAGCAGTCATTGCTAAAGCCGAGTCCGAATAAACCCGTCAAAGATTAAAAAATATATCCTCGCTAGAGGATATATTTTTATTTCGCTATTTTTAAATAATAAAACCGTTCAACATTTCCGAAGCGCCCCGCCAACTCATTATCTCTCTTCCCCAAAATCACGAACCCATTTTTTCGAATCCTCGCTTCAAAATCCGCAATAATCTCGCGACGCATCTTATTATTCTTAATTACACCCTTATTCAACTGCCATGGCTTTGCCTCAAACTGCGGCTTTAGCATCACAATAAACTCCGTATGCGCATCAGCCAAATTATCACGCGCATAGTCTAACACTTTCACTAAGCTCACGAAACTCACATCCGCCAAAATCACATCCGGTGCATCACAGCTAAATTCAAAAATATCCGTTTTTTCATGCAGTTCCACCCGTTCATCAAAACGTAGTGGCGCCTTCATTTGGTTTGTACCTTTTTCGACCGCAATCACCTTGACCGCTCCAACGCGAAGCGCCATCTCGGTAAAACCGCCCGTCGACGAGCCAATATCCAGTACGGTTTTCCCGTGCAAATTAATCTGAAATGCTCTCAGCGCATTCTCAAGCTTATATTCTGCTCTACCAACAACATCCATAGTTATTTCATGATGGCCAGAAGCGGCTTCTTGGATTTGGAAATCTCTACTAATTCCACATTCTCAAGCTTTTTATACTCCCCTTCGGCCTGCATCATTATTTTAGCCGGCTTCGGGAATACGAGACAATCATAATCACTTTCCGTCCCCGGAATTCGGCGGAACACACTACAAATCATCATTCCAGCCAATCTAAAGAACTTCGACATCTTACCATTAAAGCTCAGGAATGACTCCTTCTGAAGATAGAATTTTCCACCCCGCATTAGCTTCGCCACTGTTTTACCATTTACCGCCATATAATCCGATGCACCCTGGCATTCAACATATTCATCCGATGAATTACCTAACACAAATCGCGGTAACCATTTCTTGCGGTGCTGCTTCAACCACCATCGAATCAGTAAACCGAGACTAAAATAGGTACGCTTGCGTCCACTCTGCAAAGCTTTACGAGTTTTTGGATGGTCAAAAATCGCACACGCCTCTGCAAACATACCAATCGTAAAATAGCACATCCCATAACGCCAATGTTCGCGGTTTATTTTACATTCAAGCGGCCACACTTCTTTTGCGTCGCCCTTAATTATTTCTTCAAACTTCAAGTTGCCAAAACTGCGCGCTGTGTCATTAAAATTTCCAAAGCCAAGCACGCCAATTCGCACATTTTTCGCGCCGGACAGCATAATACCATTAATTGCAATCGTTGCCGTGCCATCACCGCCTGCCGCGATAACTAGGTCATCATCTCGGAATACCTTTGCTAGACGATGCGAATTATCGTCCACATCCGTATCTGCCACCTCAAACTTACCAATCATCCAGCCTTTCAGTTTTCGAGCAGGCGTCAACACGTCTCTCTGCACGCGACCATAATGTGAGCTGCGCGGATTATAAACAATCACTAAGCGTTTCATATCTTAAATCTTTTCGGCTAAATAATTATCTAACTCTTCTATTGTGCCATAGAAGCGCAAAATGTCATCTCTTGACATTCCTAAAACATCGTCCATCTTAATTTCGGCATATTTCTTTTTCAACTCATCTCCCGCCGCCACCAAAGCCGCATAATCATTATCGAGATCGGTCTTTTTTACACCTTTCAAATCGGCATATTTCTCATTAAATTCTGCAACTTTCGCTCGATACTCTGCCAAGTCTTCCGCCATCTTCGTCAAATAATCACTTTTCAAATCCTTCAGTGTCGTCAATTCTTCCTCAGAAATCTCGCCGTCCTCCAAAATCTCCATAAGTTTCGACTCGACGTCTTTCACTCGCACTAGTTTTTCTAATTCTTTTTTGGCTGTTTCATATTTTTCATTTACAGTTTCATTTTTTAGCACACCAGTTGCGCCCAAACTCTCTAAATAGTCCGAGCTCTTTTTTACAGCATCAGAATAATCAGTAAAAGTCATCTTATTTTCTTCCGAAATTCCCTCTTCACCCACCTTTGCATCAAGGAATTCTTCTACGGCCGCCTTCGTGCTCAGAATCTCGCTCGTATAATTTTTCGCTTCACGATAGCCAGTCACGCGATTCGTCAACCACAGCGCCGTGCAGACTCCCACCGCCGCCAAAACCCCAGCCACAACACAAATTGCAATCTTCGCGCCGCGTGATAAGGTCTTTTTTTTCTTCTCTTCTTTCAAATGCTTCATGCTAAATCCCCTTCACCCATAACTCACTCGGCAACGGCCATGAATTCGGCGTGCAACCACGTAACCCCGTCGATTGCTGCAACATTATTGGCGCTGGACCAGCCGCGGTTTCACACTGCGAAATATGTCCATGCCCCAAGAAATGCCCGACTTCATGATTTACGACCATCTGACGATAGCTCAACAGACTAACACCAAGCTCATTGTAACTATCAGTAGCATACAACCATCTATCGTCATTGATTAATACATACGGTTTCACAGTACAACTTAATAACGCCGAGCAACCATTATCGTACGGCGCTGCCGCTCGCACTTCTGCACCACTCGCCAGCACCATATGTAAACGCCCGCCACTCTCCACGCGCGTAAATTTAACACCTGCGCGCTTCCAACCACGTTCATCATTCAAAATCTCATCAACAAGCTTCGCGAACTCAGCTTTATCCGCCTTAACATCGCCACGGTAGCTCACGTCATAAGTAATATTGTACTTATAACTACTAACCGGCACATTTACGGTATAGTATGAATCTGCTTTTTTCTGCGCCTCAAGATTAGCGCGTTCAACTTCCGCGCTAATAATCAGACTAAGGGCACCTTCGAGCATCTTTTACTCTCCGGTTTTCGTTTTATCTTCGTCACCCTCTTTTTTGTCGTCGTCTTTGCTGTTATCTTTCTTCGTGTTCGCCGAAGAATCGTCGTCTTCCTCTTCTTCCATCGGCTCGCCACAGGTAAAGATCCCAGCAATTGCTTCCTTTTCTTCATCCGAAGAGTTTGCGCACGGATCAACCGTGTTCTTCGAGTCAAATCCACCTAATTTCCATTCACCGCTAGCGATACGGCCATAAAGAATCACGCGAATCGTTCCGGTTGGCTGCGCCACACCCACACTTACAACTTTAAAGACATTGCTCATGCGCACAAAGTTAAGATTGGAATCCGCAAAATCAATCACATAACCTGCGCCATACTTATTTGTTAATAGGGTATCAATTTTCAGCAAATCTCCGCCATCAATCATCTCCGATTCTTTCGTGAGCGCCTTAACAGCATCTTCTTGAGAATTTACGCCCAAGACATCATAAAGACCTTGCGTGTTGTGTTCGGCCGTAGTCTTCGCGGCTTCCATTTTTACGCGTTCCGTGTTTGCATCTCCTACCAACACTACAGTAATAATCAAACCAATCAATAAAACCACCGAAAAAGCTAGCGCACAATAAGCAATTCTCTGCCAGAGGTAATCAACCATTTTTCGGCCACTAATTACGCCATTCGCGTTTACGACATTAATCGCCGGTTGCACCGGTGCCGGCGCTGCTGGAGCAGGTGTTTCTTTGTAATTTTCGTATGAGATATTTGGCCCACCAAAGCCGTCAATATTCGGCGTGCCATTTTGCTCGCCGCCATCATTCGATAGTGAATTATTATCTTGCGGATTCATTTTCCTCCTCACCGGAAATTCTTATGTATATATTTTATCATAAGATTCAAAAACCTGCGGAACGAGCCAAGCCTCGGAACATAAAAAATCCCGTAGATTGGTGTTTTCTTCTTTCGAAGCGCGTCTTATGGACGAGCAAGAAAGAAAAAACGCCGAGATACGGGATTATTTGGCGGAGAGAACAGGATTCGAACCTGCGAGCCCCTTGCGAGGCTACACGCTTTCCAAGCGTGCTCCTTCAACCACTCGGACACCTCTCCAGCTCCCTTTATCTTATCATATTTTTCGCCTTCTGTCATCACCGCATCCACCCCTTATACCTCTTGACTTTTTAAGAAAAGTGTGCTATAATGAAAGCATTAGGACTTTAATCCAACTGACTCTGTCAAAAGTCCTAATAACGCACCTTAAAATCGCTGATCTTGGCCTGCGGGAAGGCCTCGTTTTGTGATTAATCGACCGAAGATGAGGAGGAACCAAAATGGCCAAAAGGTATACTAACAACTCAATCGAGTTATTCCAAGGTTTAGGCATCGAGCTCGAAGACGAGCTTATCTGCACTTGCAGCGACTGGTTCAAGGCAAAAGGCGACCCTAAGGGTTTTGTCTGCACGTCCGGGACCTCCGCCGACAAATTTGCGGGAACCGACGCCTACATGTGGGGCGTTCCCTGCGATTTTACTTACAATTTCGCGGGAAAAGACCACACCGAAGTGCTTCCCCAGAGCATCGAACTGTTCTGCGGCACAAAAGTACGTTTCGGCGTACGCACCGGCAACAGCCATAGAGGCTACACGAAGTTCGAAAAACCAGTTTTAGTCATCGGCATCGATGGCGCTGACGACAAGTTCATCGGCAACTGGCTTATCAACATCGTCGAAGCCTTCGGCAAAAAACTACAAAGCATCATCAATATCGGCCAGGACCAATACTGGGACTGGTGCGAAGCTAATGGTGTAGCGTACTAATTCAAAGATTCAGGGGGTGAATCATCATGAACAATGTTCGCTGGATTTTCTTCCTCACGGAGAACGGTCGCGCGCCGACCGCTGCTTCCGAAAAACTTCTCCTGGATACCATCTTGGGAAGTGAGGAAAAGAACACTACGGTAAGAACCTTCGGCGGTCCTGACTGGATGAATGCCGATCGTCTCGCCTATAATCTCAAGCACAGCTCAATCGTAGCTGTCTTAACGAAGGACGAAGATGGCACTTACAGCTGTAATACCATCCAGGGCAAAGACAACATCGACAAGCTCTGCGCGCTTCTGCACGCAAAATATCCTGCCAAGAATTCCTACGAGTTGGCAAAACTGTTTATCACCGAAAATCAGCGATAACCAAAAGGCCGGGTTCGTCCCGGCCTTTTTCCTATTTTGCAAACATTATCATTTTTAAAAACCTCTCCGGCAAGGTATAATTACATGTAGTTATGCCGAATCAAGAAAATGAAACCATTATCGAGCTCAATGCCATCTCGAAGCGTTATGGGCTCGGCGACGCGGAGTCGTACGCTCTACATAATTTTGACTTAACGGTTAAGCGCGGTGAATTTATCATGATCATGGGCCCATCCGGCTGTGGTAAAACCACTTTGCTTAACATAATTGGCCTCCTAGACAAGGCTACATCTGGCGAATATAAGCTCGCCGGCAAAAATGTCGAACGCATTTCTGCCCGCAAAAAGGCGCATTTCCGTGCCAAAGAAATCGGCTTCATTTTCCAGAGCTTCAACTTAATCCCAAATCTCAGCGTCATCGAGAACGTTTCCCTTCCACTTATTTATTCCGGCTATCGCAAAACTCGCCGCCTCAAAATGGCAGACAACATCCTTGAACATTTCCACCTTCGCGAACGCGAATATTACATGCCTTATCAACTTTCCGGCGGCCAGCAACAGCGCGTCGCTATCGCCCGCAGCCTAATCGCCAATCCAAGCATTATTCTCGCCGACGAGCCAACTGGCAATCTTGATAGTCGCAGCAGCCACATTATTATGGAAGAGCTCCAGGAAATTCATTCCCTTGGCAACACTATTATTATGGTTACTCACAACCCTGCCCTTACAACTTATGCTACCCGCGTCATTAATATGCTCGATGGCGAAATTGATACCGATATTAAGACCGTCGCCGACCAAGATCTTCCAAAACCAGGCGATCCAGAAAAGATTTCCGTCCGCATTCTTTCCAAGAAGCGCCCAGTTGAGCTCGAAGTCGACTCTAAAACCAAAGTCGTCGTTAGCGGCAAGAACGTTACCGTCGAAAAAACCGCCAAGCCAAAAGTCGAAGAAGAACCGGAGGAACCAGAAGAAAAGGTAGAGGTTCGCCCACGTATGAAGAAAATCGAGGTCTCAGAAGAAAAGTCCGAGAAGAAAACCGCCAAAAAGCGCAGCCGTGTCAGTAAAATCCTCGACAAGGCAAAATCCAAGGCGCCGAAACCAAAAACTAAAAAGAAAGAAAAGGAGTCCTAGTCATGGCTTTACTACTTAACACACACTTCCATTTTGCCGTCGACAGCCTCCGTCGCAATCGCGGTCGCACTTTTCTATCCGCTCTCGGCATTGCTATCGGTGTCGCATCCATCGTACTCATTCTTTCCTTAACTGGCGGCATCGATCGTCTCATTAGTACGAGTAGCAATAAAGAGTACGCCAACTTGATTCTCGTTCGCCCAGCAACTAGTAAATCAGTTACGGACAATATAATCGACGAACTCACTTCCAATAACCAATACGTCAAGTCTAATCTTACCCTAGACGACGTCGATACTATTAAAAAGGTTAACACGGTTTCCGCCGTCGCCCCAATTGCAATTTCCAACTCCGCTATTACCATCGGAGATCGTATTCACCAAGGCATACCGATTATTGCAACTAATGCCGACTTCCAGAAAATCCAATCTTTGCACATTAAAAATGGGCAATTTCTCGATTATAGTCTGCGCGAGAATGTCGCCGTTATTGGTTACAACATCGCCATGAATATGTTTGGTGGCACCGAAGCTATTACTAAAACTTTCAATTACAACGGCCAACAATTTATGGTCATCGGCGTCCTCGACGAAATTAATGACCCAATCAACTTCAATGGTGTTGATTTAGACAACTCCATTCTTATTAATATAAAGTTCGCTAGCACCTTTGAGTCGTCTATCCAGATTCAGCAAATTAATGTACGTACTGACACTACCGATGCAGTTTCCAGCACTGTCGAAACCATTAAGAAAAATCTTTCCGAATCGAAACGTGGCGACGAGAGTTTCGAGCTCATTACTGGTGAAACCAATCTCCATCCGGCCGGCTCCCTTCTCTCCATCGTATCTAGTATGCTCACTTTAGTTGCATCTATCTCACTCATCGTAGGTGGTGTTGGCATTATGAATATCATGCTCGTCTCCGTTTCTGAGCGCACTCGTGAAATCGGTATTCGTAAAGCCGTTGGCGCTTCTAGCGGTAATATCCTCCTTCAATTCCTCTTTGAGTCCATTATTCTCAGTATCCTTGGCTCGCTCATGGGCTTTGCTCTTGGTTATGTCTTCGCATTCCTTATCTCACTCATCACTCCATTTGCGCCACACATTTCTTGGGAAATTCTCGGGATCACCGGCGCTGTTTCCATCATCGTTGGCGTGATCTTCGGTATTTATCCAGCCATCAAAGCCGCCAGCAAAGATCCAATTACTAGCCTCAAATTCTATCGCTAAAAAGGCAATAAAAAAATATCTCCCATCAGGGAGATATTTTTTCGGTTAGGCTGCCATGTCCATTTCCATATCTTCGCCAGGCTCTTCGCCACCTCCAGCCTCTTCGGCTGCCGCCGGCTCAATATCTTCTTCTTGCACCGCTAGACCATATTCTGCTAGCATCGGCGCTAAAGTATTCGTCATCATCGGACCATAATCGGCCATCGTGCGATGATCAACTTTTCGCCTACCATCCAATGCTCTTGAACGATAAATTGGATCAGCCGCATTCCATTGCTCAATCGTATGTTTTAACTGCTCTAAGTCATAATCCGTCAAAGTCTTGCCAGCTTTCCTAGCCCTATCCTTCAACTCGTCATCACTTAAATCGATTGTAGTCGTTTCCGAATCAAAGTGGACCGGCTCAAAATCTGATGGTGAAGCTTCGCCGCTTTCAGCATCATCGGTTGAATCTGGGGCTGCCTCCTCATCTGAAGCACCGGCTTCAGGAGCTTCCTCTGGCTCTTCGGTATCTTCGGCCGAATCCTCTGCTGAAGCACCAGCTTCACCGCCACGACTACCACCAAAGCTATCGTCGAATGGCCCCATATCAATCTCGCTATCATCTTCACTTTCTTCAGCACTCGCCGGAGTCTCACCGCGAGGTGTCGAAGTTCCGTCTGAACCGCCATCGCCACCCTCGCTTCTATCAGAATCACTCGGCGTTTCCATATGTGTCCTTGGTTCACCACCAATATTTTCAGGCTTTGGCGCCGCAGTACGGCTCAAAGGTGGTAAATCAACTCTCGAAACAACACCCGGAATAAAGAGTGGCGCCGCTACACCGCGTTCAACCGACTCAGTGACGTGTTGCACGACATCCCAAGTTGGAACCGTCGTCTCGACCGTTGATGTAACCATGTTAGGTATATTACCATCGCCAGAGAAGGTCCAGAATGAGCTACCCATTACTGCACCACTAGCATCAATACCATTATTGTAAACACAAGAAATATTATCGAAATGACGACCATTGATCGCATCAGCAAACCATTGCGGCTGACCAGTCAAATCTGGCGCAAAATCACCGTTCGCACCCGTTGCAGGAACAAACTTCGTTACGCCGCCTATCTTTACGACGAAGCCAACATCGTTGCTAGTTAAGCCCGATGTCTCAATGGTTTGGCCACCGCCCCATGATTTACCGGTCAAGTGCGTATAAACACCACGATCAGAGCTATAGTAACCTCTTAACTCGTTACCATCTGAGCCCTTCGTGCCATTACCAAGCCAGTTCGAACGATAGCCATCCGGAATTCCCTCCAAAGCTTCATCCGTCGATACGGTCTCGGTCGTTGTTGTAACTTTATCAGCACCGCGTATTACCGTGCAGTTCGGATCATTTTCAAACTGTGCACGTTCTGCGTCCGTAAGTTCAGCACCTTGATGCAAAATCGCATCCATATGCGTAACTTGCTTCAAGCCAACTAAGCCTGCCAAGAAAGTATTTCTTGCATCATCGGCATTCTGCGTCAGCTCATGCCCAATTACATTACGTGCGGCTTGGTTTACGCCAGTTTCAACTAGACCAACTTGGCTAGTGTCAGCAAAGGCTGTTGCTTCCTGAATACCAATTGAGAAAGCGCCAGCAACCACTGCCGACTTCAAGCCTTGCGCGGCCGCACGGCGACGACGTAGGCTTCTAAAGGCCTTATCCTTTGCACTAATATCGTTTTCAAGCGCCTCCGTTACATGCTCTACCGCATCAGCAACATGCGCCGTTACATCTTCAACGCCAAGTTCGCGCAACTTCGCTTTAGCCTGAGCGCGTGCAATATCAAGTTGCATACGTGCATCCGAAATCGTATCCGCATCTGCAACTTCGCCCTTCTTGCCAGTTCCGTAATCAATCAAATCGATACCACGTCTATCGCTCATTTTTACGAGCGTATCAGCCTGAGCAAAGGCTTGCGTAATTCTATCAGCATCACCAGACTCAACAGCCTCAGTCAAGGTAGTCGTAAGTTCTGTTGCATTATAGGTATCGTATTGGACCTCGGCCATTTGCTCACCATAACGCTTCGCCTTCTCGGCAGCCCTAATTACACGGCGCTTACCGCTCGTTGGTACTATCGCATCGCTAGGTTCATTACCACGTGCCAAGTCGCGCGCTTGTGTTGCGCGATCACCCGTGACACGACTACGCTCTTTCAGTGCAGCCGTTACGCCCGCCATACCGGCACCTATTACTACTGGCACTATCGCTGCACCAGCCGCTGCACCAACTACAGCCGTACCAGCCGCAACCAATGCGGCACGAACTGGCGTCTTACCGAAGAAGACCGCGGCACTTGCCGCAGCGCCAATTGCTTCAGGTGGTAAGAATTTACCAAGTGCCGAATTCGCCAATCTGTTCGTAATTCTATCCAAAGCATCGCGATGTGCTTCCGTACGGATATTCGTGCGCGCTTCACCATTGATGAAGCGGAATCCATCCATCACATCCTCAATAGACTTGCCATGTTCAGCACGATCACGCGCCGCCTCAGCAACCGCCATATAGTTATCCGCCATCAAGGCATCTGGATTGCCGCCAGCTTGCGCGAGTTCCTGGTTCAAAGTTGCAATCGCATCCTGGAAGGCCTTTTTATCGCCCGTACGCGCATATTCTGCAATTGCATCATGCATCGTAATCGTCGCTTTACCTTCAGGACTGTCGTTCTCAACTCTCTCTTCGTGACGCTGGCCATTTTCATCAACCCAGTAGTGCGTCACAACATCATGACCTTCTTCATCTTTGCCTAGGCCATAAGTATCCATCTTTTCACCCGCATCACCATGAATCATTTCTTCTTCTAGACCACGTACATGCGCCTGGACAAAAGTTTCAAGACCAGCCTTCGTTGCCCAATCCATATCAGACAAAGTCGAAGACTCCCCTCTTTGCTTACCCATGATCATTTCGTAAGCTTTCTTTTCATAATGCTGAATTGTCGCCTCACGGAACATTGTGCCAAACACCGCACGATAGATGAATCCGCGCTCAACTTTGTTCTTTTCTAGCATATGCTTCGCAATATCATGCGCCGCATCGCGTGCATCTTTCTCGCGGTTTAAGGCGACGGCTACCAGTGGATCATCGACTTCGCGTGGCTCTTCTTCACCACCCTCTTCTTCGCCTTCTTCCTCTTCTTCCTCTTCTTCGCCCTCACCATGAGAAGCATAAAATTCGTCAATCAGACGTTGTAGCTCTTCGTTAGACATATTCATTAGCTCTTCAGCCGTATAACGGCCATCGAGCCAATCACTGAACTCTCTACCACCAATAATACCCAGAAGCCTCTCGTGCTCTTTACGTTCTTTATCTTCTTCGTCTTCGGAGTCATCTTTCAGAGAATCGAGATATTCCTGATATAGCGCCTTGAGCTCTTCGTCGCTCATTGCCTCGATTTCTTCAGCCGTATAACGACCATCGAGCCAATCACGCGCTTCGCGACCACCGAGTACACTTAACGCTTTCTCGCGGTCAAATTCTTTACTCTCATGGTCTTCAGCACCATCTTCGGCGTCATCCTCAGCATCAGTGTCAGCGCCATCCTCGGCATCAGTATCGTCGCCATCCTCGGCGCCATCTTCAACGTCCTCGACATCATCCTCAACGTCGCCTTCGGCGCCGCCATCGTCTGAACCTTCTTCACCATCAGCATCATCAGAACCAGACTCGCCATCATCTTCTAATAAGCCAATGCGACGTGCCCACTCTTCAGTCTTTTCACCAGGATTGCGCGGATGCTCGCGCACGAATTTCTTCTTTTCGTCGCTCGACATTTCTGCCCAAGCCTCACGCACGGATTTTTCACCGCCCGCTTCACCTTCATCAGCCGCATCTTCACCCTTCATGAAATCTTCAAATGAAGGAATACCAACACGCGCATACCATTCTTCATCCGTCTCGTCCGATTCGTCTGGATGTCCAGCCTCTTTGCCGCGTAGACGTGGAAATTCTTCCGATTTCTCGCGGACCATTCTTTCCCAAGCCGAACGACGGCTATATTTGGCATTATCTTCACCTTTTTGTTTCGGATGGTAGTCGACGTGATAAGAGGTTTGAGCACGTTCGCTTTCGCCCTCAAGAGGCGTACCATTTTCAAGATTATCTAAGAGAGGGTTGTGGTCATCGCCACGTTCCGCCATCGCCTCCATTTTGGCGCGATAGGCATCTGATTCATCTGGAGCATCGCCAGTATCTTCCTTTTGATCGGAAGCACGAAATGGCGGCCAGTCCTGATCCCACTTCTGCCCTTGCTCTTGGTCTTGGGCTTCGTGGTTTGAACGCTTTTCTTCACTCATTTATTTGTTCTCCAGATTATTCCGCTTCCTTAGCTTCTTCGCGCATCGCATCGACATTAACATTTGCGTTTCCACCAAGATAGAGTAAGCGGAATTGCAACATCGTTTCCAATGCGATTCTTTCCAAATCAAGACCACTGTTGCGCATGTATTCGGCAACTTGATCATCGGTAAAGTTTTCGTCGTCGAGCTTATCCGCAAGCTCAATCGCCTTATCTTCTGGCAAAGCATTAATGGCCGCGCGATCAATCTGATCAAGCAAACGCTCCATCATGTCCATTTTCAATTCGGTACGAACGTCGCCTTCAACGCCCAACCCTTTTTCATCGATAAGTTGATCGACAAACTGTTCAACATTTTCCATAAAAATATTTGACCTCTCTTGAATATATTTATCCTTATGTTAATCATAACACATTACGCTCATGCATATAAACCAAACTTCCCCATTTTTTTGGATATTATTATTAACTGGCCACTCTAGCTATTTCTAGTAAACCTTACAGAAGTTACGACTGAGTACGAGTTGCGCAATCCCTATAACGATAGGCGATTGCGACAACGTGTTTACTAGGAGTGGCTAGAGTGGCTAAAAAATGTTATAATATCCAAAATGAAAATCTTGGGAATCGAATCCTCCTGCGACGAAACCGCCGCCGCCATCGTTGAAGATGGGGCAAACATTTTGTCGAATGTCGTCGTTTCCCAAATCGATATCCATGCCGAATATGGCGGCGTCATTCCCGAAATTGCCGCTCGCTCCCATATAGAAGCCATTAATCCAGTACTAAACAAAGCTTTCAAGGACGCCAATCTCACTATTGATGACATTGATACTATTGCTGTCACCCACACTCCCGGTCTCGTTGGTTCCCTCTTAGCCGGCACCTTAGCTGCCCGCACCCTCGCAATCCTACATGATAAACCCTTCTATCCTACCCACCATCTTAAATCCCACATCTATGCCAACTGGCTTAGTGGCTATCAGCCAGAATTTCCGCTCCTTGCCGCAGTCATCTCTGGCGGTCACACTCAAATCATTTACATGGAGCGCCACGATCACTTTGAAATTATTGGTACCACCCGCGACGACGCTATTGGCGAATGCTTCGATAAAGTAGCCAAAATTCTCGATCTCCCCTACCCTGGTGGTCCGGCCATTGCTAACGCTGCTCAAAGTGGCAACGCCAAACGATATCATCTTCCAATTCCAAAAGTCGATGGCCTAGATTTCTCTTTTAGTGGCCTCAAAACCGCCGTTCTCCGCACCGTCCAAAAAGAGCTTAACCTCCCTATTACTACCCCATCTTACGAGCTCCAAAAATTAATTAGCCAGCAACAAATTACCGATTTTGCCGCCAGTTTTCAAGCTACCGCAGTTGATATTTTAGTTAAAAAACTTAAAACCGCCTCCGAGACTCATCCCGCAAAATCTATCCTTCTCGCTGGTGGCGTTAGTGCCAACCAACTTCTTCGCAACGAAATCACAAAAAACTTCTCCAAAACCCATCAAGTTTTCTTCCCAGAACCAAAATTCAGCACCGATAACGGTGCCATGGTCGCTTCTGCCGCCTATTATTCCATCCAATCCGACGAGCAAGCTACCGACCCATATAAACTTGATATTTCCCCGCGCTCCACTATCCGTTAAATTTGCTCAGTAAGTTTAAAAACTTAGTTCAACGCGGTATAATAAAACCAATGAATTTGAGTGAGTCCAACTTGGCCGTGCGCGAAAAGCTCGCTAAGTATTCCAATACCGACGCGAACGATTGGTTTTTGTGCCTCAAAGCCCGCTACGGCATGGCGACCGTTTTTAAAACCATTCGCAACACTCTTGGCCCTGGCGATGTTATTACTACCCCATATACCTGCATCACCTCTGTTAACCCTATACTTGTCGCCGATCTTAAGCCAGTCTATGCCGATATTGACCCCACTACTCTCTCAATCACCGACGCCAATAAGCATATTCGCAAGCATACTCGCGCTATCGTCGTCCAGCATACGCTTGGCATTATTAACCAAGAAATTCAGTCTATCGGAAAAACTTGCAAAGAAGAAGGCATTATCCTAGTCGAAGATTCCGCCCATTGTCTTGCCCGCATGGCGCTTGATAATAAAAGTCGACCAATCGCAGATATCTCCATCCACTCTTTTGGTGTTGAAAAAGTGTTGCAAAACACCAAGTTTGGCGGCGCAATTTATGTCAATCCTCGCCTCAAGAAAACCAACCCAAAACTCTACGAAGTAATTGTTCATAATTTGATTAATCTCCCCGAGGCACCACGCGCGCTTGATCTAAAAATCCGCGCCTATCGCACTCAAAATGCCATTCTCCAGCGCGTACCAAATGTTATGAAAAACGGCCTCCGCAACTTCTTGCTAAAAACTAAGACTTTCGAGCCGGCCGTCACCCCAATCGAACAAGACGCCACCCAAGCCGAATCGTACGCAATAACAGATTACGCCTGCCAGGTAATCCTCAAAAATATCCCTTCCCTGCCAGCAGACTATCGTCGTCGCGAGCAGAACACGGAAATATACCAAAAATATCTCAAATCCGCATCTTACTTTCATATAATTTCGGAGAAAAAAGAGCCACTTTTGGCCTTCCCTGTCGTATTCGAAGACTCGCATCGTGCCACAGAAGCATATAACGCTTTAGCATCCTCTGGATACTTCATCCGACGCTGGTATTCTCCACTACTCTATCCTGGCCCAACAGATAATCGCTTCTATTTCTATAATCCAAAGATGTCCCCAGTTGCCGAAGCAATGCACCCACGTGTTATTTGCCTACCGACAAATCTCAGCACGGTTGAAACCAAAAAAATCATCAATATTTTATATCCTGTGCAAAACCATGTGGAAAACTACAAGCAAACTGTGGAAAACTCCCTTGACAAGCCGAAAAAATCGCAAAAATAAGCAAAAAATATCCCAAAATCGCATAAAATCCGCCAAAAAGGCGGATTTTTTAAGAAAAAAATCGTAAAATCGACAAAAAAATGAAAATAACGCATAAAAAACAAATAATTATTTGCGGCAAAATACGAAAAAATCCTGTCAAGTCTTGACACTATCTATAAAAAATAGAAATTATTTATTTTTATCGAACTGATCAAGGTCAAAAAGCGGAGTTTTTCCCTCGTCCATCACTTTTTGCGCCTTTTTTAAGAGTTTTTCGAGCCCGTATTCACTATTTGCAGAACCAATATGTACCGTCTTCACGACTTCCCCATTCTGTTTCCAGCAAACTTGAACGCCCGTTGCCCCACTTCCCGTCTTAAATTTCCGGATAAAAGCCATCTTAACTATTATTATCCACAATTCCGCCGAAAACACCAAACCATAATTATCCTTCTATCTGTTTCTTTACATCCTCTTGACTTAGCATGCCGCTTTGGTGTAAAATAGAATCAACAAACGAAGTAATTGCGTTTGGGACGTTGAACGTAAGGGTGTAACGTACAATTAGATAATAATTATTGGATACCGTCAATTTCCACGTGAAATTTTGATGGTCTTTTTGGTTTTTCACGTGGAAAATCTACAATTATAGATAGAGAACAGCAAATACTTCACTAATAGGGGTAATTCTAAGCGTCTCATGCTATAATAAATCTATGAAATTTAGTAAAACCTATGAGCCGAACCAATACGAGCCAGACGTATACGCACTCTGGGAAAAATCCGGCGCATTCAAGCCATCTGACGACAAGGGAAAAGATCCCTACACAATCGTCATGCCACCTCCGAATGCAAACGGTAATCTTCATATTGGCCACGGACTAACAATTGCATTACAAGATATCTTAATCCGTTACCATCGCATGAAAGGCCAAAACGCCTGGTATATTCCGGGTGCCGATCACGCCGGCTTTGAAACTTGGGTCGTATACGAGCGCAAACTCGAAGCAGAAGGGAAAACTCGCTTTGATTTCAGCCGTGACGACCTCTATAACCAAGTCTGGAGCTTCGTCTATGAACAGCGCGGCAACATGGAATTACAGATACGTGCCCTCGGCGCATCTTGTGACTGGTCAAGCCTAACTTTTACGCTCGATCCAAAAGTTATTGACACCGTTTACGGCACATTTAAGAAACTTTGGGACGATAAACTCATCTACAGAGGCGAGAAACTCGTCAATTACTGTACAAAGCACCAAACCGCCTTTGCGGATATTGAGGTTACCCACAAAGAAGAGCAGGGCAAGCTCTGGCAAATCGCTTACCCACTCGTAGAGCCAAAGAATGGAATCAGCGAACTCGTCGTTTCAACCACTCGTCCAGAAACTCTCTTAGGGGATACGGCAGTCGCAGTAAATCCAAACGACAAACGCTACAAAGATATTGTCGGCTCAATGTTAAAACTCCCTCTAACAGATAGAGAGATCCCAGTTATCGCCGACGAACATGCCGACATGGAATACGGAACAGGTGTTGTAAAAATTACACCGGCTCACGATCAGGATGACTTCGAAGTAGGTCAACGCCATAATCTTCCAAAAATCACAGTTATCGGTTATGACGGCAAGATGAATAAAAATGCCGGCTTCAACTACGAAGGTCTTACCACTCACCAAGCTCGCATCAAGGTTCTCGAGGCGCTCAAAAACAATGATCTCTTACGCGGAGAAGAGAATATCACTCACGCCGTTGGCCATTGCTATAAGTGCGATACGGTTATTGAGCCACTCCTTAAGGAACAGTGGTTCGTTGACGTAAAGCCACTCGCCGAACGCGCCATTAAGGTGCTTGAGGAAGGGAAGATTAAATTCCACCCTGCTAGTAAAAAGCAAGTTCTTATCAATTACCTCAGTAAAATCAAAGATTGGAACATTTCTCGTCAGATTCCTTGGGGTATTCCAATTCCAGCATTCGTAAACGTCAACGATCCAACAGATTGGATTTACGATACGAATGTTAGCCAACCAACCATCGAAAGGGATGGCAAAACTTATCGCCGCGATAACGATACTTTTGATACTTGGTTTAGCTCCGGACAATGGCCATACATCACAACTAGTGACCGCCCAGAGCATTATCCTACATCTGTTATGGAAACCGGTGCTGACCTCTTATTCCAGTGGGTTGGTCGCATGATTATGCTCGGCCTCTATGTTACTGACGATATTCCATTTAAAGATGTCTACATGCATGGCATGGTCCTCGACGAAAAGGGCCAAAAGATGTCCAAATCTAAAGGTAACGTCATCAACCCAATCGAGATCGTCGCCAAATATGGCTCCGATGCGCTTCGTCTCGGCCTTATCGCCAGTCGTTCCGCTGGTATTAACCAGGCCTTCAGCACAAGCAAAGTCATGGCCAGCCGCAACCTCTGTAACAAAGTTTGGAACATTTCTCGTCTCGTTCAAGACATCGTTGAGAAAAATCCTACCAAATCCAACGAAATCGAAGTTAAGAATTTCGGCGAAGATTGGATTCTTGAACAGATTAACCGCACTAGCACAGAGCTACAGAAGCTCCTCGATCACTATCGCTTTGCCGAAGCTGGCGATTTAATCTACGATCTCATCTGGAACAAGTACGCCGACTGGTTTATTGAAACCGAGAAGCTCTGGAAAAACACCAACCTTCTCAAGTCTACCCTCGAACAGATCCTCAAGATGCTTCACCCATTTGCGCCATTTGTCACTGAAACCATCTGGCAAACACTTGATTGGACCGAAGGAATGCTCATTTCCCAGGAATGGCCAAAACCATACGAATATAACCAGCAAAAGTCCGACGATTTCTCAGAACTCATCGAGATTATCACTAATATTCGTAGTCACTATCAGAGCATTCCAGGTTCCGGCAATTACCCAATCGCCTTCCACGACGATCCGCTCATGTACGACAACCAGTTATTGATCCAACATCTCACCAAAGCTCCATGCGTACCAAAGATTAACCTCGAAGACGCAAGGGGCCTCCATCTCGCTGTTCATAATCGCAACATCTACATCGACATCCCTAAAGATATCCATGAAAAATACAAGCATAACCTCGAAGATCGCGTTCTCAAGATGAATCAAGAGATCATGACTCTCGAAAAACGTCTTGATAGTCCAAATTACGTCACCAAGGCGCCAAAAGAGCTTGTTGAAGAGACTCGCCAGTCACTTCTAGAGAAGCGCGAACTTCTCAAGAAGATGCGCGCAGAACTCGAGCATATTTAGAACCAAAAGCCACCCCATAAAATTGGGTGGCTTTTTGATTCTACCTCTTGACTTTTTATCCCGTTTATGCTATATTCACCTTATATCTAACCAAAAA
>JAUNHY010000002.1:52331-99176 GCA_030523715.1 Candidatus Saccharimonadota bacterium
GATACTCCAATCGAGGCCAACGAGTATATCCGCGATGGCGACGGCTCATCTCGCGTAGCCACCTTCGGCGATTTCCGTAAAGAAAACGTCACCAGGGAAGATCTCGCTCGTATCCGCGCCCTCTACATCCCAGGCGGTATCGAAACTGAAGACGTTGAAGAAATCATGAACACCCCTACTGGTCTCGAAGGTAAAAACATTACAATCGTTGACGAAGTATCTCGCAGTGGCTCCACACTTGCCATTGCTAAATACCTCGTCTCACAAGCCATCCCAGAAGCCAGCAGCGTCAATGGCTACACTTTTTGGGAAGCCGGTTTCCAAAAACATCCGTACAGCGACGAACGCCAAATGCGCGGCGTACCAGTTTGGTATGACGCCCATACCCACGTTGGCCGCGGTATCGGCGACGTTAACGAGGCTTCATTTGCTAAACGTTACGAAGAACGCCCAAATCCAAAAACTCGTGCCCAAAAATTCGGCGCCTTTGTCCTCGGTGAATTCATTAATCTCGCCGAAGAACCAGGCAACCGTTCACGTCAGTTAGCTAAAGAAATCAAAACCATGCGTAAAGAATGGGACGCCGGCCACATCATCATGCCAATGCCGTCTCATTACGATGATGAAAAATGGCAAGAGCACACTATGGAGCAGGGCGTACAATTCGTCCCACCAGATGAGCATAAACCAGCTCCAAAGAATTCATATCTTGCCGTAATGGACGACATCCACCGCCGTCCGCCCGTGCCCCCACATTCAGTCTAAAAAAGAATAACTCCGCCAGCCTCGATAACAGCTAGCGGAGTTTTTGCATCAGAGACGGCGGAGCCTGCAGGAATACCTCAATAGAATCAAGGTGCGGTTCTCTATCATAGAGTTTAATTTCAATCTGGCGATACTCGCCAACCGGCACACCCAAAAGGCAACCATACAGCCAATGCTGTCTCTTACCAAGGTGCACGTTTCGCGTCACGCGAAACGTCATTTCAACATTGTCACCTTGTTCGTTCTCAACGACAATCTTCTTTTCGGAGCCAACCTCGGCATCCTCAAATGCACTACGATCGTTGTCGGTAAAAGCGTAGCGTTTTTTCTTCAGTTCGCTGTCATCAAAAACAAACTTCGTCATCTTTTTCACCCCCTTCGAAAAAAGACTCCGGCAACGAACAGGATTATATCATAGTTTTACAAAAAAGTCAATAATGCTTATCTTAGAAAGCCAACTTATCGCGAATCGCCTTAAACTCATCTTCGCGCAAAGATAGAGTTTTGCCATACTCCCAAGTTTCATCAATCGGGGAAAGGTGTACATGCGCATGTGGCACATCGGTTCCGACCACCTTCATTACAATCCGACGGCCCGTCACTTCTTCCATGTGCTTCGCAATCTTCTTTACCGAAGCCCAAAGCGCATTCCAATCTTCTTCCTCGAGCTCGTAAATCTTATCTACCTCGGCTTTTGGCACCACCAAAGTATGACCTTTCACCTCTGGATTTATATCCAAAAACGCAAAAGTCTTCTCATCTTCATAAATCTTATAGCAGGGAATCTCGCCATTAATGATCTTCGTAAAAATACTCGCCATCACAACTCCTTTTTCTCTATTATACAAAATCCTGCATGTTAAACTAAGAACATGAAAGCGCTCGTTCTTGCCGACCGCAGGCCAAAAATCGATCTCGTTCAGACCATCTATGACGAAAACATCGAAATCGTTATTTCATTAGGAGATTTTGCCAGGGAAGACCTTTTGCCCCTAGAACAGATCAAACATATTCCAAAAATCGGCGTTTACGGAAACCACTGCAGTGGCAACTACATGGATGAAATCGGAATCATGAATATGCACGCTGCTACCTGGCAATTTGGTGGTAAATCTTTCGCCGGCCTTCAAGGCTGCGTTCGCTATAAGTCCAATCCCGCCGCAATCATGTGCACCCAGGATGAATGCTGGCAAATTCTTGCCAACTACCCCCAAGTTGATATCTTTATTACCCATTGTCCGCCGCGCGGCATTAACGACGAGGCAGAAATCGCCCATCAGGGTTTTGATGCGCTCCTAGATTATATCGAGAAAAAACCACCGCAAGTCTTATTGCACGGCCACACCTACCCAGACGAACAGACTCTTATCCGTCAGCACGGCCCTACGCGCATCGAATACGTTTCCGGCCATCGTATCATCGAACTATAACCCATCCAAAAAATGCCTTTCTGGCGCATTCTAAGGCTCTCTGAGACGTTTTTTATGATAAAATGATAGAGGAAGCGTGGCCGAGTGGTTGAAGGCGCACGACTCGAAATCGTGTGGGCCGAAAGGTCTCGGAGGTTCGAATCCTCTCGCTTCCGCCACAAAAAAGACCGATAGGTCTATTTTTTGTAGATTCTACTGTTTTGGCCCTTCCGCTAGCTCATCCCAGCCATTCTTTTTTGGTTCGGATTCATCTTCTTCATCATCCTTTTCGTCAAAGTTCCAACCATTATCGTAATTATTCCCAGCTTTATCCACTAAAGAATTATCATAACCATCCGGCACTTCGCGCCCCCAAGCCGGATTCGTCCCTGGAATAAATTTCTTCTCACCACTCATAATCATCTCCTTCTTATCCTATTGTACAAAAACCAACAAAAAACGCCCAGATGGGCGAGTTTTGATTCGAAATATGGTATGCCCGATACGATTCGAACGTACGACCTTCAGCTCCGCAAGCTGACGCTCTATCCAACTGAGCTACGGGCACATATGTGGATAGTACCCACTTAATGTAAGTACTTGTCCACCGTCAAAGATTAAAAGATCATCGCGCTTCCATCTCTTTCCGCGTGATGGAGCATATTATAGCACATTTAGTCAAGAGATGGTATACTATTTTTATCATGGCAGAGAAGAAGAAATCCGGAATCAAACCAAAACTCCAAAAAGCCAAAGCAAAGTTTTTTGCAACTTATTACAGCGATCCAGCTAAAGACATCAAAATTATTGCCGTCACCGGCGACAAAGGTCGCGACATTACCGCACATTTTCTTCAGAATATTCTCAAAAATCGCGATGCCAAAACTGGCTTGATTATCGATCCAAAATCCACTTCCGACCTCTATAAGCAGCTCTACAAAATTTGGCGCACCGGTGCCGACCATGCCGTCATCTCCATCGATAGCAACGGCCTTGCCAATCATTTCTTCTACGGCTTACCAATCCATATTGCTATTATTACCGATAACACTGAGCCAAAAACTCCTTCCTCAATTTTGCCTTCCACCAACCCGGAAGAAGCCAAGGCTATCCTCTTCAACACTCAGCCGTACTTCAGTATCCTCAATCGTGACGACGCCAATTATGACCTCTTTGCCAAATATCCAACCAAGACTGCAACCTTTACTTACGGCCATAGCGCCGACGCCGACCTTTGCATTAATCGTTTTAAACTTTATCCAACCGCTATCGAAGCCAACGTCACCTATAGTGGCCAAAAATTCGATTTAGCCAGCTACGCCACCGGCGAAGAAGCCACCCACTACATGGCTGCCGCCGCACTTGCTGGTTTTGCGCTCGACTTCGACAGAGACACCATCGTAGATGGTATCGCCGATTACGAACCTAACACAAAATAAGGATTTTTATGATCAATCAGAGACTTTTGGTATCTGGTGCCGACTATTTTGCAGACACCTACGAGATTAACCCATACTACACCAGTAAGGGCATTGATGTTAAAAAGGCCATGGCCGAGCATGCCAGTATCCTCGAATGTTTCAAGGAAGCCGGCATCGACATCATTAAAGTCGACCCGCCAAAAGATTGCCAAGACGGCGTCTATACCGCCAACTGGGCCCTCGTCAAAGATGGCGTCGCCGTAATGGCGCGTCTGCCAGAAGCTCGCAAGGCCGAAGAAGCTTATGCGCGCAAATGCCTCGAAAATCTTGGCATCAAATGCATTGACGTTCCTGGCAATTATCTATTTTCTGGACAAGGCGATTCACTTCGCTGCGGAAATTATTTATTCGGTGGCCGTGGTTATCGCTCCGATCCCGAAGCTCAGCAATTTGCCGCCGAAACCCTCGGCCTCAAACTTATTCAAGTTCATGCCAAGCCACAACTTAATGAAGATGGCACCGAACACATTAATCCATTCACCAACCACGCCGATAGTTTCTGGTATGACCTCGACCTTGCCATTTCCGTCATCGACGAACATACCATCGCCTATTGCCCAGATGCACTCGACGAAGAGTCCAATCAAAAAATCGAAGCCATCACCGACCTCGATAAAATCAAAGTTGATTTCGAAGAATGTACCAAAGGTTTTGCTAACAATCTCGTTAGCACTGGTCGCGATGTCATAATGTCAAATAAGGCTCCAAAACTCCAAAAGGAGCTCGAATCTCGTGGCTTCATCTGCCTAACTCCAAACGTCACCGAGCTCAAAGAGGGCGGTGGATACATTCGCTGCGTCAGTCTCTGGATTAGCTAAAAGCATAAAAATAGCGCCGGCACCCCCAAGCCGACGCTTTTTTGTAGTGAAAAATCAGTCTCTGTATTTGCTGCGCAACCACTTGATCGACGGTTCATGCGCCATGTTCAACATGCGCAGATCCAGCAACTCAGTCATCATGGCGTCCAGTTCCTGCGTATTCAGGCTCATCATCTCCGGATACAGGTCGCAGTAGCCATGTGCCGTTTCCGGCGGATTCACATTCGCCTCCAGAATCTTCGCCTCACGGCCATGCATGACCATATTGAACACAACGACCTTCTTGACGCGACGATTGTTGATGCGCTTTGCAATCGGACGATAGAGCCCGTCGAACTCATCCGCCAGCTCTTCCAACGCCCAAATCTCTGGGTTGTTCAGCACGTAATGGTCGCCATGGGAATCGACCCCAATCACCACCATATGTGCACGCTGCGTCTTTATCCACGTTTGACCACGTAGATATTTGGCGACATCCGCCAAAATGTTCTCTAAGGACCTGCGTCCCCAGTTCTCCTCGCTCTCAAAGCTGAAGTGATACACTCCGCTGTTGCGATCGAGATAGAAGTCCGCCACCGGACTCGCTTTTTCACTCATAAAGAGCACCACCCTTCTCAGTTCTCATATTTTGCCGCAAAAAGCAGCTAGAACTCTATATATTATATCACAGATAGCACAAAAAGTCAATCATGGTACTCAAATGTCATGTTGTTTTGGATATTATTTCTTCTTTAGTACCTGTTTGAGCGCTTTTTCAATCTCATCTTGTTCGTAATAATCATGTGCGCCATCCGCACGCTCAATCGTCTTCTCGTTGCCTTTACCAAGGAAGAGCACCGTGTCGCCTTTTTTAGCCATCTTGCAACACTCCAAAATTGCCGTCGGTCGGTCCACAATCATAAACAAATCTTTATCGTCTTTTTTACCTTGTTCGCGCGCACCCCCTGCGATCATCTCAAGAATATCCATCGATGGCGTGTCTCGGTCGTCTTCTTCGGTCAGCATCACAATATCTGCATACTTACCCGCAATTTCCCCCATCGGTTTACGTTTCGAAGGATCACGACGACCGCCTGCTGACCCAAACATCACAATCAAACGCCCCTTCGTCGCTTTTTTCATATCTGGTAACAGCTTTTCAAAAGCATCCGGCGTATGTGCATAGTCCATAATCGCCGTAAAATCTTGGCCACGATCAATTTTCACCATCCGGCCTTCAACCTCGCGCAAAGCGTAAATACCTTTCGCAATCTCTTCATCAGTCAAGCCAAGGCGCTTACCAACCGCCACGCAGGCCAGGGAATTAGAAACATTAAATTGACCAGCTATACGCGTTTTAATCTTCAAATTCTCAGATGAAATATAATACTCAACTCCATCTGGCATCAATTTCACCTTCGAAGCCTTTAACTTACCGCCCTTAATGCCATAAGTCGTATATTCCTTAATATCCGTTTCAAAGAATTTTGCCGACGGATCATCCGCATTAATCACGCCGTAGCGCGCCTGCTTAAACAATTTTCGTTTCGCATCACGATAGCGCTCAAAAGTGCGATGGTAATCTAAATGCTCATGCGTCACATTCGTCATTACGGCGATATCAATCGGTACACCCAAATCACGATGTTGCGACAGGGCATGACTTGTCAGTTCTAAAACCAAATATTCCGCACCAGAGTTCACAATTGTCTTGATACGTTCGTTCAACAACTTTGAATCGACCGTCGTCATGTGCTCCATCTGTTCGTGAATGTCATTTACGCCCCAACCAACCGTCGTCATCACGCCAGTTTTATGTCCAGCCTCATTCAGCATCTTCCAAATCATAAACGAAGTTGTCGTTTTTCCATTTGTGCCCGTCACGCCAATTACGGTCAATTTCTTAGCCGGAAATCCGTATTTTGCGCCCCAAAATGCCGCTTTGCCGACATGATAAGGAATTACTAAACTATCATAAAAAGGAATTTTCTCTTTAATGCTCATATCTTTATATTACCTTATTTATTGAGTATCGGGGTAAATATCGGATGAATCGTACCATAGTAAGCCGGTCGCGCCTGTTCTTTCATATCAATACAAACCAAATTGCGCTCGTTTATTTTTTCCTTACTTTCACGAATCGTGTAGTAATAATTATCACGCAGCACCTCATATTCGCCCTTTGAGCAATCGTAATCCGCATCAAACCAGTCATGCACCCAACTAGTGTTAATGTCGCTGTAATCAAAAAGACGATAATGACCTAGCGCATCGCTATTCACCCCTTCCTGCGCAATAAAGAACACATACTTTGCCGCTGGGAAAATCCTAAAATGCTCGGTCATTACCGCCGAAAATCCGCCACTACCCGTAATTCTAAATGAATGGTTACCATACGCAGCACTCGTTGTATATATTTCCGCTAAATCCTTCGAAATCATCGTCACGCGTATCGTATCATGCTCATATTGACTCGCTAATGCATTTCCAAAACTCCACGAAAAAGTCATAAAACTATAAAGCAGAAGAATCACTGGCGCATATATTAGCCATCTAAATTTCATCTTTTTCTTCGATATTACCGACCAACATATCAACATAAATAACGATAACGCCAAGCAAAACCCCATCATCGAACGTCCATTCACTGGGAAATCAACCAACGCAATATACGGACCAATCCCTACGACCGCTACAATCGGCAAGAACATAAACATCATCGCCCCCGCATGCCAACTTTTTCTTTGTTTACCCACAAGCACTATCATTGCTAATCCAATTATCGCCAACAATATCATCCACCAAGTACGCAAAGAATCTATTGCGCATTTCAAAATCAATGCCAAATTGCTCATTATGCCACTAAACATATCCGAAATCGCAAAAGTCGAAATATTTCTATAGAACTTGCCATCTTTAACCAAGAAATAAACGAGTGCCGACACTGCAAAATAAGATAAAATAAACAAAATCGTTTGGAAATAATTGTGTTTCTTTTTATCCAGTCTATCCTTTACCAACAATGCTAGCCCAATTGCCAAGAATACACCACCGGCCGCCTGAAAACTCATCCACATTGCCAGCACACAAACTAAAATCACTAGCAACTTCAGCACAAACTTCAGAATACTTTTAAAATTACCTTTCATTAAATCCGACCAGTGTATTTTGTCCCAGAATAATACATATGGAAGAACGCTTACGAAAATCGCCATCGCCATGCATGGCGCATCAAATTCATACATCCACGCATTTATCATAAAAGGACATAATGTTATAAAACTCGCCATCAATAGTGGCCAAAAAGACTTTTTAACACTCTTCGGATCACCCACGAACAGCTTCACCAACATCATGCTTGTCGCCGCCATAAACATCATAGCCACAATCTGCGGAATCGGCGAGATGTCAAACAACTTAAAGCTCTGGTGCAAGATATAGCTCAATATACTCGATGCATAACGATTAAAATCAAATATCCAGGCGTCGCCATAAATTGCCCGATATAAATCATCCGTAAAAGTATAATGGTCGCGCAGGATAGTAATTAACGCTATCAGATTCAATGCCAACAAAAACAGAAACGGTTTATAATAAGTCTTCACAAAAACACCAATCTGGCGTCCCATTCTCCTCCACATCATATAACTATAATATCATTTATCGAATATTAATGAGGTAAGCTCAAGATAATACCAATTACACCAATAAGATTATTAATGAAGTGAATTGTCATCGAAGCAACGATGTTTTTATCGGTCTTAAGGTAGCACATCGCAAAGAACAAACCGAGAATAACATAAAGAATCGTCACTACGCCAATTCCGTGCATTAAGCCAAATATCAATGACGAAACTACAATAAATACAACCCTATTCTTAATAACCGAATCGAGAGAATACCTAAATACCAACTCTTCTACCACTGGCGCAAATACAACCGTGCCTAATGCCGTTAAAATTAAAGCTTGCCCCATCGATTCCGTAATCGACGATTGATTAGTCATTTCGACACCTAGAGCTTCAAATAGGGCCGTCAGTCCAAAATTAATCACTAGCAGCAACGCCGTCATACCACCCACAAACAACCACTGTTTTTTCTTCATGCGCCTAAAATCTTCTGCAATCTTTTTCCTATACATAATGCAGAAAATAACAAATATAATTCCAGTTATCGCTATAGATATTGCCGTCATTAAGCCAGTGTCGACCTCGATATTCATTTCCTCTAATGGAGTATTTGAGTTCGCGGCATCTATCCCAGCTTTTACGCCAGACGCAAAACTTCCTATAAAAATCGCCGCTATCTGTAAAGCCGCATAAATAATTATCGGCTTCCAGTCTTTTTTATTTTCTTTTTTCGCCACCGCTTTTTTAGTCGCCATATTATCCTTTCGATAATTTAATTTTATTATCTTTAATATATTTTAGAGTTGCTGCGTTATAACCAAGTGCAATCTTTGGACAAATCGGCGCAATTCGCTCCATTACATCGCGCGCCTTTGCAGTAGAAATTCCAGAGGGAATACTAATTATATCGCCCCATTTATCAACTAGACGTAATCCCCCCGCCACAGGTACAAAATTATAAGATTGCGTATATGGATATGCTGCCAGGATATCGCTTAATTTTCGAATAGTCGTACTATCCTTCATCGACATAATATATTTATCCGAAATCATCAGATATTTATCCTCATATATCTTTTCAGACGACAATAATTCATTTATCATCGCCGCAACTTTATCTACACTCTCGTATTTTCGGAATATTTTATTTTTCTGTGGCGTTGCTAATTTGTAAACACAATATGCGGCAATCGCAATAAATATCACTGAAAGAATCCACCACGTTGACGATTCCTCGTCGGTTAAGGCTAACCAAATTCCTAATACTCCAAACAGCAAAACTACCACTAAAGTCATAACTATGCCAGCCCCACCACCAGCATCATGGAGCAATCTCTTTTTTATATCTTCCATAAAAATATTATATACCATAAGCTTAATCGGGGCAGTTTTAGATAAAACTAGCACTCGGCGCTTGACAGTGCTAATACGTCGCGCTACACTTGATTTATACCAAAATATTAGGAGGAAAACATGGCAATTAAACCTCTTGCCGACCGTGTCGTTGCAAAGAAAGATGCCGCTCTCGATCAAACCGCTTCCGGTATCTTACTTGGCGAAGCAAAAGAGAAGCAAAATACCGCAGTCATTGAATCTACTGGCCCAGATGTAAAAAACGTCAAAAAAGGCGATCGCATCCTCTATCGCGAATATTCCGCTACAGAAGTTAAAGTAAATGGGGAAGAATATCTCATTATCAAAGAAGAAGATATTCTTGCCACACTATAAGGAGTTAACTAATGGCAAAGAAAGTATTTTATGATGCCGAAGCCCGCGAAAAAGTTCTCGGTGGCGCTAAGGCACTTTATGACGCCGTCAAGGTTACTTTTGGCCCAAAGGGTCGCAATGTTGTTATAGAAAAAAGCTATGGCGCACCAACCATTACCCATGATGGCGTAACCGTCGCCGAAGCTATTGATCTTGGCAAAGAAGATGACGAAACGCTAGGTTATGAAATGGGCGCTAAGCTCATTAAAACCGCCGCACAAAAGCTCAATAAAGTCGCCGGTGATGGTACTACCACTGTAACCGTTCTTACCTACAACATTATTGCTGAGGCTAATAAGCTCATTGCAGCTGGCCACAATCCGATGGATCTCCGCAAGGGCATTGAAGCCGCTGGCGCCGAAATCATTAAAGGCATCAACAAGACCGCCGAAAAAATCGATGGCGATAGTAAAAAGATCGCTGAAGTTGCCACCATTTCCGCTGGCGATGCCGAAATCGGTAAACTTATCGCCGATGTTATCGAAAAAATCGGTAAAGACGGTGTCGTTACCGTCGAACAAGGCCAAGGCCTCGAGATGCAGTCTGAAATCACCGAAGGTTTCACTTATGATAAAGGTTTCGCTTCTGCATTCTTCGTGACTGATCCAAATCGCCAAGAAGCCACCTTCGATAAACCAGAAATTCTTATTACCGATAAGAAAATCTCCGCCGTCAACGATATTGTTCCTTTCCTTGAAAAAATGGCTCAAACCGGTCGCAAAGATCTTGTTATTATCGCCGAAGAAGTCGAAGGTGAAGCACTCAGCGTCCTCGTTCTCAATAAACTCAAAGGTGTATTTAATACGCTCGTTCTTAAAGCTCCAGCTTTTGGTGATCGCCGTAAGGAAATCATGGAAGATATCGCCGTACTAACTGGCGCTACAGTAGTTTCCACAGATAAGGGCATGAGTCTCGAAAATTCCGGTCTCGAAGTCCTCGGTTCTGCCCATAAGATCATTGCCACCAAGGACGAAACCACCATTATTAAGGGTGCAGGGAAGCAATCCGAAGTTAAAGCTCGTATCGCTCAAATCGAGGCGCAGGCCGAAGCTTCCACCTCCGATTACGAAACTGGCGAGTTTAATAAGCGCGCAGCTGCACTCAAAGGCCGCGTCGCCGTTATTAAAGTCGGTGGTGCTACCGAAACCGAAATCGACGAGAAAAAATATCGCGTCGACGACGCCGTTGCCGCCACTAAGGCTGCCCTCGACGAAGGCATCGTTCCGGGCGGTGGTGTTACGCTTGTTAACCTTAGTAAGAAGCTCAAAGATGACAACGCTGGTGCAACCATCCTCAAGAATGCGCTCAAAACTCCATTCACTCAAATTATGGAAAATGCCGGCCTCAACAGCCAGGCTCTCTTAGCCCAAGTAGAATCCGCTAAAGACGGGCAGGGCATTAATGTTATGGCCCCAGAGAAAGGTCTCATCGACCTTAAGAAAGAGGGTGTTATTGATCCAGCTCGCGTTACTCGCGAAGCTGTCCAAAACGCTGTCAGTATTGCTGCGACCACAATTACTATGGGTGCACTCATCGTTGAACTTCCAGAAAAAGAAGACAACGCGGCCGCCGGTGCCGGTATGGGCGGAATGTACTAAAACATCTCCTAATCCAAAACCTCACACAAAAAACACCCCCACAAGGGGGTGTTTTTATATATTACTCAACTGGAGTTGGTTCGTAGATTGCACCGGTGAACCAAATCTCGCCAGTATCCTTATCACGGATTAGATAAATAAACGGCTTATCAAAGATTAAATCAATCGTCTCAATTGGGACATCCCACGAATAATCATAAGGAGTGCCACTTCCTTTTCCGCCTATAGCCGTTGCGGCGACCGCCCTTATGCCTAAGTTCGAAAACTCAATATCAGACTTCTGCGCGAATAAATCAATATAATCACCGCCATTCTCAAACATACCAGAAAGATTAGCATCCTCAGAGAAAATTTCACTAATTCCTATCTTTTTCATGTCTGGAATAAGATCATCGAACCCGTAATCATATTTAAAGACCGGTATGCGCCCTTTAATCTGAGTAATAACACCGTCAGTAAAGTTTTCTTCTTTGATTTCCTTTAAGTTGTTAATTAAAGTACCGACTTCTTCTGCTTTTAGGCTCTTTATATATTCGCCGAGCTTAGTTTCTGTTGGCATTATTGCAATATATTGCAAAGTAGTACCATCATATTCGCGCAAATCCTTTGCAAATACTTTAGTATCGTCGTCAACATAAAACTGATAATCAGTCGAATAATCTACGCTCTTGTAGCTCTTTGCAATTTCGGTCATATATTTATCAAGGAATGATTTAATTTCTTCTTCAGAAGTAATGTCGCTGCCATTCTGTTTGGTATTTTCAATAACGTTCTTTGCTTCGTCTGACTTCAACCATTTTCGATAATCAGCTTCAACCGTGCTTCGAATCGTATCACTACCGAGCGTACTAACGATATCATACCTATTTATACTTGCACCTATCGCTAAACCCTGAACATCTTCCTTATTATTCTCATCGCTGCCGAAAGATATAGAATTCCCATTTAAATTAGCTAGACCTACCGAATCGGCATATTTTTCATGCGCATAATCAACTTCGTAATCTAAGCAAGGAATATCGTCTTTATTATTTGTGTCTAAAGAGCATTGAATCATATTTTTCCATGCCATATCTATCGCTAAAGCATTCACGAGTACGAAGTCCCGGCCTTCAACTTGCTCGTCCTGTAAGAAATTCTTGATTATGCCCAACGTATTCTTTTCAACCCAATCATTTATGGTTTTGGCGTTTTCAAACTTATCCGACACAATATTCGCATCATAGTTTGTCTTTAAACCATCAATGTAGCTATCCAATACTTCATCTTTTTTACTTTCGTTCACAAAGAAAGCGTTCGCTAATGAACGATGATCGTTATTCTCATATTTCTTTATTTCATAATCGGCCATTACCTTAGTAATTTCACTCTTAGAAGTTCCGCCAGCACCTTCTTTTAGCATTCCAAGCGCATATTTAATCGAGAGTGGGCTATAAACGATATTCTCATCATCTTCATTTTCGTCCGCACTCTTTAATAAGAAAAGATCAAAGTCACTTAGGCTATTACTCATCGTCAAATCTAGAACTACTGGTTCATCTATCACAACAACATCCGAATCGTCTGGTTCTTTATTTAAGAGAACAAATACTGCAATACTACTCCCCAACAAAACGAGCAAAGCAATCAACAATACGATAATTAAAGGCTTTTTTGATTTCTTTTCAGACGGTTTAACTTCATCATCTGACGTAGAATTAGTCGGTACTTGCACCCCTTCAGCAGCCGGACTCACATCGGCAGCTTCAACCGACCCTTCGACTTCGGTGTGCTCTTCAACAGGGGGCTCGGTAGGAATTTCTTCAGCCGAAACATCGGCCGGCACCTCAGCTTCATCAGCAGTATCCTTAGCTATTTCAACGTCATCACTGTTACTTTTTTCGATTTCCTCAAGTTGTTCCTCTAATAACTTTTTATCATCCTCAAGAGGTAACTCATCGTTATCCATTTTTTGACCTCATAATTATCTGTAATTATTATACCAAAATACTCATGCTTAACCCTATTGCTTACATTCAAAAACGATGTTATAATAACCAAGCTCCATGTCGCGAGAGTTCTTTTGAGTTCGAAAGGGAGGTAGTGGAATGAAGTTATCATCCATTCTTGAATCGATTCGCAGCAAAACTAGACACGCGGGCGAAAAACCCACATGCAAATCCGACAAAACTCGGCTCAATGATCGTGTTTGTCCCTACTGTAATGGCAGCGGCATCGACAATAGCCATCCGGCCAACACCTTAACCATGCAGCCCCAGCGTTGCAGTGTTTGTGGTGGCCGTGGCCGCATCCCGCTCTAATCAATCTTTCGACTCGTCAACCATCGTCCGCCCCAACCCGGGGCGGTTTTTCCATGCAAAAATACCACCGGAGGAGTGGTGGTATTTTCCTAGATTAGATTTGTCTATTGCTGGTCGGTGCTGATATTCATCTGAATGCCGAGCTTGTCGATACATTCAACGATATAAACCAATGCCTCACCCTTAGTTTTCTCGTCTTCAATCTTACGAGCAGAGTTATAGGCCGGTTCGATGCAAGCCTTATCTTCAGTAAGTTCAATAATATCTTTATAAATCATGAATTTCTTGTCTGGTGCAATATCCACCTTCTCAAGAATCGGGCGAAGATCACTCAAAGCCATTGATTTGACTTTATCAAGATCTGGATCACCATACATAGCCTTCGTCTCTACAGGAATACCATCAATAGTATTTGGCATAGCTGGGGCAGCCGGCACGCTTGGTGCTGGTGCTGGAGGCAATACATTATCAGATGCGCCACCTTCCGCTGCTACCTTATTTGTAATTTCGGCTACTGGATCTGCACCTGCTGCAGCTCCTCCGCCATTTGTAATACTATTGATTGCTTGTTGCAACTCATCTTGAGTTGCGCCATTGCCATTTGCTTGGTCCATTTTGCCCACCTTTTATAATTATCTAATCTATTATTTTTATAATAACACGCTTATGCTAAATTCTCAACCAACGAACAATTTTATCAACTAAATCAAGTTTCACTTCTTCCATTGGCAAATGATCACCAAAGACATCTACAATTTGTTCACCCTCAGTCTCTGGGAAATAAACTCTTAGCCTTAAACCGAAACGCTTCTTTGGCACTAAAACAATTGAGTAATGTCCACCATCATTTAAAACGCCGAAAGATTTGTAATCGGAATATAGATGTAAATTATTACCCTCCGTAAGGCCCTTCTCGTCAAGAGAGTAGTGCAACATACGCGGCGGACGCATTACGTAAATCATCAGAGCAATTGCAGCCAGTACAATCGCCGGAATAAAAAGCCAATCCTGCAATAAAATCGCGATTGCAATCAATGCAATCACTGCGAGAGCGAAACCGACATACCAAACAGAATTCTTTTTCCGCTCAATATATTCGCGAGCCTCCCAATTAACCATAGTCTTTGCCATAAGCTTATTGTAACATCTTTTTTGCAAGAAAATACAAAAAATACCCACTTATGTGAGTATCTTTTGGCGGAGGGTGAGAGATTCGAACTCTCGCACCAGCTTTCGCCAGTCTAACGATTTAGCAAACCGTCCCCTTCAGCCACTTGGGTAACCCTCCAATACAGATTATTTTATCACATTTTACCTGAAAAATAATATATAATAAGAGTAGAAAATGTGGCATATTGACCTAGTGAATAGTTATGCGCGTTATTGCGGCATAGTAGACGGCGTAGTCTACCGAGGTAAATACAAAGGAGAGGAGTATTACGAGTCCAATAATTATTGGGGTTACAATACTTACTTCATATTTGGCACTCATGGCCCTCGCATGGCAACCAATAAAGAAATCAACGATTTTATCGTCTCTAAATACAGATAGGGCGGGACTTGATTTTTTTAAACTTTTGCGGTATAATCAATCTAACTCTAAGGATAAGTAATTAATAAAATGAAACATACTTTCAAAAAAGCAGGCCAGATCCTAACGGGCGCAGCAGCAACCGTCACCATTTTGGCTGGTCGCGCAATGGCGACAATTAATAATTACGAAAACCCTGCTATGGCCGGCGCCGAAGCCGCTCGTGGAAACGGTATGCCGGAGAACCTCATCGGTGTCGATGGTGTCTTTACGAAGCTTACCAACACTGTCCTTTATGCCGTTGGTATCATTTCCGTTGTTATGTTAATTATTGGTGGTATTCGTTATGTTATCTCCGCTGGCGACAGCAAGAAGGTCACCGATGCCAAAAATACTATTATGTACGCTATCATCGGTTTAATTATCGCGATCCTTTCTTACGCAATCGTTAACTTTGTTATCACCGCAGTTGGCGGTCAACCAACCGTTTAATACTTATCCACTTTTTGCCAATACGGCAATACTTATCTTTTGACACCCATATGCTCGCAGTTTATTACAGGCTGCGAGCATACTACTTCCGGTAGTCCAAACGTCATCCAAAAGCAAATAGTTCGCTTCTGTATCGATATTGTTTTTAACTATATAGGCCGACTCGGCCTGTTTTTTACGCATCTTCTCGTCTGCGCCCACTTGTACAGCTTTATTGCCGCGTCGTAATACAGAACTAATCCTCGAAGAGCAACGTCGCTCAATTTTCCGAGCAAGCAGCCCAATATGATCAAAACCGCGCTCTCTTATATGTCTTTCAATGGTAGGCAGAGGAACGATTTTATATACATCATCATCCAGAACTTCGACCATTAAATCGGCCAGAACATCCGCACAGGCTCGCACAGATTGATATTTATAAACACTAATTAAAGTCTTCAATGCACCCTCGCGCAACCCAACACGAAATTGCTTATTAAAGGGGAGAATACAATCCTCGCAATGCTCGTTTTTTAATCAATTACCACAGCTTATACAACGCGGCTCGTGCAGGGAAATAATGTATTTTTTACAACAATTGCACAGTATTCCACCAACTTTTGCACAAGAAATACAGAAATGCGGACAAAAAATTTCCGGAATCTGCATAATTATTGTATTTTTCACAACATTTCCTCCATTTTTCTTGATTTTAGAGAATAACCTCCATATAATAAAGCTTAAGAGTGTAATTTAGTGGAGGAAAATAAATTTATGGCTCGCAAACAAGACGAAATGAGCTTAGACGATGAGCTCACTGCCGCCTTTTTAGAGGGCGACAATTCTGGTATAGTTGCAGAAGAGGAACCGGTGGAAACTCCTGACAACACTCCAGAAGCAGCCGCAGAAGAAGATTACGTCGATGATGACAACGGTTGGGATGAAGATGCAGATAATCTCCCGGGTCAGTTAGCTGTCGACGTTTACGAAACTGCCGACAAACTTATCATTAAAGCTCGTACTGCTGGTATTGAGCGCAAAGATCTCGATGTTTCTATTTCCGACAACATCCTTACCATCTCTGGCGTTCTCAACGGCGGGGAAGACGACAAAGCCACTCAATGGCATATTCAGGAATGCTACTGGGGTGAGTTCAGCCGCACTATTGCTTTGCCAGTACAGGTCAAAGAAGATGGCGTAGAAGCCGTCCTCAAAGATGGTGTCCTTACTATCTCCTTCGAGAAGGAAAAGACCGAAGCGCCAAAGCGCATCATGATCAACTAATTATAGCTGAGTAAAAATCCACGGTTCAGCCGTGGATTTTTGTTACCATCAAAAAAGAGCCCGAAGGCTCTTTTTTATTAGGCTACAAGCATATTAATTACGAAGTTTGTAATCGCGAAAGCCAAGATAACAATTACGAGGCCAATTACGCCATACATAATCGTATCCTTACCTTTCTTAACCTTGCCAGGATCACCCTGGGAAGTAGCGTAGTTAACACCACCAAGGATAATCATAACAACGGCAACAATACCAATTACACCATAAACAGCGCTCAAGATAACACCAATCATCTTAGTTAAATCGGTTTCAGCGCCAACACCACTGTTAACTTCAGTCAAACCGCTCAAAGCGTTGCTTGCAGCGTTTCCGAATAATTCTTTAATCATTTTTTATATTATCTCCTTATCTATAATAAACATAACATATTTGGCTTTATTATGCTAATAAAAAACACCCCCTTGCGGGGGTGTTCCTAAAATCTATTAGATTAGCTCGTACCGAGCATACCAATAATGAAGTTGATGATCGCAAAGGCGAGAATCGCAATTACGAGACCGATAATGCCATACATAATCGTATCCTTACCTTTCTTAACCTTACCAGGATCACCCTGGGAAGTAGCGTAGTTAACACCACCAAGGATAATCATAACTACAGCAACCATACCTACGACGAAGATAACACCATTGATGATAGTGCGGATCATCGTGTTGAGGTCATTACCATTACAGCTATCTGGATCGGATGCAAGAGAACCAGCTTGAGCACAGTCAGCAGAGCTCTTACCATAAATGGTTACATTCTTTGCAGATTTACCAGTACCTTCCTTAACGGTTACACACTTAACGGTATAATCGCCAGTCTTGGACGTACTAAGGTTTGGATAGGTCTTACCGCTACCTACGCAGTCCTTGATGGCTGCGAAAGTACCCGCTGTAATTACCAAAGCGGCAAATACAGACGCGACTGCACCTTTAATAATTTTATTTGCTTTCATTTGTTCTCCTTTTATTAACATTCGAAAACCTTAACTTTATTTTAACATAACTATTTTGAAAAAATACAAATAATTACAGTGCCTTAATCACAAAGTTTACAATTGCAAAAGCGAGCAGGGCAACGACGATGCCAATTACACCATATAATATAGTGTTCTTTCCTTTCTGAATCTTACCCGGATCGCCCTGAGATGTAATATAAGATACGCCACCTAGAACAATCATCACCACGCCAACTACGCCAATAATGCCAAAAACCACATTTAAAGCAGTGGTAACCGTACTACTTGCATCAGTTTGTGCGCCAGTACCCGCACCGGCCTGACTAATTTGACTTTCGATTGATGCTATTAGTGTTTTCATTCTCCTCCTATTAACTCAATGCACTTAAGATTAGGTTCGTAATCGCAAAAGCAGCTAGCGTAACTACTAAGCCAATTATGGCATACATAATAGTATTCTTGGCGGACTGAATCTTACCAGGGTCGCCCTGGGAAGTCATATATTTTACACCACCAACTACAATCATCACGACTGCCAAAATACCAATCAAACCGTAAATTACGGTTAGCACACTACCAACCTTAGACATCATATCGTCTTCTGTGCCTTTGCCACAAATAATATCGCGGTTCGGCAAGTCTGCTGGACAATCGACTGTACTACTTGATGCAAATGCTGGCATGCTAATAAAACTACAAGCTGCCATCATTAATCCAATAAATGCTATTTTAATCTTATTCATTTTATAATGCTCCTGCTACTGTATTTACGATTGCTACCGCCATCAGTGAGATAGCTAAACCAATTGCGGCATACATAATCGTCTGTTTTGCTTTCTGAACAGCGCCAGGATTACCGGCACTCGTAGTATATTGAATACCACCAATCACAATCACAATTACTGCGATAATCGCCGCCCACGTAAAGGCATGATTCATTGCCGTCGTAAAGATGTTACCATTCGCCGCACCCTCAGCCACAATATCGGAAACCATGCCACTAATCGTAGAGGAAAGCATACAAATTGCTAAACCAATCAGCGAATTCATAATTGTCTTCTTGCCACGTGCAACCTTACCAGGATCACCATTTGCCAACATATACTGAAAGCCGCCCCAAATTACGAAACAAATCGAAAGATAACCTACAATACCCAACACCATACTCACAAGGTTTAACACAACAAGCCAAGCATTTTTACGAATATTATCTTCGCCCTTAAATGCGTCACTCGGAACCTCGCACGGATCGCCCGTCGCGATACCATCATACCAAGCCCTTAAGCCAAGTACGTGTCCACCCGTGTTGCACCCCGCGGCATAAGTATTTGCCGGAATGACGGCTGCCGACACTGCAATCGATGCTATGAAGGCCGCTAGTAGTAATTGTAGTTTTTTCATTAATATATCCTTATATTATTATTTATCAAAAGAATCCTGCTGTTTCTCCGCCCGGCAAGAATAACTCGACTAATAATCCTGCCAAACCAAATATTGCTATACCTATAACTATATCAATCAAGCGACGCCTTGCTTGGGCTACCTGTGCCTCATTATCACGCGCCGACAAGATAATAAAACCACACCAAATAATACCAATCGTACCAACTACGCCTACGCCAGCAACCAAAATCCGTACCACCATGTGTATAATTTCAAAAATACCGTCACCATTATCTTTACTACACCACGAATTCGGTAATAGAGAAGTACACTCACCCTCTTCCGCCTCGGCAAGTTGCGTAGTAGCAGAAGAAGAAGAAGCGTAGCTTATTGGAGCAAAACCAACATTTAAAACCAAGGCCAAACTAGCGGCTAGAATAACAAATATATTTTTTATCTTGGTTTTCATATAGTTATATAATAACAAACCTTGAAAAATCATGAACGATTCTTTATAAAATTATATCATAAGCAAGATATACTTTTAGGTTAAAAACCCTATTATTATACTTGACTAAAAAGCTTATGTGTGATATAATACAATAGCTATGGGCAAGAGTGTGCGAAACTTTACCATATCCCTTATAGCGGCCGTAATCAGCCTATTTACCCTTAACGGCCCAGTTTTTGCTACGGCCCAAGAAACTACCCCTGTTACTTCAATCTCGGCATCCGTCTCTACTCAGACTGTCTTAACTACCTTTGCTACCCCTACGACTCAACCAGAAGAAGAGAAGGATGATAATGACACTTCTACCGAAGATAGTAGTACTTGTTATGATCAGGTTGGCGGTATTGGCTGGCTCATTTGTCCTGGTACCAGTTTCCTAGCTAACGTTATCGATGGCGCCTATGATGTCCTCGAAAATCTCATCAAAGTAAATCCTGTTTCTCTCGAGGACGATGCTCCAATCCATGTTGTTTGGCGTTACCTCCGCAATATCACCAATGTTATCTTTATTATCTTCTTCCTTGTCATTATCTATTCTCAGCTTACTGGCTTTGGCATCAATAATTACGGTATTAAACGCACACTTCCACGTATTATTATTGCCGCTATTCTCGTTAACTTAAGCTTTGTTATCTGTATCCTCGCCGTAGATGTTAGTAACATCGTCGGCATGTCACTCCGTGGCGTCTTTGAGAAGGTTGAAGCCGACGCCATCGCAAATAGTACTATCAGCCAAGCCGCCGCCGACACGTCTGTTGCCGGCATTGTCGCTACTATCTTAGGCGTTGGCACTATCGGTACAGTTGGTGCTCTTGCTGTTTCTGGTGGTTGGGCAGGCTTACTCTGGCTCTTAATCCCAGTCATCTTGTCTGGCGCTATTGCTATTATTTCTGCGGTTGTTACTATGGCCGCCCGCCAAGCCCTTATCCTCCTTCTTATTATGATTTCACCACTCGCATTTGTGGCTTATCTCTTACCAAACACAGAGAAGTGGTTCCAAAAGTGGTACCAGCTCTTTATGCGCATGATTATCTTCTACCCAATGTTTAGTTTCCTCTACGGCGCCTCTCAGCTCGCTGGTCTCGTCATGATTACCTCCGCTACCAACTGGCTCGGTGTCGTTCTTGGTATCGCTGTTCAGGTCTTACCGCTCTTTATGTCAATTCCACTCATGCGCATGTCTGGCACTATTCTTGGTCGCGTCGACGGATTCATCCGCCGCACGGGTGCTCCACTCCAGGGTATGACTCACCGCTACGCCGACGAACGCCGCATGCTTGCTAAACAACGCCAGCTCGCCAGCAACAGCTATCTCCCATCTACTCGCCTAGCTCAATATCTTGAACAGCGCAAACTCAACCGCCGTCTCGATACCGAGGAAGCTCTTGCGGCTGGCCACAAACAACGCATGGCAAACTACAACCGTAGCATGTATACCGGTAGGGGACAGCTCAGCCGTCGCGGTCTAAATCGCTACTACAATATGCAACGCAACCTCGAGGCCGACAATGTTATCACTCAGACTAATATCGACTTTGATGAAGGTTTTGCCAGTGATGGCACCGATGCTCGCGTTCGCACTCGCGACCTCCATCGCATCGAAACTATTAATACTAATCTTATTCGCAACGTCGACGACGCAATGATTAATCGCGTCCGTCAGCGTACGGTCGATCTCGATAATACTCGTAGCCGTGCCGAACGTATCCGTGAAGGTGCCCGCGATGAGCATTCTCAAATTCATCGCCAAATTACTACCGCCTTCAATATTCCAAATAGTTCCAACGATCCAGCTCAGCAACGTGCTATCCAAAAATCCATCAACGCCACACTTTCTGATGCTATTACCGATAGCCATAAAGTTGATGCTATAGCCAAGAGTAACTATATGGAACTCTACGATGATATGCCGGCTGGCCCAGGTATTATGCATCAGCTCGAAGACGCTATTCGCACCGGCGATTACAACTCCGCTTCTGCTGCAACCTTAATCATGGCTAAGCGCGGTGACCACGGTGATATTATTCGCACCATGGTTGACCATTCCGCCGAATTCGCCGACGATTTCGCAATGCAGAAAGCTATGGCCGATACTGGCCTCAGTCTCAAGCATGACAACATTTATATGTGGGCTTGGTCTAAGGCGAATATGATTCGCCGCGGTATGAGCGCTACCAATGATGGCGTCACGCCATACATCGATATGCGCAGCTTCTTGTCTGGTCAAGATCTTCCAACTGATAGAGATCACGATGCGCTTCGCAAGGCAAATCTCACCCAAATCTTTACCGACCTTACCAGCTGGGCACCGCTCGCTTCACAGGACCGCACCGTTTACAAGGAAATGCTCAAGCTCATCCAAGATGGTACTATTCCGCTCTCGCACGATAGAGAAGGCAACACTACCTTTCCATTACTATTCCCAGAAAAATACATTCGCTCCGCCGCCGTGTCTGGCCAGATGGATGGTGAACAGCTTGGCACTTTGAACGCCCTCTTAACCGGTGGCTTCAAACGTGGCGCCGATCGTCAGAGTGACTTCTTTATGTCGCATCAAGACATTATCCACAACCAGATTATGAGCTATGTCAACAACATGGTTGCTAACCAGCTTGTCACCTCCAAGAGCTCTACTATTATGGACATGAACGCTGCCTTGCTCGCTATTCACCCAGACGAATACGTTGAACGCACTGTTGATGGACAGACCATGCGCGTCAGCCGCGAACTCTTCGAAGCCTTCGATAAAGAGCGCGTTGCTCTTAACAAGCCAAGTGCTATCAACCAGCGCAACTCTATGAATAAGTCTATCCGCGAAATGCTCGATATTAGTCTCGATTAATTTCGCAAAAAATAACCTTATATTGAGCCCAAAATATATTGCGTTTATGCTATTATATAAGTATGGCTCAGTATAAGGTCCCTCAAGATGTTGAGGCCGACGATAAACTCCTCGGACCTTTTAGTTTTCGGCAGTTTATATACCTTTTGATTGCTGCCGCTCTGATTGCCGTTGCGGTCCTTCTTTTTCGAGTCTTTCCACTTTTAGTTATTCTTCCGTTGCCATTCGTCTTATTTCTATTAGCACTTGCACTCCCGCTCAAGAAAGATCAGCCAATGGAGACTTATCTTTCCGCCGTTATTTCTTATTACATGAAGCCACATAACCGCATTTGGGAACCAGGTGAACCAGAATCAACTATCGTAATTACAGCACCAAAGAAAACCGACGAAATTCACCTTAAGGATCTTAACCAAGACGAAGCAATGCATCGCCTTTCCTTCCTTGCTGATATTGTCGATACCGAAGGCTACGCTATTAAAGGTGGTAGTACTAATGGCATTAGAGAAGACGTTATTGCTGAAGCAAACGCCACCAAAGACATCTTTGAAACTCAATATGCTGCCTTTAGCCAACAGAATTTCCAACAAACTGTCGATACTCACCATGCCGAACTCGTAAATCAAATGCGTGACGCAATCGCAAAGAATAGCGCCCAAGTATCGCAAAACACTACTATTAGCCATACTATTTCAACTGGCCCGACTCCACCAAAAGTGGATTACAATGATGTTATTGCTGCCGCCGAGCCAGCTGCGCCAGTTACACCAGTTACGCCACTACCACAATATCCGCAACCTACTCCTGTCGCGCAAACTGCTCCAAATCTTTCACCACCGAATTTCGTCACTAATGCTATGCAAGCAGCACCAGTTGCCGTCGGTGTAGCAACGGCTACGCCAACTACCGGCCCAACGCTCGAATCAATCCAGGCCGAACTAAATAACCTCCCACCACTACCTGGCACCACTCCAGATCCGTCCACAGGAGCCAGCCTCACAACCGAACAAAACACTAACCCGCTCGCCGAAGAATCAGTTTCTGCAAACGATAATATTATCAAGCCTGATCTACCTCTTCCAGACGACGTTGTCGAGCAAATCGCCGAAGAAGAAAAACCCTCTACCGAATATATTCCAGCCGACGTCGCCGCCCGCCTTGGCAAAGACGACGAAGAAGATACTGGTCGCGTCGACCAAACTTCGCAAACCACTCCGAGCCAAGATATAATTGATCTCGCAAATAATTCCGATTTCTCGATTGAAACTATTGCCCAACAGGCAAAACGTATCAATGATAAGCAAGATAATGAAGTTTATGTATCATTACATTAAGGAGTAAACGTGCAACCAAATCAACAAGGATTCCCGATGCAGCAAAACCCACAAATAATGGGTGGCGCGCAGCCGATGACGGGACAACCACAATTCACTGGAACCCCTATGGGGCAACAAACCATGCAGCCTGGCGCCGTTATTACGAGTCAAGCCGCACCTGGACAGCAACCAGCCGTCCAACCACAAGTTAAAGAAAACTCAAATTCCACACAGGCCACGCTGCTTATTTCTGAGCTGCGCGACTCAATGGTAATTATGAAAGACGGCTCTTTCCGTGCCGTCGTTGCATGTAAATCTATTAACTTCGACCTCATGTCCGAAACTGAACGCGAGGCCGTCGAATACTCCTATCAAAACTTCTTAAACTCCTTAAACTTCCGCGTTCAAATCTTAATTCGCTCCCAACGTGTGGATATCGGCCCATACATCGAGCGCCTCTCCGAACTCCGTCGCAATAATGATAATATGCTTCTCGGTATCCTTATGGATGACTACATTAACTTCATCGATATCTTGAGTCAGGAAGCAAACATTATGGATAAATCCTTCTTTATTGCTATTCCATATTACACAACTTCCGAAGCAGAGAAAGCCGTCGAGCAGACCAAGAACCTCTTCGCAACTTTCAGCAAGAATAAAGCTCCAGCTATTACCCGTATTAATCGCGATACTTACGATAAAGCTGTTACAGAAATCAATAACCGCGTCGAAGCCGTTATTTCCGGTCTCTTCTCAATCGGTATTCATTCCGTTCGCTTAAACACCAAGGAGCTCGGTCAGCTTTACTACAACTTCAATAACCCAGATACCGCTGTCCGCGAACCACTTGGTGACTTCAATAAGCTCGCACATCTTTATGTCAGAAAAGGCGACAAGCCGGAGGGAACTAACTAATGGCAAAGAAACAGCAACAACTCAGCGCCGCAGATATTGCCGCGCAAGCTCAACTTCAAGAAGAAGTCGAGATTCAGAAAGCGTTCGAAACCGGTATTACAACCTTGCGCGATCTTATTTCGCCATCCAGTATCGAAATTCACTCCGACTATTTCCGTCTTGGTACTAAATACGGCCGCACTATCTATGTTTATGGCTATCCACGCACGCTTTATACCGGCTGGCTCAGCTCTATTATTAATATTGACGAAGTTATCGATATTTCCATGTATATTTACCCGGTCGATACTGGCGTCATTATGAAGAACCTCTCCAAGAAGGTAACTCAGCTCGAAGCGAGTATGAATATCAATAGAGAGAAAGGTAAAGTCCGTGACCCAGAGCTCGAAGCTGCCATCTCTGATGCTGAGGAACTCCGCGATCAGCTCCAGGTTGGTGCCGAGAAATTCTTCCGCTATGGCCTTTATGTCACTATTTACGCCGACTCCCTCGATGAACTTCAGTTTGTACAACACAAAATTGAAACTATCTTTGGTCAACAAATGGTCTTCAGTAAAGTCGCTAGCTCTCAGCAAGAGCAGGGCATGAATACCACTATGCCACAATGTACTGACCAACTTCAGATTCGCCGCAACATGAACACTGGCGCTATTTCCACCAGCTTCCCATTCACCTCGGCTGACCTTACTCAGGAGAAGGGTATTCTCTATGGTATTAACATGCACAACAACGGTCTTGTTATCTTCGACCGCTTCTCACTAGAAAACGCCAACATGGTTGTCTTCGCGAAGTCTGGTGCAGGTAAATCATTTACTGTCAAGCTTGAGGCTCTTCGTTCCATGATGGTGGGTACCGAAGTTCTTATTATCGACCCAGAAAACGAGTATCAGAAGCTTTGCGACGCTGTTGGTGGAGCTTATATCCGCCTCAGTCTTAACTCCGATGTTCGTATTAACCCATTCGATTTGCCAAAGGTCGTTGACGCCGAAGATGCCAACGATGCGCTACGTTCAAACCTCGTTACGCTCCACGGTCTCTTCCGCTTAATGCTCGGTAGTGCCACTGGCGGTGGTGCTATCCTTACTCCAAATGAGGAAGCTGATCTCGATCAGGCACTCATTGATACTTATGCTCGTGCTGGTATCACTAACGATCCACTTACACATAATTCCACTCCACCAACTATTATTAACTTGTTCGATACCTTGCTTCACATGGGTGGTACTGGTCCAAGCCTTGCTCAGCGTCTCCGCAAATACACTACTGGTACCTTCGCTGGTATTTTCTCCCAGCAATCGAACATCGATATTAATAACCAGATGGTCGTCTTCAACATTCGCGACCTCGAGGATGAGCTCCGCCCAGTAGCTATGTATATCGTCCTATCGCATATTTGGAACATCACTCGCGCCGATCAGCGCAAGCGCCTCCTCCTCGTTGATGAGGCCTGGCAGCTCATGAAGTACGAAGATTCCGCAAACTTCCTCTTTAGCCTCGCTAAGCGTGCTCGTAAGTATTATCTTGGTCTCACCACTATTACACAGGACGTTGAGGACTTCATGTCATCCAAGATGGGCCGCGCCATTGTAGCAAACTCATCCATGCAGCTACTTCTCAAGCAGTCAAGCTCCGCCGTCGATGTTCTGTCTGATGTCTTTAAGCTTACCGATGAAGAGCGCAAGCGTCTCAGTAACTTCCCAGTCGGGCAAGGTCTCTTCTTTGCCGGTCAAAACCACGTCCATATTCAAATTATTGCATCAGAAACCGAGGAAAGTCTCATTACGACTAACCCAGCTGCAAAAGAAGGTGCTCGCTAGAGAGTGGGGTATTGACTTTTTAGCACGAGTGTGCTATAATAATAGTATATACATTACTTGCAAAGAATCTCCGAAAACCCCGGAGATTTTTTGCATTTTTCAGCTAAATATTATAAAATATAAACATCTATGGTCTCCACACCAAACAGCGGCCGCTACCGCGGTGAGCATGATCCATATAATAATATGGAGAGTGCTGATATTCGCCCAGGATACATCGCTCGTCAAGAGCTTTCCGAGGCAGAGCAGGGTGCTAGCGATAAATCTAACGTTAGCTCCCAGGATTCGATTAGGACTAATTCTCGTGGTGGCCGTACTCTTGTGCGCGAAAATGCAACTCAGAATGCAAAATCTTCCGAACAGAATCAAAAATCTAATAACTTCATCAATTCCGTTAAAGGGAAGAATGGTAAAAATGGCGGCAAACGCGGTTTTCTAAAGAAAACCGGCCCAATCGCTATTATTACAAGCCTTCTTCTTGGCGGTGGCGCTTTCTTTTACGGTGCTCAGTCTATGCTCGGCCCGCATCTATCATCGCTCTACACCAACGCCACTGATGTGCAGTTTAGTTCTTATAATTTCCGCAACGCTCGCATTATGTCTTATATGCTTGATGGTGGTGGTCAAATCAAAATCAGCAACTTCACTACCAAATACACTACTTTTACGCCATACATGCAGAGTCGTCTCAAGAGTAAAGGTATCGAAGTTGGCCATCTTAATTCTAGTGGCGAATTTGTTTCTGGCCAAGCCATCTTCGGCAATTCTACTGTTCTGAAATATGATAACGAAATTATTGATGCTAGCCACTTCCAAGACGCTTTTGCATCTAACGCAAATTTCCGCGAATCCTACTATGAAGCTAAGCGTGGTCGCATCGCTGGATTCTTCGATGACGTCTCGATGAAATATTATGACCAAAAAGGCGCCACGCGTGACATTTTTGACGATTATAAATCTACTGGCGACACCGATGTTGACACGGTTGAATTTAAACAAACCGTCTCCGACTACGTCGTTGGCGCCGACGGTTCCGTAAGTACTATTCGACATGGCGTGGACGAAGAAACCCAAGAAGAATATCTCGATAAATCCGAAGAAGTTAGTACTAAAAATGTCGATGGCGACACACCAGAAGTTAAGGCGCGCTCAATGGTTAATAGCATCGCCGCTAAAGTTTCCTCCGTCGGTGTACCAGTCTGTTCCGCACTTCGTATTGCCAACCTTGCCGCCGTTGCAGTTTCCGCCTATCAAATCTATCAATCCATCGCATACTTCTTAAGTCTCATGGAGCCAATCAGCAAAACTATGGCTGGCGAAGGCGATCAATCCGCCATTAATGAGACTCTCAACTTCATGACATCGCAATACACTACTAAAGTCGACTATGTTAATTCTGACGGCAAACAACAGACTAAAAACGTCACCGGTTCCATGCTCGAATCCACTGGCTCCAAACTCATCATGGGAAACACTAAATCCCCAGCCAGTGAAACCGCTCCATATTCATTTGACAACATTACTAAAGCCGCAACCACTATCGCTATCAGTACCGGCGCTACAAATGTTGTTTGTTCTGGTGTCATGGCCGCCAGCGCCATTGTTTCACTTGCTTCTGCTGGCGTTCCTGGCGGTAAACTCGCAACTTTCGCCGTTAGTATGATTGCAAAAACTATTGGCGGTGTCGTAATTACCGGCGTTGTCGCCGCTATTGTTAGCGCTATTATTCCTTATGTCGCCAAGATTTTCGCAAGCAACATTTTTGAAACTTATACTGGTATTCCAGCCGGCGAATTATTCTCTCAGGGCGCCGCTACCGCCAATTTCTCGCTTGCAACTCAAGGTAGCGCTTATATGCCTTCCGATACTGAAGCAGTTAAAACCCAAAATCGCAAAACTACTTTAGCGCTCGCTCAGGAAGCTGAAGTTGACCGCCTTAATCGTAGCCCATTCGATATCACTAGCACTAATACTTTTATGGGCTCACTATTGTCTAAGTTTTCCTACATGGCTTATTCCAGTAATATTGTAAGTGCCGTTAGTTCATTTAATAACATTACTGTAACCGCTATTCGCAAACTCACTCCAGCTTCTTCTGCCGCCGACGAAGAATTAATGTACACCTCCAATTATTCCGAATGTCGCGGCAATTCTAACGCCGCTTGTGATATGTATGGTCTCCCAATTGTCACTTCCGACTATTCCACTATTGATATTAAACCAGACGACCCAACTTACGAGTCTGTCGTTTCAAGAAATCTCGATAGTAACGGCAATATTAAAGAAGGCTCCGAGCTCGCAAAATTTATTAATTTCTGTAAAAACCGCAATTCACCTTGGTTCGTAAAAGATGCCAATATTCTTAACGCTCTCCAAACCGACTTCGGTATCGTCGTAAATAATATCCCGTACGTAAATGATATTCTCGACATTGTTAATGCCGCCGAGGATGTCGCTAACGAACCATGGGCCACCGGCGATATTTGTATGAATACTTCCAGCAACTCACGCTGGGATAGTGAATTTAAATATTACCAACGCTACATCGAAGATATGCGCATTATTGGCGGTATGGAAGAGGAGACCGGCGGTAGCAACCCAGTCCTCGCCTACGAAGCAAAATATGAAGCTACTCACCCAATTGACACTTCCTTTGAAGGTACACTCGCACGCATTTCTGGTCTCACTAAAAATGATGTCGCTTTTCTAATGGAATACACTCGCTACTCTACCGAAATCGCCAATTATGATCCATCTGAACGTTATAGTTTCGTCGAAGTTTCCGAACCAGAAAAAATCCATTTCGAAGAAAATATTATCCCAGATTATTCCACGGTAATTACTAAATCCGAGCCGATCTTTATTGATAAACGGAACTACCTCGTATGAAAAACACTCTAAAAATCATCGCTTCCATGTTTTTCATTTGGCTCCTCGTTTGCCAACCAGCTTTTGCCGCTGATATGCCAGATTCAAGTATTCTTGATTATTACAACCGCAACGGTATTTATTATTACAATCCAAGCGGGAAGTGCGATAGTGACGAAAAAGTCTGTTCGTCTAATGATGGTTCCGATTTAACTGTCATTGGCGACTCTATTCTCGCCGACGAATCCACAAAAGAGAAGATGAAAGCAAAATTTGATCATCTTCCAGAAAATAGTTACGATGCTGTAATTAGTCGCAACTGGTCGCAAGGTCTTGAAATTGCTCGTCAAACTACACTAAAAGGCACTGTGCTTTTCGAGCTCGGCTCTAATAATGTTGATGGACTTTCTCAAAAAGATATCGATGACCTCGTTAAAATAGTCGGCAACAACCGCAAAATCGTCTTAGTAACCAACTATGGTACTGCCGCACAATATCAAAAAGGTTACAACCAAAACAATGAATTATTTAAGAAAAATGCCGAGACAAACGAAAACATCATCGTTGCCGACTGGGCTGCCAAAGCTGCCGCCGAACATGCCAATATGGATTCTATGACTGTTCACCCCGCAGATAATGCTGCCCGCGATTTATATGTCGAAGTAATTTACGACGCGCTTAACACTTCTTGTGTTTCTGGCCGCGCCGTTATTAAAGGCACAACTGCCGCCGAAAAAGTCTGGTCCGGCCTTACTTCACTTGGTTTTACCGACGAACAAACTGCCGGCATCATGGGCAACATGCAACATGAAAGCAACTCCTTCAATCCAGTCCAGCATGAGGGCAGCCAATATCGTAAATATTGGCCAATGGATCTTGGTGGTAATTCCGAAAAAGCCTATGGCCTTGGTCTTATCCAATGGTCATTTGGCCGCCGTATTAATATGTATAACTACATTAAAGAACAGGCACCAGATCTGCTCAAATTCTTTAATTCTCCAGAACAATACAGTATGAAAAACGGCAGTATTTATGGTTGCAATGGCGATTGTTTTATTGAGGCCGTTGGTGATCAAATCGCCGACCAAATCTACTCACTTGAGTTAACCTTCCTTTATGACGAACTAAATAGTCATAAAAGTTACTCTGGCATTTTTAATCAACAATCCGTTTATGATTCTGCAAAGTTTTTCCTTGAGCATGTCGAAATTCCACAAAATCCTCAAATTGAACATCATATGAATCGCGCCACCGATGCGCAAAAATGGTACGATCAATTCCATGGCACTACTATTTCTGGCACTGGCAGTCGTCGTGGTAGTGGCAGTGGTTCAAGCAGTGGTCAACAATATCTCTCCGGCTCCAATAAAGATTACGAAGGAAACCAAATTCTCTCCGACGATCAAATGTCAAAAATAAACCAATATAAACCGCTCTATGAAAAAATCGTCGAAGGAACTCAGATTCCATGGCAAATTATGGCTACTATTCATTATCTCGAAAACGGTTTATCGCGTACCACGAGTCACGACCCACTCTGTAATAATGGGCAGTGTAGCAACGGTATCTTCCAAGTCATTACTAAACAATATGAAGCCGGCATAGAAGTTACCGACGAGCAGTTCGTCCAAATGGGTAAAGATGCTATCGCAGCCGAGTTAAAGATTTATTCTAGCGGTATAAACTTCAAAAATAGTGATGATGTAAAACGTTTCTTCTTTACATATAATGGCAAAGCTCAAAAATATATCCAGCAAGCTCGCGATTTAGGTTTTAGTGAAAAAGAAGCCAATAATGGTGAAGGTTCACCATATGTTATGAACCGTGCCGATCAACAACGCGACCCAAATCACAATAAAACTACTTGGGGTCAAATTAAACAAGATCACGGCCCGCTCGAATACCCAGCCAACCAACATTATGGTGCCTTTATTATTTATCAAGTCCTCGGCGGCACGGCGAGTGTAAATGGCTGTAGTACTGGTATTTCTGGCGCCGGAAATATGGATCTTAACCAAACTGCGCTTGATCTTGCTTGGCCTGTTGGTGACCCACACGTCGGCACTATGACGCCAACCGATAATTATCGTCGCGCCTATACGCAAGTTGGTCTCGATGGTATTATGCCTGGCGGTTCCAGCTGCGATGTTTTCGTTTCTACGGTCGCACGCTATTCCGGAGTTGACCCAGATTTTGCTTGTTGTGGCGTCCAGGGTACAAATATTCCATATCTCGAAAAATCTCCTAAGTGGGAAGAAATAAAATATACTAATCCAAACGACACATCATTCTTACGCCCAGGCGATGTATTAACAGTTCCTGGACACATTAAGATGTATGTGGAAAAAGATGGTAAAGCCATGACCGCTCAGGCTTCTTATGGTGATCACTCCGGCGAACTTAGTAACGGCGTCCGCTTAGTTGACTCAATTGGTCGTGGCAATTATCGTGTTTGGCGTTATAAAGGTAACTAAAGCTCTTTATCTACTCGCATTTCTTCAGGCACAGCCGTACTCGTAATAATCATCTGATAGTTTTTAAAATTACTTATTAAATGTTTTTGCCGCTCATCATCTAGCTCAGAAAATATATCATCCAATAATACAACCGGTTTCTTTCCGGTCGCATCTTCCAATATTTTCGATTCTATAAATTTTAGTGCCAAAATTATACAACGCATCTCGCCACGTGATGCAGATCCGTCAGCCTTTTTATTATTAAAAATAAATTCATAATCATCACGATGTGGACCAAAAGTTGTATGACCTAAATATAAATCTTTCTGAAAATTATTTTGCAGGATTTGTAGATATTTATTTTCATCACAAACATCACCTAAATATTCAATCTTACAATTATCATTATTTTTTGCGATATTTTGATAAGTTTCAGTTAAACTTTCATTTATTTTTCGTAAATATTTAACGCGTTTTTTAATAATTTCCGCGCCATAATTAGCGCACATTACATCCCACGAAAAGAAATCATCCGCCGAAATATTTTCAACCTTCAATAAATCATTTCGCTGCTTTAGGGCCTTATTATATTTCGATAACGCAATCCCGTAATTATCGTCAATTTGTTTAAATAATTCATCAAAATAATCACGCCGCCGCGACGGGGAAGATTTAATTAAATAAATATTATCTGGTTCAAATAAAACAACCGGATAACGATTTTTCTTCGGTAATCGTAGACTTTTTTTACCATCAATTTCAAATTCTTTTTTGCGCCCATCATAACGAATTATTATTTTTTGCGCATCAATCAAATCTATTTCCGCCCGAAAAAACTCCGCCTCATTTTTAAGAATTTCTTTATCCACAGCCTTAAAGCTTTTTCCGCGTAAAGCTAAATAAATCGCTTCTAAAATCGAGGTTTTTCCACTGCCGTTTTCGCCAATAATCAACGTCGTTGGGCGATTACAATCCAACTCAAACTCACTATGGCAGCGAAAATTTCTTAAACTAACTTTTTGAACAATATTCATTAACTTTTAAGCGGCATAATAATATGCGTATAATCTTGACTATTCTGATTTCTAATCACAACCGGCGCGAGTTTTCCACTTAAACCAAAGATAATTTTACCTTCAATTGTAGAATTTAATGCATCAAGTAGATATCGTGAGTTAAGTGCAACTTTTCCGTCGGTTTTAATACCTTCCGCTTCCATCGCAGCTGTATTTTCACCAAGCTCGCTTGCTACCGCACTCACGGAAAAATTATTTTCATCTTTATTTGCTTCACAGGTAATTGATCCACCACTTTCACGCGCAAATAATGCAGCAACCTTCGTCATTCTAATCAACTCCGCTTTATCTAATAAAATATCCGAATCGGAGGTTTTTGGAATTAACTGGCGATAATCAGGGAAACTCGCATCAATTAATTTAGAGGTTATTTCAATTTCACCCATACGGAATCGAATCTGTGTATCAGTAATTAATACCTCAATCTCGTCCATACTATCTGCAATAGAACGTAAAACTTCCTGTAAAGCATCACGTGGCACAATGGCTTTTATTTCACTCTTAACTTTATCAACAAATTTACGATCCGCTAGACGATAACCATCCGTTGCCGCGATATATAACGAACCTTCAAACGTATTAAAATACACACCAGTTAAAGCTGGACGCGTCGTGTCGTTGCTAGCCGCAATAATGACTTGATTAACAGCTTCTTTAAAGATATCCACACCTATCTTAAAAGTAACTGCCTCTTTTTCATTAATTTTCGGTAATTCCGGAAAATCATCTGCCAAAATACCATTAATTGTAGATTTATACTTTCCAGCCGAAATTGTTAATTTATCCCCATTTGTTTTTAAAGTAACCGGTTCTTTTGGAAGATTAGAAACAAACTCTGCCAAAAGTTTTGCTGGTACGGTAATAGTTCCATTTTTCTTTGCTTTTGCATTTACATACTCAACAGTTGCAAGTTCCATATTGGTCGCTGTTAAGGTAAGTTGTTTTTCTTCAGCCCTTAAGAGTACATTACTTAAAATTGGTAAACCAACTTTTGTACTCGCCGCAACTCGACTTACTACACTTAATGCCTTAGCAAGTCTGTCTTGTAAAACTTCTATCTCCATTTTTCCTCCTTTAGAAGTTTCCTTCCTTATTATTAAAAATAGTAGTAGTTATAGTAGTTCTATGTGGAAAAGGTGTAAAACTTATCTTTAACAGATAAGAAACGAATAAATTAATAGTGCAAAACTTGTCGATAAATTTCTGTAAAACTTTTGTGGATTTCTTATTATTTTGGGTAAAACTCCAAACTAGATTTTTTTGCACATTTTTCTTCCACGCATTTTGCACACTTTTTCCACTAATTTGCATAAATTTTCTCCCGCAGGTCACTAATCTGTGAGCGAAGGTTAAAATCAGTTTTCAGAGATTTTTCCACAACTTTTATACCATGCATAATAGTAGTGTGATCTTTATTAAATTCATTTCCGATTTTAACCGTACTAAGTCCAAGCTGATCTTTCATAAGATACATTGCAATCTGACGCGCCGATTTTATATCTTTTACGCGGCTCGTACCGTATAAATCTTTAGAATTAAGATTATAATATTTTGCCACCTTATCCACCACTTGTTTTGGCGAAATAGAGCGTCGCTTCGTATTTTCACTTGGCGAATTAATCAATCCTTCCGATATTAAATCATCCGGCGAAATACCGCGCATTTCCGATAGTAAAAGAATTGAATTTAATTGTCCTTCCAAGTCGCGGATATTAGTCTGAATATTCTTAGCTAAAAATTCCACTGCATTATCACCGATTTCAGCATTTAGTAACTCTGCTTTAGCCTTTACGATTGCGCAGCGTGTCTCAAAATCCGGGAACTGAATATCTACTGGCACCCCCATCATTAAACGAGAAGCCAGACGTTGATCAACAGTTGCAATCTGATTTGGTAATCTATCACTACTAACTATAATCTGCTTACCGCGCTGGTGTAGATCATTAAAAGTGTGGAAAAATTCTACCTGAGATTTATCCTTACCTTCAATATATTGGAAATCATCCACTATTAAGACATCAACTTTGCGATATTTTTCCGTAAAACCATCGAGTTTTTTACGCATCGCCTCAACGAATTCATGATAAAACTGCTCAATCGTCACATAAAGCACTTTCATTTCTGGATGTTGGGCTAAAATCTCATTTCCGATAGCTTGAATTAAATGTGTTTTTCCTAAACCAGAACCACCATAAAGGAAATATGGGTTATAACGCATGCCAGGATTTTCCACAATTGCGTGTGCCGCACTTACGGCAAGATCATTGTTACTACCAACAATATAATTATCAAAACGATAATTTGGATTTAATCCAGACTCGGAATTATTTTTCGAAACAGGTTTATTAATTGATACTACCGGGCGTGTATAATTGGAGCCAGTTTTTATTACTGGGGTTTCTATTGGTAATACTTCAACTGCGCGTTTAACGGTAGTTTTATTTTTTGTATCGTCAATAATTATTTCCATTGTGGCATATTCAATACCACCTGCCTGGAGCGCATCTTTGAGGATTTTATTATATTTACCCTCCATATTTGCTTTAACAAACAAATTTTTAGCCGCCAAAATAAGATTTCCATCCTCATTTGTGACAAATTTGAGGTTTTTAAAATAGGTCTCAAAAGCCATGTCGGTCACACGGGTTTTCAACTCATCCAGCACTGTCTGCCACTCGTTGGGCATCTCCAACCTCCTTCTATTGAGATAATTATATGACTTTTCCACAGGTTTTTGTAGATGAAAATATTATTTTCTAATATATTTTTATACTAACAGATAAGATTTTTCCCCAACCAGGGCCAAAACAGAGAAGTGCGCATGTGGAAAAACCCTTGAAAAATGTGTAAAAAATCAGTATAATAGACATAATTCTTTTAATAAAACAATAATTATAAAGTCAGGAAATAACTTATGCCAAAACGTACTTATCAACCACACAAGCGCCAACGCAAAGTTGAGCATGGTTTCCGCAAGCGCAATTCTACCGTAAATGGCCGCAAGGTTCTTGCTCGCCGTCGTATTAAAGGTCGTGCACGCTTAACGGCCTAATCGAATGATTGCGAAGAAATTCCGTTTTCATTCCAGGGGTGGTGTTCGATACACTTACCAAAATGGTAAAACTATTAGGGGTTCCAAAATCTCATTAGTTTTTGCGGATAATACTCGCAACCATCAACGCTACGCTGTTGTAGTTAGTAAAAAAATATTAAAGTCTGCCGTAGGGCGTAATCGTATTCGTCGTCGCATGTATGAAGCGATTCGCGCTGAGCTTCCAAAAATTCAGAAGCCGGTAGACTGTATTTTTATTGTTTATTCAAAAGATATTCTTGATTCGGACTTTAAAGAGATTCGCACCCTTGTTCATAATTTACTCCAAGAGGCGAATATATTATAATTATCTTATTAGTGTAGAGGAGTTATATGTTTAGTTTTCTAGATATGATTATTGTGCGCCCGATCGTAAACGTCCTCTTTTTGATCTATAGCGTAGTCGGCGACTTTGGTCTTGCTATTATCTTGTTCACTATCTTAATTAAGCTGCTCACCTGGCCACTCATGAAGCGCCAAATCAATCAGACCAAGATGATGCGTAAAATTCAGCCAGAGCTAGCCGAGATAAAGAAAAATTGTAAAGGGAACCGCCAGATGGAATCGCTCCAGATGATGGATCTTTATAAAAAGAATAATATAAAGCCATTTAACTCTGTTTTAACGCTTTTAATTCAGTTCCCAATCTTTATTGCACTCTTTACAGCTATTAACGTTTCTGTCCGTCCTTGCGCCGTAAATGATGATTATAATGTTCCAATTAATACCTGTACAAATAAAAAGGATATTACATATTCTGTAGAGCATTCTGCCTATCCATTTGTCCGCCCGCTCAATAATATTAATACTCTTATAAATCAGCAGAACGAATATTTCCGTGCTTACGAGAAAGATGCCGAAAATGCCAAATATGAGTTTGAACCAAAACTCTTTGGCTTAGTTGATCTTTCTACACGTCCAAGTGAGCTTTTCCACGAGTTTTCCGTTAGTAATTTAATTATCTTCCTCTTTGCCGTCGCTAGTGCCGCCACTCAGTTTATTATGGCGCGTCAGCAGGATGTAACCCGTAAGAAAGGTCAAAAGAAGCGTGGTTTCCGTCAAATGATGAAAGAGGCTGCCGAAGGTAAAGATATCTCTCAAGATGAAATAAATGCTATGTCGCAGTCTCAAATGACTTATATGATGCCAGTTATGATGTTCTTTATTATGTTCACGCTTCCTGGTGCCATTGTTCTCTATTATCTATTAAATACCGGCATTACAGTCTTCCTTCAAAAGATTGTCCTCAGTCGCAATCTCGAGAAGATGGAAGAATCTGCCGATAAGAGTGTCCTTAAGGAGCTTCGTGATGCTACGAAGAAAATCCAAGAGGCAGAAATTATTGAAGAACCAACAAAATCCACGCATTATGCGTCAGATAAGAAAAATAAAAACGAAAAAACCCACATTACCCGCATTAAGGCATCGGATAAAAAGAAAAGGAGATAATATATGAACACCGATGAATCAATCCGCTTTGCGGCAAAATACCTCGAGGACCTCTTATCCTTCTTTGGTATTAATGTTGCGGTTTATTCAACTATCGAGGATGATGTAATTCAGCTCTCAATTCCATCTACTAGCATGAATTCGCTTCTTATTGGCAAAAACGCCAATAACCTTCGCGCTCTTCAGCATGTCCTTATGATGACTCTTATTGCTCGCAACGCTGAGGTTACCCGTGTAAATATAGATATTGCCGATTATAAGCGCCAGCGTGCCGACAAAATCGAGCACCAGGCAGAGAAGTGGATTTCTGAAGTCCGCCGTAGTGGCCATGAGAAGATTCTCGACCTTAATGCTGCCGATCGCCGTGTTGTCCACCGTTACGCCAGCGACTATTCCGACATTGAAACATTCTCCACTGGCGAAGGCCGCGAACGTCGCCTCCATATCGTTAAGAAAGAAATATAATAATGTGAAAAAGCACCCCGAAAGGGGTGTTTTTTGTTTTCCACAACAAAATCACCAAATTTAAACCATTTCAACTACTGCCCAACAGAGTATGTATAATATTTCACGAAAATTGCAAATATATTAAAATAATCCACCTGTGCAAAACATACACCTAAATAGTGGGAAAATTTCTCACCTATTACGCCAACCAACAGACCATCAAAAAGCCCCTCACGAAAGAGAGGCTTAAAAGGCGCTAGAATCGATTATTCGCCGTGAGAAAATCCATTCCCAACTATTACGATAAAGTCGCAGGAATAGCTTGACAGAGCCTCAGGAAGCTCAGTAATTAAGTCAACATTATAGAGCTTCAGAAGCGCCTCAGCGGTCTTTGGTTTATTAGCGGTAACTTGATACACTTTTACACCATCAAAGCCGCCTAGGCCGCTTGGTGCGTTTCCAGTCTCAGAAATAATATATCCTTTGCCTTCGAGATAAGTTTTTTCGTTAGCTGCAATTCCATAGGCGGAAGTGCCATTCAAGACCACTACCTTTGCCATCTCGGAAGTGAAGGCTTCGCCACTCAACTTACGCTTCATATAAGTATGAATATCGGAATAGTTGCCAACACCTCTAGTTGGAATTACATAAGAAATACCATTAATATTAGCAGTTGTCAGTAAAGCACGTGGCTTATCAACGGTATCATAAAGTGAAATCGTCTCTAAGCCAGAGAAGTCAAGATTAGTGCCAAGCTTCACGATTGTCTTAATCTCGGTGTCCTTAAAGTTAGTACGTAGGTTATCGCCTACTGCAGATTTAATTGCCATTACTTTAGCGAGATCAAGTTTAGAGTTCTTTGCTTTCTTAGCAATTGCCTCAATAATTCTCTGTTGGAAATACTCGCGTGAGAAGTTACCATTTCCGGCACCATAACCACCATAAGCATTGCGGGCACGGGCTACACCGAGCGCTTGTTCACCATTAAGGTGTACAACTTCACCATTCGGGAATTGAATATGATATTTATTACGTTTACCATCCGCTAGACCACGCTTATCGGTAGTAACAATAGTGGTTTCTGGGCCATCCCAAGTTTGATTCCCGTAAAGGAATACCACATCGATACCACCAAGCGCATCCACAATCTGAATCAACGCTTGCCAGTTTGCGTGTACATGATACTGAATATCTACACCAAACACCTGTTCAAACACGGCCTCGAGCGCCAAAGCGCCTTCTTCCTCATATTTACGCTTTTCTTCGTCGGTAGATTTTTTATTAACCTTCAAGTATTTACACCAGAAAACCTCATTAATCTTACCAGTAGAAGTACAAGTACTACTCTTGAGGTCGCGTGGTAAGCTAACTGCCTTCATGTCGCCAGTTTCTTGATCGATACTCAACATTAACATTGAGTCTGTCAGATAACCGCCATCCCAATTTGGGTCATCCATCTTATAACCTTCAGTACCAAACACGAGAATATTTGTACGACCATTCTCATCTTTTTCGAGTGGAGTGTCTGGATCAGAGAAGAGTACATTTACGATATTTCCACCATCGGTAACCTGATTTACAAAATCATTCAAATAGTGGTACAACCATAAACCACCACCAATCAATAAGCCCAAGATAATAAGAAGAATAATCCACCTAACAATATGGCGTTTTTTCTTACCGGTTTTTGGTTTTTTAATCTTGGCTTTCTTGTCTTTCTTCTTTTTTGACCAACCTTTAGTTTTTTCATCTTGGGATACTTCCACGAGGTCGGTCGGATCTACATCTTTCACTTCGCTTAAAAATTCCTTCACAGCTTCTTTATTTTCAAATTCATCGTCAACTTCAGCAATAGACTCTTTTTCAGCTTTATTTAGACGCTCAAGTTTTTCACCCTCGGCAATCATAGCTCGGAGTTCGGCATTAGAATCAGTAATACCAAGCTGTCTAGCGGCGGTCTTTTTCGCAGTTGTTCGGCGCTTCATTACAGAGCTAGTTGTAGCGCGGCTCCGTCCACTCGCATTTCCACGCCCACCAGTTGTTCTCCGTTGAAGTCCATCAATAGACTTATTCATTACACTATTTTAACACAGCAAGCGCTTTTGCCCCACCCAGTACAAGATAGGGGTCATAAGATAAATATGTAAAACATTCGGAAAACCCGAAAAGAAACAAAGCGTAATTACATAGGCAACAATAATCGGAACTAATAGTACGCCGCCTTTTAATTTATATATATTTTTACAAATTATAACGATAAGAATAATTAAAAAGATAATTCCAACTACCCCAAGCTCTAATAATATATTTACATATTCATTTTGAACGATTTCTTTGCTACCTATTTCTTCGGAGTAACTACTCATGGCGACTCCAGCGCCACCAATTCCTACCCCAAGGTATTTATTATTTGCACTCCAAGTTCCAAAGGCGATTTCATTCAAGTTCAGCCGAACATTAGTTGACTCTTCAATATATCCCGAGAAGGTCGACTGTTCACCTTCGGTAGAAACTTGTTCGCGTAAATCTACTTTTCCAAGCGTAATTTGGTGGATTGATCGCTGAATCCCTTGCGCAAAATTTTCAGACGTTGGTGACATCTCGGCCCATAAACCTTGCAATAATAATCCACAACCGCAACCCAAAATCGCGGGCACTAGCAGCCAAAATGCGTGCTTAGATTTATCGCGGACCAGTAAAACTACTCCCATTACGGCTCCAGCTAATCCGAATGCGTATAAAGCTCCGCGCGAGAAGCAAATATATAATGTCATAATTAAGAAAATTGACAAGCCAACATAACCGAACAATGTTCGCTTGCTAACTTCGTCTTTTATGGCATTATATAAAACTAACAGAGATATTAACGCTGGCGCAATCAATAAATTACCCATAAATTGTGGCTCGATCGCTAGGCCATTTGGATGTGGAAAACCTAGCACGGTATAGACGCAGCCCGGACAGAGTAATGAAAGTTCTGTATTTGCGCCTAAAACATCCGCAAAGCACTGCACGATACAAATTATCGAAACCAGCACACTCATCGCCATATAAACGCTCAAAACGCGCTTTAAGTAATCTTTTTCGAACTTAATATTAATAATATTTACCACGCTCATGAAAATTAGCCACAGAATCCCGGCTGTCAGTACGCCGCGCAATGGGTTGGCCGACCAAAAGATAGATAATACGGCAAATACCGGGAAAAGCAGAATCAGAACGGATTTTCTTACTCCATAATGAGTTAAAATCGCTGGCATCTTAAACATACTAATACAGCCAAAAATTGCCAGCCAAATCAGCGGCAAAGACAACTCAAAATTCATCGAATCATTCGCGCCGAGTCGAATTACTGGATAGTAAGAGAAAAACACCACAATTGGCAGCAAATAAATTAGTAAACTCTCAGCCTTACTTAGCGACTTTTTCATCAATAAACTTCTTTAACTTTTTCTTAAAGTTTTCCACGTCATATTCTTGTGCGCTTTTTGCAATAAAGTCCTGATCTAGCTTTAATTTTTCAAAGTCTTTCAAAGCCTGCGCTAAAGAATCCACAGTTTGCTTCCCAAACAAAAGCCCATTTTTCTTATTTATCACATAATCTTTTGCACCACCTTTAGCGTACGCAATTACCGGGCAACCCGCCGAAAGCGCCTCTACTGGCGCTATTCCAAACGGCTCCATACTCGGGAAGAGAAAAGCTTCCGCGTGCCAGAGTTCTCTCGCTAAATCTTCTGTGCTCATAAACGGCAAAAAGCGAATCAAATCCGAACCATTGGCGGCTTTAACTAAATTCTCATGTTCTGGCCCTTCGCCAATTACAGTTAGTTTCTTACCGGCCTTAATGCAGGCTTTTATTGCTAAATCTTGGCGTTTCCAGGATACCTGGCGAGAAAAGTTAATAAAACCATCTCTTGTTGTATTTTTTACAACAGGAAACTTATCCGTGTCTACTGGCGGCGCAATTACAGTCGCTTCACGCTTATAATATCTCTTAATCATATTTGCTGCATAAGAGGAAATTGTCACAAAATAATCTGGTCGTTGCGCAGCATAATAATCCGCATTTTTTAATGGCTTTACAAAGCGTTTAAAGAAAAAACGCACTATCGGATTTAAAATCCCAAAGCCTGGATTTTTTACGTAATCATCATACATTTGCCAATAATATTGTGTTGGCACGTGACAGTAGCAAATATGCGTCGTCTTAGTGCCGCACTTAATCGACTTTGCTTCCGCGCCAGTTACAGAAATCACTAAGTCGTACTCAGATAAATCTAGATTATCAAAATAATGTTGGCGCAACATTGGAATTAAACGGCGGATTTTTTTCGGAAAATGCTGTAAATATCCCGTGCGCACATCCGCATCTTTAAACCAATCTATTCCTTTTGGGTTATATTGGGACGTATAAATCGGCGCATCAGGATACATCTCATGTATCGCCAATAACACCTTTTCTGCACCACCCACATTCGTCAGCCAATCACAAACAATCGCTACTTTCATTTGTTTAGATTATACCAAACCATTATACTTATATGTATGAACGGTAAGATTTTAGTAACAGGGGGAACGGGGTATATCGGCTCACATACAGTCGTCGAACTTCTTAACGCCGGCTACGAAGTCGAAATCCTCGACAATTTATTTAATAGCAAAATTGAAGTCCTCGATCGCATCGATCGAATTACGGGTAAAAAGCCAAAGTTTTACAAGGCAGATCTCTTAGATCGTGTAGCGCTTGACGATATTTTTGCAAACACCAAGTACGATTCTGTTATTCACTTTGCTGGCCTTAAGGCTGTTGGTGAGTCTGTCCAAAAACCACTCGAATACTACAAGAATAACGTCGATGGTACCATCAACCTTCTTCAGTCCATGCAGGAACATGGCGTCAAAAAGATTATCTTTTCTAGCTCCGCCACAGTTTACGGTGTTCAAGAATCCCCAGAATATGTCGAAACCATGACTACTGGCGGACAACTCTCAAACCCATACGGCCGCACCAAATATTTTATCGAAGAAATTATGAAAGATCTCTGTACGGCCGACCCAGAGTTCCAGGTTGCCTTATTGCGCTACTTCAACCCAATCGGTGCCCATCCATCCGGCTTACTTGGTGAAGATCCAAATGGCATCCCAAACAACCTTATGCCAATCGTGATGCAAGTTGCACGTGGTCAGCGCGAAAAACTCGGCGTCTATGGCAACGATTACCCAACCAAAGATGGTACTTGTCGCCGCGATTATATCCATGTTGTAGATCTCGCCAAAGGTCACATGGCTATGCTCGACCATATGCAGCCAGGTGTTTCTATCTTCAATCTTGGTTCTGGCGAACCAAATTCCGTCATGGAAATTATCGCTGCCTTCGAGAAGGCTAGTGGCAAAGAGCTTCCATACGAAGTAGTCGCACGTCGTGCTGGTGATCTTCCAGAGTTCTGGGCCAATCCTGCCAAAGCCAAGGCTGAGCTCAGCTGGCAAACCGAGCTCACTATTGATGATGCAATGAAGGATACGCTAAACTTTATTAGCCACGAATCAAAACAATAATTTTTGCACCAAGCAACACAAAAGGGTTTTCGCAACGTATTTTCTCGCGAAGACTCTTTTTTGAGCGCGCCACTGCTAACGCATGAGAGATTTTGAAGCGTAAATGTAATTTCTTTAGAAGTTTTTGCGCATGTTTAGAAGGATTGCGCCCCACAAATACTTTTATATCGGCAAAATTCTTTTCCCAATTTTCCCAGCGCAGGGATGATTCAGATACAACCGATGTCGGCGTTCCATAATTATAGGTATAAAGTGGATCTGGCACAAAGTTTATCTCGCCATCGCCCGCCGCTTTTAGATAATCTAAGACAAATTTTGTATCTTCCGCAAAATCTAGCTTCACATCAAAATGCACTTTGCCGCGCTTTATTACGGACATGTCGTAAATTTTATTCACACAGGAGTATAAATGCGCATCCTCCACCATCAGGCGCAGAATATATTCTTCCCATTTTTCGCCATCCCGGCGCGGGGAAGCTGGCTCAGTAAATTTATCCACAATCTTATTTGAATGCAGATAGTTCTGGCGAATTCCGCAAACCGCCAAACAAGTATCTTCTTCAGAAATCGCTTCGAGCATCTTAGATAAGAATAAGTCTGCCACATCGTCGTCGGAGTCCAAAAATACTACATAATCTCCAGTTGCTTCTTCTAAACCTCGGTTGCGCGATGTCGCAGTGCCATGGTTTTCCTCCTGATGTAGTACCTTTACGCGCTTATCTTTCTTGGCGACTTCACGTACCTTTTTTAGACTATCGTCTGTGGAATTATCATCAACACAAATTATTTCTAAATCACGCACTTTATTGTTTAGGAGTTGCTTTACTAGCTCCGCGCAAGATTCCCCTGTATTAAAGAAAGGAATAATTATCGATACCATAGGGCTATTATACCAGTGCTGGGGCACTCTAGTTATGGTAAAATAGAGCATATATGAGTAATATGCCTCAGGTGTTTAACCGTCGTAATCGTGTGCTCTTAAAAGAGCTTAGCAAGACGGATTTTAAACTTCGTTATCAAGGGTCGGTTTTGGGCTATCTTTGGGCAGTTTTGCGCCCAATGCTCCTCTTTCTGATTCTTTATGTTGTCTTTAGCAAGATTTTACGTTTTGGCGCAGACATTCCGCATTATCCAGTCTATCTGCTTTGCGGCACTATCTTCTGGAACTTCTTTACAGAGTGTACCAATATGGGCATTCAGTCTATCGTTATGCGCGGCGATCTAATTCGTAAGCTCAGTTTTCCAAAGTGGATTATTACCATCTCTACCACCTCTACGGCAGTAATTAACCTCTTTATCAATATCTGTGTCTTGATTATTTTTGCGCTTTTCAATGGTGTTACTCCAAGCTGGACTTGGCTACTTGTGCCAGTCTCAATTATCGAAATTTACTCACTCGCTCTTGGCATTGCTTTCTTGCTTGGTTCTATTAACGTCAAATATCGTGATATAGCATCCATTTGGGAAGTTATGATTCAAGCCTTATTCTACTGTGCGCCAATCATCTACCCAGTCTCGATGGTGGCAAATTACAGTGTTTTGGCCGCCCGCATTGTGCTCTTAAACCCAATCGCGCAGGTAATCCAGGATGTCCGCTATAACCTTATTACAAACACAACTATCACGACCTGGAATTATGAAGGCTCTTGGTGGAGCAAGATGGTCCCAGTTGTTCTAGTAGTTGTCGTATTCTTCGCTGGCGCTATCTATTTCCGCAAGAAATGTAAATACTTTGCGGAGGAGGTTTAATATGTCTAAAGTTATGCTTGCTGAGCACGGTGGTGATGTTGCAATTCGTGTTAAAGATCTTCACAAGAGCTTCAAGCTTCCAACTGAGCGGGCTTGGGGCCTCAAACAAGCCATCTTTAACCGCCTCAAGGGCATTAAGGGCTACAAACGTCAGCAGGTTTTGCGCGGTATCGATTTTGAAGTAAAGAAAGGCGAATTTCTCGGCATTATTGGCCGCAACGGTTCTGGTAAATCTACGCTTCTTAAGGTCCTTTCTGGTATTTACGTACCAGACAAGGGGGAAGTAGACGTTTATGGTACACTTATTCCATTTATCGAGCTTGGTGTAGGTTTTAACCCGGAGCTAACTGGCCGCGAAAATATTTATCTTAACGGTGCGCTACTTGGTTTTTCAAACAAAGAAGTCGACGAAATGTACGACGAAATCGTCAAGTTTGCCGAGCTCGAAGAATTTATGGACCAAAAACTCAAAAATTATTCTTCTGGCATGCAAGTTCGTCTCGCGTTTTCGATTGCAATTCGTGCTCGCGGTGACATTCTTGTGCTCGATGAGGTTCTCGCCGTTGGCGACGCCGCTTTCCAAAAGAAGTGCAACGATTATTTCGAAAAGCTCCGCGACAACAAGCAGACTATCATTCTAGTTACGCACTCTATGGATAATGTTCGTAAATTCTGTAGCCGTGCGATTTTAATTGAAAACGGGAAAATCACTTGCGAAGGCGACCCAGCAAAAGTTGCCAAAGCTTACGAAAACCTATGGGCCTAAGAGTTCTTATTACTCACCCTTTCCTATATGAAATAAATGGCGCCACAAATGTCGCGCTTGAGCTCGCTGAATATCTTCAAAACCATGGCGATAAAGTCACGGTCTATACAAATGTTTTTGACTATCCCATCAAGCAATATTTTGACGAGAAAAATATTCATGTCGATATTGCCCGCAAATATCCAAAATACCACCTCAAAGATTTTGATATCGTTTGGATAAATTCGCAGACCTTTCCAATTAGTTTGTTAGAAGAGCTGGGCGATGCCGAAAAAGCCAAGCATGCACCAAAATTTATTTTCATGCATATGTCCGCACAGGAATATTGTGCCGACGAGATGCCGTATATATACCAGTTCGAAGAAAAACTATCGTCACTCTCACTTTTTGTATCCGAAGAAGCGTTGGAGTTTAATGAAAAATTCTTCGAAAAGATGCCGCCAACGGATTTTTATCGTAATCCAGCGCCAGAAAGTTATTTAATAGAGCGCAAAAACCTTCCAAAAATTCCACGTAAAGTTTTAGTAGTTTCTAATTTTCCATGCGGCGAGTTACGCGACATAAAACC
>JAUNHY010000011.1 GCA_030523715.1 Candidatus Saccharimonadota bacterium
GGTTCTGGCTCGCCCGGCTCTTCAGGATTCTCTGGAACCTCTGGGAGAGTTTCAAGTTCAGGTGCACCTACTGGACGGACCACCTGCATACAACCCTTCTTACCGACGGACGTATCGGCATTCGCCTTAACAATGAATGAACCAATCTCGTTGCCCTCTTTATCATGAATAATAATGCGCTTTGCATGTGTGCCATGTTCGGTAGTCGTACAGCGTACGAGTTCCATATTTTGATGCACAACATCACCTTCACGATCTTGTAAGCGCATATATGCATTGTCGTAGCGGCCTTCAAGTACAACGTCTTCCACAGTAGCGCCATCAAGAGTATCGCTAAATGCCTCAAATACGGCTTTATGATCGTCGTTGCTCAAACCTTCAATCGCCGCTTCCATTTCGCGAATATCAGTAATGCCACGTAACTGCTCTGGACGAGCTTCGTCTGGCATACCTACCATATAATCCGCGAAGGACTCCGATTGATGGAACGCGGTATATTTAACCATCTCACGAGCATCGTCGGTCTCAACCGCTTCTGCAACCGCTTCCGCATCGGCAAAGTTATATGGACCAGTCTTTGTTTCGCTGAGCCACATACCTTTTTCGCCATAACCATCAAGAATGCCGTGGCTTTCCATGTTTTCCAACGCTTCTTGATATCGCTGATCAAGGTCTCCATCAAAGGTCTCACGTTGTTCGTCGCCAGTACTTGTTGGTACATTTTGTATGTTTTTGTTAATACGTGAACCTGCGCCGAACAATAATAATAATGCAGCAGCGCCAATACCAATGCGACGACCATATTTCTTGACGAACTCACCAATGCGGCGGCCAATTTTGCGGAAGAAACCAACTTTGCGTTCTTCTGCTTCTTCAGTCTCGCCATCAGCCGGCGCCGATTCTTCCGGTGTACCACCTTCGTGGTCAGTAGTTTCACCACCATCTGCCGGTTCTTCGGTTCCATCTGGATGGACTACGGTATCAATAATTACGCGCGGTTCAGATTCACCGTCACCTTCAGAGCCGCCTTCGCCTTCGCCTTCCGCTGGAGCATCATCGGTTTCGCCGGCATCTGCGCTATCATCGTCACCTTCTGCAGATCCACCATCTTCGCCACTATCAGAGCTATCAGTCTCTGCGGCACCAGCACCAGCGCCATCCGCCGGAGCTTCGTTGAGCTTATCGAAGAGTGGTTGTAATTCTTCATTACTCATTTTGCGAAGATCAAATACATTATCAAGCGGAATACCAAGTTCGTCCGCTGCCGCAAAAATACCTTTTGTGTAATGGCTGAAAATACCATGAATTAAGCGTTCATGCTCGGCATCTTCGCCGTCTTCGGCACCGTCTTCAGCATCTTCACCGGTATCCTCGGCATCCTCACCGCCGTCTTCGGCACCTTCGCCACCACCCGCGGCTGCCATATCAAGCTCTTCGTCATCATCGGCAGTATCATCTTCAGCTCCCGCACCTTCTCCGGCAACGCGAGCCGCTTTCCATTCCTCAAAGCCTAATGCGCCAACACGCTTTTGCCAATCGGCGGTCTTTTCGCCATCTTGAAGCGGATTTTCTTCCGCCAAACGAGTCATTTCGGTCATCCATTTATTACGCAAGCTATACTCTTCGTTAGTTTCACCACGGCCTTCCGGAACACTCGAACGGCCATGTTCTGGGTCATCCATTCTTACACCAAGTTTGCCATTCTCATCGATACGACCACGTGGATAATAAGCAAAACGATTACCTTCTTTTGCGGGCGCTTTCTTATCGGATTCTCCCTCAGCCTCAGCACGCAGACGATCACGTTCCTCAAGAACGGCATCAATTGCTTCTGGATGCTTTTTGAGATAGCCAGTCATTTGCGCCCATTCGCGTGGGATTCCATCCTCACCTACATGCGCGCGCAAATCCTTATCCCAAGTGCCTTCTTTCACTGAATCTGCACCACGGAGCTCAATTAAATCGCCAGCTAATCGATGAATATCCTCTGGATGCTTGCGGTAGTATTCCGCCTCAGTCATAGGAGTTTCTTCTGGGGAATCCATATTCTCCCAGCCATTCATATTTGGGTTTTCTTCTGATGTGTTCTTTGGAGGATTTTCGCCTGCCATATCTCTTTTCCTTTTATGTTTTTATTTTGACCTATTTTGCTCTATTTTAACACTAGCGTTTTCTAAATGTCAAGTACCACGAAACCATCATAATAAAAAATAGACCAATCTACGTTCGATTGATCTATTTTTTCGAGATTAACTCTTATTTATCGTATAGGCATATCCTTTCTTTTTGTGTTTGTTTTAGCTAGTCTTCTATCTTACCGAGCTAATAATAACGCTCGGCCGATTTTCCTAGATTGAACTTTATCTAATGCTTTCGCAGAGTATTCACGCTGCTTTGGCATAGCGATGAACTCACCTTGGATGTCTTCGTAATCACCCAAGACCAATCCGTCATCTTCACTACTCTTCGCAATTTCTTTTGCTAATTGAGCTTCATTTTTTGCTTGTTGTTCCTCAAAGGCTTGTTGGTTATCTACTATGCCATCTGCCTCTATTGGAATCGCCATTTTTTCAAAGTTACTCATATTTATTTTTATTTTCCTTTCTACTTTTCTATTTCGATTTCTCCTTCCTTGATACCCTTTTTGGAATTTGATGTTCGTTTTTGTGTTGGTTTCTGTTCCAACTATCTTCATGCTATCACACTTATGCTTATTTGTCAAGCATGCTTATGCTTTATTTATGCAATTTTGTCAAATATAACAGATGTAAAACTAGTCTTGAAAAATTATAAAAATATTATTATCGCAATATATTCCCGCTTAAATTTTATGCATAATTTGCATAAAACCACAAAAGCGCCCTTTTGTCGGGCGCTTTTGTTGTTTTAGTTAGGCCTTTTCGAGCGAAATCGTAACGTTCTTTCCTTCAACTTTCACAATTTCGTCATAATCGTAGTTGCCATTCTTATCAAAGGTGGTCGCCAACACTTCATTCTTAAGCATTTCGACATATTTCTCTGGAACCTTCTCTGATACGGATAGCTTAATGCGATCATCTACATTTAAGCCCGCTTTTTTACGTGCCGCCTGAACAAAACGAATCAACTCGCGAACAAATCCTTCTTCGCGTAGTTCGTCCGTAAGTTTTTTGTCGAGTACAAGTTTTTCGCCATGTTCAACTTTCTTAACATTCACCTCTTCGGCAATAATTTTCTCGAAGAAATCTTCCAGTTTATCGCCAGTATAAGTAAGCTTCGCGAGTGGCTGACGCACTTTGATTTGACCATATTCATCATCACGTGCCATGCGTAAAGCCAAACCTTCCGTAATAATTGTTCGGCAATCCGCCATTTTATTCAAAGCTTCTTCGTCAATCTTCCCGGCTTCTGGCCAATCTAGAAGGTGCACGCTTTCGCCGCCCATCATGTTTTGCCATAACTCTTCAGCCAAGAACGGCACGAACGGTGCCAAAATCAAAGCCGTATAACTTAATACAAAATGTAGAGTTTCATAAGCTTCATTTTTATCAGCCGTTGATTCAGATTTCCAAAAACGGCGACGTGAACGACGCACGAACCAGTTCGATAGATCATCGATAAACGGCAACACGCCCGCAAGCGCAGCCGGAATATTATAGGCTTTCATATTTTCAGTTATCTCATTACGTAACTGATACGCGCGACTAACAATCCACCTATCTAGCTCGTTTTCGAGTCCTTCCGGTGCTTCAAGCGTCTTTTTCTTATATTCCCATCCGTCAACACTGGCATACATCGTGAAGAAATCGTAAACATTCCAAATCATCGTCAGTTTACGTGCCGTATCTGAAACATCCTTATCAATCAAGGCAAAATCCTCGCCAGCTAGAACTGGGCTAGATAACAACTGAAAACGTAAAGCATCCGCCGAAAACTTATCCATCAATTCGTTCGGATCCGTATAGTTACCGAGCGATTTACTCATCTTGCGGCCATCATTACCAGCCAAAGTGCCAGTCGTAATCACGTTCTTGTAGGCACACTCGCCAAACAAAGCTGTATTAACTACGTGTACATAATAGAACCAGGCACGCACCTGACCGACATACTCCACAATAAAATCTGCCGGGTAGTTCTTCTCGAACTTCTCTTTGTTCTCGAACGGATAATGCATCTGCGCAAACGGCATCGAGCCAGACTCAAACCAACAATCTAACACCTTATCGATACGCTTAAAATGTTCGCCGTCGATATCGAATTCAATCTCATCCACCCATGGACGATGATAATCCTCTAGGCGTACGCCAGAGAGTTCATAAAGCTCATCATAAGAGCCGACTACCCTAATCGAGCCTTTATCACCTTTCCATACCGGCATCGCCGTCGCCCAGAAGCGATCACGCGAGAGATTCCAATCTGGCGCCTGCTCAATGTTTTTCGCAAAACGACCATGCTTCAGGTGTGCCGGGAACCAGTTAATATCTTCATTCTTCTCGAGCATTAGCTCCTTACTACCTTCAACATCAAAGAACCAGCTCGGGAACGCTCGGTACATGATACGCTGCTTACTGCGTGGGTTAAATGGGTATTCATGTTTGATATATTCAATCTTCCAGATAATACCCTTCTCTTCCAAACATTTCGCAATGAATTTATTGCCCGCCCAAACTTCAATACCATTCTCGTCCGTATCGCGCACGCCAATCTCATGTAATTTTTCGGCCCACTCCGGGAAATAATAACCATTATCGTCAATCGTATGGCGTACTGGCACCTTATCACGCTTACCGAGCGCATAGTCATCTTCGCCATAAGCCGGCGCAATATGTACAATACCTGTACCATCCTCGGCACTTACAAAATCCGCAATATGCACTTTGTGCGCATTCTTATCGTTGCCAATTTCATCGTCCATCGTCATAAGCGGCTCATACTTTAAGCCGTCAAGATCTTTGCCAGAATAGCTTCTCTCGGCCTTCACGCCCTCTCCAAAAAGCTTTTCAGCTAATTTCTTAGCAACTATCATCTTTTCGCCGTCGACGTCATATAGGCCATATTCTAGCTTCGCAGACACGGCTAAAGCCATATTAGCCGGCAACGTCCAAGGCGTAGTCGTCCAGGCTAAGATATATTCATCACGATCAGCGAGCTTAAACTTAACATACGCAGACGGATCTGTTACTGTCTGATATGCATCGTTATCCATCGTGACTTCAGCCTTAGAAACAGGAGTGGCGAACTTCGTATCATACATCAATACCTTTTCGCCTTCGTAAATCTTACCTTTCTCGTATAGCGTCTTAAACGCCCACCATACCGACTCCATGAAGTCTTTATTCATCGTGCGATAAGCGCCTCTAAAGTCTACCCAACGACCAATTCTATCAATCGTAGATTCCCAAGTCTCAGAATTGGCTACCATTGATTCACGCGCTTTCGTAATATAAGTTTCTAGTGGCCATTTTGTGCCAATTTCGCGACGATCCGTAATACCAAGTTGTTTTTCGACAAAATTCTCTGCCGGTAAACCATGGCAATCCCAGCCCCAACGACGCTCAACGCGCTTACCATTCATAGTCCAAAAACGCGGCACTGCGTCCTTCACGATGGACGACAATAATGTACCGTGATGTGGGTTGCCCGTGATAAATGGCGGGCCGTCATAAAATACATAAGAATTATCAATCGGGCGTTGCTCGACCGATTTTTCGAAAGTCTTATTTTTCTTCCAGTACTCAACGAGTGCTTTTTCGTATTCACTAGCACGGCGTCGTTCACCATATTTATACTTCATGCGTACTCACTCCTTTCTGTTGTATAAAAAAATTCCAATTTTTCATTGGAACTCTGTTCAGAGCGGTACCATCCAATTTCTAGACCAGTCTAGCACTCAATTAATCCTTTACGCAGACTCACGGGTGGTTCTAATGGACTTACCTTCTCGCACTAGATACGTCGTTCTTCCACCAGCTCACAGTTGATAGCTGCTCAAACGCTTTATGCTTGCATTATAGCATATTTATTCAAAAATAAAAAATAACTTGCAAGCATGCAAGTTATATAGTTTTTGTAAAATCATTTTTCTTCAATTAGAAAAATCTTTTTATCAAAGCCGCCACGTTTTTCGCGTTTTTTACGCGCCGCCACGACAATGTCGTCCATATAGTAATTATCCAATTTCGCAAGCGCCATCATTACTTCCAGCACATCGCCCAGCTCTTCCAAACGATGCTCGCCTTCCGATCCTAGTACTTCCTTGCACTCTTCCATGAGCTTCTTTTCAAGCTCGGCTTTATATTCTTTGTCGTTCAGAATTCTCGTCGAAACCTCGTGGCCGTCCGCTAATATAATGTCCGGAATATTATCTCGTACTAATTTATTGTGTTTCATTAATGCTCCATCGTGTAATAAGATACGTCGCCGATTCGCGGCATTTCGGTCCCTCGCCACATATTCAGCAAGGTTCCATCGGTATCAATAGCTAACATCGTCGGATATTCAACGATATCGTATGCCCTGCATAGGCTTTCGCCGGCCGGCTCGTCCGGACTCAAACTCTCAATTGTCGTGCCGGTACGTTGCTCAAAATCATGTAACCAGTCAATCACCGTTCGCGCATAATCCGTATTATCGCGCCAAATGATTACCACCCTCATTTTCTTACTCCTTCGCTTCTTTACGCTTAGCCATACGTTCGCGTTGCTCAGTAATACTGCGTTCCAAATCATCCAAGGTTTTGAATTCTTTGAAGACGCTCGCAAAACGCACATAGGCCATCTCGTTCGTATTCGATAAAACTTCAAGAATCGTCTCGCCAATCAAGCTTGAAGGAACCTCATCCTTCCCCTCTTCGTAAATTAATTCCTCTACCTGGTCGACAATGTTTTGTACATCCAAATCACTGTCAAAATACTTACCCACAGAATTGCGCACCGCTCGCATCAGTTTTTCGCGATCAAAAGCCTCACGCGAACCACTACGTTTACGCACCATCATGCCAGGACGTTCAATTCGTTCATATGTCGTAAAACGATGTTTACCATCTAATGAAACGCGGCGGCGGCGAATCATGGTCCCATCCTGGGACTCACGACTCTCAATTACCTTACTTTCACCAATTTTTAGGTGGCTCATATTAAGCCCTCCTAGTCTTTATTCTTTTTGCGACGGCGTAGGATGGCTGGAATGTCACTATTATCGTCTTCGCCACCATTATCCGTACGAATGCTATCCCACATATTTACTGTTGTTGCATCAGCAAAGTCCGAAGCGGCTTTCGCCTCTTCTACTTTTGGCTCTTCTTCAACCGGCGCATTTGCTACTGGATCTGCCATTGCTTGGCTAGGCTCACTTGCGCGAATTTCGGTCTGTTGGAAAACTTCTTGTGCACGTGGATCATCGCGATAATATTGCGAATCAAAACCAGTTGCAACCACCGTTACGATAATTTCATCTTCAAGCTCTGGGCGGACAGAAGCACCCCAAATAATATTTGCATCTGGGCTGACACTTGCCGTAATAAGCTCAGCAGCTTCTTGCATCTCGCTCATAGTTACATCGTAACCACCAGCAATCGAGAATAGGACACCACGAGCACCATCAATTGACACTTCGATAAGTGGAGATTCAATCGCCTGCTGCGCAGCAATACTGGCGCGATTTTCACCAGAAGCGCGACCGATACCCATAAGAGCAGAGCCAGCATCCTTCATAATAGCCTTCACATCCGCGAAGTCCAAGTTAATCAAGGAGTGCTCTGTAATCAATTCGGAAATACCCTGAACACCCTGACGAAGTACCTCATCAGCAATCTTAAAGGTTTCGAGGATTGGAGTTCTTTGGTCAATAGTTTGGAGGAGACGATCATTAGGAATCGTAATTAGAGCATCTACGTTGCGAGCCAAGCGCTCGATTGCCCAATCGGCATTCGCTTTACGCTTCGAACCTTCAAATGAAAATGGTTTTGTTACTACGCCGACCGTAAGAATATCTTGTTTACGAGCCTCTTCAGCAACAATATAGCCAGCACCAGAACCAGTTCCACCACCAGCACCGAAGGTAATGAATGCCATATCTGCGCCCGCTAAGGCGTTCTTAATCTCTTCACGGCTCTCATCGCCAGCACGTTCACCTACGGTAGGATCTGCACCAGCGCCAAGGCCATTCGTCGTCTCGTGACCAAGATGCACTTTTACGTCTGCTTTTGAATTATGCAAAGCCTGCGCATCGGTGTTCATTGCGATAAATTCAACACCGGTAAGACCTGCATCACGCATACGGTTTACAGCAGAACCGCCCGCGCCACCGACGCCGATAACTTTAATACTAGCTGTGCTCTCCACCTCACTTGGCTTTACTTCAGGCATGTATTAACTCCTCACTTTTTCAATTCTTAACTTATAATAACATCTTTACTTGAAATTCTTCAAGAGACGCTTTAGCCAACTCTCTCCGTCGGCCTTATTTTTCTTACTCTTCTTCTTCGAGCCGGCATCACCTTTTGCGTCCATGTCTGGTTCTGCCGCATCTAGCATCATCAAACCAACTGCTGCCGAGTATTCAGGCTTCATTACCTCTTCGCTTACACCCAAGATGCCTTCCGGCTTCCCTAGGCGAACCGCTAATTCGACCTGATCGCGTGCATATACTTCAATATCGCGCAGTTTTGAACCACCACCGACCAACACTAACCCCTCCGGCAAGCGCTTGTCATATCCGGCCATCTTCAACATGTGACGTACACCTTCAAATATCTCTTCTAAGCGTGCCTCGACAACTTCGTCTACCTCTTTGCGGCTAAACTTATACTCTTCGCGACCACGTTTAATAATGACGTCTTTATCTGTTTCACCGAAGCGGCCCGAAGCAAAACGCACTTTTATTTCTTCGGCAATCTCTGGCACTGTTTTTAGTACCGTCGCAAGGTCATTCGTGACATCATTACTACCAATCGGTACTACGCCGGCAAATTGCAATTCGCCCTCATCATAAATAGCTACACCGGTCGTAGAACCGCCCATATCGACTACACCGACACCATTTTCCATCTGGCGGCTCGTTAATACTGCACGCGCTGCAGCAGTTACGGTCGGCTCAAGAATTCGCGCTTTTACGCCAGCCACATCATTCTCAAAAATCTTGCGCATATTATCGCAATCCGGTGTCAAGGCCGAAATCACATTTGCGCGAATCTCTAATCTAGCACCATGCATGCCAAGCGGCTCACGAATGCCGCCTTGACCATCAAGAATATATTCATAAGGAATTAACGCTAAGGTTTCACGATTTGCTGGAATTTTTCCCGCAATCGCCGTTTCTTCGATGCGGCGTAAATCTTCGGCATCAATCTCATGGTCAGCGACGCCGACCGCAATCATACCATCAATCTTTGTGCTCGCGATATGCGAACCATTAATACTAACCGTAGCCGAAGTAACATTAATGCCGCTCATCGCTTCTACCGCCTTCAAACAAGCATCTATCGAGCTTGGCGGCGTCGCGAGTTCTTTCACTCGCCCCCTGCGAATCCCTTCCGATGGCGCCTCGCCATATCCGACTACGGATATAGAGCCATCTTTATCGAACTTGCCCATTACGGCACGAACGGTGTTAGTACCAACATCTACCCCCACTGCATAGCGCGCGTTTTCTTCCATAAGCTTATTGTAGCATACTACTCTTTACAACTGAGTAAGAATTTCGTAACCATCCTCGGTTACAAGAACAGTATGCTCAAAGTGGCAACCAAGCGAGCCATCCTTCAGGCAGACCGTCCAGCCATCATCGCCTTCAACTACAATATTGTCTGGCTTACCTAAGCTCGACATTGGCTCAATGCAAATCGTATCTCCAACCTGGAGCTCATATCCATGGCCACGCTTACCATAGTTTGGCACCTCTGGTGGCATATGCATACTTACGCCAATCCCGTGCCCAACATAATTTGTAATTACGCCAAGTTTGCCTTTTTCAAGCTGTTTCTGCACAGCATAGCTAATATCGCCAAGTTTCGCGCCCGGTCGCACCTGTTCAATACCTTCGTACAATGCCGACTCCGTAAAACTCAATAAATGCCTCTGCGCTGCCGACGGCTTGCCACCGACAATCATCGTGAAAGCCGAATCAACATAATAGCCATGATATTTAATCACTAGGTCGTAACTAACCTTATCACCCTCTTCAAGTGGAATATCTTTTGGAATACCATGAATAAGCTCATCATTTACTGAAATACAAATTGATCCAGGAAAATCAACTTCTGGTTCATAATAGGCAATTCCGCAGCCATAGTCAGTAATTTTTTTCGCCACCCACGCATCAATTTCTTTTCCAGTCATTCCAACTTGGGTATATTCGCGAAGTTCAGCAAAAATCTTTGCCATGATTTTTCCCCCCGCACGCATTGCATCAATTTTTTTCTGATCCATCGCTAAATTATACCCCACTCGCGCAAAACTTTTTCAATTCGCTCCGTAACTTCTTCGATTGTCCCCTCGCCGTTCACATTCTGAATCTGCACTCCCGCCCCTGATAATTTCTCAGACATTGAATAAATAGTTTGTTCAAAAAGATTCCAGCGCTTCTCTATCGACTCTTTCGTATCGTCTTCGCGGCCACGATCCTGCAAGCGATTCCACAATTCGTCATGCGAAACCTTCAATACAATCGCACCTTCGATATTTTTTACATCACCATTCTCAACAATCCAATTCGCCTGCCAGTCATCGCGCGGATAACCATCCAAAATTGCATTCTGCCCCGCCGCCAGCGCCTCTTCGCCAGCCTCGTGCATCATCTTTACCACAAATTCATCTGGCACCAATTCGCCCTTAAGCATTATCTTCTCTAACTCCGGATCATTCTGGTTACGCAAAAGCTGGCCAACCGAAAGCCACCGAAAATTATATTTCTCCGCTAAGCGCTGCCCCTGTACGCTTTTACCACTGCCTGCTGCCCCAAATAATATAATCATAAGCGCTCCTTTTTTATTTTGCGTTAAAAATACCCCGTCTTAAGCAGGGGTATTTCTTATTTAAGACCTAACTTCATGCGTTCGGCTTTTTCGGCTTTACGCTCTTCGCGAAGAATTGCCTTTTGGCGACGTTCACGCTTGGAAATCGGCTTCGAGAAGCGCATGCTTTCCTTGGCGGTTGCCATTACGCCACTCTGAAGAACCTTGCGGTTAAAGCGACGAATAATGTTCTCATTCGCTTCGTTCTGGTCTTTTCTGGTTACTTTTATTGCCATACTGTCTGTGATTTTATCATAACTTCTCTATTATTTCAAGAGAAATGATACTGCCCTCAATTGCCGTCTTCCCCCGGAATTCATTCTTCGTCAACGTGAACTGTATTCGCACCCGATCACCCACGCCGACCTCTTTCCACTCTTCCGGCGCATAAAACGCCAGCATTTTCATCGTCTTCTCATCCTTATCACGCAATGTTAGCGACAGATGCTTATCCTTTAGTATCTGTTTTCCGCAAACCTGAGCGCCTATCTCAAAAATCGGCTCCGTATTGCCATCACCAAATGGCTCCAATAAGCATATTTCCGCAAACAACTCTTCACTAATCTCGCTAAAATCACTCAGTACTAAGTCGCTCGCACTACGCAGGTATTTCTCCTGATTTTTTAGTTTCAGGCCCCTATAATAATCATTTACATAATCTCTAAAATCATCCAGTTTTTCCTTCGGCAAGCTCAAACCACAAGCACTCGCGTGACCACCACCATTTATTAATATTCCTTCCGGACAATTTTGCAGCGCCTCTGCTAGCGAAAACTCGCCAAAACTACGCCCAGACCCCTTCAGGCGCCCATCTTCCAGCTCAGTTAACGCAAACGCCGGCTTCTTGTAGAGCTCGACCAGTCGCCCAGCAATGATACCCAAAATCCCTTCATGCCATTTTCCGACCGCCACAATCACTTTGTCTTTATCGGTCACCTCAATTTCGTGCACCGCTTCATCCTGCGCTTCGCGGCGTTCATAATTCAATCCGTCTAGCTCGTTCGCTAACACAAACGCCTTCGAACGGCTCGTCTCCATCATTAAATCCAATGCTAGATCCGCACTCTTCATTCTCCCAGCCGCATTAATCCTTGGCCCCAGCTGGAAACCAATTGCGTGCGTATTTAACTTATCTAAATCCACGCTCGCCACTCGTGCCAACTCCCTAATTCCTGGCCGGCGCGTCTTCGCCAAGACTTTCATTCCGTAATAACTCAAAATACGATTCTCTTCGCGAAGTTCCATCGAATCGCAAATCGTACCAATCACCACTAAATCAAGCAGCCATTTTTCCTGACCATCACAGCTGCTGCCGTTTTTCTGCATATTCAACGCTCGCGCCAAACTAAACGCCACCCCTACGCCTGCCATCCGTTGCCCGATCTTGTCTCCTTGCTTTGGGTTGATAACAGCCACTGCACTCTTTGGTATACTCGGAATCTCGTGATGATCCGTCACTATTGTCTCAATCCCACGCTCTTTCAAGGCCGCAATCGCCTCCTCCGAACCAGAGCCACAATCCACCGTAATAACCAATTGCGCCCCCCGCTTCGCAATCTTCTCTACTGCAGGCAAATTCATTCCATAACCATCTGTAAAACGATTCGGCAAAATCACCTCAATTTTTTCGCAGCCAAAATACTTTAGCGCATCACGCAGTAAAGTACTCGCCGTCACCCCGTCCGCGTCGTAATCACCAAAAATAACAATTTTTTCGCCTCTCTCGCGCGCCTGTTCAATCCGCGCTATGGCTTTTTTCATTCCTTTTAACCTAAAAGGATCAAAAAGCTCCTCATATTTAGGATATAAAAAATGCTCATCAAGCCCACGCTCTCTGAGCAGCTTCTTAAATAATTCCGTCATCCGATAATCTTATTTGGAGTTTTCTTGGCGTCTTCCGCCTGCTGGCTTTTAATCACAATACTCTGAAGCTCTTTCAAAATTGGGAATTGCTTATTGGTCTGATAAATACTCGTATTCCCCTTCTTCGATACCACCAAGAAGCCACCCTTCGTTAGGCGACGAAGTTCGCGCTGAATATTGCCCGGATCTTCTTTAATTAACTTCGACAAGCCACGCACATGCGTCTTAAAATCTGGGTATTTCGCAAACACCACAATAATCTTACGCCGCACCCGACTTGTTACGAAAACGTCTAACACTTAGCCTCCTTATCTAGTACTTATTTTACGCAACATTTGTTTTTTCTACAACACTTGACTTTTATGATTTTATTAAGTTTTTTCTCGCCAACAGATATGTAGTAAAATAGGGCCATGAATTATTATCTGATTGCGCCAGCCAAACCTTTCCACGAAACAGATAATATGCTTACTTATGCATCTGAATTACCTCTAAAAAATGGCCAAATTGTCGAAATTCCGCTCGGAAAACAAACCACCATCGGAATTGTTGTAAAGAACACAACAAAACCAGACTTCCCCACTAAACCCATCGCGCGTGTTCTCTACGACCAACCTCTACCAAAACAAATCCTCAAAGCTTTGACCTGGCTTGCAGACTATTATCGTTGCCCAATGTCCGCCGTCGTTCAGGCAATTCTCCCGCGCGGTATCACCAAAAAACGCCGCACCACCAAATCAGAATCCAAAGAACACTCCATCGCTGTCGAAAATCCGCTCAATATCGCTCAAAAACGCGCCATCAAAGAAATACTCGCCAGCTCTGCCAACACCACCCTACTCCATGGCATTACCGGCTCCGGTAAAACCAATATCTATATCGAACTCGCCAAACAGACTATCGCAAACAATCAATCCGTTATTCTACTCGTCCCCGAAATTGCCCTCACCTCACAGTTAGTTCAGAATTTTGAGAGCCATTTTCAAAATGTCATCTTGCTCCACTCCGAGCAGACCGAAGCAGTCCGCCATCATTTATGGGAGAAAGCGCTTCTAGCTACAGAGCCGCAAATTATCATCGGTCCTCGCTCCGCGCTTTTCGCGCCTGTTGCTAACCTCGGCTTAATTATTATCGATGAAGCACACGAACCATCCTACCATCAAGATCAAAACCCTAAATACTCCGCACTTCGGCTCGCAGCCATTATGTCCAAAACCATTCTTGGCTCCGCCACCCCACTTGTCTCCGATTATTACATCTGTAAACAGCATAATGCCATCGTTGAGCTAAAAGAGCTTGCTATCAAATCCGATAAAACCACTAAAATCTCCGTCATCGATCTCAAAAATCGCCCCGATTTCACTCGTAGCCATATCTTAAGCAACCAGCTGATCTCCGGCATCCAATCATCACTCGACCAACATCAGCAAAGCATGGTTTTCCATAATCGCCGCGGTACCGCCCCGCTCACCATCTGTAATCATTGTGGCTGGCAAGCCCTCTGCGATAACTGTTTCTTACCGCTCATCCTTCATGCAGACAAATACGAGATGCGTTGCCATACTTGCGGCCGAAAATATCCCGTACCAACCGCCTGCCCTCAGTGCAATAATACCACCATCCATCATAAAGGTTTTGGCACGAAACTCATTGAAGAAGAGCTCCATCGTCTATTTCCAAATGCCAACATTGCCCGCTTTGATGCCGACACCAACTCCGACCAGCAACTCAACAAAATCTACGATGAGGTTCATGCCGGAAATTATGACATTATTGTCGGCACCCAAATGATTGCCAAAGGCTTCGATTTTCCAAAAATCAGCACGCTCGGCGTCGTCCAAGCCGATGCCGGATTGAGCCTTCCGGACTACTCTTCCGAAGAACGAACATATCAATTAATCACTCAGGTCATCGGACGCGCCAACCGCGGTCACCAAAATAGCAATATTTTTATCCAGAGTTTCCAGCCCAATCACCCCATAATTTCCTATGCTACTACTAGCGACTACGTGAGTTTTTATAAATATTTACTTCAAAAGCGCAAACAAAGTGCCCTGCCGCCATACAGCTTTTTGCTCAAACTCTCCATGACTTACAAAACCGAAAAAAGCACCATTCAGAACATCCAAAAATTGAATAAAAAAATTATACAATTTGCCCAAAAACAGCAACTTCAGCAAGTCTCTATTACCCCACCTATGCCAGCTTTTCATGAACATACAAACGCCGGATTTACATGGCAAATCGTCATTAAAGCCAAGTCTCGCAAAGATATATTAGCCATTTTCGACCAGCTCGACAAAAACCCCCATCTCCATTTCGACTTTGACCCTATTACTCTACTCTAGACATGGCGCTTTTGCTCTGTTTATGTTATAATTTACAGATATATGAACAAGAAAATCCAATTAATTGTTACGCCAGATCCGTGCCTTCGCCAAAAGTCGACCAAGGTTAAGGCTGGCGACCCAGAAGTAGGCAAGATTGTTTCAGAAATGGTTCAGTCCTGCATAGATTGGGAGAATGAGCATGAGTTTGAGCTATCTGCCGCTATGGCTGCCCCACAACTCGGGTACAATAAGCGCATCATTGTCGTCCGCGAAGACATGAACAATAAAGACAACGCCAACTTCATTGCCCTATTAAATCCAGAGGTAATCAAGACCGAAGGTAAAACTCTCGAAGATTATGAGGGTTGCCTTTCCGTTCCAGCCATTTATGGCAAGGTCCCACGCCCAGCCAAAGCCCGCATTAAGGCTCAACTCGAAGATGGTACCGAGGTTCGCCTCAAAGCTACCGATTTTCTCGCTCGCACTCTTCTCCATGAAATTGATCATCTTAACGGTATTCTTTTCATTGACCACATCAAAGACAACACTAAGGCTTTCTATAAGCTTAACGACAAAGGCGACCTCGAGCCGCTCGATTACGATAAATACATCAAAAACAATAAAGACCTTTGGCCAGAGGAATAGCCATGAGTAAAATCATCTTTTTTGGCAACGAGCAGCTTGCTCAGGGTGTCAAATACCAAACCCCAATTTTTAATGCCCTTCTAGAGAGCGGCCACGAAATCTGCGCCCTCGTTCTTCCCGATGCCCATGTTCGCAAACCATTTGCCGTCACTAAACTCGCCGAAAAGCACCATATTCCAATCCATCTTGTTCATCGCGGCAAAGATTTACTACCAATCATCAAGCAATATCACCCAGACCTCGGCGTCTTGGCCGCATTTGGCAAAATGGTTCCAGACGAAGCCATCAACGCCATCCCTTGTGGCATTATAAACGTCCATCCATCATTACTGCCAAAATATCGTGGCACCACCCCGATTGAAAGCCCGCTCTTAAATGGCGATGATGAAACTGGCGTATCCGTAATGCGCCTCGTCAAGGAAATGGATGCCGGCCCAATCCTGGCTCAGGCAAAAGTTAAAATTACACCAAAAACCACCAAACAATCACTCTACGACGAGCTCTCCACGCTCGGCGCCAAGCTCATTTCTGATGTTTTAGGCCCAACCCTCGCAAAAAATGCCCCTGAGACGCTCCAGAACGAAGCAGAAGCCACTTTCACGGCCAAACTTGATAAGTCACAGTCGGAACTAAAATTTGCCGAGAAAGGCGCTCAGACGCTCTGTAACGAGGTTCGCGCATTTGCCGGTTTTCCGAAATCTAAGACTATTTTACTAAATATTCCATGCACTATTATCGCCGCCCATGTTAGTACAGAACCACTTACTGAACTCGATCAAAAGTGCGCCGACGGCAAATACTTCATCATTGATCGTCTACTTCCCGAAAACTCCAAAGAAATGGACGCCAAGAGCTTCCTTAACGGACATAAGAAATAATCAAAAACTCCCCAGAACGGGGAGTTTTTATAAGCCTTTTGGAGAAATATTAGGCGTTTTCTAAAATTGCATCTTTCTGAGAAGAAATCTCGTCTTGAAGACCCTGCATCGCTTCCTTGATAATATCTTGATACTGCGGACAGTTCTTATCGAGCCACTTCGCAGTCACAAAATCGTTCAAGAATTGCGGAGAATCTTCTTCATCCTCGGCGCCTTCGAGCAACTTCTTGTAAGTTTCGTCGTTCTTATAGTCGCCAAGCTCTGCTAGCCATTTCTGAACAGTCTCTTGGTCGTTATCGATAATCTTCTCGAATTCGTCGAGCTGCTCTTCGGTAAGACCTTCGCTCATTTTTTCGCCAATGCGCACCTCAAGCTGATCTTGTGCGTACTGCAAAAAGTTATCCTTTTCTTCCTCTGGCATATCCGAGAGACCTACACTCTCGAGAAAGCTTTCGTCAAATTGAAACATTGCCTTTTTCTCCTATTTCCCCCATTGTAGCACAAAAAGCTAATGTTTTAAAAATTCAGATAGTTAAGCGATAGTTTTCTTCTTGTATTCGCGTACAAAGAACTTAATCGTGTCGCCAATTTGAAGCTGGATCTTCTTTTCGGTCTTTAAGGACATACCGCCAATTTCGCCAGTTGCAAGCGAAGGCACATCTACCTTGCCCTCTTGAGTATTCTTTACCTCAATTTCGCCCAACAATTCTTTCTTACGATAAGCACGACCCAGCATACCTGGCGCCACACGGCCACTTTTAACCTGACCACCACAGATAATTTCGGTACGTTCTGTACGGAAGACGCCCTTTATCTCGAGTTCGCCAGTCTCAGTTTCTACCACTTCGGCATCGAGCATATTTTCCATTTCATGCTTAGCATCATCAAGCAATTCATAAATCACGCGGAATACACGCACTGGCACACCATTGCGCTCTGCCATCTTAGCAATCGCATTTGGCACCGTCACATTAAAACCATAAATTACCGTCTTTCCACCAGAAGCCATATAAATATCGTTTTCAGAAACTGCGCCCACGCCAGTCGAGACAATATTTAACGTAATCTCGCCCTGTGTATCTATCATGCGCAACGAATCTACTACTGATGTAACCGAACCAGCCACGTCGCCTTTTACAATCACATTAAAGACTTTGGTGTTATCAGCCACATTCATCATGCGGAGCATATCGTTTGCAGTTACGTTTGCCGATGCGGTTTCATCACTCTCGGCCTGCGCGTTCAAAAGCGCCATCTTGCGTGCTGTCTTTTCATCTGGTACTTCTTCAAACTTATCGCCAAAGTTCGGCAAATCCTTGAAGCCGGTAATTACGACTGGGGTAGACGGTGTCGCCTTACCTTTTGGTTTGCCCTTCCAGTCCACCATCGTACGAATCTTGGCATAAGTTTTACCCGCCACGATGAATTCGCCAGTCTTCAACTCACCACCAGTCACCAACAGATTCACTACTGAACCTTTACCAACTTCCATATGACTTTCAATCACCAAGCCTTCAGCCGGAATATTTACATCTGCCTTTAATTCATCAATATCTGCCGTCAATAGAATCATGTCGAGCAACTTCTCGACATTTTCACCAGTCTTCGCGGAAATTGGCACCATAATCGTATCGCCGCCCCATTCTTCTGGGTTAAGATTAAAGTCGGTCGCAAGTTGCGCCTTGGTGCGGTCAATATTTGCACCTTCCTTATCAATCTTATTAATGGCAACAATTATCTTTGCATTTGCTGCCTCGGCGAACTTGATGGCTTCTGCAGTCTGTGGTTTTACGCCATCATCGGCCGCTACAACAATCACTACGATATCCGTAAGCATGGCGCCATGCTGGCGAATTGCCGCAAAGGCCTCATGTCCAGGCGTATCAAGGAAAGTAATCTTACGATCGTTGTATTCCATCTGGTAGGCCGAAATGTGCTGCGTAATACCGCCCGCCTCATCCTCAACAGTCTTTTTCTTCAAAAGTGTATCGAGCAAAGTCGTCTTACCATGATCAACGTGGCCCATCACCGCCACTACCGGTGGACGCAACTTCGCATCTTTAGATAATTCACGCTTAATCCCTGGGATTTTCGCCGAGTTTTCTTTCTTTTCGAAGCGTACATTCGTAAAACCGAGCTCTTCGGTCATAATCTGAGCAGTTTCAGCATCAAGGCGCTGATTAATCGTTGCCATAATGCCATTTTTAAACAGCTCACCAATCAGATGCGTCACTGACACGCCTAAGGCATTTGCTAGCTCGTCTACCGTTATCGAGCCAGAAATTTGTATTACTTTTTCTTCCACTTTCTAGCTCCTTTCGTTAAGAAATAATAAAAAAATCGACCTAATATCCTTTTATTTTACCACAATTAGTGCCTTATCGCAATCCGCCAACCTTTATTGATAAAGTAATAGCATAACTATTATTGAAATAAGCTCCGCCTGCAAGATACAATAATCTCAAAAGAACACAAAAATCCTAACTGCATTTTTAGCGTTCATTATTACCGCAATTCTCACCTTCTTATGTGGAAGTATCTTAATAGGTTTTCTCCTCTCTGGCCCATTATCTGCATGATAAGCCACAAAAAATCTGCGTCATCTAGTAACGCAGATTTTTTATCTAATTATTTAGCCTTCTTATCGGCAAAACTCAAAGAAATCTTGCGACCTTCTTTATCGATGTCGAGAACCTTGAATTCTTTGCGCTCATTGAGCGTAAAGATTTTCTCTGGGTCTACATCGCTGCCTTCACCGAGTTCAGACACGTGGACCAAAGCCTCTACAGCTGGCGAAATCTGTACAAATGCGCCAAATGGAGTAATACGAGTAATCGTACCTTCAACTTTGTCGCCCTTCTTGAAGTTGGCAATCTCAGAAAGCCACGGATCTTCTTGAAGTTGCTTCATGGAGAGGCTGAGACGATCTTTATCGATAGCAATAATCTTTGCCTCGACCGTATCGCCAACCTTCACATAGTCAGCTGGGCTATTTACGCGTTCCCAAGAAATCTCGGAAATATGTACGAGACCTTCGATACCATCGACATTTACGAAGATACCAAAGTCTACTACGCCAGTAACAACGCCTTTAACAACATCGCCAACGGCAAGCTTAGCAAAGCGTTCTGCGAGACCATCTTTGATAGCTTCCTTCTCGGAAAGAATCAATTTGTTAGTCTTGCGATCTGCATCAAGAATGCGAACGCGAATGCTCTGGCCAACCAACGAGTTGAGGCGCTGAAGGATTTCATCCTTATCAGAGCTACCTACGCGTGGATAGTGCTCAGCAGAAAGCTGCGAAACTGGCAAGAAACCACGAATACCTTCATACTCGACCAAAAGGCCGCCACGGTTGGCATCATATGGTTGAACCTCGATGATTTCGCCAGCATCAAGTTTGCTAGCAATTTCATCCCAGCCCTTTTCCTTAACAGCTTTGCGGAGAGATAGCAATACCATACCATCTTCCATCTCAGTATCGACGACGCTAGCCGAAACCGCATCACCTTCCTTGAGTTGGCGCCCGAAGGCAACCTCGCGACGTGGAACAAGACCAACACCGCGTGCACCGAGATCAATTAAAATCTCGTGCTTCTTGACGGACATAACCGTACCTTCGATCGTGTCGCCAAGTACAATTGGTTGAATATCTTCCGCTGCGAGAAGCTCATCCATTGTAAGTTTAGCTTTTGTAGCCATTTATTATTTTTCCTTTCGCTGGAACTACTCACCTTCTCTCGTATTAAATACCAGAAAAAATGAGTAGCTCCATGCTACTCATTATTCTAACCTGTTTTACAGATAAAGTAAAGCCTAAGCGCTTTTCTTGAAGAAACCAAGATTATAGGCAGCTAGACCAGCAATCGTTGCGAGCGCCACGATCGAAATCAAATCCTCTTTCGGACCAGTCTTTGGCATCGAAGAGCTGCCGCTCTTGCCAGAAGCGCCGGAAGTACCAGAAGTGCCAGTATTACCAGTGCTGCCAGAAGTATCCTTCTTGCCGGCGTTGTTGGTACCATCTGTACCATCCGCAGCCGCGCCGTCAGAACCGCTACCGCTCTTCTTATCATCGGTTTTGCCATCGGTTTTAGTGTCAATCTTCCCGTCGTCAGTCTTCGTATCGCCGCCATCAGCACTGCCATCAGTTTTCTTATCGTCACCACTATTACCACCGTCAGCAATCAACGAAACATCGCTATCATCATCAGAGGCAACCTCCTTCGACTTCTTTGGCGAAGACATCGTGACGGCCACTACTAAGCCAGCAATCAAAATCACCGCTACTAAACCAATCACTGCTCCCCAACCCCAACGCTTATATTTTGTGTTTACATCCATTTTAGTAACTCCCTAACTTGCCAAAATTATAACACCGCTCTCCCCCTATCACAAACATAAGCCTTATCTGTTATTCCTCCTCGCGCCAAACGATGCTATACTTACAATATGTATCTCTGTATAGACATTGGTGGGACCAAAACACTTATCGCCTTGCTAGACAAAGACGGCAAAGTTCTTCATTCTGTCCGTTTCGCTACTATTGCCGATCAGAACATCTTTTACGATAACCTCCTTCAGCAAATCCGTGTTAATTTTGTTCTCTCGAATATTAAAGCTATTTCTATTGCCATGCCAGGCATCGTTAAGCGCAATCAGGCCATTTGGCTTGGCAATCTACCATGGCGCGAATTCGATCTCGCCACTTTACTCAAGAACGACCTCGGCGGCAGCTTCCCTATTTATGTCGAAAACGACGCCAATCTCGCTGCGCTCTCCGAAGCACACCTCTGCAAGGGTCGCACCCTTTATTTAACACTTTCTACCGGCATCGGCGGCGGCATCGTCGAAGATGGTCACCTCGTTAAGCGCTACTCCGACTTTGAACCCGGCCATACTGAGTACATCTGGAATCACGAAAAGCTCGAATGGGAGGATATCGCCGCCGCCAGCGCCATCAATAAGAAATATGGCCGCCTCGTCAGCGAAATCAAAGACACTGATATTTGGCACGACGTTACCAACCGCATTTTACTTGGTCTTGTGCCGCTAATCACCTCGCTCAAGCCAGACCGCGTCATCCTTGGTGGTCCGCTTGGCCTCATGCTCGATAATTACCGCAAGATGCTTCGCAAAGGTCTCGCCACTGAACTTCCTGCCAAGATTACTATGCCCCGTCTTCACGCCGCCAAATATCATGATTTATCTGTAATCTACGGATGCTACTACTATGCCAAGCTTAAACAAGCTCGTCGCTAAACTCCGCGCCGATTTTCCCGAACTTTCAATTAACCCTGGCGAACAAGCTAAATTTACCCCGCCTCGCCTAATTTTTTACACCCCAGACACTTCCCCGCTCGAACTCCTTCATGAGCTCGGTCATTATCTTATTAAGAAAAACAGCTACACTAGCGACATTGAGTTAATTCGCATCGAGTCCGAAGCTTGGCAAAAAGCCCACGACCTCTGCGCTCAATATGGCATCAAATGGAATCAAGATTTTGCCGAAGACCATCTCGACACTTACCGTGACTGGCTCCATGTGGTTTCTCTCTGTAAAAACTGCCAACTTGCCGGCTATCAGGACGATTCCGGCAACTATCACTGCCCCCTCTGCGGCGCCAAATGGCCTAGCTCCATCCCGCCCGCCGATTTCTAGATAAAAAATATCCCCTCAAAGAAGGGATATTTTTTGAAATCTACTGAGAATAATTAGGCGTTTTTCTTAGCTTTACCGCGCTTAGAAATACGGCCACCCTTAGCACCAGCAATCTTAGCTAGTTCTGGGTTAGCAGCAAAGCCACCAGTGTGACCATTGCGACCACCTTTACGACCGATTTCGGCGTAAAAGTCTTTGCCATATTTGTTCTTGTTCGTAGCGGCAGCTTTTTGACCACCAGCTTTAGTTCCAGCCATTTCTAGCTCCATTTCTGCCCACCATATAACTTAATATCGCCACCCTTTTTCGAAAAGCCGCAACGCTAAGCGAGGCGCCTTCTCAGGTGCTTATGGCTATTTTAGCATAAAGCTTTTGTTTTGTCAATATGTTTTTGTTTAAAAATATTTTATAATAACCGAACAACCCCTTGTGGAATAACATCAACTTTTCCACAAAACAAGCATTGACACTATATCATAAATAGCATAAAATCATTTATAGCTTGAAGGAAGTGCGAGATCCTTCAACAAAATACCTCCCGCTTTCAACATCGGGAGGTATTTTCTATCGTCTACTGCACCAAAACGGCCTTAGAGAGCCTCTCATGCGCTCGTCCCCTGTTATTTTGTGAGCATTTTACCAAATTCTTCGAGTGCACCCTTAACTTTATTTGCCGTCTCTTCCGAAAATATCTGCGCGATGTCGTTATATAACTTTTCGGCAGCCTCTTCACTCATTCCAAGCTCTTTTTTGAGCGAAAAAATAATTTTTTCTTTGCTATTCTGCCCCACCGGTGTATGTTCTTGCAGAATCTTGTCGAGCTTTTGGATTTTTTCGTCCGACAAACCTGTCACCTTTTTAATCTTTGCTAAAAACTCTGTCCTATTCATAAAATGATTATAGCAACAAAAAATGCCCTGTCGGGCTTGGTGGTGGAGTGGAGTAGGTATAAACCTATTCCGCCCCATGATGGTGGGGATATGTGGACTTGAACCACAGACCTCGTCATTATCAGTGACGCGCTCTAACCAGCTGAGCTATATCCCCTGCTAGATGTTATTCTACTAGATTAAACAAAAATATGCAAGTTGCAAAAAGCATGCTACAATAACCTTATGTTAATCACAGCTATTTGGACATTCAGCTGGGGCTGGTTCTTCGCAGGTTTTGTCTGCTTAGTCGCCGGCGCTTTCATTATTAAATTTCATCAGGCCATCGCCAATAATCTTGCTAGCGGCCTCGCCAGTTATGAAAAAGTAAAATTATTCGGCCTCATCACTTGCATTGTTGGCCTCGTCTTTATCACGAATCTCCATAGTGTTATTCTCTATCTAATTATGCACTTCATTGTGCCGAACAAATTTCCACTCTAAAAATACCCCCTCCAAAGAGGGGGCTTTTTGTTGGCATCTACAATTCTACGCGGTACGGATCCGTCTCGCGTACATTTGCGCCGTGGCTCTCATAAAAGCCGCGTGCGCCCGCTTTGCCGTCTCGGCTCGAAGATGTAAACTCCAAGCGCCGACACCCCTTTTGGCGCCCCCACTCTTTAACGGCATCCAATAATTGCCCACCTACGCCCTTGCCACGACAATTCTCGTCTACCACTAAATCTTCCATATAGACATTACGACTAAGTGTAAGCATCACTACCGACACCACTACCATACCTACCAATTGACCATCTTCAATCGCCATCAAGACATCATGATATGGCGACTCGATGATCTCCTCAAGCGTCTCACGTGCAATTGGCGATCCGTCATGTTTCGTACTAAGCTGACGGCGTAAAACCCCCATTTTCTCGGCAATATCGCCATCATATTCCGTCATCGGACCAATTTCTATCATGCTCCAAGCTCCCTCTCCACCAATTCTTTCAACGCTTCGCCGACTTCCTCGACGATTTCCATGCTTTTACCTTCAACCAAGATGCGCAATTTGTTCTCTGTGCCAGAATAACGCGTAAATATTCTGCCATTACCATCCATTCGGTTCTCGGCTGCCGCCATCGCACCAATCCATTCTGGCATATCTTCGAGCGGTTTTTTCTCGCGCACCGTCACTGCCCATTGTTTTGATGGCAAAAAATCATATTTCGCCCACAAATCGGCTAAACGACACCCCTTTTCGCGCATAATTTTTAGTATAAACAGCGTCATAAAGGTAGCATCTGAGCTTTTTAGCCACGGTAAGTAAATAATATGACCAGAAAACTCACCGCCTAAAATGGCACCCAGCTCTTCGCACTTTTGCGCCACATAACGATCGCCATTTACGACCTTCTCGACGGTTATTCCGGCATCAGTTAGGTATTGGACCGTCGCTAGGTTACTATATTCCGTCAAGACTACCGTATTAGCCGGCAAAGCGTCATTTTCAAACAGATATTCGGCAATCAAGGTCACAATGCGGTCGCCATCCCAGATACGCCCTTCTTCATCAGCAATCACAATCCGGTCCGCATCGCCATCCATCGCTACACCAACACAGCCATGTTCCTTTGCGGCAGCCGCCATTTTGTCTGGATACAGAGCACCATAACCATCGTTAATATTCTTGCCAGTCGGCAATGGATCAATCTGGTTCACTTGTAGGCCAAATTCTTCAAATACCGCTCTGCTATAATCATGACCAGCGCCAGAGGCCGCATCTAATACAATTTCCGTATCGGCTAATTCGCCCGCCGCATCCAATGTCTCTGTCGCAATCGCCACATAATCGCGTACGGCTGCCGGATTATCCTCTACTTCATATCCTTCGCTCGGTGGCGCAATATCCTCGCCAAGCTCTTGCTCAAAATAGTATTCCTCAACCTTTAATTCTTGCTCGTCACTGAGCTTATCGCCATTTCCTAAGAAAACCTTTAGGCCGTTATCTGTAGCCGGATTATGCGAAGCGGTCATCATGATACCGCCAACAATCCCCTCGCGTTCTTCGACTATCTTCTGCATGGCAGGTGTTGGCAGAATACCCAAATCGCCCGCCGAGCCGCCCTGCTCTTTAATGCCCATCGCGGCATAGTCGCACATCCATTCGCCGCTTTCACGCGTATCGCGACCAACTACGAGCCGGCCATTGTCAAAATATTTTGAAATTGCTTTGCCTAAAGCTTTGATAATATTTGGTCGTAACGGCGCTTCGCCAACTTTGCCCCGAATCCCGTCCGTCGCGCCAAAAATTCGTTTATCCATAACCTCATTTTACCAATATTGCCCCCTCCGTGCAAAACCAAATCATTGTGTACAAAATCGTCCATTTTTACCAGGTGTGGTAAAAATTACATGCTCCACCCCTGTTAATTTTGTACAATAATTTTACTCAAAACCTATTGACAAGCTCAACGAAAGAGCTTACACTAAAAATAGCTTTTGTAATTATTCGCAGATCACAAAAGCCGCAATTTTCGCAAAAACAAAAACAAATTTCAAAAACAAACAAACACAAAAACCATAAAAGCTCCGATTCGGGCGTGGCAATATTTATCTCTCAAGGCCACAGCACTACAGAATTCGGAGCTTTTTTAGCCCTCACTTCCGTGAGGGCTTTTTATTCAATTAATAAACTACCGGCCAGCCGTTCTCTTCAGCTTCCCTACATCGCGCCGCTTCTTCCTCTGTTAATGGCGGCATACAGTCTATCGGCCCTACCGGATCCCCAGTTGGGTAATAGTGTATATCTGTATCTGTATCCTCTTTCGAGCTCAAGGCAATCGTAATCATCGCTGCCGCTACTATCAATACAACAATTGCTATTACTAATAAGATTTTCGACCCATCTAGAGGTTCTTTCTCTGGCGTCTTTTTCGCATTCTTACTGCTCATAATAACTCCATCATACCATACGCAACAAAAAGGCGCCTTTCGGCGCTTCTCTGCTTAACAATTTAGTTGTGCAATTAATCTCATCGTTGTATCTGTAATAGCTTTGTTGCATCCTTGCGGAAATGTAATAAATCAAGCTTAAATTTACTACTGCAACCGACCTGGCTACACGCGAGCTAATTGCTTTCGTGCGCCTACTTCCTTCTCTAGAAAGGAGGTAATCCATCCGCACCTTCCGGTACGGATGCCTTGTTACGACTTAACCCCAATCATCTCCCCCACCTTAGGCCGCCGAAACGGACTTCGGGTGTTGGTGACTCTCATGGTTTGACGGGCGGTGTGTACAAGACCC
>JAUNHY010000003.1 GCA_030523715.1 Candidatus Saccharimonadota bacterium
ACCAAGCTCAGCGTAACGGCATTCTCACGACCGTCTTCTCCCAAGAGCTTCCAACTAGGTACTAAATTTAGAAAAAGGGTCAAAAAACGAAAACGCTAATGTATAATAGAAGTATGGGTAATAAAGATGGAAAGAGCGTAGCTTCAGGCTTTACGATTATTGAGGTTATGCTCGTGTTAGCCATTACTGGCTTCCTATTTGCTGGCATGATGAGCGGCATGAGTGCGAGCTTGGCTCGTCAGCGCTATAAAGATGCCGTGCAAGATGTGGCTGATGGCTTCCGCCGCATGTATTCTTTCGTTGTTGATACTCAGGTTTATACCCGCGATAGCGATTCCGCCTGCTATGGTTTAACGAGCGCTTCTATTGAATCCGTTGGTTTAACGGGTAACAATAAGAATACTGGCCGTGGTCGCAGTGATTGTGTCGTTTATGGTTTAGTCGCCACAATTGCAAATAGTCATATCGAAATGACAGAGTTAATTGGCAAAGATTTTGATGTCGTGCGTAAAGAAGAAGAGAGTAAGCCCGAGGACGAGCGCATTAATATCGATGTAGCCAAGGAAATGACTATCCTAAAAATGACGGGCGCAAACAATATCGTAGCCTTCTCGGACTCGAACGGCAATTGTTCTAGCATAGGATTAGTCAATCTTATTGAAGATTTTGATTCACGCTGGGGCACCCATATTCTTGATACCGATGGCGAGGAACTCGAAGCTACTATCATTGTGTTCCGTTCGCCACGTAGCGGCGCAATTCGCACTTACATAATGGATGAGGTAATTAAAATTGCTGAGGAGCCGATTAATTATAGTCATTTTAGTAACGAGACGCATGCTTGTACGGAGAGTGCCATTATCGATGCTTACGGCGTAAATGCATTAATAAACGCGGACTCATTTACAGAGAAAGAGTTAAATATCTGTGTCGATAGCGGTGATTCAACTGCCTACATGGGGCGCAGACGTATGATCCAGATTGTAAAGGGCGCACACAGTTCTTCGGGCGTAACTATGGTTGACTTCGATGATGAGGAGAAGAATAAATGCAACTAATAAAAAACATAAAACACGGCGATACTATTATTGAGGTTGTTTTTGCGTTTTCGGTTTTTGCTGCTGTTGCTATTTTCTCAGTCAATATGATGAATAGTGGCCTTAATAATATCCAGCGTACCCTCGAAACTACTATGGCTAGAAATACCATTGATTCCCAAGCGGATGCCATTCGCTTCATTCATAATAACTTCTTAGCCGAACGTAACTTTTCGGATAATACGGCTCAATTCCAGCTAATCTGGAATGAACTGAAAACTATCTCCCGTGATCCGCGCACTTTAAGCTCCGGCGACCCGGTTGGCGCAAGTTTTGACGTCAATGACTATACTTCATGCGAAGGTGTATATGAAGGCGAGGGAACAAGAACTAGCCAAATAATTACTTACGAAGCTTTTGTCCTCAATCCGCGCTATATTGTGCCATACTACGGCGCCGGCATTAAATATGCTAACGATGAATATTCAAATATTGTCAATAATATTGTCATTGGCGGCGTAGACGAGGGCGAAAAAAATGGCAAATTAACAACAAGCTCTCTTTATCCTCGCATTATTTATGGTACAACTCTAACGGATACCGATGAAGGCTTAAAAGAGGCCAGCATTTTTCAGCGTGCAATTCGTGCGGAGGGCGTCTGGGACATTATCGTTTATAGCAATAGTAGAAATAAAGATCGTTCGGAGTATTATGACTTTTATATCCGCACTTGCTGGGACGCCGCTGGCACACACACGCCATCAACTATTACTACTATTGTTCGTCTTTATAATCCGGAGATGATTGAGTAATGAAAAAAAGAGCCTTCACTATTATTGAATTCACATTAGCAATGGCATTACTGTCAACGATGTTATTGATGATTGCTTTGTTGACGGTTCGGATTAGCGGAATTTACCAAAAAGGTCTCTCCATTCGCGCAGTTAACTCGGTCGGCCGCGAAATAATTGACGACATCAAGAAGACCGTCCAAAGCTCTCCGATTCAGCGAGAGCTGAACCCGGATAAACCAACCGGCACTGAGCATAACATTACACTTCAATCGATTATTGCTAAGAGATATGACTATTTTGTAACCGTTGCAGCTACGGAGAATTCCCAAATGCAAGGTTCTGGTTTTTTCTGTACCGGGTCTTATACTTACATCTGGAATACGGCCCAAACTTTAAATGGGAATACTGGTGACGGTATAACTATTACGGTTGACGGTGGCGAACCGAAACTTTACAAATTTGTGCGTATACCAGACGCTAAAAGATTATATTGCGAAAATAATAGTGGCGTGCCAAGCTACCGTAATATTGAAATCGCCGATGAAGATATGATAGTCAGCCTTATTAATGATGATGAATCTGATTTGGCTATATATGACTTCACTGTTCTGCCGGCGACACAGAGCAATACTACAGGCCACGCTATGTATCCTATCAGCTTTATCTTGGCAACTCGAAAAGGCGGAATCAATATATTGGGCAACGGCGATTTCTGCACTGGCAAACCGCGCCCAACTGCTCTTGAGACATCTAATAATGAGTACAATACAACTGATTTCAATTACTGCGCAGTAAATAAGTTTGATGTCGTGATTCGCCAGGCCGGTGAATCGGAAGACGTCAACGGATATGGTTCTAGGTAGAGGAGGTATATGATAAAACAAGTTAAAACTAAAAGAGGGGCTACGTCGATGTATATTACTATGTTCACGGCGATGCTCCTTAGCATTATTGCATTGAGCTTCGTGCGCATCATGCTATCCGAAGCACAGCTTACGTCGAACTATAGCTTATCGCAATCGGCATACAACTCAGCTATGGCTGGCATTGAAGATGCAAAAGTTATTCTTCTAAAGTATCAGAACTGTCAGAGTACCCAAGGCCGTGTAGGATCGGCGGAATGCTCTCGTATAGCGGCGGCTATTGAGGCTGAAGATGCTTATGATAACTGTGATATTATCCGTGAAGCTCATGGTGACACTAGCAGCAACGGCGAAACATTAATTTCGTCATCAGAGACCTCTAATACAACCGTTGAAGATACAGCCAGAAGACTTGATCAAGCGTATACCTGCGTAAAAATAAATACGGAAAGTCCAGACTATCTCGCTAAACTGAACCAGAATAACAGCTCAAAAATTATCCCAATTCGCGTACGATCAGTTGACGACAACGGAAATGGCATCAACGAAGTGAACCGTATTTTAATCCAATGGTTTAGTAATTCAGATGTTTCAAAAGTCGTCGTAGGTGAAAATCTTGATACTAGCCTTTATCGCTCCGTTGATAGAAACGAAAAAATCTCCATTAACCACACAAGTCAAGATGCGAATGATGCCCTATCCTATTCTATCTCGGACTTTAAAGGTAAAGCAGTAGTTGCCCCGTATTTAAAAGTTGAGCTATTTCAGTCCGCCGAATTGTTTAGTATGAACCAATTCTATGCCGCCTACGGCAACACGACGAATCGCGGTACATTAGTGCTTCGACCAACAAATGCTACTGAAACTAGCGGTATAACACATATTGGAAATGATAGTAACATCGGATTTGCAGCATCCGCCACGAAAACATATAATTTTCCGGTAGATGTAAGTTGTATAAAGATGTTTAATAACGATCCTAGCGGCACTCCTACTAGCGATACAGTGGAGACTTATGCTTGTACGGCAGATATCGTTATTCCGTCTCCGGTAACGACTAACTCTTATTATGACTATACAAATGACTACTACCGCGGCATTGGTTCCGATCCAGCGCGTGTCGCAAAGAGTCGTAACCGTAACCCGACCTCTATGTTCCTCCGCGTAAGCTTACCATATAAGTCACCAGAAACGACGGTTCGCACTCAGTTATATAACTGCGCGGATTCCAGTACTGCAATCACTGGCTGTACAGTAATCAACTTCTTCGGCGTCCAGCCGCTCGTTGACTCGACCGGTCGCGCAAACGACCTATTCCGCCGCGTCGAAGCTCGTCTCGAGATGGTAAACACTTACTTCCCATATCCGGATAGCGCACTTAGTGTTTATGGCGATGATGGCCTTTCGAAAAATTTCTGGGTAACAGATAACTGCTTCGCTCAGTCTACTACTTTGAACACCGAGACCAATGAGGTTATTACGAACACTTATATCTCGAATATGACGGGGAAGACCGATACGGATACTCAAAAATACTTCCAGTGTTACAACTCTGGCACGAGTGGCTCAATCGGGAGCGACGGCACAACTGGCGACTAGGCTTTAAAAAGCACCTCCTTCGGGAGGTGCTTTTTGATACAAACTGGTGCCCGCGACTGGAGTTGAACCAGCACGCCCGTGAAGGCACTAGCACCTGAAGCTAGCGCGTCTGCCAATTCCGCCACGCGGGCATGCCTTAATTTTATCACAAGAGAAGAAAAAATAGAGAGATGCTATAATATGGTTATGTCATATTATTTTACGGATGGTAGCGCAAGTCCAAATCCTGGCCCTGGTGGGTATGCCGTGATAAAAGAAGGCGCACCAGTCGCCCTTGGGCGCGAAAAAGATTCTACTAACATCCGCATGGAGGCGCAGGCCTTAATTGCCGCCTATAAAATTGCGCAACCGGGCGACACAATCTATACTGACAGCGAATTTTGGGTAAACGTTGTCACCAAATGGGCCGCTGGTTGGGAAAAAAATGGCTGGACCAAAAAAAGTGGTCCGATTAAGAATCTTGAACTAGTCCAAGAACTCTACGCATTATTTATTGAACATCCTAGTGTAAAGCTAGAGTGGACACGAGGACATATTGGTACTGATGGAAATGAACTTGCCGATGAATGGGCAAATAAGGCACGCGAAGGTGCGACGCTAGAAGGAGGAGTATGAAAAAATCTATCGTCAAAATGAAATTAACTAGTCGTGCAGAATTTGTCGCCACGCTAGAAGAGATTAATTTTAAATTTAGTGAACCGTATTGGCAACACGATCGCATCTTTGTCCCGCGAAACTATAATCGCGAAAAGGCTATGCCGCGCCTCTCTCTCCGCACCATCGTAAAAGATCCAAATAAAGATGCGACTTATGCACTTGTACTTCGCCGTCATTTTGACGAAAAAAAGATCGATATTACGAACGCTATTGTATTTAAAGATTACACGGAGGCCGCCCATATCCTTTATCAGCTCGGCTATGAATTGCGAGCCGAGATTAGCCGCCGTCGCGAAGAGCTCGATATGGGCAACACCATTAAAGTTTATATAGACAAAATAGATGGTTTACCTGGTTACTATGCTAAGATTGAATCTGATTTGTCAGAAGAAGACGATCCAATCGCCGCCAGGGAAGACCTTATCGAAACCTTCCGGGTTCTCAACGTTAAGCGCGGCCAGCCATTAGATATGACCTATGCTGAGATAATCAATTCATCCGCTCACGAAACTATTGTTGGATAAAAAACTCCCCCTTCCGGGGGAGTTTTTGAAATCGATAACTTGTTTATTTTTCAGCTTTTTTAGCAGTAGTTTTCTTTGCGGCTGGCTTCTTAGCAACTGCAGTCTTCTTTGCTGGGGCCTTCTTTGCGGCTGGTTTTTCCGCTTTTGGAGCGGATTTAGCCTTTGGCGCAGCTTTCTTTGCAGCAGCTACCTTGACATTGCTAGCTTTTGCGAACGCAGCGAGCTTGGCTTTGCGGCGGTTAGCAGTGTTCTTCTTCATGAGACCTTTCTTAACGGCCTTGTCGTATTCGGACTGAACGATTGCTAACTTTTCAGCGGTTGGCTTAGCATGGAATTCTTTCAAGGCACCACGAATAGTCTTTTTAATCTGTTGATTGTTGTCGCGACGCTTTTCTGCTTGGCGCGCAGCCTTCTTTGCGGATTTAATAATCGGCATTTAAATATCTTTCCTTAAATTATTATTTTCAATTGAGTAATATTATATTCTAAAATGCGTAAATTGTAAAGTGTTCATATGGGAAGGGGCTTGCATTTTAAAAAAGATTATGCTAATCTGTACGTATATAAGGTCAAAAATAAACAAGAAAACATAAAAAATGGCAGATAAAAAACCGCAGGCTAAATCTAGCATTATAGATCAAGTCGCCGAGCGTATTCGCACTAGCGATAATGTGCTAGTTGCGCTTTCGAAAGATCCGAGCGTCGATGAACTCTCGGCCGCGCTAGGTTTGACTTTTATATTAGATAAAATGGGCAAGTATGCAACCGCAATTTTCTCGGGTGCTGTGCCAAATGCCATTGAATTCTTGGAACCAGAAAAGACCTTTGAAACTAACACTAATAGCCTGCAAGATTTTATTATCGCCCTCGATAAAGAGAAGGCTGACCACCTTCGCTATAAGATCGACGGCGACTATGTCAAAGTTTATATTACGCCATACAAGACCACTATCGAGGAAAGCGACATCGAATTCAGTCATGGTGACTATAACGTTGACCTCGTAGTGGCGCTCAACGTTCCTGGTGCTGCCGACCTCGACTCTGCTTTGAGCGAATACGGTCGCATTATGCACGATGCAAGCTCCATCAACATTCATGCTGACGTAGCTGGCAATTTCGCCGATCTCGAATGGGGCAATCCAAATGCTTCGTCTGTCTCTGAAATGATTTATCAGCTTTCCGAAAAACTCCGCGAGGAAGAAGGCCAAAAACTTGTCGATAAGCCGATTGCTACTGCCCTTATGGCTGGTATTGTTGCTGCAACCAACCGTTTCTCGAACGAGCATACCAAGCCGGAGACTTTGAATGTTGCCAGTAAGCTTATGATTGCTGGTGCCGATCAGCAATTAATCTCTTCCAGCATCCCGGTAGATATTCTAACGAGTGACGTTGTTGATGCTAACGAAGATGCGAAAGCTTCTGAGCCAAAGCACGAAAAGAAGAAAGAGAACAAGGAAACTACTGAGAAAGTTAATGAGTTGGAGGCGCTAGAAAACGCTCCGTCCGATAATCAGGAAGCTCCGTCGGAAGATAAAGCCCCAGAAGAGACTACTCCGGCTCCAGTACCAGCATCAAAGAAAGAGAAAAAGCCAGACCCAACCTCATTTGAGATTCATCATGGTGCAGTCGATTTTGAACTAGACGAGAATGGCGAAGAGAAGATAATTGACGCCGAGGAACCCGCTGCTGATGATGTAGCTACTTCAGAAGAAGCTGCTCCAGAACCAGCTCCGGCCGAAAATCCTACTCCAGAAGCCCCAATCATCCCTGTTTTACCAGCAGACGGTACGCCGGCCAATCTAGCCCCAATTAATCTTCCACCAGCCAATGCACCAGAAGCAGCTACGCCAGTTCCAATCCAAGTCCCGCAAGCTCCGACTGTGCCAACTCCAGAATCGGTAATCGTTGCGCCAGAAGTATCCCCAGAAGAAGTAGCTCGCGAAACGCATGTAGCAGAGCCACTAAACGAAACAGACCTGAATCCGGAAGATCACGCAGCAGAGAATGCTATAGACGCTGCGCTTCAGAAGGCAGCTGAGGCGGCCCGCCAACAAGCCGAAGCTACTGCACAGTTGAATCAGATGGTAGCTGCTAATACTCCAGCACAAAATCCTGTTATGACCGAGCTTGCTGCTACTGGCATTAAGAATATTACTCCTCCTGGTCAAGCCACCCAAGCGCCAGCCTTGCCGAAAGATTATTCCGCCATGATGAATGAGGCGCTTGCTGAGCCGCTCGTAGCCGAACCCGTACAGTCTCCGATTGAATCGGCGCCAGTAATGGCTCCACAGATGCCAATGCAGCAGCCTGTACAGCAGATGCAAATGCAGCAACCAATGCAGCAAGCTGCCGTCCCTCAGATGCAAATGCAGCAGCCTGTACAGCAGATGCCACAGATGGCAGCACCAGCCGAATATGCCGCACAATTACCGATGCCGGATCCGAACGGAATTCTACCACCACCGCCAGCCCCATTTGCTCCAGAAGCTTCGTTGCCAGTTGCTAGCCCGGCCGAGTTGCCGACTGCTCAGGCTTATGCTGAACAGATTCAGGCTACTAACCCAATGGTCCAGACTGTTCCTACTATGCCAGCTACCGCTCCGGCCATGCCGGCGCCAGTACTGCCAGTAGAAGCCCCAGTAACGCCAATCGCACCAGCCGTCCCAGAAGAAGAGCCAACTCTTAGTAATGGTTTGATGACCGGCCAGAGTGCTAGCCCAGCAGTACAGGGCGTGAATCCGGTAATGCAGGATCAGATTTATCCATCAGATCCAAGCGCGTTCCGCATCCCTGGTATGTAGTTAAAGATCCCGCGATATCGCGGGATTTTTGATGCTTTAAGCAAAATGCGTATGTTTAATGCGCCACTTCTTCAATGAAATACCGATCCAGAAGCTATAAATTCCTAAAGTAATAATCGTCAAAAGAAGCCATTTAATCCAGTTTCCAAATAATTGAGTAGCTTTTCCGTCGAATGTCAGTCTTTTTCCGTTGATGACGGTGTGCCTAGTCTCCCAATCGTAAAACATACAACATGCCCATGGGAAACATATACCCAGCGTTAAAGTAGTTATGATACCGCCTAATAATCTCCAGCCTATTAACTGTAATAAGCCTCCGTCGAAATATGACTCGTTTTCCTTACTCATTATTTGCCTCCTTCTAGCTCAATTATACAAAAAAGAAGCCAGCGGCTCCTATAAAAATGGTCGGGGTTAGCAGGCTCGAACTGCTGACCTCGCGCTCCCAAAGCGCGCGCGCTACCAACTGCGCCAAACCCCGGCTAGCTATAACTATACCACAAAATATGCTAAAATTAAAGCATGAAAAACTACTTGCAACGACGCAAGCGTATCTTTTGTTTGGTTGCGCCTGCTCTGATTGGCTTGTTGTATATAATCTTATGTTTTATAAATATTCGCCAGTCTATTTGGTTCGATGAATCCTACAGTTCATATATTACGCGCTTCGATTATCCAACAATGCTCAGATTCACCGCTGCAGATGTACATCCGCCACTTTATTACATAGTTTTAAAGACTTGGGCGCACTTTTTTGGACATACGGATTTTGCAATGCGACTTTTGTCGGCATTTTTAGGCGCCGCAGCAATAGTTTTTGTATTCTTGTGGCTAAAATATAAGCATGGCGCTTCGGCCGCCATACTTGGCTCTCTGATGGTGGCAATCTCACCAGTTTTTGTACGTTATGGCCAGGAGATGCGCATGTATACTATGGTCGCCTTAATTGTATTTGCGGCAACCTACATTTTGCAACTAGCAGTTGATAATGGCGCCAAAAAATGGTGGGTAATATACGCTATCTTGCTTGCGGCCGGAATGTATACGCACTATTTTGCGGCATTCGCATGGATTGCGCACTTAGTGTATCTCATAAAAATATATGGCAAAAAAGTATTTCAGAAGAAGATCGTTCTCGCTTATGTCGCGGCTGTTGTCATGTATTTGCCGTGGATACCAAGCTTTATTGCGCAGGCCACCACAGTCCAAAACGGATTTTGGATTAGTAAAGCTAATGCAACCAGTTTTATGGATTATTGGACGGAGGTATTCCTATACGATAAAGCGGTCAATATTCAAAACTGGCTTCTAGCATTGTTTATTGCCGTAGTATTAACGGTTGCCTATCTCGCAATCCGCTATCGCAAAAAGCTAGCCATGATTTTTTGTCTAGCCTTTGTCCCGCTTATTGTCCTTATTTTGCTATCCATGCCACCGCTAGAATCAATGTTTATTTCACGCTACATTGTTTATGCCATGGTCGCGATTTCAATTTTGGAAGCTCTACTGATCGTATTATTTGCTCGCGAAAAAATGGCTCAAAAAATCAAAAAGGGAACGCCATTTTATAAATACCCCGCTGCACATATAGCAATTGTTGTCGCACTTTTTGTTAGCTGTAGTATTTGTGGACTCAAATCCGTGTACGGATATGGTAACTATAATTTTGTTACGGACGTAAAACCAACCGCAAAGGAGGCTTTCGACAATCTTGTCGCATTAGATAATGGTGAGAACCTATCCATTATTTCTGAAGACCCATGGCTCTACTATGACTTAGCCGTGTACACGAGTGACCAGCATAATGTTTACTTTATCGATGAGCAAACTAGCTACGAGTACGGGTCATTGCTCCCGCTTAAAGAAAGCTATTTTGGTAAAATTAACGACTTAGACAAATTTCTGGAAAAGCGTGATGCAGTTTGGTATATCGGCAAATATTCCAAGGATCAGCCACTTACTTTCCCACGTGAAGGCTGGCGCGTTACGACCGAAGCATCCTGGCGTTTCGATGAGCGTGGCGACCGCTACGAAATCTTGAAATTGGAACGCGACTAGGGGTATAATTACGCTTAGTCGGGGCGTGGCGCAGTTGGTAGCGCGCGCGGTTCGGGACTGCGAGGTCGCCTGTTCGAGTCAGGTCGCCCCGACCAGATACATTATAGGTAGAGCAGAAATGCTCTATTTTTGCTAAAATGAAAGTAGTATGACGGATCGCAAAATCGTAGAGAGCATCTGTATGGGGAAGATGAACGATGCGGAAACCCGTAAATTCTTTCAATCTGCCCTAGACAATACTCGCAAAAAGAGCCTCGCCGACGTCTTTCCGGCGGCTTGCTATGTGGCATCAAAAACCAATAATTATGACTGTTTCAGCCTTGCACAAGAAATCATGAACCAGGTCTGGATTCGTCTTTCGCCATGGTTTAGCTATTGGCGTTTCGAGCATGTTGTCTACAACATTTTCTGGCCACGCGTTTGTAGTATTCGCAAAATTAAAATTCGCACAGCCGAACCAGACGATGACGTCTTTTTCTGGGATTCCCTAAATTGGATTCGAAGTATTCGTAATATTAAGCGCTACAACCATGATTTATATCGCTATTTTGAAAGCCTTTCGCGCCTTGATGATGCGGCGCTGAGGGAGGTGCCGCTAGAACTAAAGGGGCGCGCACTCGAGATGAAAAATAAAAAAGCCACGCCAGAAGAACGCTTACGCAGCACGCTTGCCAGCAGCCAGATTCAGGACGCCGTATCAGAGTTTGCTTATGTCATTAATAGTACCGAAGAGGCCCGCATCCTGCTTGATTCGATTATTCAGAAAGATGGTCTTATTGAACTCGATGATGGCGTAATTTGCATTAACAAGCTTCTGCGCCGCAATCGCAATAAACGCGTGCTCAAGTATGTATTAACGCGCATCCAAAACGAGAAATTTTTCTTTGCCGAGCGTGATTTGGCGGATTTTTATACTTCTGCCGCAATCGGCATCATGACCGATTATGAATTGCAAATCCTGAAAGAATTAGCGCCAGGCCTCAAGGATAATTATCCAAATATCAGTGAAACTCTTAAGCTTGCACGCGATAATCTCGCGGCAGAGAAGTTCCAAACTGAAGCGATTCGTAATAGCGAAATCGTGAAAGAAACCATTAAAAAATACAGTTATCAGTACCATCCAGTTTACGATATGGATCGTTTTCACAAAATGGACGAAATATATTACGAGACCGCCGTCAAGGAGCTTCGTGCTGGCCAAAAACGCAGCCATTATATGTGGTATTTATTCCCGCAACTGAAAGGGCTAGGGAAGAGCCTTAACTCCGAATATTATGGCGTCGAAGACTTAGATGAAGCCAAGCAGTACTTTGCCGATCCAGTTTTACGCGAGCACCTACTAAACCTATCACAGATTATTCTTGATTCTGATGTTCAAAATATTCAGAAATATTTACCGGACCCAGATTATCTTAAACTCCACTCTTGCATGACACTTTTTCGCCTCGTTTCACCACATCATACGGTATTTAATAAGGTGCTCAACAAGTACTTCAATGGCGAACCAGACCGCGCCACACTTTACCTTCTTTCCAAAATCGATTAATCATGGTATAATATAAAAACTATTACATCAGTGTGTACGTACTTTTTGATTTGATGGGAAGATTCTAAAAGGAGGTGGTTGTATGAACCTACCCAACAAACTCACCATGATGAGAGTCCTGCTAATCCCGGTGTTCGTAATCGCATTGCTTGTGCCAATAGGCATCAGCTGGCAAAAATGGATCGCCTTGGCGATTTTTATCGTAGCCAGTCTGACCGACCTTGCGGATGGGAAGATTGCACGTAAGTACAACCTCGTGACCAATTTTGGCAAATTCATGGACCCGCTCGCGGACAAACTGTTAGTCTGCGCGGCACTCGTCTGCCTTGTTAGCCTTGAGCGCATTCCGGCCTGGGTAGTGATTATCATCATCTCGCGTGAGTTCATCGTCAGTGGACTGCGTCTAATCGCGGTAGATCAAGGTGTCGTTATTGCTGCCAGCATGTGGGGCAAAGTAAAGACCGTTTTCCAGATGACTATGATTATCCTTATGCTCGCAGATATTGCGCAGCTTGCGCTTATCACGGTCATAGTCATGTGGATTGCGCTCGTTTTAACTATTGTCTCCCTTGCTGATTACATCATCAAGAACATCCATCTCATCAACGACGCAATATAAAAAAATCCCCGGTTTATCCGGGGATAATTGCTTGCCACCAGGCAAAACCCGCCAAGTGACAAACGATGAAACCGATCACGCAAATGATGTAGACCAAATGACAGATCCATACGGCTGCCGATGCCAGGTCTTTCGAACGCTTCACGCGCTCATCTTCTTCCAATGTTACCAAATCATTGACTTCCTCTACGGCCGTATTCATAGTCTCGGTTATAAACAGCCAAACCAAGAACAATGCCATGATGATATATTCCAAAGGAATGAAGTGAAAGATCAAGCCAATCGCCACTCCGACGCCAAGCTCAATCGGCGCGAGCTGCCTTACGGTGCTGGATTCCTTGAACATGATCTTCAGTCCGTTGTTTGAATCAGAGATGTTGCGGTAAATCTGATAGAAGACGTTCTTCTTATCTGGTTTCTTGAATCTCAAGGTACTCACCCCCACTAGGAAAAATTAGCAGCCAAAAAGCCACCATCTTTAATTATAGCACAAACATCCCAAAAAGTCAATGGAGCGCTAAGGTCGCCAACCCCTTGAAATAGTGCTATACTAAGATATAGTCGCATGAGTTTTATGTGCAAGATTTAGATTATTATTTAGGAGTGTAAATGCCAGAATACAAAAATACTGCCGGCAAGAAAAAGCCACAAAAAAATAACAATATTACCAATGCTATTCGCGTCCTATTCTTTTGGGTTATTGTTGCTGTTTTTGTCGTTGCTGTTTTCGGCGGTTTTAATCTCAATAATAGTAAAGTAACCGAGGAAGAAAAAACCCTCACCGAAGTGTTAACACTCGTTAATGAAGGTTCCATTGAAAAGATTGTCGTTAAGGGCGACGAGCTTCATGTCGTTCCAAAAGAAAACGCCGACATGAATCCAATCGTTTCACGCAAGGAATCCGGCAGCTCACTTCAGGAGCAGGGTTTCGCCGACGCCGTAAAAGAGGGTAAGGTTAATATTGAGGTTCAGGAAAATGTCGATATGCTTGGCATTATTCTCGATGCTGCTCTAATTATTGTGCCGGTTGTCCTTCTTGGCGCATTCCTTATTTATATGGTTCGCCAAGCTCAAAACATGAACAATCAAAATATCGGTTTTGGTAAAGCCAAAGCACGTCTTTACGGCAACGAAAAGAAAAAAGTACTCTTCTCGGATGTTGCTGGTAACGAATCTGCCAAGCAAGACCTTGCCGAGGTGGTTGATTTTCTCAAAAATCCAAAAAAATACGAGCGCCTTGGCGCTAAGATTCCGCGCGGCGTTCTCCTCGCCGGTGAACCTGGTACAGGCAAGACTCTCATGGCGCGTGCCGTAGCTGGCGAAGCCGGTGTGCCATTCTTCTCGATTTCCGGTTCCGAATTCGCCGAGATGTTCGTTGGCGTCGGTGCTTCTCGTGTTCGTGATCTCTTTGGTAAGGCAAAGAAAAATGCCCCAAGCATTATCTTTATTGATGAGATTGATGCTGTAGCCCACAAGCGCGATGCGCGTGGTGGCGCCGGCCGCGAAGATGAGCAAACACTCAACCAGATTCTCGTCGAGATGGATGGTTTCGATAATGATACCGGCGTCATCGTGATGGCCGCCACAAACCGTGTCGATATGCTCGATAAGGCTTTGCTCCGTCCGGGTCGCTTCGATCGCCATGTCAACGTCGCTTTACCAGAGCGTAAAGATCGTGTCGATATCCTTAACGTTCACTTCAAGAACAAACCAGTCGCAGATGACGTAAATCTTGATGCGCTCGCCGCTAAAACTGCTGGTTCCAGCGGTGCTGATTTGGCAAACATCGCCAACGAAGCTGCCATTACCGCTGCTCGCGAAAACCACAAAGTTATCACTAATGCAGATGTGACAGAAGCCTTCGAGCGTGTTGCTATTGGTCCAGAACGCAAGTCTAAGGTTATGAACGACCAAGAGCGCAAGATTACTGCTTATCATGAGGCTGGTCACGCTATCGTCGGCCATGTTTTACCAGATTCTGACCCTGTTCATAAAGTTACAATTATCCCACGCGGCCACGCTGGTGGTGTTACTTGGTTCCTTCCGCCAGAAGATCGCAGCTACAAGAATATCTACGAACTCAAAGATGTCCTTGCGCGTGCTATGGGCGGCCGTGTTGCCGAACGTATGATTTTCGGTGAAGATGGCATCACTACCGGTGCTAGCTCCGACTTACAGCATGTTGCCGAACTCGCTCGCGAGATGGTGGCCGAAGAGGGTATGGGCGCTAAACTTCGCGACCAAGTTTTCAATACCGAAGAAGTAAACTTCTTTGGCGATCGCGCCAAAATCTATTCCGAAAAGACTTCCGAAATTATCGATGCGGAAATCGAGGCTCTCAATAAAGAAGCTGGTACCCGTGCCGAAGCTGTTCTTAAGGCTAATCGCAAATATCTTGACGCCCTTGCAAAAGAGCTACTCGAGAAAGAAACTCTCGAAGAGACTGAAGTTGCCGAAATCCTCAAAGGTACTACGCTTCCAACTGCTGCAAAATTACACGATTAAGGAGTAAAAATGGCTCGCTCAAAAAACCGCGAACAAATCGAATTTGAAAATCGCAAACAACTTTTCAAGCTCGGCGGTTTGGTATTTGGCGTATTAGTCATAATTGCCATAGTAGCTTGGATTATCGAGGCTCCAAAAACTGCCAAAGTCAATGTTCTGGTTGCGCCATTGGATGCTAAGGTCACAATTGGCGGCAAGTCATTCAAGAACGGCACGCATCGTATCGAGCCAGGGACTTATGATGTCGAGATATCGCGCGACGAATTTGGTTCATACTCTGGTCAGATTGTTACCGAGGCAGGTAAAATAACGCGCCTCTATATATGTTTACAGAAAAATGAAGACAACGATGCATATTACGAGTCGCACCAAAAAGATTACGAAGCTTGCTATACCGTCCAAGAGTATCAGTCCGAGAAAGCCGAAAAGGACACTTATTCCGATCCGGTATTTAGTATTGCGCCATATCACAACTACGACAAGGGTTTTTATATTGACCCATATATAGCTGACGATAATAGTGTGCGTATTCGCATCACGCTCATTACTTGTAACGCCGAACGTGCTGAAGGGCTTAAGCAAAACGCGCTTGAGTGGTTAGGCGGCAAGGGTATTGATACGTCTAAGTATGATTATGATTATCAAAGCTGCGCTTACGGAGATGAGTAATGGAGAAAACCGAAAAACGTAAACGCGCCTGGCTAAGGGTCATTTTAAACTTACTGATAGTATTAGCTATAATTGGACTGGTCTATTTGCGCAGCCTAATCGCTGGCAAGGAATACTTCTTTATATCTTATGCACCTTTTTCGTCGACTGTGCGTATCGGTGATAAATATTACAAGAACAATTCCTACAATTACATTGAGCCGGGAGAATATGACCTTATCGTAGAGCGTGAACATTTCGCGACGGTTATCGATCATATCACAATACCGAATGAGTTTAATAGCGCGTACGGCGCGCTTGAATCTATCGACGACGAAGGTGATCGCATCGCAGCCGAAGCAACTAAGGATTATCAGCAGGTCGGCAAAGGTTTAGCTTCCGAATCTTCGCCAAAACTCGAATATAAAATTGAGCAATATTTACCAATTCAAAACTCGCTCTATAAGATAGCTGGCAACTTCACTCCAGAGTTCGAAGATAGCGATAAGTTACTCTATAGTATCAATATCGAAGCTGGCGACGTCTATATCGATTCAGCCGTAAAGAAACTTTTCAGTTTTATAGATAAGGATCCGGCACTCTCAGCATACGATATTCGCCTCTTGAATTACGAAAACCCATTTGCCGAACGCGATTTTGTGTCCTTTACTGACGATCCAATTGAGTACGTCAAAAACACGTACGATACAACGATAGAAGAAGGCGATTATATCTTTACCGACACTATTAAAAGCGGTCGCTATGTCGGCGTAGTTATGTGCTCAAACAAAAATACTGGTAGCTCTACAATCTATAAAACTTCGCGCGTTATTATGAAGCGCGATGGGGACAATTGGGCTATTCTTAGCGAGCCTTACCCGATCCTAACCAAGACAAGTTTACCGGATTTGCCGACCACATTTTTAAACCGCGTAAATCTCGTAAATTGTGGAGCATGACCATCCATCTAGGTTATAATTAATAAGATGAAGCATCGATTACATTTCCGTTCAGTAGTGTCTCTCGCGAACTCGCAGCTTTCAGTAAAAACCGCCGCGATTGTTTTGGCTAGTTCGACTCTAGTGTCGGCCCTGCTCGGCATCTTCCGTGACCGCTGGCTCAACTCCATGTATTACGATACTTACCCGGCTGGTCTCGATGCCTATACGGCAGCTTTCACGGTGCCAGATTTCCTATTTTTCTTAATTACCTCTGGTGCTTTGGCGGTTACATTCATCCCAGTTTTCAATCAGCGTCTTGTCAGTGGCAATAAAAAATCTGCCTGGGAGTTGAGCTCTAGTCTGCTTAATCTCTTGGCTATTATCGCCCTAGTCTCATCAGTTCTAATGATGATTTTTGCAGATCCGCTCGTGCGCTATATCGTAGCACCTGGCCTCAACGAGTCGGCCATGTCTTTGGCCATTAACATGATGCGCGTCATTGCGATTAACCCGTTCCTGTTTTCAATTTCGACGGTGTTGTCCAGTATGCAACAGGCCGTGAAGCGCTTTATTTTCTACGCTATTGCGCCAGCACTCTATAATATCGGTATTATCATTGGCATTCTCAGCTTTACTAACGGCATTAATATCTTCGGCTGGCAACTTTTCGAAGGCGGCATCATGGGCGTCGCTATCGGTGTGGTCTTCGGTGCATTAATGCAGCTTTGCGCTAGTATTATTGGCTTGGTCGGTCTCGGCTTTGATTATGAATTTAAGATTCATTGGAAAAATCAGGGCTTCCGTACCGTACTTAAAATGCTTCCAACTCGTTCTATTGATCAGGGCATCGATTATGTTACAGGCATCATGAATACCAATCTTGCTTCTCGTATGGGTGAGCAGTCGATTCGCGCCTTTCAGCAGGCATCATCTCTGCGTGGCATGCCAGTTAACTTAATTGGCGTCGCTATCTCTACGGCATTCTATCCAAAACTTAGCGACGAGGCAGGGAAGAATGACGAAGCTGCTTTCCGCGAAACACTCCGTTCTGCACTTAGTACAATCGTATGGATATCACTCCCAGTCTCCATTATCGCTTTCTTCATCCGTGGTTACGTCGTCTTCTTTATTAAGAACGGCGGTGACGCAAAAATCGCCAGCGTACTCGGCGCGCTCGTGGTTGCTATCTTTACGCAATCGCTCTACCATATCGTGGCGCGTGGCTACTACGCCAAACAGAAACTCAAGAAGCCACTCATTGTTTCGGTTATCGCCTTTGTAGTTCAAGTCATTTTTGCACTATTATTCAGCTTCCTCAACTTCGGCCCAGAAGGTCTCGCGCACGCTATGTCTATCAGCGCATTATTTGAGGTTATTGTCCTCCTGATTTGCGAGAATCGGGATATGAACCACGAGCTATTAAATACGAAGTTCTGGATTTCGATGGGCAAAATTTTACTTGCTTCCGTTGTCGCTGGTATTGTTTCTTATATCCTTACAAAGCTGTTGCCACTCCGTGCCACGGATATATCCTTCCTTGCTGTGTTCCCGAAGTTCTGCCTTATTGTTGGCGGCAGCGCCCTCACTTATATCTTCGTCTGTCTACTACTCGGCGTCGAGGAGGTAAAACCAGTTGTCGATAAAATCTTCGGCGCATTATTTAAAAACGTAAAATAAAAAAATACCTCCGCTAGTCGGAGGTATTTTTGCTGGTTAATTATTTATCTTCTTTGCCGGACTTGGCTTTTTTGTCGACAGTTTTCTTAACTTCTTCGACCTTAGCCTTAACTTCTTTCTCGGCTTTCTTGGCGGTTTTTTCTACTTTTTCGCCCAAATCCTCAGCAGTCTTTTTGCCGCTTTTAAACAGCTTTTTGCCGCCTTCTTTGGCATCCTTCACGGCCTTGTCGCTCGCGTTCTTAATGTCTTCGCGCGTTTCTTTGCCAGACTTCGGCGCCATGACAATACCAGCGATTGCGCCCGCAGCTGCACCAAGTAGTGCGCCGAGGAAGAATTTGCCAGTGCCTTTACTTTCGCTCATTTTCTCCTCCTTGGATTAATCCTTACTTTTACTTTTCTTTTCATTCTTATTGTCGGATGCTTCGAGGTAAGATTCCGCGAAGTGCTTTACGAGGCCACCGACAGTGGTCATATCGCGCACATTTCCGGCAATATCGTCAGCTTTTTCAGCGATGTCTTGACCTTGAAGTACTATCTTCTTGGCCTCTTTTGTTACGCTGATAAGTTTAACGATCAATATAATGCCCACCACTAAGAAGATGAACAGTGTCACCGACAGCATTATAACTAATATCCAAGCAGGAGTTTCCATGAACTATGCCTCCATTTTATTAAATTCTTCGTAAGCCTGGTAATAGTTCTTTGGATCACCAGTTGTGAGCCATTTACCTTTACTTTTAACGACAAAAACGTCGCCAGACTTTGCAAGTTTCGTAATAGCATCGACGGTCCAGAGTTCATCATCAAGACCAGTATTTTTTGGAATCAAATGCGCAAATACTTCAGGGGTCAATAAGTAGCGACCATAAGAAGTAAGATTAGATGGTGATAGCTCTGGCTTAGCAGGCTTTTCAACGATGTGGCTAAGAGTCTGCTTCTTCTTATCTTTCATTGCAATCATGCCATACTTATTCCAAACTTCTTTTGGCATTTCCTGAGCAGCAATAATTGCTTTAGCATCTGGATGTTTCTCGTAAGCCTCGACTAACGTTTGAACATCGCCCTGGCCAAAGATGAGGTCGTCGCTATACATTGCGATGAAGGCCTCGTCATCGTTTAGATATGGCTTCGCGGATGCGATTGGGGAACCGTTACCATATGGGAAGCTCGGGTCCTGTTCGATTACTGTAATGTCTGCCATTGATAGTACATCTCGTACAGCTGCAAAGCGATCGAGTTTACCCTGTGATTCAAGCTGTTTGTAAACCTTTTCGCATGGATTATTGAAATAATCTTCGTAAATTGGCTTACCTTCATGTGTAGCAACGATGATAATCTGTTTAATGCCGCCGGCAACGCACTCTTCAACAACATATTGCATGATTGGCTTGGCGCCAAGTGGAATCATTGCTTTTGGAATAGTCTTAGTAATTGGCAAGAAACGGCTCGCAAAACCTGCGTCTGTAATAACGGCCTTAGTTGGTGCTTTATATGACATAATTATTCTCCTCCTTAGGATAATTTCTTTTTTATTAACTCGTTCACGGTCGCTGGGTTTGCTTTACCCTTGGACTTCTTCATTACTTGACCGACTAAGAAACCAATTGCTTTCATCTCGCCATTGCGGACATCTTCGGCCGCCTTAGCACACTCTGGTGCAGTTAATACTTCGTCGATAATCGCTTCAATTGCGCCTTCGTCATTCTCCTGAAGAAGATTCATTTCCTTTGCGAGCGTATGTGGCGTCTTGGAAGTATTCTTTTTATCATACATTTCCAAGAAAACCTCTTTCGCTGCGGTTGATGAAAGTTCTTTCTTTTCTACCATTTCCGATAACTCTACCAACTCTGGGGCAGTAGCCAGGCTGTAGTTCTTGTCTGCATTTTCTTCGGCGAGCAAAACACCAGAAAACCAGTGTGCCACGCGCGGAGCGAGCTTAATGTCTTTATCGCATACTTCACTCAAGCGTTCAGCGAGAACAGGGTAATTCAAGATTGCTTCGCTTTCGCTATGATCGAGATTCAAAATACCAAACTTCGAGCGATATTCATCTGGCATCATTGGCATATTGGCCGCCACTTTATCGACATAGGATTGCTCGAGTACTACTGGGGGCACATCTGGTTCTGGCATATAGCGATAATCTTGCGCCTCTTCCTTGCTGCGCTGCGAAGTGGTCTTGCCAGTTGTATCGTTCCAGCCGCGCGTTTCTTGTTTGACTTTTTCGCCGCGCTCAAGCACTTCGATTTGACGCTTAACTTCGTACTCTACGGCGCGCTCAATTGAGCGGAAGGAATTGAGATTCTTTGTCTCAGTGCGTGTGCCAAGCTCGTCCGTCTTTGAGACAGATACGTTAATGTCAAAACGCATATTACCCTGATAAAGATCGCCATTTGTTACGCCGGCGTACATCATCAAACGATGCAATTCTTCACAGTACATGCGCGCCTGCGCGGCCGAGTGAATATCTGGCATCGATACAATTTCAATTAGCGGTGTGCCGGCACGGTTTAAATCGACTAATGAATAAGTGCCAAAATGCGTCAACTTGCCAGCATCTTCCTCAAGATGTGCGTGCTCAATGTGCACTTCGGAACCATCTGGTAAACGAATAGTGCCGGCGCCAATAATTGGCATATACATCTGTGTAATCTGGTAGCCCTTTGGTAGATCTGGATAATAATAATGCTTGCGGTCGAAGCGGCTGACGAGATTAATCTTACAATTCATTGCCAGGCCGGCGCGCACGCATTTCTCGATTGCGGCCTTATTTAACACTGGCAGCATGCCCGGCAATGCGTAATCGATTGGGCTTACGCAAGCGTTCGGTTCTTTGTCTACGGCGTCATTATCGGTGGCGCTGAATAATTTTGTCGCGGTATTGAGCTGCACATGACATTCAATACCAATTGTCGTTTTATATTCGCTCATTATATCGCTCCTAAATCTTTTAATGCCTGTTTGTAGGTCTCTAGCGCATGGCTGGCCTGTGCATAGGTTGGTTGAAAATCTTGCTCGTGTGCAATCTGATTGCGCAACTTATGCGCATGCCAAACGGCATTAAGCTGAGAAAATTTTTCCTTGCCAATTTTCTTGAGGCGATCGCCCATTGTACGCCCTGGTACACCCATTTCGCAGAGCGCTTTGTCGAGCAACTTGTCGCCATTAATGATCGCCATCGAATAAGACTGTTCGTTTCCGTCCGTCAATGCGTTTTCGATGCGCAAGAAATCAACCTGGTAATCTTCTTTATTAAAAGATGGACCACGTTTTTTCGAAATCGAAATGGCTACAAATAATAAAATCCCAACCGCAATTACCGCAACCAAGAAGGCAATTAACGATTTGTCCATTATTTGACCTCCGCGATAGTCTTGGCGATATTAAGCAACATTTGGTCGCTCTTGCGTGGGCCAACTAACTGAATACCAATTGGTAGACCATCTTTGGATTTTCCAGCTGGAGCCGCCAAAGCAGGCAAACCCGCCATGCTCGGTGGCACGCTCATTACATCTTCCATGTACATTTGTAGCGGATCATTGGTCTTTTCGCCAAATTTGAATGCTGGCGCTGGCGCTACGGCACAGAGCAGGGCATCATATTTTTCGAAAGCTTCGTTATAAGCATTAATCAGGAGCGTACGAGCCTTCTGAGCTTTGAGATAATAAGCATCAAAGAAGCCAGAGCTCAACACGAAGTTGCCAATCATGATGCGGCGCTTGTTTTCCGGCATAAAGCCCTCATCGCGCGTCTTACTATAGACACTATCAAGGTCGGTAATTTCTGCGGCGCGGTGGCCATAACGTACGCCATCGTAACGGCTTAAGTTCGAAGCGACTTCGGCTGGCTGCACGATGTAATAAATTGCTAAACCGTACTTCATGATAGGCATTTCGATTTCTTCGACTTCAAAACCCGCCTTTTTCATCTTGGCAGCATAATCTTTTACGGTGTTCACTACTTCTGGATTTACACCATCGCCCATGAAATCTTTAATAATGCCAATCTTTTTCTTCTTTGGTTTGGCATCTTCAAGCTCTTTATTCCAGAAATCGTCCAAGGTGGTAGAATCTTTCGGGTCTTTACCGGCCATGATACTCATTACTAAGTCGACGTCGTCTGCGGTATTTGCAAAACAGCCCATCACATCGGTAGAAGAGGCCATTGCCACTACACCATAGCGACTTACGGTACCGTAAGTTGGCTTCATACCCCAAACGCCATTATAACTAGCTGGCTGACGAATCGAGCCACCCGTATCGGAGCCTAATGCGAATTGGACAATACCGAGTGCTACCGCCGATGCGGAACCGCCAGACGAACCGCCAGGAACTCGTTCGAAATCGACCGCATTGTGAGACGGTCCAAAATAGGAGTTCTCTGTACTGGAGCCATGTGCATAAGCATCAAGATTGGCGCGTCCAATCATAATAGCGCCCTCTGCTTCTAGTTTTGCAACTGCCGTTGCGGTAATTGGCGAAGGGAAGTTATCGAGCATGCGCGCGGCCGCAGTAGTTACACCTTCGCGGCTAAGGTAATTATCTTTAAGTGCATACGGCACGCCAGCCAAACGACCGACTTTTTCGCCACGAGTGATCTTCTCATCTATTGCCTTCGCACGTTCTAGTGCGCGCGCTTCGTTCATCGATATAAAACAATGATAATCTTCGAATTCTTTGGCCTTTTCTAGTGCTTCGCGCACGAGATCTACGGCCTTGGTGTTTTTATCGGCAATTTTCATAGTACTTTCGGAACCTTTATCTGATTATCCTCGCTCTCGACCGTAAGCTCGAGCAAATCCTCGCGATTTGCTTCAAAATCTTCAACTACGTCTTCGCGCCAAACGTTTTGCATATCAAAACACTGATAAGTTGGCTCGACTCCTTCGGTATCCAACTCGTCGAGCTGGGAAATATAACCGACAATATTGTCGAGATCTTTCATCAATGGCTCAATCTGATCTTCGCTCAGCGAAATATTTGACAGTTCTGCCAAATGTAAGACATTTTCTCTAGTAATAGCCATAGAACTATTATAACAGAGAAACGTCAATGATACAGGTATAAAAAGCCCAATTATCTACGTCTACGAATAACTACAAAACCAGTTGCACTCACTGCAATCGCAATAGCGCCACCCAGGAAGAATGTTCTAATATTATCGTTTGTCTTCGGCAAGACATCGTCGCCCGTTGGGTCCGGATCAGGGTCAGGGTCTGGGTCTCCGCCCGTACCAGGGTCATCACGCGTAATTGTATTCGTAAATGTTATGACTCCTATATCATTCTTAACGGAGCTACTTTGATACTCATTGATAACAACTTCCTGTACGGAGTATAAGTTTTGGTCTGGTGTAGATAATCCGCTAAATACAACTTGCGTTTCGCCATTTGCTACGTTTAGCTCCTTAGTATCAACCACATCAGAGCCTTTCAAAAGATTGAATGTAATCGTATCCGGGCGGATTCCGTAATGGTTGTTGTAGTCAGACCACTCTTTTTTGACTGTTAAATCAAATGTTTCGGATAAGAATACTACGACTACATTAGATTCAATGCCGGTGATATTGTAAATTAACTCACCAGTTAGATTATCAATGGCATTCCATTCGCTATGCGAGTTGTTATAAGCTAGCGACATAATGTTTTCGCCATCTGGGGCCTTCATGTCTACAATTACGTAGGTATAGAATGATTGTGGCAAGATAGCAGGATTACCTTCTTGGTCTAAGTATTCAAACGCTATTGAACGGACTTTGGTCTTATCTGTCGTGTCTTCGTCGTATTCTTGCCAGGATGTATCGGTTTTTAGTGAACCTGCATCACTTTTTTCGGACCAATATACTTTAATTTGAACAGGATTATCGTAATAGTCTAATCTTGTTTCTGCGTATTCAGTATTAATGCCGCCAAAGTTACCTTGCCAGTGCTCATTAGTTCCATACTCTTCTTCTAGATGTTCGTAGAGCACGAGATTTGTGACACGGTTTGGTCCAGTCCTTACGCGAAGTTTATATGAATAGTCTTCGTTATAGCCACTTAATGCCGGATCGGTATCGTATTTACCATTATGGTTGGTCAGAACAGACGTTTGGATATCTTGGCGAGACGGCGAAGCGGAAATTAGCGACACTGTTACGTTAGCAAACACAACATTATCTTCCGTGCTGCCATCGTCATTAATGTCTATTGCTTGGCTATCCTTTACGCCGTTATCGCGGATTAATTGATAAGAATAATTTGCTCCATCAAAGTTATTTGTCGTAGCATAGGCATAATTTTCGTAGCTTCTCCCAATTTCAATATATGAATCCATAGAGACCTTGTATGGTATGGTAATCGAAGGCATAGATGAGCCACCCATCGTAAAGAACGGAGCATCAGAAAAATCAAACCGTACGGCTACATGTGTTCTTCCGGTATTATGCCAGTTTTTTGTGATTATCACTGTAGTACGATTCTTCATGTACGCGGCACACTCATTTCTCCCAGATGGGAACATTGCTTCACCATCCTTGTTATAATAGTTATTCGATGCTTGGCTACTATGAATGTTTCCCCCACACATGAAATCCCCAGCCGTCGCAGCAATTTCTGCTTCCGTTCCATTTATGTCCATTCCGAAAGGTAACAAATCGTAATAATTTGCCTCTTTGTACCAATCTTCGTCTTGCAATTGCTCGGCTATCATTTTCGGATCAGAGAACTGATCCTTTGCGCTCCAATAGGCATGCGAGACTACATTATATGAACCAAAGAAGAACTCTCCATCTGGGTCATACTGCGTTATGCCGTTATTTCTCTTGAACATTTCAAGTTTAACTGTGGCTGGTCCCATAGTCTGATATGCCCACGTAGCGAAATCAGATGCGCGTAGTATATAGCTTCCGTGATGTTCCAAGTCATATGCTGCTACAACTTCCTTAGTGATATTATTTGCGTAATTATCTAAAACTGCTGGGTTTAGGAGATTTCCATCCTTCATTTGTTTAAGGAATCCGAAATTATAAAAAGTCCCCGTCTTCGTAGTTTCGCTCATGTTTAAGGTTATATCGGTCCTAACATTGAAGTTGTAAAAGCTTTCGTCTACATTCTCAATTAATAAATACCAAGAATGAATATCATCATCTTTGGTAAAGTTATCGTTTATCGATAACGAATCGTATTGTTTATATTCTACGTAATCCGTAGAATTTTTATGGCGAACATATAACACGGGATGATACTTTGTTAAAGATATTGCTACCTCATTTGCATTCTTCAATTTATGCGTATCCACAATGCCGATATGAGATACATAATAATTATCGTCCGACAAAATACCAGAGCTACCATCTTCGTCAATCGCATAAATAAGGTCATCGCCAATAATCAAGTCATATTTTACGCCAGGATAGAAAGAATATGCGGTTAGTTTAAATGCGCCGCTTGCTCCATTTTCGCTAACGATATCTTGATAATAATATACACTTTGTGGATAGCAGCCATAAGAACTCTTGCTGCAGAATTGTTTTGATAAATAACTTCTTCCGGGAGTATAGTTAAAAACAAAATCTGCAAGATTAATATCAACTTCGTCTTCGGCTAATACTTCCTTTGTGTCTCTGTCTGAATATATCCCACGAAGCTCAATCTTATTTGTGATATTCATTGTCCCCAAATCGTCATTAAACTGACTTTTTGGGTAGCCAACGATTATTTCTTCGCAAGACCAGTCTTCATGGCAATATGGCGAAGTAGGGTAGTCGAAAACCGAACCTTCCCGTTTAATGACAATATACCCATCTTCGTTCGCAGTTAGTTCATTTCCCTCAAAATCCAGTACCTTAACGCCATCAGGAAACTTGTCGGCCATTTCATATTCTTTAAGACCAATATAGTATTCTCCGTAGCCAGTATCATAATCTGTCTGATAGTAATCGATCGGGAAATCGCCCATGCCATTCATCGGAAAATATTCATTTGAGCTACCGCGAAATACATATCTTACCCAAATATAATCTTCTGCATTGTCGCCAAGAGAATCATAGGAAGATAGCTTATAGGCATATTTATTTATGTTGTAGGTCAATCTACTCCAGGCATGAGTAACGTGTCTCGAGTAATGAAATTCCACTGGATTACTCGTTATATTGTTCATGGTCGCTTTCAAGAATGGATTGTGGCTATAATCGGCATAATCAAATGTGGTCGTGTGCTCGTCTACATATTGTAGGTACGAATCAGTCGAGGTTACTTCGAAAGCTATCTGAATGCTCCCCTCGACATTTGCATTAATTTCGAACGGCACTCTATTTACGAATTCAAATCTCTGAAAGTGAAGACTACCGCCGTTAATAGCGTAATCCCAGTCATACTTTGATTGACCGCTAAGGTTAGCGCTAATTGTAACGGCGTAGTTTGAATCGATGCAGTATATCTCGGAATTCATGACGTCATCTCTACAAGAATATTGCATCATGTCAAAAGGATTTGGAACGGATATTTTTAGCTCACCTGGCTCATAAGTGCGATCAACATTTTCATTACGATAGTTAACTTGTAGCTTTATGACCTTAGTAAATTTATCGTATGGAGTTGATTCATCGATTGTCCATTGCAAATTCGTTATTGGGTCTTTGCCATTATTCACGTCTTCGTCAAAGAACACAAGCTCGAGACTCCAGTCGTCAGGTAACTCTACGAGCGCATTTGCAAAATTAGCTCTAGCAATCAAAAAGCTAGCTGCTGCAATTATTAAAAATCCAAATAACCCAAGGATTAATCTACCCTTAGAAATACGCCTCCGCGCAAGACTCATCTGATGGCCTCCAAATTATTAATGAATAACTATAAGACCACACTCACTTGAGTCTACTATAACATAAGCGTTAAGAGGGTGTAAATACTAAATATCAGACAGCGGTTCAATGTCGGCGCCGAGTTTCTTTAGGCGGTTTGCAAAATCTTCATAGCCACGCGCAATCGAATAAACGTTGCGCAAAATCGATTCACCAGGAGCGGCCAACATCGCCAGCATAATTACGACGGCTGGACGAAGCGCTGGTGGTGCCATCATTTCAGCTGGGCGCCAATTAGTTGGTCCGGTAATAAAGATGCGATGCGCATCCAAAAGCTCGACTTTTGCGTTCAGATTCGTAAGTTCGGTCGAATAAATTGCACGATTCTCAAATACCCAGTCGTGAATCATCGTGCGGCCTTCGGCGGTTGCGGCGATCAACGAGAAGAATGGCAAGCTGTCAATATTTAGGCCAGGGAATGGCATCGGATGAATCTTATCAATCGGCGCCTTAAGGTTAGAGGCGAGCAACTTTACGTCAACCAGGCGCGAGCGTCCATTTTCGGATAGATACTCGTCGCTAATTTTCATTTTTTGGCCCATACTGCGCAAAACTTCAAACTCAATTTCTAGAAATTCAATCGGCACGCGCTTAATTTCAATCTCGGATTTGGTTGCAACGCCAGCCGCTACGAAACTAATTGCTTCAATTGGATCCTCGGCTGGAGCATACTTAACATCTTTGCTGATTTTTTCTTTGCCATGTACGACCAAATTCGTAGTACCAACGCCATCGATTTGAACGCCGAGCGCCTGCAGATAGAAACAGACATCTTGCACCATATAGTTCGGGCTAGCACCGACAATTGTTGTCTTGCCCGGGTAAAGCGCTGCTGCCATCAAGGCGTTTTCCGTAACCGTATCGCCACGCTCAATCAAGACAATCTTCTTGTCGGTTGGCTTAACAGTCTTAACTTTCGCAAGATAGAAACCAGATTCGGCTTTTGCGTCAACTTCCAGGCCAAATTCTTTCAAAGCATGCAGATGCGGTTCGACTGTACGTGAACCGAGCGAGCAACCACCTGCGTAAGGCAGTTTGAATTCTTTAAACCGGTGGAGAAGCGGCCCCATAAACATAATGATGGAGCGCGTACGGCGTGCCGCTTCGATATCTAGGTTTTCGAGTTCTAAGCGCTTTGGTGGAGTAATTTTAAGGTCGCGATTATTGTGTACCCATTCGGTTTTTACACCGATAGATTCAAGCACTTCGATGATACGATAAACCTCTTCAATATGCGCCAGATGAATAAGTGTAGTCGGTTTGTTATTTAAGAGAGAAGCACAGAGAAGACCAACTGCAGCGTTCTTAGAGGTATTCACGGTTACCTCGCCATGCAGTTTCTTGCCACCACGGATACGATAGCCGGTTGTGGCACTATCATTGACGGTCACAATCTGAGTGCGCAGCGCCTTGCTTATCTTGCTGATTATCTCGAGAGAGGCATTCTGTTTGCCATGCTCGATGCGGTTGATCGCGGATTGGCTAGTGCCAACTTTCTTCGCGAGTTCAACCTGAGTCATATTTTGGCGGGTGCGTGCTGTAGCAATCAGCTCGCCGATTTCCACCATGTAATCTGCTTGCTTCTTCATAATTCAAATATATCATGAAATGCATAATTGCAACAACTTTCTGAAAAATGTTGTAAATATTACAAAAAATAGTGTTCCAAACAACAGATAGAACGCTATATATAGCGTTTTCGGCCAAAAAAATCCCCATCTGTTATCGTTGTATTATTTACATTTTCTATTGAAAAACCATACATATAGCGTTAACATTATGACAACAAACACTATATATAGTGTTTAAGGTCAGAAAAAACACAAATTGATTCAGAACTACGGAGGTTAAAATGTTCAAGTCAATTCGAAAGCGCGATGGGAAAGTAGTCGCTTTCAATCAAGATAAAATTACCGAGGCTATCGCCAAGGCCGGTGCTGCTACCGGCGAATTTGGTCACGATCGTGCTGCTAATATTGCCGAAAAGGTTGTCCGCGTTGCTCAGGAGAAAATCACTAGTCGCATTCCAACCGTCGAACAGATTCAGGATATCGTCGAAGAAGTCCTCATGGAATCCGCCTTCAAGAACACGGCCAAGGCTTACATCGAATATCGTGCCGAGCGCACTCGTGTCCGCGAGGCTAAGACTAAACTCATGCAGACTTACGACACCATTTCTCAGCTCGATGCTGAGGAAGATTCCGACGTCAAGCGCGGCAACGCTAACGTTGATGGTAACTCTGCGATGGGCAAGATGCTCCAATTCGGTGCAGAAGGTTCCAAGGAATACGCCAAGATTTGTATCCTCAAACCAGAATTTAGCTGGGCGCATGATCATGGCGATATTCACATTCATGATCTCGACTTCTTAGCAACCGGTACTCTAACTTGCTGCCAAACAGACGTCCTAAAATTATTTGAAAAAGGTTTCAATACTGGTCACGGCTTCCTCCGTACCCCACAATCTATTGGTACTGCTGCTGCTCTCGCCGCCATTATCCTCCAGGCCAACCAGAACGAACAGCATGGTGGGCAGTCCATTCCTTACTTCGACTATTGTCTCGCCCCATCCGTCAACAAGACCTTCCGCAAATCCCTTAAAGAGAACCTCAAAAAATACAACGAATTCACCGGCAAAGATTTAAAGATTGAAATTAAAGATGATATTACCTTGGGTGACGACAAGAAGCTCAAGAAGGCTAAGGTGCCAGAAAAGGTTATCGAAGAGGCGCATGCTGACACCGAGCATCAGACTCTCCAGGCCATGGAAGGCTTTGTGCATAATCTCAACACTATGCATAGCCGCGCCGGCGCCCAGGTGCCATTTACTAGTATTAACTTCGGTACCGATACTACCCCAGAAGGTCGCCTTGTTTCCAAGATGTTGCTCGAAGCTACCATGAATGGTCTCGGGCATCATGAAACGCCAATCTTCCCAATCTCGATCTTCAAGGTCAAGGAAGGTATCAACTACAACCCAGAAGATCCAAATTACGATCTCTTTAAGCGCTCGATGGAAGTTTCCGCCAAGCGTCTCTTCCCGAACTTCACCTTTATTGATGCGCCATTCAACCTCCAATACTACAAGCCAGGCGATCCAGATACTGAAATCGCAACCATGGGCTGCCGCACGCGCGTCTTTGGCTCTTGCTTCCCAGAAACCGATGGTCATGTCTCTGGCCGTGGCAACCTTTCTTTCACAACGCTCAACTTAGTTCGCATCGGTATTAAGCATGGTATCTGCCTCGGCGAGCGCAAAGAGCCAGATTGGGATGGCTTCTATAAAGAACTCGACGAAAAACTCAACCTTTGCGCCGAACAGCTACTTCAGCGCTTTGAATTCCAGGCTAACCAAAAGGTCAAAAACTTCCCATTCCTCATGGGGCAAGGCAACTGGGTTGGCAGCGAAAAGCTTGGTCCAAATGACAAGCTCCGCGATGTTATCAAGCACGGTACGCTTTCGATTGGTTTCATTGGTCTTGCCGAAACGCTCGTTGCGATGATTGGCAAACATCATGGCGAATCTGCTGAAGCTCAAGAAATTGGCCTTGATATTGTTAGCCACATGCGCGAGTTCTGTGATGCTCGCACCAAGAAACATCATCTAAACTTCTCGCTCCTCGCCACTCCAGCCGAAGGTCTTTCTGGCCGCTTTACCCGCATCGACCGCAAGGAATACGGCAAGATTAAAGGTGTTACCGACCGCGATTTCTATACCAATTCCTTCCATGTTCCGGTTTATTATCCAATTTCCGCCTTCGAGAAGATTGACATTGAGGCACCATATCACGCCCTCTGTAACGCTGGTCACATTACCTACATCGAAATGGACGGCGATCCTTCCGATAACATTGAAGCTTTCGAAGCGGTCATCCGCCACATGAAAGAAGCCGGCATTGGTTATGGCTCCGTCAACCACCCAGTTGATCGCGACCCAGTTTGTGGCTTTTCTGGCATTATCGAAGGCGATGTTTGTCCAGGTTGTGGCCGCCACGAATCCGATGGTGAATTCGGCTTTGAGCGCCTCCGCCGTATTACCGGCTACCTCGTTGGCTCGCTTGAGCGCTGGAATGATGGCAAAAAGGCCGAGGAAAAGGCCCGCGTCAAACACAATGTCAGCGCTGGTCAATATGATGTCAAAACCAAGGTCGAGCGTGAGCAGAAAAAAGCTCGTGCCAAGAAAGCCGTAGGAAAAGAATAAATGCCAGCCAAAGGTGATTTAGATCCAAAAACGCTTGCCGCCTCTAGCGGCAAGCGCAACAAAAACATGCTCTGTGAACCTCAAATGGATATTCCGGAAGGCTTCATCCTTTTATCTGGCGAAACGGAGCACGACTCAATCGTAAATGGTCCCGGCCTCCGCGCCGTACTATGGACACAGGGTTGCCGCCAGCATTGTCCTGGTTGTCAAAATCCAGAAACTTGGGCCGAATCAGGCGTTGGCAAACTCGTTAGCATCGAAGAAGTAAAAGAAGAACTCCGCGCCCTTAAGGGGCAGAGCGGCCTCACTTTTTGCGGTGGCGAGCCGATGTTACAGGCTAAAGCCTGCCGCGAAATCGCCGAATTCTGCCACAAAGAGCTCGGCTGGAACGTCTGGTCCTTTACTGGCCTTGTTTATGAGCAGATTCCGCACGATTCCGAAGCCTGGAAATTCGTCGAAGAACTCGACGCTCTCATCGATGGCCCATTTATTTTGTCGCAGCGCGATTTGACGCTCAAATTTCGCGGTAGCCGCAATCAGCGTATTTTGCATCTTAAACATGGCAAAATAATTTCACAAGAATAACCCTAATATATCTATTATACCACACTATGCGTAAAAAGTCAAGCATAAGCAAGAAGCAACTCTATACAGAGCTATTAAGTAAATCGGCCGCCGCCGCACTCTTAATCGGCCTCGGCGACTATGTTCTATTAAAACTCGGCAACCCACTTGGCCCATTCCTATTTTCTTTTGGCCTCTTAGGTGTCTGCGTAATGGGCGCCAATCTCTTTACGGGGAAGTGCGGCTTCCTGTTCGAAGACAAGATCAAGCCGCTCCACCTTGCGTTAATCCTGGCGGGAAATCTCGTTGCTGGCTACCTTTTTGGTCTCATGTTCAGTGTTTGCGACTCGACCATCGTAACGGCCGCCCAAGAAAAAGTTGCTAGCTGGGATTTTTCCTGGGCGTTTTTCATTAAGTCAATTTTGTGCGGCGTCATTATGTATCTCGCCGTCGCTATTTATCGCAAAGGCTCCAAACTTGGCATTTTGCTTGGTGTGCCACTCTTTATCTTTTGCGGTTTTCAGCACTGTATTGCCAATATCATTACGCTTGGCGTAGCGCAAACTTTCAGCTGGACTATCGTCATCTGTATCGCTGGGAACTTCATTGGCTCACTCGCCGTTTGGTACTTAAGCCGTAGTAAATCTAATTAAAGCCGACAATTTTTTGCGCCGTTTTATAGCCCACGCGCATAATCATACGGCCGCTCTTGCCTGGTAAATTCGTTGCCACGCCGAGCGGAGTATTCCGTAGACGGTAAAAGAGTGTCTTGTCCTTATTCTTCATGTAGCGCCACAAGTTTTTCTTTTTGCGGAGCGCCTCTTTGGAACCATCCAGAGATAACATCATTGATGCTACAGTCATCACCTTATCAAGGTAAATCAGCATATAGTGTTTTAGGCGCGGGCTTTTTCCTTTGAAATCCTGTGCCGCCATGATATCAATCATGATTTTATTCACCCTAATCTGTTGGTCAATGCGCTTGATGATATTATTCTCGTTCACTGACTGATCGGCACGGCCAATAAAGTAGTGGTATAAATCGACATCTAGGTAATAAATCTTCTCTACATATGGTAAAGGCTGAAAAGCAAAAATATTATCAACGTAAAAGGTGTGGCGCGGCAGCTTAATCCCACAATCACGTAACATCTGCGTGCGATAGAAGATATTATGCATCAGCAGATACTGCGTTTGCGTCATGCGGCCGACTTTGTCCCAACCAAAAATTTCATTGCGCGGGAAGACATGGCGGAAACGCATTGTTTTTTTGTGTCGCTCGCCAACTTTGTCGTAAATAAAGTTTGCCAAGAACATATCTACTGGCGTGCCGGCCATCTCGAGTTTAATCATGCGTTTAACGAGCTTAATAAACGCTCGTGAATCAACCCAATCGTCGCTATCAACCACCTTGTAATATAAGCCCTTCGCACGACGTAAACCAGTATTTACGGCTGCACCATGCCCGCCGTTTCTCTGGTGAATCGCGCGCACGATATTTGGATATTCTTTGGCATATCGGTCGGCAATTTCAGCCGTTTTATCAGTTGAACCATCATCGACAATTAAAATCTCAATCTCTTCGCCGGCCGGCAAAAGCGACTTAATACACTTTTCCATGTAGGCTTCAGAATTATAACAGGGAATCGCAACCGATAAAATTTTCACTAGTTCTATCATAGCATATCAGAGCATGCATATTTAACGACACTTAAAAATGCTCATGCTATAATAAAAGCAAATGTCGATACTATTAACTATTGCTGATACCTGCATTGATACGATGCTTTTGGGCACTTTTTGTGATGACTGCGAAGGCGGCCCAATCTTAAAAATTATATTAATGGCGGTGAAAATTCTCACCATCGGTTTTGGCATTCTTGCCACAATCGGCATTATCGTCGTCGGCGTCCAATACATGACTGCCCGCGATAATGAGGGGCAGTTGGTTAGAGCCAAGAAGCGTCTTATTGATATCATTATTGGCATTGGCATTTATGGCCTAATGTATCTCATATTAGAGCTTCTCACCCCTGGTAATATTATGACTATCACGCCAGACGTGAGCACTTCGACTTGTTCGAATCCTACGATGGCTACGCCTTCTCCAATTAATGGCGGCCCTATCAGTGGTAGTAGCACCGGTAGTAGTAGTGGAAGCAGTAGTAGCACTAGTAGTGGAACCAGTAGTAGTGGCACTTCGTCTCAGCCAATCGGTTCCACTAAGGCCGAGCAACTCGCCATTAATGCCGTCAGTGCCGCTTGGCCATATACGTCTGGCGAGCATGCCGGCAAATGCAAGACCCCAGCTGGCAGTTGGGTAAGCTGGAACAAAAAGAAGGTTTATAGCGATGACACAAAATATTGCGGCTATAGCCTTAAACCAGAGAATGAAGCTATTTATAAATCCGCTTATAAAAAGAGCTCAATCAATGATTCTTATTTTAAGAGCCACGTTCAAGACTGCGTTTACTTCTTAAAGGCGGTTGTTGTCTATACCGGCATGGATACAAAATCTAGCTTCCCGAGCTCGCCAAAAGGCCAGCGCGACTATCTTGCCAAATCCAAAAAGTGGAAGGAAATCACTAACAATGGTAATACGAAGAATCTTCAGCCAGGCGATGTCTTTGCAAATAGTACTCACGTTATGATTTATGTGGGTAAATATGGCAGTAGTTATGGCGACATGGTCGGCGCATCGGCGCGAACTTGGTCAGCTCGCATTCATAGTGCCTACTTCAAGAACAGCAAAAGTGGTGAAAAATTTAGAATCTTTAGGTACATAGGAGATTAACTATGTTGAACGGCCTTTCAAAAGATCAGAAAAAAGCAATCCTAATCATAATTATCGGAATAATCGCAATTTTAGCAATTATCTCTGTTGTGACGGTTATTAATAATGGTGGTATAGAAGACACTGGGGGCGGTTCGACCTATGAAGACGACCAAGCCTTTGATAAAGAAGCTGCCGAGTTTTACGACAACTACCCGATTATTAGCTATTTGCCGATTATCGGCAACAACTATCGAATAGATTATGGCGTTTGTGAAACTATGGAAGGCGATTTCTGTATCATGATTTCCGCCAATACTCAGGCTGCCCGCGAGCGCGCGCTTGTTGAGCTCTATAATACTGCCCCGGACCAATCCGGCAAATACCCAATCGAATATTTTGATTTTAGTGAATAAATGGCAAAAGCTCGCTCCATAATTATTCGAATCGTTAGCATCGTAGCGGCGGTAGCACTAGTAGCGTTACTCGTTTTTGCTGGGCTTAGTTTCTTTAGACCGTCACGTTCCGAGAGCCAAATTGGCTCGGCAAATCCCAGCGAGACCGTCGAACCAGATAAGGATTATGTAGTTAGCATCGTTGGCGACATTTCTTTGGCGGACAACTGGGAAGTGATGCCGTGGTATGATCGTCGTGGCCAAGGAGTGAATGGAATTCTGTCAGAAGAAGTCCTCAAGATTATGCGCGAGAGTGATTTTATGGTTGCTAACAGTGAATTTACCGTTAGCAATCGCGGCTCCAAAACCCCGGGCAAATACTATACTTTTCGCGCCAAACCGGAGCGCCTAGCGATTTATGGCGACATGGGCGTCGATTTGGTAACGCTTGCAAACAACCATGTTTACGATTTTGGCCCACTCGCCTTTAACGATATGCTCGAAAGCTTTGAGGCTATCAATATGCCCTATGTCGGTGCTGGTCGGAACCTTGCCGAAGCCAAAAAGCCATATTACCTAACTCTACCAAATGGTTATCGCGTCGCCTTTGTTAACGCGACTCGTGCTGAGAAATGGGGCATCGATACGCCTGGCGCCACGGCAACTACCGGCGGCGTTTTACTCTGTTATGACACTACTGAATTTATCGATACTATCAAAACGGCTAAGGCTAATAGCGACTACGTAATAGCTATTATTCACTGGGGCACCGAAGAGTCGCATCGCCTCGAGCAGGTGCAGAAAACTACCGCCAAGGATTATCTTAATGCTGGCGCGGACATTATTGTCGGCGGACACGCTCATACTCTGCAGGGCATCGACTATAACAATGGCAAACCAATCGTCTATAATCTTGGTGATTTTATCTTTAACGACGAAACCGAAGATACCGGTATTCTGCAGATTAAGTTCCTAGCTGAAGGTGGCGTAAAATTCTATTTTCTCCCTGGCCAGCAGAAAAGCGTATTTACGAGCTTGCTCTCTGGCGATGCACGTATCAAAAAGATCAACCAAATCTTATCTTGGGACGGTTCAAGTGCTCAAATTCTCGACGACGGCGAAATCGTCGCGAAATAATCTCACGTTGTACTCCAGCCGTAGTGTTGCTGATATGCTACAATTGACATAAGCAGAATAGGGTCAGAATGAAATACGCAAAAATCATCGCAACAGCAGTGGCTATAATTTCGTTATTTGCGCCATCATATGTAAGTGCCGCAATGTGCAGTACGAATGCTGTCTGTCCTACGTCGATTGAATTTCTCGAAAAATCAGAAAATACAGTCGTACTTAATGACCCATCAATAGACGATGCCAGTATCAATACCGATGTTAAGATGTTGGAAATTGGTGATTATATTAAATACAAGCTTTTGCTAGAAAACGCTTCGGGCGATACGTTTGAGCTGAGCGACTTATCATTCGACGATAATGAGGCCATAGCGTATTCGTTTGTTTTTACCGACAATAACAATAAAATTGCTCCAAACGAAACGAAAGAAGCCATCTTGACGATTGAATATAAAAATCCAATTGAAGATGATGATTATCTAGATAACGTATACACAGGCAATCTTAGTGCTACGCTTACTTTAATTAAGAACAATTCCACTATTAATCCCGCCACTTCTTTTGATTCACCGTTAATTCCTATTATCGCGATAGTCGCAATTATTACAGTCTCTTATGTGCTTTATCGAAAGTATGGCCGCATTCGATCGGCTGCCATTATAGTTCTATTGCTTGGCGCTTTCATCTCAATCGGCGTTTATGCTGTTGAATCTTGTGTGATAGAAATAAAAACCAAAGTTACCGTGCCAAGATATGAGGGGCGCGAAATTAATAACGTAATTATGGATAAGCCGATTATTGATGACGAGCACAGTGAATATATGGAGCCGGTCACGGGAGTGAACTTTTTGGAACCATCAAGCGACACTAACGGAAAAGGTGTCTATATCTTTGCGCCAACCAAAAATGACGAAATTCCAATTTATTATTACCGTGGCGCCGTCAACAATAATAATTTAATCTTCGCGGATTATTGCTGGAAGATATTCCGAACCACCGAAACGGAAGGTCTTAAAATCATCTACAATGGCGTCCCAACTAATGGACGGTGCGTTGCCGAAGGAGATGACACGATGATTGCTACTGGAGTTAAATATAACGCCGCCGTAAACAATCTCAGCTATTTTGGCTATAGTTACGCGTCAAATGGCCACACTTTCAGTTATATGAATAATTCCAGAATCACTAACGGCATGATTTTTGCCAATGATGTTTCTTACGTTGACGGCCATTATGTTTTAAGCGGCGATCAATATGTTAAAGATAGTGATTTTGCAACTAATCGTGATTCTATCCTAAAAACTCACCATTACACCTGTTATGCTGTTAATGGCACTGAATGTACTACGGTAAGATACGTCTATATGACAAGAAGTGTAAATATGTTCTATGTCACGCTCAAAAATGGTGAAAAAATCGAAGATGTCGTCAGAGATGAAGTTACCAACGAAAAAAACGAAAACAAGTCAATTGTTCGCGAAACCGTCGATAACTGGTATAGAGATCATATGACAGTGTACACGGATGATCTTGAGGATGCCGTATGGTGCAATGACCGCAGTCTCTACGATATTGGCGGTTGGGATAAGAATAATGATGTATTCGAAATAACGAACGAGCAAGATGGCAAGATGATTTTTAATGCTAACTATCGCGTTTTCACTTCTGGCAAGCCAGACATCAATTGCGCCAATAAAAATGACGCGTTTACTGTTAGTGAAGAAAACGGCAACGGAAACCTTGAATATCCTGTAGGTTTAATGACACTCGACGAAGCGGTAATGGCCGGCTTCAACTGGTATCGTTATGACAATAGCTCCGACAACTACCTCAATAATGGCAAAGGTTGGTGGCTGATGTCTCCATCGCTCGTGAGTGCTAATAACGTCTATGTCGGTGTCGCATATTCGAGAGTGGATCACGTTACGCCAATTTTCACCAGTAATGGTCTCGGCGGTGTCCGGCCAATGGTTTCACTCAAGAAGGGCTTTAGGGTGCAAAGCGGTGATGGCACTAGTGACAGCCCATTCATTATAGAAAAATAAAAAAAGTCCTTGCTCAATACCTTGCTTTTAGGCATGGGTTCGGGTAAGGACTTTTTAGTGGAACTAGCTGGACTTTACTCAAACACATTTCAGAGAATAGTCAATGCTAAAAAATCACTTCCAAAAGAGGCTGAGATAGTCGAAAAACGCAAGAATATAGACGATAGAGTCAAAAACGAACGTGGCGAGGTTGAAGTAAAACGCTATAGGCAAAGACAAATAATATTATCTGAAAAAGGTCGCAAAGAAGTTGTCCGCCTCTATCTTGAGGGTGTAAACACTTATACTATCGCCAAATCATTCGGCTGTCACCGCAATACGGTAAGCAAGATCCTTAAAGATGCCGGCGTAAACGTTACTATCGAGAAGATAAATTTAGATGAGGCTATTCGGTTGTACGAGTCGGGTTGGACTACCAAGCAAATAGCCGAGAAATACGACATATCTGATAATGCCGTCAGTCGTAGGCTAAAAGCTGCTGGCGTAAAAATGCGCACGAGGTGGGATTATTCGCAGAAAATGTAAATAATACAACATTTTTATTATAAAATAATTCGGTAAAAATAATAGACCAAAAATAGCACTTTTGCACATGTTTTCCACAGGTGTAATGTTAACGCTTAACAGATACGAAATGCTTATGCTTGAAATGATTTATGAATGCGTTATAACAGGGGTAACCCGAAAGCATAACCTCTATAAGGGATGTTGCAGCCGTGTTAAAAACATGCTACGATTATAGTGACTCTGGGAGGTGTAAAACCGGAGTCGCGTCTTAAGTATTTAAAAGGCGCCTGCAGAGGGAGTTAAGCAAGTAGTGTGGAGGTAACATGAAATGGCTTATTCTTTTCGCAGGCGCCTTTTCTTATATGCCGTGGATGCGAATCTAAATCTCAGAATCGCACAAAAATAGCGTATTCGTTCACCGGAAAATGATCCGAATACGCTAACAATCTGTATACCTCGTTTTTGCTCGGTATGCGTCTTATATTATATCAAAAGCAGATTCCGAGCAAACTCGAGCGTAATGGACTAAATAAAAACATAACGTGGAGAAAAAAGGAGGAAAATGCCACTATTACTTAAGGAGGAGTCCTTCAAATACTCGAAATATTTACAAGGTGCAGAATTGGTTGGATCTGAAGGATTTCCCAAAATCAGCCCAACTCAATCTATACCGGAAAGTGTTATATCTTTTAATGAATGGATGGCGAACGGACATCCAGAGAGGTATTGGGTTGACCATTTCGTAGATGACTATCGTTTTAACTGTGTCTACAATAACTGTGACCGATACCTCGAACGTTATCGTAGGGCGAAAGGTGTAATCGGTACTGATTTCTCGGCGTATCGCAATATGCCAGCTTATCGCAGGAAAGACAGTGTAGGCAAAAACCGAGAACTTGATTTTTATCTACAACAGAACGGCATTGATGTTATTCCGGTAGTCTCATACGCCTATCCGCGCGACTTCGAGTGGTGCCTGGATGGCTTGCCGTCGAATTCGTCTGTCGCCATATCGACGAATGGCTCCATGCAAAACTTTGTGAGCCATGAAATGTTCATCGAAGGCGCAATCGAGGTCCAAAAACGGCTCAATCCATCGCACCTCATCATTGTTGGGGGTCCCGTACCAGAGCTAGATGCGCTTTTCGACAACATCGTCTACTACCCGAATTTTTCCCAACGCTTAAGCATGAGGAGGCGTAAAAATGGGTAGTACTGGCGCATTCCTTGAAACAGGGGGCTTCAAGTGGCAGGGCTGGGAGGACACCGGAGAAAAACTATGCGGCCTGAAAATATTGAAGAAGAAAACAGCCAACTCGAACGAGAGTCAATCGCTACCTCTATATAGCGATACGCCAGGCACGGCCTATGTCCTATTGGATGAAGATGGCAACTTCAAGCAGATGATTCAGTATGGAGAAGATCGCAGGCCGGAGTTTGAATTGAACTATGGCCCCGACGACAATAAAGAATCATGCCATCTTCATCGTTGGGAAAATGGTAAGCGCCAAAAAGCTGAGATTATCGCCTCCAAAGAAGAAGGCATAGTCAATCAAGCGTTATATAATAAATTTAAGAAGTTTTTGAAAGGAATCGACTTATGAATCCACAAGATGAGAAGCATGATCCTATGGGTGACTACATCGAAGCACTCGGCGTTAACCGAGAAATCGAGTTTGTCTACAATAACGTTAGCTATCGTTTTGAGCCGAATTACGAAAAGAATGGCTACGATATTTGGAGGTATTCCGACGGATTCAAAACTGATGGCGGAGAGGTTATAGCCTACGCTAGCACTCCGGAGGAAGCTTTATCGTTGAAGTGTTTCGACAGCAAAAGCTTTTCTGAAATTGAGGGCGAAGCCACCCATAAGTACATCGTCTAGCAGAAAGACCGGCCCAGCGCCGGCTTTTTTGTCTGCTAATCCAAAGTCGGGTTTAAATAACGCGATTTACCTCTAAATTGCCCAGCTTTAATCAAAACTTTTAGATTTTTGTGCAAAATAAAAAATCCACCCCTGTTACATTTTGACAAAATGCACAAATTATGGGTGGGTTAGAATAAGCTAACCGTGGTGGATCTTACTGGGCTCGAACCAGTGACCTTACGAATGTGAATCGTACGCTCTAGCCAACTGAGCTAAAGATCCATAGCACTAGTTTAGCACAAGAAAGTCTCTCTGTCAGGGCAAATCGACAAATCGTCCATAAGATGTTAAAATATCATTAATGAACCTAGAACTAGATTTTGATGCATTAACTAAAGAGCGCCAGGAAATTACGGACTTTTTGAGTCGCCCGGATGCCTATGCTGATCCAGATTTTGCGGCCAAAAATCGCCGTCTCCAAGAGGTGGACGAGCTAATTTCGCTCGGTAAAAAACGCGAGCAGCTCCAAAACGACATCAAAGAGGCCGAAAATGACCCAGAATTAGCCGAAATGAAGCCGGATTTAGAGGCGGAGCTCCAAGAAACCGAGGCGAAACTCTCTGAAATGCTCATTCCGCGCGACCCTAACGATGACAAACCGGCTATTATTGAAATCCGTGCCGGTGCTGGCGGTGATGAGGCGAGCCTTTTCGCGGGCGACCTCTATCGTATGTATGTCCGTTACGCCGAGACGCATGGCCTTAAATGCGAGCTCCAGTCTGAATCTATCAACGATGCCGGCGGCTATAAAGAGGTTATTTTCCGCGTCTCCGGCGATCAGCCTTATGGGAAACTTAAGTTCGAAGGTGGCGTCCACCGCGTTCAGCGTATCCCTGTAACAGAGAGCCAGGGCCGCATTCATACTAGTACCGCTACTGTTGCTGTTCTTCCAGAGGCAGAAGAGCACGATTTAGAGATAAACCCAGAAGACCTTCGCATTGATATCTATCGTTCTGGTGGTCATGGCGGCCAGGGTGTAAATACCACCGATTCCGCTGTTCGTATTACGCACCTGCCAACTGGCCTTGTTGTTGCTATGCAAGACGAGCGTTCCCAGCAGCAAAACCGTATCAAAGCCATGACGGTTCTTCGTAGCCGTCTCTTGGAGCGCAAGATTGCCGAGGACCGCGCCAACGCCTCCGATGCTCGCAAAACTCTCATCGGAACAGGGGATCGCAGCGAAAAAATCCGTACCTACAACTTCCCGCAAGACCGCATTACAGATCACCGCATTCATTACAACCGTAGCAATATTTCCGCCGCCATGAATGGCGACATTGAAGATATTATTGAGGCACTTCAAGCTCATGAACGTGAGCTCTTGGCTGACAAATAGCCAGATAGACCGCCTCGATGCGGAATTAATCATGGCGCGCGCCATCGGAAAAGACCGTACTTTTTTGCACGCCCACCCAGATTATGAATTCTCTGCCGCCGAGTTTAAACAGATAAAGTCCGACACGCTCCGTCGCCAAAAACATGAGCCACTCGCCTATATTCTCGGTGAAAAAGAATTTTATGGTCGTTTTTTCACGGTTACGCCAGATACGCTCATTCCACGCCCAGAGACGGAAGCGCTTATAGATATTATTAAGGCGCAAAAACCGCACAAAGTCCTTGATGTTGGGACGGGGAGTGGTTGCATTGCCGTCACTCTGGCTCTCGAACTGCCAGAAACAGAGGTAAACGCTCTCGATATTTCGCAGAAAGCTCTCAAAATCGCCCGTCAAAATGCCCAAAATCTTGGCGCAAAGGTTAATTTTTTCGAGTCCAACCTCTTAGAAAACGCCCAAAAATACGACCTTATAGTCGCAAATCTCCCTTATGTTGACCGAAAATGGGATTGGCTCAGCCCCGAGCTCGCTTACGAGCCAAAAACTGCGCTTTTTGCAGAAGATGGCGGCCTTGAGCTAATCAAAAAACTTATTAAACAAGCCCCCACACACCTCGAAAAACAGGGAAAACTTATCTTAGAAGCCGACATTTCTCAACATCAAAAAATTGCCGATTTCGCAACCAGCAACTCCTTTGAGATTATCCCTAGTGACCGCCAAAATTTGGCTTTATGTTTGGCGCTATCCGACTAGCCGCCCCTGGTGCACGCGGCGCTGGTGCAGTCGCCGCCCCGCCTCCAGCCGGGGTATATTTCCTAACGCCGCCAGCGAAACGCTCGGCCTGCATTGCTCGGTAGCCAGATGCCTGCCTCTGTACGTGCGTTTCTGGCGTTTTCGCCATCGAATTATGCACGTTCGCAGGAGTTTTCATTACTTCCACCTCGCCATTCATGGCGCGCATCCCCTTATCAAACTTCTGTAACCCCTGTTTGTGCATCTTAATATTCGCCTCTTGTAGCGTCATCTGATTATTTCCGCCAGCCGAACCGGTAGCTTGTTGCATCTTCGCCATCGCGTTCTGCTCCTGGGCAGTCATGGCGCGTTCATATCTATTGCCCCCCTGAGCAATAGAGGAAACCTTATAGGCCTGAATATTTTGACGGTTATGCTCCATCTTGCGGCGATCAGCAAAAGTTTCGTGGTTTAGATTAGATACATCGAGGTACCCCTGTTTCTGTGCACTAGCAAAAGCCCCATTATGGACGACATCCTTAGTTTCTGTCTTCGTAATCCGATTAATTAATTTCGAATTTAACCTCTGTGTGTATCCCATACTGACCCCATTATACCACTTATGTATAACATATTTTGCGCTAATGGTAAATTATATCAAAATGGTATTGACAAAAATCAAAATGTTTGATATAATAAACCCAGCTAATTGCAAGACTGCGAAAGGCTTTAGCAAGAGGCGCAAAGTTAACAAATCAGATCATTACTGCATACAAGCAATTGCATGCAGTAGGAAGAAGGTTGGTTGCGAAAGCAATCCCGGTAATCTATCGTCTCCGCCGGTACAAAAGGAGCGCTTCTATATATATTCTCTGTCAACGCACCCCGCGTGGTGCAACACCTCAAGCCCGTAAGGGTAATATTTTAGAAAGGGCTCCGTATCAGAAAGACGGAGTAATGGTGATTATCATGGCTAAGAAAACTCTTGAGGAGATGTTCTCCGAAACCAAGTACGTGAGCGCTGAGGTTGGCCGCAGGGTCAACGCGCACACGGACAAGAAGACCAGCGAGGTCCAGGAAACTGTGGCCCGTGCTGGCAAGCGTATCAACGATCACACGACCGCTGAGCACGCTGCGACGCGCAAGCACAGTGACGACAATCACGCCGCCACTCGTCAGCGCAGCGACGACAACCACGCCGAAACCAGGGAAGTGGTCCACTCCGAAGCGGCTGCTACCCGCAAGGCCCTTCGCGACTACATGGAGTGGCCGGAGATTATCTTCGGTCTCATCCTCGGCATCATCGCCGGCGTCGCTCTGTGGCTGATGGAAAAGGACGTCATCGTCAAGCCGACCGCTATGGATGCGGCTGGTAACGTGACGGCCTACGGCACCGATGTCTTCATGGTCGCCATCCTGGCTGCCGTGTTTGGCATCTTCGTCTTCTTCGTTGTGAGCTGGATCGTTCATGCGATCCGTGGCCGCAACCGCTAATCCCCGCCGTCAACAAGGAAAGGATGTGATGTATGTATGACGAGCAAGCGCACTAAGGTGGGCGCACTGGTTTCCGCAGTGTTCCTTATCCTTGCGATTTGCATCTGCGTACCCTCTGTGAGAGGCCACATCATGCACCTTGCCTATGCGGTGGAGGGGCGTGTTGTGCGCTATTTCAACAACGAGGTACAGAACGATGGAATCGCGAACAACAACTACAACTTCGGTTACGACCGCAAGGCCGCAGCCGACAAGGATGTAGCTGACGGAAAGGCCAACTCCGTTCAGGAGTGGGTCGCAACTAAAAACGGTGAAGGGGACTTCTTCTACTCCATCTCCGTGGACCCCGCGCTTTGCGCTGCGGTGGCTCTGCATATGGATGAGAGCCTGGAGCTTCCCGAAACCATCCTCGTGGATGAGCAGAATGAGGTTATCGGTCAGCGTGCCGACAAAGCCCATCTGCATTTCCTGGAAGATCAGAAGTACTGGGATCGTGCTATCGAGCTGATCAAAAAGTATCTGACTTCTGGCGACATCCGCATCGAAGAACTCACTGACTATACCTCTCAGATGTATATGGCCAATAACCGTCTTGAAGGCAACAAGCCTTCGGTTATCGTGCGCAATACTCAGAACGAGGGCGGTCATGTGGTAGTCTTCGACCTCGGCAAACCCGGAATCGTGAAGTTCAGACTGGAATGCGGCTATCAGCCGGTTGACGTTCCTTACTGGACCCCTCCGACTCCTCCGGGACCTCCGGAACCTCCCGAGCCTCCGACTCCTACTCTCGAGCCCAAGGACCCCGACGCGGGACCTCAGCCTCAGGGACAGGGTCAGCCCGGATACGAGGACTTCGGTGGTGGCCAGAACCACGACAATGACGAAACTCTGACTGACGAGCCGCAGTCTCCGGACACTTACGTTCCGCCTGCTCCTCCGAAGAGTGACGACACTTCGACTGGCACTGGCAGCAAGCCGAGCGAGTCCAAGCCCGACGGTTCTACTGGAACCCACAGTGGTTCTCATACAGTAGACACCGATCACGGCACAACCGAAACTCATGGCGGTCAAGACTATACTGTTCAGGCAGGCGACGGTCAGAATCATTCTGACCTTAACCAGACGCAGGAGCAGCAGCACAGCCACGATACGGTTGAAACGCCCGTAAAAGACGACGGCGTGAACGAGGGTGACCTCGATCCCGACGACGTCGAATAACCACCTTCTTCCATTTGGGCTTTAAAACCCAAGCACCTTAAAGGAGAGCTGATTATCCGCCTCGGCGGTTATGAAGTAATCTCGGGGAGGGACGCCTCGCGCCCCTCCCAACTTCCTTGTTTTGTATTCGGTAATGATCTGATTTGAAGACGTTTTAACAATGCGGCTAGAGAGAGTTCAAACAAACATTCCTAGATTAATTATTTATTAGAAAGGAATATATTTATTATGAATAAAATCGCTAAGACTAGCCTTGGCATCGCAGCCGTTGCTGCTCTTGCTGGTGCTGGTGCCTACATGGCCTTCGCTTGGGGTCCTTCTCGTGATACTTACACGATGCAGAAACCAGCTGACCACGTAGTCTTTAACTCTATTACAGATAATAACAATGAAGTCGGTGATGAGCGTTACTTCGTAAGCGCTTCTGAGTACACCGGCAACGCTTCCAATAATTATTGGAGCGACAAAACTCAGGTTGAGAATGGTAAGGAATACGTTGTTCGTATGTATGTACACAACAACGCTGCTTCTAACCTTAATCTCACTGCCGAGAATGTACGTGCTTACGTCGTTCTCCCAACTGATACTGCTACTTCCATTACGGTAAGTGGTAAGATCTATTCTTCCAATGCTAATCCAACTACTGTTTGGGATGAAACTACTTTCACTTCTAAGAATGGTGAAAAATTCAACCTTGCTTACGTAGATGGTACTGCAAAATATTACAACACCAAGGATGGCAAACTCCGCACTTTCAACCTCAATGCTTCTAACCTTTTGACCAGCAAGGGCGAATTGCTCGGTTATGATCAAATGGATGGTAAGATTCCTGGTTGTAGCCAATACTCTGGTTACGTAACCTTCCATGTTAAAGCTCAATTTGCTGAAAAACCAGCTATTGAAGTTTCCAAGGAAGTTAAAATTCTTGGCTCTGACACCTGGAGCGAAGAAGTAAAAGCAAAATCTGGTGAAACCGTTCGTTATCGTATTCACGTAAAGAACTCTGGTAACACTACTTTGCAAAATGTTGTCGTTCGCGACATTCTCCCTACTGGCTTAACTTATGTTGCTGGTAGTACTACTATCGTTAACACTGCTCATCCAAAGGGCGTTGCTCTCAGTGATGGCATTGTTACCGATAAAGGCATCAACCTCGGTGATTATGCCGCTGGTGCTGGTGCTTGGTTGTATTTCAACGCTACTGTCGATAAGGCTGTTAGCGAAAAGTGCAACAACACTCTTCTCCGTAACGTAATCCAAGCTTCCGCTGGTACCACTACTGGTACTAAGGAAGATACTGCCGACGTCCTCGTCGACGGTAAGGTTTGTGTTGATGGCTTCACCATCGATAAGATGGTTAAGCTCCCAAGCGAATCCGAATGGCATGAGACCATTACCGCTAAGGGTGGTTCTACTGTCGATTATCGCATCCGCTTCACCAACACTGGCAACACGACCCTTAATAATGTCGTTATCGTCGATACCCTTCCAGAGAACATGAGCTACATCAAGAATAGTAGCAAGCTCGATGGTAAGGCTGTTGCTGATGGCGTCGAGTCCAAGAGTGGTCTCAATATTGGTAGCGTTGCTGCTGGTAAGACTGCTACTTTGACCTTCCAGGTCCGTGTCAGCGACTTACTCTCTGATAAGTGTGAAGATTCTACCCTTACTAATACTGCTAAGGGTAAATACAACAACGATGACAAGACTGCAAAGTCTGACACTGCTGTTGTTAAGGTAAATGGTAAAATTTGTGAACCAGAACAACCTGGTTTCAAGATCGATAAAATGGTCCAACTTGATGGTGGTAAAGAATGGTCCGAAACCGTCAATGCTAAGGCCGGCGACAAAGTTCGCTATCGCATTCAATTCAAGAACACTGGTAACACCACTCTCAAGAATGTTGTTATCCGTGATAACCTCCCTGCTGGTATGACCTATGTAAGTGGCAGTACTGTCCTTTACAACAAGGCCAACACCAACGGTAAAACTCTCTCTGATGGCATCGTATCCAAGAGTGGCATCAATATTGGTAGCTACGACAAGGGTACGGAAGCTACTATCTACTTCTACGCTACCGTCAACGAATCCCTCAAGGATAACTGTGAAGATTCTACTCTCACGAACGTTGCTGATAGCTGGTACAACGGCGATATCGCTACTAAGAAATCCGATACTGCTGATACCAAGGTAGCTGGTAAGACTTGTGAAGAACCAGTAACTCCAGAACTTCCAAAGACTGGTGCTGCTTCTATGATCAGTGGCATTATTGGCGCTGCTAGCGTCGCAACCGCTGCTGGTTACTACATCATTAGCCGCAAAAAATAAGTTGACCGCCTAGTATAGAGCTTCCCAAAGCTTTAAGCAAGACGGGAAACACATAAAAAATGACGATCCTACGGGGTCGTCATTTTTTTGTTTGTATATATTTAAATTGTTTATGCTAAAATATAAAGTATGAACGAGGGTGATAATTTTGGTACGGCGAGTGGCGGCGCCAACCAACCACAATTTAGCAATTCTTTTGACCGCCCAGCAGGAGCAATAACTAGTTCTCCGGAAGGAGGCGTGCCAACCGTATCAACCGGCGGTGCGTCCAACTCTAGTAAATTCTTTGGCGGAAGATCAAAATACTCCAGCCGCTCATCTAGTGGCTCGCAAGCGAATTTTGCTGCCGCCCAACAAATTGCATCCAATCCAAACACCCCTCAATTCTTTAGCGAAGCGGTAATCGCCAACAATCCCGCTCCAGTTGAAACAGAAAGAAAACCAAAAAAAGGTCTTATCTTTGCCGTCGTCGGCGCAGTTGCCCTCATCTTAGTCGTTGTATTAGTAGTTGCCTTATTGCCGAAGAGTGGTGGTACGGGCGACACGCCTGAGGAACGCCTTGCCAACCTGGGCAAGCTAATAGACGACTATCGTGACAATGTTAAATACTATGAGTCCATACACAAAATGGCGCGTGAGTATGGCTTTGGTTTTAATCCATCGGGTATTAAGGACGAAGAGGCGTATAAAGAAAATAAGAGCGCGCTAGATAATAATCTTTCGAGAATTAAAGATTTTCGTTCTGAACTAGATAAATACAACAATGTTTCCGTAAAAGATATCAATACTGACGATCAGGTGGCAGTTGACGATTATATAGCAAGCCTTAAAAAGAGCCTCGATGGTAGAATCAATGCTTATGAGAGTTATTCAAAATTACTGAATGGCCTCACGCATGCATACGCAACCAAAGGTAGTGAAGACGCAATAAAAGAAATAAAAGAAGCATTGCCTAATGATAATTCGAAGGCAGCCGGTGAGTTAGTAGACCGATATTATGACAGTTTGAAAAATTATCAGAGTATCGGTATGAAAAATAATTGCAACGAAAAGCCGAACACTTCAGTATGTGTTAATAATTTAGCGAATATCGGAGCGCTGAATACTAATGTGGAAAATGATTCTTCGATTTCTAGCGCGTTCTTTTCTATTGCCTCGGGGATTTCAGGTGATTCGGATGATCCATTAGTAATAATGAATAAGATATCGAATGTAGAAGAAACGGAGCAAAAATAATATGAGAAAGAAGATATTCAGCTTATCAGCTACAGTCGCTATCATAGCATCATTAATATTAAGCATACCGGTACAAGCAGCTACGCTCGTGGTCGCGAAACAAGACGATATATACGGGTACTTACAAGAAGCTGCTAAAATAAACGTTTTAACTAATAATGTCAAAAAATGTCTAAAGGCTGGATCGACGTATAATTACGTTAATTACGACAGCTCCGCCTTGTCTGGTTCTAACGCTAGCGCAGGTAAAATTTTCTATAAACCAGGCGGCACCGGTATCACAAATACGGACCACAGTACATCGCTTTGGCTGGAAGATGCTGTCCAGGGTAATGGTGGCGATGATGGCGCTATTTGGTGCTGGCAAGGGCAAAGTGACAATAAGGGCCTATTCCAATTGTGGCTGAAAGCGACTGGTCTATCTGCGGCTCAAGCTTTATGTAAAGAGGGCTACGGCAGAATTATTCAGCGCGCAAAATACGAATACTCATATGATTATGGATATTATACTTATGCCGACGATGTAAACTGTAGCTCGTTTAATGATAGTGGCGCATATTATATTCTTAAATCTAACTGGGAAGACGGCTTCAAAGAGGCGTACAACCTGTTTAGAAGTAATTCTCAAAACAAATATCTCCCAACTTACGACCAAATCGGTAATTACAATAACGTAGATGGTTATTTCAACTATATTCTAGACTTTAACCTGAAATGTAGCGCCGATGTCTATGATTCTCAGCCGTCTGGTACCACTGTCTATCCAATCACGACCTTTGATCGTTCAACCAATAAGATAGTTGCTAAAACTAAATACATACACGTATCAAATAATAAGAGCTGGGATTATTCATTAGGTTCAAACACTGCAAACTCCTGTACCAGCCTTTTGACGCGCATTGAGGAGCTGCGTACCCAAAATAACGGCATAGGCGATGATCGTGTCAACGGTTATGAGGGTATTATCCTCGCCAAGTTGCAAGACGAGTGCAATAATCTAAAATCGACTGAAACTGGCGAAAACGCTTGGGAAGAGCTCAAGAAGAAACTCAATGAAATCTTGGCTAGTGATACCGCATCACAAGAGCAAAAAGATAAAGCCCAGGACAGTTTAAATAAAATTAATGCTGCCAATGGTAACTATATGGTATCATCTGGCTCCGAGACTGATGCCGGGGGCAAGGTTTACGAATGTCTTAACATAGATGAACTGAAAGTCGACTTCGACGAATATAAACCACCGATTGATGAAATTACCGATCCACCTAGTGGAACCACGGAAGCATCCTGTTATGATAATGCACAATCGCTTGGTTGGATTCTATGTCCTATCATTGACCAGTTAGCCGATGCTATCCAAGGTATTTATGAAAAATATATTACACCTTTCTTGGTATTGGATTCAGAATTGTTTGATAATACGGGCGGAAAAGTATCCGGTACTTATGAAGCCTGGAAGCAGTTCCGCGATATGGGTAACCTCGCGTTCATCATTCTATTTATAATTGTCATATTCTCGCAGTTGACTGGTGTCGGTATAGACAACTACGGCATTAAGAAGGCGTTACCGAAGCTCATTATTGGCGCAATCTTAATTAATATGTCTTATATTATCTGCCAGCTCTGTATTGATGTTGCTAATATCGTTGGCTATAGTATTGGCGGCTTGTTCGAAAACATTGCAAAAATAGATACAAGCGGTTTATCATTGGCGGAAACTGGCGGGCAAGGTCATACGCTTGGCGCAGTGGTAATTCTCGGTGCGTTAGTCGTACTTCTTGCTGCAGGTGCATATTTAGCTATCGGTCCAACAGTGTTAATCCCGGTATTTATGGCTTTGGTCTCGGTCTTTATCGCTATCTTGTTCTGCTTTATCCTTCTAGCAGTACGCAAGGCATTTGCGGTGCTTCTAGTTGCCGTATCGCCTCTAGCGTTTGCGTGTTATATGCTCCCAAATACAAAACCGATATACGATAAGTGGTTTAATGCGTTTAAGGGTGTACTCTTAGCATTCCCAATCTGTAGCGCCATGATTTATGGCGGTCAGATGGTAGCGCGCATTATTGTAGCGGCTTCCGGCGGCTCCAATATGCCTTCCACTATCGCTCTCTCGGCGGCAGTCATCAGTATTGTCCCAATCTTCATGATTCCAAAAGCAATTTCTGGCTCCATGGCGGCCATCTCTGGCGGTATCGTTGGCCTCCAGAACAGGCTTACCGGCCGCGCAAGGGGTGGAATTGCAAGAAGCGGTTTCGCTCAAGATATGCAGCGTCGTACCATGATGCAAAAATCTGGCTTCAAATACGATAAGGATGGTAATGTAATCGGTCAATCTGTTAGGGGTAAGATTCAAGATAAAATGGCCTTGACTAAAGGCTCTCAGCGACGCCTTGCTATGCGCCGCGCTGGCGCTGCTCGTGCGGCCACAATGGAAGGTGATGTAACTCAGAGATGGGGCGGCGCTAAGGGCGCGGAACAAGCCGCTCTAATGGGTCAAGCGGCCGCCGCTCAACGCGATGCTCAAGAAGTTAGCGACATTGAGTCTACGATTAGTAGAAGTGGCGAAATAGACGATAATGCGGCTCTACAAAATGGGTTAAGAGACGCCATGGTTTCCGGCGATACTAAGCGCATGATGGCATATCAAAACATTCTTTATGGAAAAGGCGAAGATGGTCGCGACACTGCGCGCAAAGCTGTTGAGGAGGCTCAGGCTACCGGTAAGGTATCGAGCGATACGATTAAGGCTTATGGTTCGAACGCTATGAACAAATGGGCAAGAGATCTTAAAGCAAATGCAAGGTCCGACTTTGAATTCGTTAAACAGGCGGCCGCGACAGGATCTGGCGCTGGAGACATTGGTGGCTACAGGGCAATCGATAAAGCTCAGAAATACACCGCCGAAAATATGGCTACAATGGACGATTCTCAAATTAAGAGCATGATTGCATCCATGGGCGATGCTAGCGTTTCTCAAGAACAGAAAGATCATGCTGCACGTGCCGCTTATGAAGCTCTACATAATGACAACATCAGCCTTAAGGGCGAGAGACGAACGGACCTCGAGAAGCTCGCAGCTGGTTATACTCCGTCAGCAGATGCTTCTGCGGGTGGCGGCGAAGAGGGTGGCGGCACTCCAGCCCCAGCACCGGCTCCGGAAGCTGGCGGCGGTCCAATTTCTCCGGCCATGCTAACAGATGATGATATTGCGTATCATAACAAGCTTAAAGAGATGGCTGGACGTGACGGTGGCAGCCCGGACGAGTTGCATATCGACCATAGCACTCCTCCTGCTGGTGGTGGCGCAAGCGGTGGCAGTGCACCAAAGCCAAGTACCCCATCTCCAACTGGCACAAACTCCGGTACTGGTAAACCACGTGCCAAAGAGGGCAACAAGTTCGATTATTACCCACGCCAAAAGGGCGAATCCAGCGCGGCTTATGGTCAACGCTTGAATCGTCAAAAACTGATTGAGCAAAAGTATCAATCCGATCCGCCAAAAGCTGGCGAGAGTCACGCCGATTGGATGAAACGCGTAGGCATTCCTCCATCGGGAACAGGCGCATAAAAACAAAAAATCTCCGGAGCAATCCGGAGATTTTTAGATGACAAGATAATTATTTTCCGGCCACTTGAATTACTTTTTCAAACAGCATTGCAACCGTAAGTGGTCCTACTCCGCCAATCTTCGGCGTAAGTGTTAGGTCGTCGCGTTCGCGCGCGGCGTCGTCGAGGTCGCCTTTTATCACGCCGCCTTCCGAAGCTGTACCAGCATCGACGATTACGCCACCATACTTGATCATGGTAGCCTTAATCAGGCCCGGTACACCTGTCGCCGTTACGATTACATCGTAATCAGATAGTAAGTTCAAATCACTACCTTTATCAAAAACCGTCACATCATAGTTGCTCTCGCGCCACATTTTTTCAAGCGGAGCACCAACCAACTTTCCATGACCGACGATTGCCAGTTTTTTATTCTCAAGCTCGACGCCATAGCCAGTCAATAGCCAATGAATCGCCATCGCGGTTGCCGTATCGGATTCGCCACGAAGACCATCAACATCTTTTGCGAGCGGAATCAGATCCAAAATCTTCATATCGCACTCAGCGAGCGGCAATTGTACGATAATTCCCGTCACTTTTTCATCATCGGCTGCGGTGTGCAATTTTTCCTCCGCATCCGCCGCTGTTAATTTTATTACTTCAACATCGATATTAATATCTTCGCCGTATTTCTGCTTTAGTGACATGTATTTTGCGATTACTGGCGAATCGTTATCGTAGAAAATCGTGAGCTTCGGAAAAATCTTTTTTGCCCGTAATTGGCGCACTTGTCTAGCCTGACGTTCTTTTACGTAGCCAGCCAATTCACGCCCGTTTAATTCTTTCATTTATCTCCTAATTCCATTGGCTCTTGTTCGAGTTTGTAGCCGTACTTCTCGTAGACCGCATCGATTACGGCTTGGCGAGCCTTAGCGAGATCGGCATAATTCTTGGCGCTCTCATTTATTAATACTAGTGCCGCCTTATCCGATACGCGCATGCCGTAAAATTCCTTGCCTTTTAGCCCGGCATTTTCAATCAGCCAGCCGCTCGGCACTTTGCCACCATCCCAAACCGGTATGCCCTTTGCCTCGGCCTTTTTTGTTTCTTCTTCGTCGAGATAAACATTCTTAAAGAAGGAGCCGGCGGATGCAAATTCGGCCGGATCCGGCAACTTGCCAGCACGTACGGCTGCCACGCCATCGCGAATTACCTGCGGATTAAACTCGGTAATTTTATGTTCGTCAAAATATGCTTGAAGGGAAGTGTAAAACGGAGGTTTGAGCCAATTCTTGTGTAATTCCAGAGTTACACTCGTAATAAAATAGCGGCCAACACCATCTCCAGTATTGAATATGCTGTGACGATAGCCCAAATCTAGTTCGTCGGCCATCATGTGCTTGAAACAGTTATCTTTATTGTCGTAAACGCAAACCGAATGTAGCGTTTGCGCAATTTCTTGCCCATATGCGCCAACGTTCTGTACCGGCGCAGCTCCGACGGTGCCCGGAATTTTGCTTAAAGCCTCAATCCCGCACCAACCATAGAATTCGCCATTCCAAAGCTTTACGCTGTACTCAACTAAATCATCGAGTAATTCGCCACTTTTTGCGCATAGGCGAATACTATCTTTATCGCTATCTATTACATAAATCCCATGCAATTTGTTGACGAAAATTACACCATTAAATCCTCCGTCGCGGCCGATTACATTACTGCCGCCGCCCAAAATATAAGTTGGTAAATCTTTTTCTTTCGCGAAACGATAAGCCTCAGCGAGGTCTTTGTCTTCCTCTATCTCAATGACATACCTTGCGGCGCCACCGAGCCTCATGGTTGTTAATTCTGCTATTGGTACATTTTCGCGAATCTTCATATCTCAATTATATCATGAGCCGTATAATTGACCAAATGTAAAGAAAATAATATAATATATACCGCACCTTAAAAAATCATGACAAGAAAAGGGGGAATATGGTTTGGCAAATGAAAAACTTAGCCCAGAAGTCGCTGCGCAAATAGAACAATTTCGCCGCGAATTCGAGGAACATCTTTCGCACCCGAGCCTTGGCCTGGCGTCAAGAATGCGTTCCGAGCTCAATCGCCGCCAGATGGCTTACGCGAAATACGACAAGTATATTTTGGCGCCCATTCCGCAGGATTATCCACTGCCCGCAAAAGGTAAGCTGATTCTCCGTGAGAAAGACGATGAAGACCCGACGCCATACGTAACTGTAATCTGCGATATGACACCCGCTTTCCAGCGTAACGATATCCGACGCGCCCGTCAGAACCTTATCGACAACTCTCAGAGCTTTGACTATGTTGCGCTTAGCGACGATGAGTGGGGCGATTTGATCGATCGCGAAATCGAAAAGCGTGATAATCTACCGATACCGTACTATCATGAGGCGTTACGGGATTTTACGATCTATTCGGACGATGGCGTAATTCTGCCGTTTTGTCGCAGTAATTTACCTCGCATCAAATACAATGGCTACGACATCATTCCGGTGGTTGACACGCTCGTCAACTGCGAGCGCAATCAATTGCTGCTGTTTGGCCTTGGCCTGATGAATATCGAAGAAGATATCTACCAAGTTACAATCTACTGGTTTGGAAATGTTAAATCCGACTATCACGACAACGTGGTTCGTACTCTGCTGGGATATTTCTATGCTCAGTGGGCTTTCCACACTTGTCCCGAGCGCATTATAGAAGTTCGTCCCGGAGATCCCGATCCGTTCGAAGAGGAAGACGCAGCCCAGAAAAAGCCGCGTAAGGACTATGCACGCCGGCCCGGCCAGGCTAGCATTGCGCGCAAAATCTATATTCGCGACTATCCATCCGATAAGAAACGCGCCATCGAGCGCCGCTGTCGCTGCTGGTATGTGCATGGCTTTATGCGTACTTACAAGAACGGTAAACAGGTCTGGATTGATGGCTACTTCAAGGGCCCCGACCGCGATAATCCGAATGCTCGCCAACACACTAAAGATTATGTCATGACCTAAAAAGCGGGCGCCCCACCGAGGGACGCCCCTTTTTCATGCTAAAATAGAGCAGTAAGTGCACCCGTAGCTCAGTGGATAGAGCACTGGTTTCCGGTACCAGGTGTCGGAGGTTCGACTCCTCTCGGGTGTACCATTTTTTGTGCATAAAAATGCCCCGCATCGTGCGGGGCGCGCAGTTTCGGACGTGAGCCTGTTGCTCAGCTGTCCTTGTGGATATGTCGGAAGAGGAAGAGGTAAACCTCATGGAGCTTCTCCTTTTCGTCGGCGGAGATACCTTCGATTTTGTCGAGCTCAGTCGGCTCAGTCTTCAGCAGATCCTCGATGATGCTGATGCCTTGCTTCTGCAGCGCGGCGATAGTGCTAGCCTTCAGCACGCGCAAACGCGTAATGCTGTGGGCTTCTTCAAGGCGGAACAAATAGCCCTGAACGGCGCGAGGAATTTGATACATAGTCCACCTCCAATGTGCTAGGAAATTCCGAATTTTTGGCGAATCCCAAAAATTCAGCCCGCTTCCTACGCGGACTATCAAAAATATACCACATCATAAGCTTTTTGTCAAGACACATCTGGTGGAATCGTGATATAATACTCACAGATGCACCCGTAGCTCAGTGGATTAGAGCACCTGTCTTCGGAACAGGGGGTCGTGAGTTCGAATCTCTCCGGGTGTACCATCCGAGACTCCCTAGTCTCTTTTTTGTTATAATAAAAACATGAGTGTAATTGGTTTTTCTAGCGTGATGAACACGCGCCGCCATATTCGCGCAGCTGAAAATAGGCGTGCCAGAGAAAAGAAGGCAGAAAAAGCACTGACGATGCTTCATCTGAAAGCCCAGAGCGAGATTGGGAGGCGATGGCGAAGGCCGCCGAGCAAGAACGTCAGCGTCGAGCTGCAATAGAAGCTGAGCGTAAAACAGCATGGGGCGAAAAGTGGAGCGAGCAAACCGATGACAGAAAAGAGCGTATGTTGATAGCACATCTTTGTAATTATGATAAATTATCGTATGTGGGATGGGGCGAATCTTTCTTTACCAATGCGCCTTTAGGTGAAGAAGAAAGTTATCACGACCGAATCAGGCGCCAAACATTTGATGCATCGCAGCGTCTGAAATACGGTAGAGGATATAAAGACGTTAGAATGCTTAAGAAAGTTATTTCTCACTATCCGGATCAAAAAGAATATGCCGAATTATTAATTGAACGTATCCGAGAATTGGACGCGCGCGATGGCATGACGCCGCGTGAATATCGTATTGCCCTGCGTCAACAAAAGAAGCGCGGTGAAACAGGCGATGAAAAAGCTGTGCATTCCGATGTAATGGAAAGACTTGGCGAAGAAATAATTGAAGCCGGTGAGGCGACAAGTGAGGATAAAGATGGAGCAGAAAAATAATCCCCAGCCAACTAAGGGAAAAACCGAAACCACAGAGTCGAAAGCCAAAGCTGAGCCGACGCTAAAAACCGAAGTGCCTACACCTAAGGAAGAACAACCAAAAAAGAAGGGCGATGGCTGGATAAAGTTCCTTCGCATCTTAATATGGTGCGCCGTAATAATTATCCTAACAGTCGGACTTCAACTTCGTGCTCTTAGTAGGACCTCTTCTGCATACGCTGACGGTTCATATGCGGCTAAAGCTAATCTTGGCAATACGCTTTTCTGGATAGGTTTAATTCTCGGTCTCGCCAACCTTGCCTGGGGTGCTTATCGTTGGTTCTCGCGTCTCGTTAAAGAAAAATGGAAAGCTGGTAAGATTATTGGTAAACTTATTGGCGGTGGTATCTGGCGCACTTTAGCGATTATGCCAGTAATTGCTATCGCGTATTTCTTTATCTCTCCGGCAATTATCGCCAAAACCGCACCAAAAACGACGGAATTTACGAAATACGGCTCAGTTCTGCATAACGTTGACGTTGAAGATATGGAAAGCCTTTCCGAAAACGAAAAAGAGCAATTGATCGAATTACTATTTCTACCAAATGTTAAATTCGACACGGATGCCAGTCAGAATATTTCGACAAAAAAATCATTGTTTACGCCTAGTGCTTATGCCGGCTCAAAAGTGACAGTTCTAAATAAGGCGAAACTCTCGCCAGACAAAAAATTCGTAATCTTCTATACCGACACTGGAGACGATAAAGTTTCCGACGATGGTGTTGCAAACATGGGAGCCATGCTCGATGAAATTGTAAAATCTTATAAAACCATCTATGGCCAAAACCTTGATTATCATAAATCCGATTTCAATGGCGTAGATAATACTGAAACCATGCAGAAAGTTTTAGCTAGCAATGGCATCGACAAAAACATCATGAACACGGCTATGCCAGTATATATCGTCAATCCTTACACGGATAACATTGAGGGGACTTTGGCTTCATATGCTGGAACGGAATGGAACGATGAAACGCACCAAAAGGCGCTAAGATGGGCATTTATTGCCGAAAAATATCAAAGAGAACAGGCAAATCTATATAAGTCGGCTCCTAGCCTACCATTTATCCATGTTCAACCGGAGGCGGTCGGAAATATTAGTACGTACGAATCCGTCGCGCACGAGCTGGGGCACCATTACATATCGAATTATTGTTTCATTAATGGCGGTGGTAGCTGCGAGATTCATAAAGCATTAAATGAAGCCACGGCAAATTATCTAGCTATTAATGTTACGCCATCGGAAAAACAGGGTGAGGTCATTAATGGGCATTATCAATCATTTTTAATTGGCAACTGTTACTCGCCAGACAAGACTATCCAGGAGCCAATCAAGAATTATGGATGTCATAGTACGGGTAGTTTTATAGGATATCCGGCCTTGGCTTATGTCCATAATTATTCAAAAACCGTTCCTAACGGTAGCAAGATTATATTTGATTCATTTATGCAGAGTAATCAGATTGAGTATCTTGCAGCTCAGGCCGGCCAAGCAAATTACAAAAAAGTCATGCAGGCATACTCTTCCCATACCATCCTGAATGATTATGGTATCAAAGACTTAAATGCGGATTCGCTACCAAATGGTCATAAAGTTCCATGCTATGACTTCTGTACGGAAGATTATAAGATGTTCTATTCGAGTATACGTTTTATGTATGCCACGAAGTCGGATTTCTTAAACAAAACTATAAAAATGACCACGAATGATAACGATATTACTTTCCAATTGTTTGGCGAAAAAAATGATACTTGGCAAATAATCGAATCGGCGGATAGTGAAATATCCTTTACATTCCTGGGAAAGACCGAATACGACACGGTAGCCTTCTCGCCAATAAACTATTCCGCAGACCAAGACCGCATGATTACGATTAGTATTTCCGATAGCGAAATTGAGGAAATTCTCGAAGAGCCGGAGCCGACGGAAGAGGAAGAGGAGGACCCGTACAATCCTGTAACCACGGACGATAATGGCTGTATGCGCATCGAGATCAAGAGTCTCATGGAGCTTCCGGGCAGGCTTTATAAAATTCTCAGCGAATCGGAATTTTCCGAGAGTGAAATCGCCAAAGAGCTTCAGCAGGCCGACAAGGATGCGACTGCCGCTGCTGAAAAAATCGACTTCGAGATTTTGACTATCTGCGAAGATAAGATTAAGCAGGGTATATCATTTGACCAGGCCAATTCAATTATTAAAAAATCCACGCATTCTTTCCATCTTGGCACTAATAAGAGTAGTGAAGCGAATATTTCGGCATTAGTAAGATATGAGCCACTTACGCGTCGAGCCAAAGGTTATGTTTTGGTCGAAACGCCAGACATTGGTCTCCATTTATATAGCATTATGGTCGATTAATCAAAAAGCGGAGCCATGAAGGCCCCGCTTTTTAGTGCGCCGTTATTTATTCATATACCATTTGGCGAATTGATGAATTGCATCGCCATAATATTGGCGTTTTAGTTCGTAGCTTTCGTCGCCGATTTCGGCGAGCGTGCGCGTTTCGCCATCTGGAATGTAGAAGAAATCGTGCCAACGACCATCGTTGCCGCGTTTCTCGGTTATAGTACTGCCAGTGCTACCGCCCTTAAAAACGACTGGTTCTTGGCCGGGCTCGCAGTAGGCGAAGCAATGTTCGATGTAAGCCTTACGATTTTTCTCGTTCTTGATTAAACTTAGAAATTTCTCGACGCCAATTTGCTTATCGAAGTAGGCGTTGTATGGGCCAGGCAAGCCACCCAAAGCCTCGAGATATAGGCCAGTGTCGGACTTTAGGCATGGTTTGCCGAGTTTGTTGGCGCCGTATTTTGCGGTAAAGGCGACCACTTCGGCGCAGGTCTTAGCTTGAATCTCGTAGAGCTCGAAATCTGGATCCATAATTTCCAAATCGAAGCCATATTGATCGATTAAGACTTCGGCTGCCTCGCGGTATTTAAATTGATTGCTAGTCAAATATAGTAATTTTTTCATAAAAAACCTCGTAATAATAAATAAAAACAAAAGATATAATTAGAGACTAACGCTCTTGCGCGTTTTGGCGTTCACGCTCATCCGCACGCTCATGCTCAACGCGACGCTCATTCAAGATGCGCTCATCCTGCGCATTCACATACACTAACAAAATAACCAGGCCACCAGCCAGTAAGACAGACCAAATTATTCCAAATAGTATACTCATGGTTCTATTGTATCAGAAAACTTATGCTTTGCTATAATAAAATAGTGAATATTTTGGAAACAGAAAAACTGACAAAAATATATGGCAAAGGCAGTAATTCCATTAAGGCCGTAGATAATGTTTCGTTTAAAGTTAAGGAAGGCGATTTTATCTCAATCGTCGGCACTTCCGGTTCGGGTAAATCGACCCTACTTCATCTATTGGGTGGCGTTGATCGGCCAACTTCCGGTAGGGTGCTCATTGATGGCAAAGATATTTATAAACTATCGAACAATGAATTAGCTATTTTTCGTCGTCGTGAGATTGGAATCGTTTACCAATCTTTTAACTTGATTCCAATATTAAACGTCGAAGATAATATCACTCTCCCACTTAAGCTGGACCATCAGAAAATTAACAATAAAAAGCTGGAGCATATATTAGGATTATTAAGCATCAAGAGGCAGAGAAAGTATCTACCAAACCAACTTTCGGGTGGCCAACAACAACGCGTGGCAATAGCCCGAGCCTTAATTGGCGACCCTTGTGTCATCTTGGCTGATGAGCCGACCGGCAATCTTGATTCAAAAAATAGTCAAGAAATAATCGGGCTGCTACGTGCTCTTAATGATGATAGTGGATGCACAATTATTATCGTTACGCACGATGAAAATATAGCCAGACACACTAAGCGAATTATTCGTTTCGAAGATGGCAGAATAGTCGAAGACGAGAGAAAAAATACATGAACATTCTGGCTCAACTAACTATAGAAAACATTAAATTAAATCGCCGGCGCACGATTGTGACGATAGTCGGCGTAGCTTTATCGTGCGCGTTAATTGTTGCTGTGGCCGGCATGGTTGCTAGCTTTCGCCAAATGATGATAGATGTTGCTGTTAATGAATATGGTAATTATCACGACATGTATGAAAATGTGTCACAAAATGGGCTTACAATCATTAAGCAAAATCCAGACATTGCAAGTTATTATTATGGGCGTATAGAAATAAATGATGAGACTAAAACCGACTACCTTGGTAACGGCGTAATTGACTGCAATTCGATTGAAATCACCGATAAGTATGACGATAACGCAGAGTGGCGCGGTGTATTCGTGCGTTATAAAAATATCAAAGATTATGAAAGAGTCCGCAGCGATATTATGACGAAGATATCGGAAGTAGATGGCAAGCACACCAAGATTCGCACTAATTCGGAGTTGATGCGTTACGAAGGCGTAATGGGTAATCGGCTATTCCAAACTATCTTGGGCCTAGCCGCAGTGGTTATTAGTATTATTGTTATATGCAGTGTATTTGTGATTCGAAATTCGTTTAGTATTTCAGCCACAGAGCGCATGCGCCAGTTTGGATTATTAATGAGTATCGGTGCAACGACATGGCAAATTCGTACGCTTGTCTATATTGAGGGCGCTATCATTGCTATATTTGGCATCATTTTAGGAACTGCAATTGGTGTTTTGGCTGATATAGTGCTTGTCTGGATTATCAACATACTTCTTAAGGAGATGTTATCTATGACGAACGGAATGATAGAAGAGATACGATTTGTACTACCAGCTATCGTGCCATTATCCTCGGCGCTTTTTACGATTATAATCGTCTTCTTCTCGGGCATTTCGGCCGCACGCCGTGCCGCCAAATTATCTCCTATTGGTGCACTTCAAGGTACGCAAGATTATAAGATCGACAAAAAAATACGTAGTTCAAAGTTAATAAAGAAGCTATTTGGCATTGGTGGAGTCGTGGCTGATAAAAACCTTCGTAGGAGTAGGCAAAAATACCGCACGACAGTTATCTCGCTTGTCGTGAGCATAGCGGTATTTATCGGATTATCCAGTTTAACTAATTATGGTTCGAAGGTAATTGGTCTCCAGTATGCGAACATAAATTATGACATTATTACCATTACGGACAATAAGACTATCCTCGAACAGATAAAGAACGTTCGCGAGATTGATGACATTTGCGTATTTCGGGAAGCTCGAACCAGCACGATAGATATTTATATTTTAGATGATGAAACCTTCTCGTCATACGCCAGGTCTGTTGGTGTGAAAGAAAACGATTATTCACGCACCGTAATCCTGAACGACTATGTATTAGAAAATATTAACGGAAAGAGAGAAGTCAAAAAAACGACGAATATCGATGATGGCGACGATGTGATAGTAGAAATAATGGACTATGACGATGATTATCACGCTATTTATAATCCGTTGAACTTGCATATTGCCAAAACTACCGATAAGCAACCAAATTTTTCAAAAGATAGTTATTTTGCTGCTTATTATATTTCCGATGACTATTATCAAATTCAGCAGATTATTAATTTTGCAGACGAACGAATTATGGATTACCACATTCTAATCTCAGCGAATAACTCGAGTTCGGTCGCAGAGAAAATAGAACAATTATATGAGAAAGAATCAGATAACACTAAATCGTTCTATATCGACAACGTCTCGCAAGATGCGCGCATCATGCGGAACATGCACTTATTACTTTCGATCTTCTTGTATGGATTCGTTATTGTTATTAGTCTTATTGGATTAACGAATATCTTTAATACTATTTCGACCAATATCGCATTACGAGCAAAAGAATTTGCAATATTAAAATCTGTCGGCATGACGAATAAAGAATTTAATCGCATGATTCGTCTCGAGAGCGCTTTATATTCATTGAAATCGCTAATGATTGGCGTTCCGTTAGGAGTAGTTTTGTCGTACTTAGTCTATCATGCTATTGCGAATTCATTTGATTATGGCTACGTTTTACCGTTAAACTCTATTATTATTTCTATAGCCGTAGTTGCTATTCTCGTTTTTGCCATCATGGGCTACTCGGTCAAGCAGGTGGACAAGCAAAACATTATTGAAACTATTAGGAACGATAATATATAAAGCATAAGTGGTAAAATAAAAGAAATGAGTATTCTTAAGGTAACAAATTTGGTAAAAACGTACGGCAAAGGCAATAATCTAGTCAAAGCCGTAGATGATGTTAGTTTTGAAGTGCCAGAAGGTGAATTTGTCGCCGTAGTTGGCGCATCTGGTTCTGGTAAATCTACGCTCTTACATTTAATTGGTGGCGTCGATAATCCTACGTCCGGCAGTATTATTGTAGATGGGGAAGACATCTCAAAATATAACTCGGATAAACTTGCTGTTTTTCGCCGCGAAAAAGTCGGAATTGTTTATCAGTTTTATAACTTAATTCCAGTTTTAAATGTTGCAGAAAATATTACATTGCCGACTGATCTTGCAAATAAAAAAGTTGATCAAGGATATCTTAAGGAATTACTCGAAACGCTCGGTTTGGCTGATCGCGTCAAACATTTGCCGAATCAATTATCTGGTGGTCAACAACAACGCGTGGCGATTGGTCGTGCGCTATTTAATCGACCAAAGCTAATTCTTGCCGACGAGCCAACGGGCAACCTTGATAAAAAATCTAGCGACGAAATTGTTGGCTTGCTTAAGACTGCGAACCAAAAATATCATCAGACTATCATTCTTGTTACGCACGACTTAAATATCGCGTCGCAAGCAGACCGCATCATCACATTTGAAGATGGCAAAATCATTTCCGACGAGCATAAGGCAACGGAACCGGTCACTGCTGAATTAGGGCAAATTGAGCAGACAGAGATGGATAATGAAAATCCTATCGAAGCTTAATCTCGATAATTTAAAACAAAATCGTACGCGCACCATCGTGACGATTTTGGGTGTCGCGATGTCAATTATGCTGATACTGACCACTATTGGTATCGCTACCAGTTTTTGGTTTACCGAATACGATTCGATTCGCAAAGAATATGGCGATTACCATGTTATGTTTGAGAATATTCCAGGCGACAAAGTATCTATATTGGAAAACTCGAAATTCTTTAATGTGGAGTATTATTCTGAACCGGTGGAGGCGGTTATTGACAAAGATGGAGAACGATATCTTTATTGGTATGGCCCATATCCGGTTTCGAGCTATACGAAAATTACAGCAGATGAACTGAAGCGCGATCGGAATCATTCATACAATGTGTTTTTGAAATATAAAGATTTCGAAAATACGCAATTTGCTGACAAAATGCAAAAACGCGCACTGGAAGAAGCCGACGTCGAGGATGTCTATGTACGATACAATAGTGATCTTCAAATGTTGGAAGGTGGTATTCCAAGAACATCACGAATTGCTCTGGCCGCATTCACTACTTTAGTGCTAGGCGTAATGGTAATTGCAGCCGCCTTCGTGATTCGTAATTCATTTAATATTTCAATTACCGAACGCGTGCGCCAATTTGGCATGCTTTCTAGTGTCGGAGCTCGTCCACGTCAGATTCGTCGTATGGTCTATATGGAGTCCGCAATCATCGGCTTAATTGCTTTACCGATTGGCATTGGCTTAGGTTGCCTACTAACTTTTGGCGTAGTTGTTTTATTTAATACATTATTGAGCGATATTATGGATGCGATTGGCATGGAACTAGTATTTTTTATTCCATGGCAAGCCATTATTATCATTCTAATCGTGACGGCAGTGCTAATATTTCTGTCTGCCGTTTCGCCAGCTATTGTGGCTGGGCGGTATAGCCCACTATCAGCATTGCGCAGCAACCAAGACATAAAAATCAAGGCGCGCAAAGTACGCACCTCAAAACTTACGCGCAAAATTTGGGGCATAGGCGGCGTAATAGCACGCAAAAATCTCAAACGCAGTCGACAAAAATATCGCACCACGGTTGTGTCGATTGTTCTAAGCGTTTCAGTGTTCATTGGCGTGATGTCGTTCATGAATTATAGCCACCGCGTTATAAATTTATTCATTAATGATAATGGCTCAAATTTTGTAATTTATGGCAACAGCAACAGCGTGGATACCAATGAAATTGCATCTAATTTTAATCTCAAAGAGTACGCGGCCTACCATTATATTTCTTTTGAGACCATTGGCGACGATAATCGTATGCATTTGTCGTTTACTGTCGTGTCGCGCGATGAATTTGCGCGCTACGCCAAGAAAATTGGCGCTGGTGGCTCCGATTATTCGCGCATGGTAATTCTGCACGATAACCGGAAAATATACCATTCCGACGGCAGTATCTCTAGCGGTCGTTCTACGGATTATAAAGTTGGCGACACGGTACATATCCGCTCCGTATCCTATAATCTTGATGAGGAAGATAAAACAATTAGAGAACTTATCGAAGACGGCGAGCTCGATATGGACGATTTATATGACAAAGACGCAGAGATGACGGAAGAAGAGTTAGCCGAAAGGCTCGATGATACTATTCGAGTATACGGTAATAAAAAATATAAAGACGCAGATTTAACGTTTACGCACATTACCGAAAAGGCACCACTCGGCTACAATGAGTCTAGCTATAGCATAGGTGAAGTATTTATTTCCGAGGACTATTATCAAATAAACAAAATATATACTACTGATTATTATACGATGTTTATTGCAGACTCCGGTGTAGGTTCCGATATCGCGGAATTTTTAGATAGTGAGGAGATTGTTAAGAAATATGGCATTACGAGTTATGAGAATTACGAAGAGTTAATGCGCGTAATTCGTAATACGATTTTGCTAATCGAAATACTAATCTATGGCTTTATTGTAATAGTGTCACTAATTGGCGTAACAAATATTTTCAACACAATTACCACTAATGTAGCTTTACGCGCCCGCGAATTCGCGATTATTAAATCTGTTGGCATGACTAGTAAGGAGTTTAACCATATGATTCGCCTCGAAAGCGTCATGTACAGTGCTCGTGCGTTATTAATCGGCCTGCCGATTGGTTTATTAATATCATATGGCACGTTCAAATTATTTGACGCGGCTGGTCTTGAGTTTGGTTGGATTATCCCATGGAACGCAATTATTATTAGCGTTGCTTCAGTTGGTCTACTAGTTGCCGCCATCATGCGTTATTCGGTACGGAAAATCAAAAGACAAAATATTATCGAAACTATCCGATCGGAAAGTTTCTAATTATTACATTCCTAGTTCTTCGCGAATCATTTCGGTTGTGACATGAATGTCGGCGCCATTACCAACTTCGCCACTAAGCACATATTTTGCCACAATATTTTCAACCGTCTTCTGGACGATGCGGCGCATCGGACGCGCGCCAAGTTTTGGATCGTATCCAGCATCAACAAGCAGCTTTTTACCACCCTCATCAACAGTAACATTAATCTTTTGTGGTGCCAGGGTTTTATTAACGCCTTTCAAAATCAAGTCAATAATCTGAACTAGCACTTCCTTAGATAACGGCTCAAAGGCGCAAATCTCATCAAAGCGGTTCAAGAATTCTGGCTTAAATGCGCCAGTCTTTATTAGTTCATTCGTAAGTTCATCCTTCACTTCTGCGATACTTAATCCTTGGTCAATATAATCGCGGATTTTTTCGGCGCCCGCGTTGCTCGTTGCGATCACGATCGTGTCGCGGAAACTGACTTCTTTGTTATTAATGTCGCGCAAGATACCTTCGTCTAGCAGCTGGAGCAGGGTAGTAAGTACCTGTGGATGTGCTTTCTCGATTTCGTCTAGTAATACGACGGCAAATGGATGTTTCATGACCTGTGCCGTTAAACTCAGCTCGTCGGTAGCACCATCGGCAATTAAACGTTGAACATCTGTAGAAGAAACATATTCGTTCAAGTCGATGCGAATCATTGTGCCTTCGCCATGGAAATATACTTCGCTCAATGCTTTTGCGAGCTCGGTTTTGCCTACGCCGGTTGGACCCATGAATAAGAATGTACCGATTGGGCGATTCTCATTTCGCACGCCTGCTGCGGCGCGCCTTAGGGCATCACTCACGGCTTTTACTGCGCCCTCCTGATCAATCATGCGTTCATGGATGAGACTTTCGAGATTAAGCAGACGCTCTTTATCTTCGTCATTATTTGTTGACTGCATCTTTACGCCGTAGATCTTCTCAATGGCCGCCTGTACGGATGCGTCGGTGACAAAATGATGTTCATCGGCTTGGCCGGCCGCTGCTTCAAGCAGGTTTAGCGCGCGTCCTGGCATTACTAAATCGTGGACGTAACGCGAAGATAATCGATAAGCTTCCGTCAGTGCCCAGTGCGTATAAATAACATTATGTTGATACTCAAGCTGCGGTACATGGTCTTGCATAATTTTCATTGTTTCTTCTTCGTTGGCTTCCGCAACCATGACTTTATTGAGTGCATTTGCTAACGTGCTATTACGCGAAGATATTTCGAGGAATCTTTGCTCGTCCATCGTTAAAATGATACGTAGCTTACCGCCTTCAAGTATTGGCAGTAATACATTCGCAATATCCACCGAACCAACACCCTCTTCGAAGAATAATTGTGCATTATCAAGCCAGATAATAATATTTTTTGCCATGTAAGCTTCAGCTAGAATGTTGCGCACTAGTCTTTCAATGCCGCCATGACCTTCCGAAACACTAATCAGGGCTGCCGCATCGAGTTTAAAAATCTGGCGGAACTGGAGGCGGGAAGAAACCTTACTATCAGCATCCATTATTTTATCCGAGAATGCCGTCACGATAGTCGAGCGTCCACTGCCTTCTGGACCAATAATTGCCACATTCTGGCGACCGCCGCTCGAGAAAATTGAGATAATTTTTTCAACGATTTCATCGTGTGCGGCTAAATGTACCTGTTCTTTGATAGCACCCTCGCGAGATTTTGAAACATTAATTGCGAGCTCTTGTAAAAGTGGCGTATAACCGAACATTAAGTCGCGCGCAAAGCCGCCCGTATGACGAGATTTACTCATACTCTTTACCAGGCCATGCAGATAGTTGTACCACTTAATACCATCATAAAGATCATTGAGTGTTAGCTTCATGCGACGCAAAATATCTTCGTGATTTGGATGGCATTCGATAATTGCTACTCCAAGCATTGCTCCCGCAATTTGCTCGCCATCAGTTTTCTGCATGATTTCGCGGGCTTTTTCAAAAATTGGCGTTGCGTCTTCTGGTAAATCGGCTGCCATCAACTCAAGTAGAGCCGGAGTTACAGCATAGCGGAGTGCTAAAAAGCCGCCGCTCTGAGTTTTGCAAACCAAATCTGCAATTTGGCGCACATTTGGTTTTCGGCCGAGTAAAGTCAGTACGTCGCGCGAAATAATATTATTAATATCATCCGGGTTGCCCGATGTTGGGCGGACTAGCTCAAATTTGAGCCAAATCACGAACATCAAGAATAGCGAAGCGATGCCGATTAGCAACCACCCCATCGATTCGTGCTGAGTGATTAAAATTGCCAGACCGCCCGCCGTTAAAGCGATCATTGCTAGAATGAGCAAAGCGGTTACGAACCAATGCCCGAATACTTTACCAAGTCTCGCCTCTTGGGCACGCAGGGAATTATATCTAAATTCGTTTTTCATAGCGCCACCCCCATGATCGTCAGAATAATTGTGGCTACTGGCACCAGCGGAATAAATGGCCAAGCTAAGAAGAGAATAAAGCCGAGTGTTGCCTCTAGAGCAATTGCCAGAATGCCGGCTATCATAATTCCAATGCGCACAATTGCGCCAATCGTTCGCGAGAGAAGTTTATCGAAAAATGCCTGCATGCGCGCTTGCATCGAAGCGTTTTCGTCGGAATATGCGGATATTTGTCTAAACGGATAGAACAGAGTGCGCGCTAAAAGTCCCAGAGAGAAGAAATCTGCTAAGTTGTGTAGTTTATCGAGTAGTTTATGCGCAAAAGTTGACCACCCGCGCGAGTACCACCACTTCAAAAAGCCGACCATTAACATAACCAAATTATATAATAAAACTTGAAGAATTTCGATGCTTATGCTAATCTAAAATCAAAGTAACAATAAGGAAACAAAAATGCAAAAACAGAAAAACTTCCAGTTAGCCGTTATTGGTGTGCTCGCCTTTGCGGTTATTTTCATGTCTGTCGGCTTCGCGGCCTATTCACAGACACTAAATATCAACGGTACAACCACAGTTCAGGGCAACAAGTGGAGCGTCCATTTTGATACTGCCACCTTCCAGCGCGCTGAGGGTTCCGTTGTGGAAACCAGTAAGAGCGTTAGCAACACTTCTATTACTTATGCTGCCACGCTCGAGAAGCCAGGCAACAAATTTGCTTTTACTATTGATGTTGTGAACGACGGTACTTTTGATGCCACTCTAAATAAGATTACACTCTCAACGCTCACGGAAGAGCAGGCTAAATATCTAAAATACACGCTTGTTTACGATAATGATTCTGACAATCCATATACGGCCACAACTAGCGGCCTCAGCATCGGTTTGCCACATACTACCGGCTCAAACCGTAAGCCGGTAATGGTTGTAGTCGAATATGTCGCCCCAGACAACGCCGATGATCTTCCAGAATCGAGCGTAGCCATCAGCCTTACTGCCGCTCTTGATTACGTCCAAGCAGAATAATTAACTACCTATTTCCGGTTTGAAATAGGCATAAAACTATGCATTTTTTAACAAACGAGAAGAAAATTCGTTTATTCGAATTGTTGATGCTTGTCTCTGCGCTCATCTTCTGCGTAATATTTTCGAGCGCCACGAGTTTATTTAAAACATATGCCATCATTCTCTCGTTTGTCCTTATCTTCTCAATTAGTGTAATAGCGATTGGCTACCGCAGGGATAAACATTATCTCCGCGGTAGTGCGTCGCGCACGATCATTGCAGTATTACTAGCTGCACTAATTTTGATTTTTATGCTGGGCGTATTCCTTGGCTTTAATCGAAGTTATGCTTCGCTAGATATATCCAAAAATCTGCAAGGTTTCGTTCCAGCACTTTTATTGGCAGTCATAACCGAATTATTGCGACATACGTTATTAAGGAAAAATGTCGTAAAAACTATAGATGTTGTATTTTTTACAACAATAACTTCAATTATATGCATATTACTAGCGTTCAATCCTGCCACAATCGTCGATGCCGAGTCGGCCTTTATCTTTATTTGCACGATTATCCTTCCAATAATTGCAACCGAAACACTTTGTACTTTCTTGGTTCGACATATTGGGCTCCAACCGAGCCTTACTTACAAAATCCCCATTAAAGTTTACATGTACATTCTGCCGATTATTCCAAATCTCGGCTCTTATCTTTATGCCGTGACGGCTATTGTGATGCCGTTTGTCATTTATCACTTGGTCTTAAAGCTTGAGTCGTTCGATCGCAATGCGGCCGTACGCATTCATAAAATGAATAGTGGGATTATAGCAATTCCGGCGACTCTATTCTTAATTACAGTCGTAATATTCGTTTCGGGTATCTTTAAATTCCAGCTGATCGCCGTGGGGTCAAATTCGATGGCGGGGACATTCGACCGCGGCGATGCTGTGATGATAGAGAAAACCAACCCCAAAACGGTTAAGGATAATGATATAATTGCATTTAGGAAAGACGGGATGATTATTACGCACCGCGTCGTCGAAACGCACATTACGGACAATCGTTATGAGTTTATTACAAAGGGGGATGCGAATGATGATATTGATAGCTTTACGACTGGCGGCGAGAACCTCATAGGCATAATTCGCTTCCGCACAAAGTATATTGGCTTTCCAACTCTTTGGATAAACGAATTATTTAATAAGGAAATAGAATGAAAGAGAAGCTCGAAAAACTAAAAATCGGACCAGTAACTGCGCTAATTGCGGCCTGCTTATTGATGATTTTTGGTGTTTTTGCGACTATTTTTGGCTTTAATACAAAAAAGATTGTCTCAATCAACTATTCCGACCAAGGTACGATTGACTATAAAGTCTATCTCAAGGAAAACCGTTTCTTTGACACTCCGTATTTACCGGCCGGTCGCACTTATATTACGAACCTCATTAACTATCTTGATGTAGATATGAACTACGAACTCTATTTTGATGAGCCAGTGAATGTTAATTATAGCTACTATTACGTTGCGACCATCAGTGCTGCCAAAAATTCCAACACGCCAACGGCAAACAAGAATGAATATTGGAGCAAAGATTACAATTTAACCGAACAAGTAGATAAAACCTTATCCGACGCCAGGAACATCGGTATCAGCCAGAATCTTAAGATCGACTACAACAAATACAACCAGATTCTCAGTGATTTTAAATCGACCTATTCACTTTCGGCTACCGGCACGCTTAAAGTAGCTATGGTCCTCAATGGAGAAATTGTCTCCAATAAGTTCGATTCGCCAATTCCGCTTGAATACAATGAAGTATATTTGTCGATTCCGTTAACGGAACAATCCGTCGAAGCGAGCGTTGTCGGTTCAACTGGTGAAATGCAAAGCCATAGTAATACCCATGAGCAAAATAGTGACTGTTTTGGCTATCTTGTGCTTCGAATCTTAGGTATATTGGCTATCATTGTTAGTATCTTGGCCTGCGCTTATGCCTGGATTATTCGCAAGCGTAAGACTAATGCGCAACGCTACGACAATACCGTAAAGCACTTAATTGGTTCTTATGACAGCATCGTTGTAGAAGTCAACGAGAGACCAAAAACTAGCGGCCTAAATGTCCTAACCGTTAATCGTTTTGACGAGCTTTTGGACGTATATAATTCAATACATCTGCCAATTAGCTGCTACCGAGATGGCAAGACGACCGAATTTGTAATAGTCGGTGAGCATATGGCCTGGAAATATTCTGTTAGCACTGCTGATTTTAAAAAGAGAAAATAATCATGGCGAAAAAGCCTACCAATTTCATTCAAAAGCGCCAAGCGCGCCTGAATGCTATTTTGACGGGTCTTTTCGTAGCAGCGTTGGCTTTTATGACTGTGGGCTTTGCGGCTTATGGCCAGATTCTAAATTTCAACGGCACGGTAACGCTTAATCCGCAGGGCTCGGTTCGCATTACGAACGTAGTTTTCGATGCGGCAAACTCTCAGCACGCTACTAGTAGCCCTACGTTTACAGATAATTCCATAGACTTTAATGTGTCATTTACGACCGTTAATCAAGAGGGCGCACTCTATGTGGCAACTTATAATATTACAATTCAGAACGATACGTTTTATAACCAAATCTTTTCTATCCCGAGTTATATTCCGACCGTCAAGAAAAACGGCCAAATTGTGGAGAATGCCGATGTTAACTTTTCACTTTCTGGCATTGCGAATGGCGACACGATTCCATCTGGCGAAAGCATCACATTTTCGGCAGCACTCAGCTTTGCGCCATCCGACTCGGGAACTTATATAATCGACGACGACCTAGAGATCGAATTTAGCAGCGAGCAAACTGGACAAATGGTTGCAAGCGTAAGTGGTTCGACGACTGGCGATTTACGCAGCCCTAATACTAGAGCCGCTTTTACGGTAACGGTGGTTAATTCTTTTGATTATAGTCGCGATTTCACGCTACTACTAACTAATAATTCGAATTTTTATCTTGCCAACGAGGATGGCTCGCGCCCGGTTACACGAACAACCGAGGCAAATACTGCCAGGGATTACACCGTATATGTATATCCAAATGACCCGACTACGCAATATACGAGCGATTATGTCCGTGCAAACATCTTCCTACAATCAAGCGGCATCTCAGATATTAACACGGGTAGGATCACTTTACTAGTAGACAAAGTAGTCGTGGTAACCGATACTGAGGCTCCAGTTGTTTCGAATTTGGTTGCAACTAGGCAGAATATTGACGGGGTAGTATTACTCAACTGGGACGCCGAAGACGAATCTACAATAGAAAATTTCACTATCCAGGTTTATCGCGGCACGCTTACTAACGGTGAGCTAGTTAACACAATTACCACCGACGATGATGAAACGAATTATACGATTTCCGGCTTAACCGACGGCAATTATTATTTCGTAGTTTATGGTGCCGATGCGCACGGTAATACTGCTACTAGTAGTGAAATCTCGAATGCCTCTACCGGTAGCGGCCATGCTACACGCACTAACTCTACAGCTTTTTCCTGGACATACACTATAACCTATAATCTAAGTAATGTAACGTCGTCGAATACTGCTACTTCCATTAAGGTTGGTCAAACCTACACTACCACTTTGACGGCACGAAATAATAGTCGTGCTCATCCTAACTCCGTTACTATCACGATGGGCGGCCAAACTTTGTCCAATAATAATGGCTACACATACAATTCCAATACTGGCGCCCTAAGCATCCCAAATGTTACGGGAAATCTCGTAATAGAAGCATCCTATAGCTCAACCTGCTTAATTGAAGGTACGGAAGTAGCGCTATGGAACGACAAGACCAAGAAAATTGAGGATGTCGACTACGGCGATCTACTGAAGGTCTGGAGCTACGACTTGGGCCGTTTTGTGCCGGCATATCCAATCTGGATAGAACGCGAACATAGCTCCGATAACTATCAGATAGCAACTCTTAGCGATGGTACTTCTCTTGGCACGGTCGGATATCATAGTGTATATAGTGTTGATGCGGGGCGTTTCGTCTCGGTGGACAATCCGGAAGAGTTCCATGTTGGTATAAAGATTTTGAAACAATCGGGCGATAAGCTGGTTCCAGTTACGGTCGAGGCAATTGAAACTATTAATAAGCCAACGCGCTACTATAATGTCGTCTCGACTTATTACTACAATATTCTCGCCAACAATGTTTTAACAGCCGACGGAATGTCGATAATATCTAATTTGTATGGCTTCACAGAAGATCTGCGCTGGCCAGAATCGCGCAATATTGTAATGAGTGAACCAGGTAAACTTTACAATTCCGCACAATTTAAGAGCATTCCACGCTATATCTTCCAGGGCCTCCGCATCCAAGAAGCTGGCGTGGTGAGCGATTATTACCCAGCCGCAGAGCTTGAGAAATTCTTAAATATCATGCTACTTAGCGACGAAATGCTCAAGCCGCAACGGCTCATGTCAGACCAGATTTCTGGCACGGGACTAAACAATATCCGCTATTGGTACTATAACCTTGGCGGCAAAGCTAGACTCGTTAAAGAGGGGAGCGTGCAGACGATTCCGGCTGGGACTTGGTTTAATACTGCCGATGGCAAGACTTATCGCGATGGCGATAAACTCGAAATTTGGACTAGTGTCTATCTAATTAAGATTTAATCTTATATAAAAAGTATGCGCGGTACTTTTTGACCGGCTTTAAAACCGGAATTTGAAAACCATGCGATACTACAAACAAATCACGCCCAAGTTTATTCGCCTGTTTTTGAATGGCACTCGTCATGCCCTTAATGTCGCGGTCATCGCCAAAAACATAGACCACGGTTGTCTCAGCGGGAAAATCAATTTTGAACAAGTTTCCACAACGAATTTGTACTTTCTTATCTCGTGCGAAGCGGATTTTCGTTAATAACACAAGGAAAGGATTAATCTCTACACCAAATGATCGGGCACCGCAATCACTAGCCACTTTTAGCACGACTCCGTCGCCAGAACCAAGGTCGACCAGTAAATCTTTTGGGCTAAGTTTGTAGAGATTTTTGAAGGCCAAGCGCAGCTCGGATGTTTTTGATGGCACATAAGGCGCACCCGTAAGGGCTGTTAGCGCAAAAATCAGTATAATTGCAAATAGTGCCCAAAATAGCCAGTTCATTACTGATATTTTAGCGCAAGCTCTTGCGAAAAATCAAAATAATTGGTATAATACAGAAATGGTGAGGGCCGGTAGCTCAGCTGGTTAGAGCACGAGCCTCTTAAGCTTGGTGTCGTGGGTTCGAGTCCCACCCGGCTCACCAACAGGAATTAGAAAAAGGCCCGTAGGGCTCTTTTTTAATTCCTGTGCGTGGTTTGGGTGTGGCGAGGAATTACGTGGGTTCGCCCAATGCCCGGTTTCCGTCAGGAAACGACGGCGCATTGTTTATGTCCCACCCGGCTCTTTCTGTTATAATATTCATATAGGGCAGCTATCTAGGATTATGCCCGAATGGTTTGGGTGACCCGCCCTATCGGCGAGTCACTTTTTTACGCTTCATCTTCCAACGAAGTCCAAACGTAACTTCCACACGCCACAGCGTCAACTGGACGCGCATTAGAAACTCCTTCCTCGGAGACTCTAGCGGAGCCTAGCATACTGTTCATCAAGCCCCCGCGAGGCGAACTCGACTACTTGCGTAACGGAGCAAACCAACCCCGTCCCGTAAAAATATCAAATTTTTCAAGATGGAAAAAGCGCGAGCTGTATTATATAATCACCTCAATGAAACTCTTACTCCATACTTGTTGTGCGCCGTGCAGCGTGTATTGCATCAAAACTCTCCGTGAGGAGGGGATTGAGCCGACGCTTTACTGGTATAATCCGAATATCCACCCTTACGCCGAGTACAAGGCTCGCCGTGATTGCCTAAAAGAATACGCCAAACTCGTTAAAATCCAGCTTGAGCTTGACGATGTTTATGGACTGGACGAGTTTTGTCGCAACGTTGCAGATAAGCTCGCGACGCGTTGCGAAGAATACTGCTACCCACTCCGTCTCCGCCACGCTTTTGAATATGCCAAGGCACACAGCTATGATGCTATCTCGACCACGCTTCTTTATAGCATTTATCAGCGCCATGATTTTATTGCGCACTATATGTCTGAGCTCGCTCAAGAATATGGTATTGAGTTTGTCTATCGCAATTTCCGCGAGGGTTGGCAAGAAGGACAGGAAGAAGCGCGCCGCATAGGCCTTTATATGCAAAAATACTGTGGCTGCGTTTTCTCCGAAGAAGAATCTGGTATCGGCCGCGAAATTGGCCGCAAAATGAAGAAACAGGGCGTCTCGCCGACCAACGCGAATGTCCGCGAAGTTATCGAAAAAGCCAAAGAAGATAACTTCTTGGTTCTAGATAAGATAAAAAGCGTATCTTAAAGCATAAAAATGCTTTAATTTAAAGCAAAAACATGATAAAATAAGAAGCGGAACTTCTGTATGTTAATAGCGTTTTAGTTTTTCGTATGTACGGAAAGCGCAAAAACATTAAATCGTACTCCTACAATTGGGTCGGTCTTATGTTTTTGCCTAGAACGCAGATAGCAGAAGGTTCCAGCCGACACTTTTTAGGAGTACGATTTTTATCGTAAAGAGTGTACATTAATTTATCAAACATAAGAGTAATTGGAACCGACTATTATGTATAAAACTGCGAGCATTATACGTCTTCTCGGTATCGCATTGTGAGTGTGAGCGATATATGGACGAAGAGCGTATAGCGATAAGCGCCGATCGTATTCTCTACGTACGAGCTACAGCGGGGCTTTATCAACAAAAAATTAAGAAATTATCATATACCATTATCAAACGTGGCTTTGATATTATTTTCGGCACCGCCGGGTGTCTTTTATTGTTGCCACTTTCCGCCGGAGTTAAGGCTGCCTATCTATTATCGGGCGACACTGCTCCGATTTTTTATAAACACAAACGTATCGGCAAAGACGGTAAGGTTTTCGACCTCTATAAATTCCGCTCTATGGTTCCAAATGCCGATGCTATGCTCGCCGAACTGCTCGCAAACGACGAGACGTTGTCCGATGAATGGGATAAATATCAGAAATTGGACAACGATCCACGCATCACTAAAGTCGGTAAACTCCTTCGCAAACTAAGTCTCGATGAACTTCCGCAAGTCTTGAATATTATGCGGAATGATATGAGCCTTATTGGTCCTCGACCCTTGACTATTGGCGAACTCGATGAGCATAAAGGCAACCATAATATTTACGAAAGCGTAAAACCTGGCATCTCCGGTTGGTGGGCTGCAAATGGCCGTTCTGATGTTAGTTTCCATGAGCGTCTGCAGCTCGAGTATTACTATGCCAATAACGCATCCGTAGTCTTAGATGCTAAATGTATTTGGCTCACGATAATTACTGTCCTATCGTCGAAAGGCGCCAAGTAGTGGCAAAGACGGTTGCCAATAAAACCGTCAAAATCGTCGTCGCAACCCATAAGGAATATTCAATGCCTAGCGACGACCTTTATTTTCCACTCCAAGTTGGCGCTGCATTATCTAAGAAAGATTTTGGATACGCCAAAGATAATACCGGAAAAAATATTTCCGAGAAAAATCCGAATTACTGTGAACTTACCGGTCTGTATTGGGCATGGAAAAATCTAGACGCAGACTATATTGGCCTCGTGCATTATCGAAGGCATTTTCGTTTGCAAAAAAGTCACAGCAGAAAACCTGCCGATAGATTGAAGGCTGTTGTTGCAAAAAGTGAAGTAAAAAACCTTCTTGAAACATCCGACATTATTCTACCGAAACAACGCAATTATTTTATTGAAAACCTTTATGATCACTACGCTCACACGATGCACATCGAGCCATTAGACATTGTTGGCGAGATAATTGCAGAAAAATATTCCGAATATTCAGCCGAATTTGAGAAGATCCACGCGCGTAAAAAAGCTCATATGTTCAATATGTTTATTATGAAACGCAACATTTTGGATAGTTATTGCGAGTGGCTCTTCGGTATTCTATCAGAACTAGAGAAACACATTGATATGAAAGATTACGACGCATTCCATGCGCGTTTTTACGGTCGCATTTCCGAGTTGTTGCTCGATGTATATATAAATACAAATCATCTATCGTATACAGAAGTTCCAATCATAGATATCGAGCCGGTAAATTGGCTAAAGAAAGGCAGTAGTTTTTTGCTCGCTAAATTCGCAGGGAGGAAATATGAAAAAAGCTTCTAACCCCCTAATCTCCGTAATTGTTCCAGTCTACAATGTAGAGAAATATCTTTCGCGCTGCTTGGATTCTATTATTAGCCAGACTTACAAGAACCTTGAAATAATCGTTGTAGATGACGGTTCAACCGATGATTCTGGCAAGCTTTGTGATAGATACGCAGAGAAGGACGAGAGGATTAAAGTTTTTCATAAGAAAAATGGCGGATTGTCTGATGCAAGAAATTACGGAATTGAACGCGCCCATGGCGAATATATTTCGTTTATAGATTCTGACGATTGGGTAGAGACGAAATACATCAAGGTCCTATATGAAGGTTTGCGCGATAGTTCGTGTGATATTTCAATGGTTAAACATTTCATAGACTACCCAAATAAAACCATAGATACTGGTACGGGAAATAAAATAAAGCTAACTCCTCACGATTGTCTCGATAAAATGTTATATCAAGAAGATATTGATGTCTCGGCGTGGGCTAAATTATATTCCAAGAATTTATTTAAAAATATATCTTTTCCAAAAGGGTGCCTTTTTGAAGATTCGGCTACGACCTATAAATTGATTGATAAAAGTAATGCGATTTATTTAAATTCGATGCCGTTATATCACTATGTAATCCGCAAAGAATCTATTACTAATAAAGCTTTTTCGCGAAAAGATTTCGACATTATTAAATCTACAAGTGAGATGGCGGAATATGTTGTCGATAAATATCCTGATTTAGTGGCGGGATGTAATAGGCGTTTAATGTATGCGCATCTTAGCGCATTCCGCAAATATGCCATTTCGAAGAACCGCAAGGACTTCAGCGAAGAGGGCGCAGAGCTTTTCGATTATATTCGCAAAAACCGCAAAAAAGTGCTCAAAGATAAACGCATTCCGAACAGAGATCGTTGGGCCTTACGGCTGGCATTTAGTAATCGCTCGCTTCTATTAGGTACATTAGTTTATGAAAAAACGAGGATTGTTTTATGAACCAAGATAAAATAGATTTTGTAATACTTTGGGTGGATGGCGGCGATAAAGAATGGCAAAAAGAAAAAGAAAAATATGCACCGGCCAGTGATGGGAAAACCGACGCGTCCAATATGCGCTATCGCGATTGGGGTCTATTAAAATACTGGTTCCGATCTGTCGAACAGAACGCTCCATGGGTTAATAAAATTTATTTTGTTACGAATGGCCAAAAACCATCTTGGCTCAATACGGATTACGAAAAACTTGTCCATGTTAAACATGGTGACTTTATGCCAAAAAGGTATTTGCCGACTTTTAATGCTAACCCGATAGAGTTAAATATATATAGAATAAAAGGCCTTTCAGAACAATTTGTCTATTTCAATGACGATATGTTCATAACGGATTATGTTAAGCCGACGTTCTTCTTTAAAGGCACTTTGCCCATGGATGCCGCAATCCTTAATCCAATCATCGTCGATAATAGTTCCGTTAGTACACATATGGTAGTGAACGATATAGAGTATATTAATAAATCTTTTTCGAAAGATACCGTAATGCGAAATAATATGCGGAAATGGTTTTCTGTAAAATATGGGCCTAATATCTTACGGACGATTATGCTAATGCCATTTAAGAAAATACCGGGCCTATATTTTGATCATATGCCAACCTCGTTTACTATTAATGACTATCAGGAGGCATGGAGCAAGTATAACTCCGTCCTCGAATCGACATCGTTAAATAAATTCAGATCAAGAGAGGATGTGAATCAATGGCTTATTAAAGCGGATAGGATATGCAGGGGTAGGTTTGCTCCAAGGAACCCTGGATTCTGTAAAAATATGGTTATCTCTGACGACACAATCGACGATATCTGCTCGATAATAAGAGACAAAAGTAAAAAAATAGTATGTCTAAATGATCGCGAATATGAAGATACAGAGACATTCAACAGACTGCGAGCGCGCCTCGATTCTGTATTTATGGAAAAATACCCAAATAAATCATTATACGAGAAGTAGCATGACTCATAAGGAATTAAAGAACTAAAGATATGTTTTCGTATTTATTTTTATCACTAGCGATAATCGTTATTATGCTTCTCGCATATAGACTGTTCGACAAAGAAGTATTGTCGCCAACACTGATCACGTGTGCTGCGTTTTTAGTGTCGACCATTTTAGCTATGATTGGCCTTCTTTCATGGAACGATCAGGGATACTTACGTGCATCCACTATGGCTATATGCATTTTGGGAATAGCATCGTTTTTTACTGGTGAATTAATCTCGAGAATTATTTTTAAGTGCGACAACAAAAAAGATAATAGCAGAAAAAACCGTACGATACAGATTAGGACTATTGTCTATATTCTTATTACGATTTTTATCATAGCAGCAACGATTATCTTAATCGTTGAAATAAAAAGAGTTTGCCTCTCATTTGGATTTAAAGGCGACTCGTTGCCGGAGGCGCTGGCCTTTTATAGATCAAAGACAAGTCTATTTAGTAATGAACTAAATTCTACTGGTATAGATATTGGCTTTATCCCAAAACAAATGAAAAAAGTAGTCGACTGTTTATTTGTAATCTTTGCTTTTATCGCGACAAACAATTTTCTCTCCAATAAAAAGAATAAGAGCGGCTACATATACCCTCTGGTTATTTGCATGATGTGTGTTCCATCTTCTTTCTTGGGTAATGGCGGGCGAGCAATGTTAATGCATATGATTATAAGCTTTGTGATGATTGCGGCTATTTTGCTCCAAGTTCTCTATAAAAAAACAAAGACGCCAGTAGTTAATAAGAAAAAACTAATCATTACTATTTGTTGCGCCGCCTTATTATCTGGCTTAATCTTTTATTCCACCACATCAATCGTCGGAAGAAATAACAACGACTCGAATATAGTTGAGTACATGTCTTTTTATCTTGGAACACCGATAGCATCTATGAATAAAAAGATAACAGAGGGCGGTATAGAACATGATAAAATTGGCGAAAAAACATTTTACGGCGTTTATTCTACTCTTGATAGATATGGAATTATAAAATACGATAAGCCAAATTCAAACGATTGGGTTACTCATAATGGATATCATAGCAATGTGTATACATCATTTTGGTCAGAGTACTGCGATTTTGGCATATTGGGAGTTATTATTCTCCAAGCTATTTTTGGCTTTTGTTCAGGCTTAATGTATGTTATGGTGACAAAAAAAGACAACATATATCTTCTATTGGTATATGCATTTTATGCATATGTGCTCATAGATCAAATTAGGGACAATCATTTTTACTCATTATTATCGAGCACTACAATAGTATATCTCGTCATCATTTATTGCTTATATTTCTTATTAATCAAGAAAGATTATAAATGGATAAAATTAAACAAAAAATAGTTACAGCACGGACTAATAAATTCTGGCGAAATTTGTTCAAAAATTCTTTTTGGGCTTTCCTTGGCGATACGGGATCTTCTCTAATCGTTTTAGCCGTGACAGTTTTATTAATCCATCAAATCGGAGATGATTCCTATGGAATTATTGTTCTAGCTGAAACATATATGTATATCATGGACGTTATCTTTAATCTTCAAAGCTGGAAGAGCACGATTCAATATGGCCAGAAAGCGTTAACCAATAAAAAGCCACAACAACTTAGGTCATACGTTAAACTAGGAGCGATAGTCGATGTCAGTACTGCGATAGTTGGCGGGGCTCTTGCAGTGATAGTTACGCCAGTAGTTGGAATGATTTTTGGTTGGCAACCGGAGCTAATTTTTTGCGCCCGCATCATGTCTATTGAGATATTTTTCCATTTGTCCGGGACGTCAACAGCAATTCTCCGCATCATGGATAAATTCAACCTTGTGGCAATTCAAAAAATAATCGCATCGGTTATCAAAATCGTCTCACTGTTAGTACTACTATGCGTTATGGAAGAGAAAAATATATGTAATGTTGCATGGGTTTATTGCTTGTCGGATATTCTCGGAAATATATTACTCGTCGTTTTCGCCATGACTGTGTATGGAAAAAAATATGGCATAAAAAATACAATAAAAGCAAAAATACCAAACGATTCTCGCAAATTCGTATCTTTCACTATATGGTCGACAATTGAGGGGATTGCCGATATCCCGGTGAGTCAACTGGACGTCTTCATTGTTTCGCTGCTCGGAAATCAGAGCGTGGCGATTTTTAAGGTATATAAACAAATAGTGAATATTTTAAGGAAAGTCACGTCACCTATTCAGCAATCAATCATGCCACAATTCTCCGAACTATCAGCAAAGAGAAAACAAAAAGAGGGTTATGTGATTGTTATTAAAATACGAAATGTAATATTAAGAGTCTGCCTGCCAATCTCGTTATTGCTGGGAGTTACGTCGCCGGTTTGGCTAAATATTATATATGGTGAAGCCTATGCGACTGAATGGTACTCGCTACTTACGTTCTTAATAATACAGACATTTGCTTTGTCGTATACTACAATACACCCATTCTATTTATCTCTCGGCAAACCAAAATCGTCCGCACTTATCCTCGTATTCGCAAATATTGTCTATGCGATTATCGCATATATTCTAATTGGAGAGATTGGGCTTATGGCGATGATGGTTGCATACGCCGTCCAGTGTTTTACTTGCGTGTATCTTAAGGTAGCCGGAGCGAAAAAGACAATTGCTGGCTTAGGAGAGAGTGTCGAATGAAGAAGAAAGTGATTCTTGTGACTCTAATATCGATTGCAGTTCTTCTATGCTGCGCTGGCATTTTTAAGCTCTCCTCAATGACTTCAGAAAACTCAAATGGCAAAAGCACGGATTTAGTCGCAATCTTCATCGAGGATACATTAGATATCACGAACGAATATGGTATCACGGATTCGCATCCAAACGACCAAAAGCTCGCCAAGGCGACGCGTCTTATTAATGCACCCCTTCGCAAAGTTGCACACGCTTCCGTCTATTTCGTACTCGCTTTTATCGTCTGTATTTTATTCACATTTATCTTCGATCATAAAAAATATTTAATAAGCTGCCTAATCGCGCTAGGCATTGCAATTATTTTTGCTGTCACCGATGAATACCATCAAACTTTCGTGGCTGGGCGCACGGGGCAGGCTATCGATGTTCTGATTGATTCGGCTGGTGCCCTGGCCGGAGTCTTATTCTATTCTAGCTATCATCTAGCCTACGTATTGGGGGCAAAATCTACCGTAAAAGAATCTACTAAAACTAAGAAAAGGAGCACGAAATAATGGCAAAGAAACGTGGCGCAACTGGCAAGAAACGTAATACTAGCAAAAAACAGCAGACCACCGTTACTATTGATGGTTTCGTAGTAAAACCAAAAATCTCATCCAAAAAAACATCTGCCACGAAACCGAAGAATCCTAAAGTAACGCGCGAAATCAACGACATTAAAACTGAGATTAAGCGCCTAGAATCAATCGAAAAGCAGAAACTTGAGGTCCCAGAAGAGGCGCCAAAAGAACCAGAAGAAGTACCGGAAGAATCAATCGCTGACGAAATGATAGACTTTGCTATTGATGAATCGTCAAAAACATCCAAAGACGCAAAGAAATCCGGCGCCGTCTCCAAGATTGTCCGTACGGTTCTAGTGCTTGCTGAATTTGCCGCAGCCGTCGTCTTTCTAGTCGGACTTTTCCGTTTTAATGTTTTATCGCTTTGGCAAAGTCTGCTTATTTCCGCAGTGGCAGTTCTTCTGTTTACATTTACGGCCCGAAAACTCCTTAAATGCCACGCCAAGAAAGTTACGAGGATTATTTGTGGCATCTTGGCTGTCTTTCTGACTATCGTATATGGCGCTGGTTTTTATTACATTAGCCACCTAGTTACTTTCGTAGAGAATATAACCTCAGATAATACCGAAAAACAGAACTATTCCGTCGCGATTCTAAAAGACGTGTCTTATGGAGAAATATCGGATATTGAAGACAAAACGATTGGCTTTCAGAGAAACAACCTACATCTTGACGCCGTCAAAGAAAAGCTCAGTTCTACCATCAGTTATGATTCAAAAGATTATGACGACCTTGCAAACATGTTCATTGATCTTCAATCTACTAGCACGTCGGCTATCGTGCTCGCGTCTAGCAACGTCGACATTATGAAGGAAGATGCGAAAGAATATTACGAGCAAATTAAAATTATCTACACCTTCGACATCGAAATCGAAAAGGAAGAAGAGACGGTTAGTGATAAAGACCTGTCGTCTGAGCCGTTCATTGTGTATATTAGCGGCACCGATTCGCGCGGCACGGTTGCCGACACGGCGCGTAGCGACGTAAACATGGTTGCAGTGGTAAATCCGGGGCAAGGCAAGATTCTGCTTGTATCGATACCGCGCGATTATTATGTACAACTTCATGGTACCACCGGCACCAAAGATAAGCTCACGCATGCCGGTATGTACGGAATTAATATGAGCAAAAATACCGTTGCGGATTTGTTTGGCATTGAAATCGATCATACAGTTAAGGTTAGCTTCTCGACCATTGAGCGGCTCGTGGATGCGATAGATGGCATTGATATCAATTCCGATGCCAGTTTCCGCGCCTGGACAGACAAGGGCTGCTATATTCAGAAGGGCGTTAACCATCTAAATGGACGCTGCGCGCTCGCTTATGCGCGTGAACGCTATGCTTACGCCTCTGGCGATCGCCATCGCATCCAGAACCAACAAGAAGTCTTGCAAGCTGTATTTAAGAAAGCCACCGGAGTTAGATACCTCGTAAATTACCCAAGCATTCTCTCCGCCATGGACGGAACTTTCCAAACCAGCTTTACTTATGACCAAATTACCGCTTTTGCGCGCATGCAACTAAACACCCTTCGTAGCTGGGAAATCGAGTCTATCAGTGTTGATGGTTCCGGCTCCTTGTCACCAACTTATAGCATGGGTAGCCAGCCGCTATATGTTATGATTCCGAATCAAGACACGGTAAATGTTGCTAAAGAAAAAATAGCAGAATATCTAAAGACCGAATAAAAAATATCTCCCGCAAGGGAGATATTTATTTAGCGACCATCTTTCAAGCTGTAGTGTTTGCGCTTTTCGCTGTGCTTGTGGTTGTTGTTGCGATTTAACTTCGCTTTTGCAACAATTTTCTTAATTTTTCTTGCCATATATCTGTTATTTTAACATATTATTTAACAAATTCATAATAGTCCATCTCGGCATGACCATCTTTGCATTCAACCGTAAATAACTCGTTGCCATCTTTATCCTTAAAGGTGACTTTGGAATTTTTGTAGGTACTCGCCATATTAGTTACGAAATAACGGTAACGCACATTGGTAAACTGCTCCATATTAATAATCGTGGCGGTAAATTTTAACTGCTCCGGATAATTACTCGCGAAATCTTTTAATGATGGATTTTTCATGTCGTTCGTCACATGTTTGTAATCATCATTGAACTCAACTATGGTCCTATCGCCAAATGCGGCATACATAAGGGATGTAACATTTCCCTCAATCAAACTGGCATATTTCGTGTAATAATATCCATCCTTGACGCTTATACTGCCATCTTCATTTTCTTCGATATAGGCATACACCTTACCATTTGCAATGCGACAATCATAAGTGGTATATGAAGTGTCGCTTGTGTCTATTGAACAACTATCACCGTAAGTAGAGCTTAAATATCTCTCGACATATTTTGTATCCGACTTTGGTTCGTCGTCATCATTGTCCACGAATGAGTAGTCATCGTAATCGATAAACTCCTCAATAAACCACCGTTTAATATCCTCCGATTTCATATAAATCAAGACGGCTATCAAAATAAAAACAATGGTTACAAGTAGTTTTTTTACCCCAGAGGCCGGATCCTCAATCGTTGGACCTTGGGGAGTTCTTGGTATAGTAGTACTCATTAGTTCTATTTTAGCACAAGCACAAAAAAGAGCTCCGCGCGGGAGCTCTTTTAAAATCTAGAAGATTATTTGTCGGCTTTTTCGGCCTTCTTAGCAGCTTCTTTCTTAGCCTTAGCAGCTTTGTTACCGAGCTGATTCTTAAGAGCAGCTGCTTTCTTGGCGCGAGCCTTAAAGCGGTCAACGCGACCTTCGGTATCGATAATCTTTTCTTCGCCAGTGAAGAATGGGTGAGAAGCGCTAGAAATCTGCATCTTTACGAGTGGATACTCGTTACCATCCGTCCACTTGATGGTTTCGTCCGACTTTGCAGTAGAGCGGGTCAAAAAAGAAAACTTAGCCTGCTCATCGGCGAACACTACAAAGCGGTAGTCTTTAGGTTGGATTGATGTTTTCATAATTACAAGCAATTATATCAGATATAGAGCCAAAAGTAAAGTGTGCTAAAATATGGGTAGATAAATAAGGATAAGCATGAACCCTGACGATTCAATGTCTAATGCGGCCAAAGAGACTATCGATCAGACTAACTCTATCGAAAAACAGATGGCCGCCGAAGCTGCTGCTGAGGCCCAAGTCGATGCCGGCCCTGCTCCAGATAATTCAATTATGGTCGACGCCGACCCAAACTATAAGCCACTTTCCGAGATTGCCGCATCTAAACCAGATGAGCCAAAAATCGACCCAACTGTACTTGTAGATACTGGTACGGCCGCAGCCGATAAACCGAAAAAAATCAAAAACAAGCGTGCGCCAATCATCGCTGGTATTATCGTCGGTGCTGTTTTGTTGCTCGGCCTCGGTATATGGGGAATTGTATCATTGGTCAGCCACGATTCTGGCGGCGCCGTTGCCGAAGAGGGGAAGGTCGCTTTCTTTATCGAGAACAATAATGGCGATGGTACTTACGCTGCTTTTGATGGCGAAGGCAAACAGATTACGGAGTTTAGCTATGGCTCCACTAGTACATTCCGTAATGGCTACGCTATGGTTCAAGACAAAACCAAGACCAAATATGCCATCATGACCAACACGGGTAAACTTGCAGTTCCTTTCGAAAAATATGATTCAATCGCTCAGGTTGGCGCCTACTTCTTAGTCGCAAAGGGCGAGGATAAAAAGCTTATCAATGGCAAAGACGAGGAAATCATGCTCCTCGACGATGCTAGCAAGGCTTTTGGTATGACGATTGCCGAAGATGGTAATAGCACAACTATATTTGATAGCAATGGTGAAAAAATTGGCGAACTTGCATCCGGCTTCAAACTCGCTAAAAAGACCGACAAAGCCTATGTCGTCGTTCGTACTAGCGACCGAGTCTATGTCGTTTCCGCTAGCACGGGTCTTGTGAAGAACTCATTCGAATCGAAGGCAGAATATGATGTTTATGAAACCTCAAAAGATAACGATATTGTGGCCTTGCGATCCGAAACCGATTATAAGATACTCTGGGGCGACAAAGTTTATACCTGGAAGCGCGAAAGTTCCAGCTATGTAAGTATTTCCTCATATGGAGATACTAATGTCTATATGACGGTCGGCGACAAGCGCTATTATATGGCATCCGACGGAAAGATTATCGAGGGGCCATCTGATTCGGCGCAATTTGCTATTATCGACTCTGAACATTATGCCTATCGCAAATACTCAGATAGTTTTGTTACGATTATTGCTGGCGATGAAAAAATCGTCCTCAGCGACGTTTCTTCGCTTAGTAAAACCGGTGACGGCTATTCTGTAAACTTCAGCGGCGGCAAGTCTGCCAATATTTACGACAAAGATGGTAAGCCATTATTCACGGAAAGCGATTTTGACGGTAAGAAAATCTATAGTATTCTCGGCAAAGATAAGAATGGTAATTATATCGTAAATAGCGGCACTCTCTATGACAAAAATCAAAAAGAGCTTGGTCATGTTTCGGCAACGCTAAAGAACCTCGACGACGGCAACTATCTGATCGACGGCTATAACGCTACGGGTATTATGTCGGCAGAGGGTAAGGTGCTCATTGAGGAGCGTAGCTGTTCAGAAATTGAGGTTAGCGGCGATTTCTACATTTGCCAGGTGAACGCTAAAAAATATAACCTCTATTCCAATAAGGGTAAGCGCATCGTTCAAGAATATAATTCCGTACGTGTCGTCGACAACCATATTGAGGCCGATAACGGCGAAAATATTGAGTATTATACCCTTGATGGTGAGAAATTCTACGAAAGTTAATCGCGTTTATATAGCTTGCGCGTGATGTCTTCTAGGATTTGCGTGCCGTTTTCCAGCTGGTAATAATGGCGCACATAAAACAGAGTAGTAATTAGCAAAATCAAGGTCACCACTCCCACGCCGCCAATGATATAGTTGGCGGCTTCGACTTTTGGTATAAAAATCGCCAATATCAAGAACAGGATAAAGAAGAGAATCATGAAAAGCGCAAAAAACATTGTTACAATCAGATGAATAAAACGTTCATGCTGAAATTGTTGCGTCATGGTTTTGTGATAGTCAATTAATTCAGCGCTTGGCTTTTTGGCTTCTTTTTGAATGTATTCAATATAATCACGTAATTTCTTATCCATAAGCATATTGTACTACAAGCTAGGAAAAACCCGGCCTTGTTAGGGGCCGGGTTGGAGAAAAGAACGTGGAGGAATTAAAGCTCGGGCGGAACCGGGTCGGCAGCAGCAGGTTTCGGCCTGCAGGCACTGATTTCGTCCTCCAGATGGGCGATCGTCAGGTTGTTGCGCTTGATGTCTTCGCGCACGGCGACGATGCTTGCCTTGATCTGGTAGTACTCGGCCCACTTCAGGTAGCGGTCCTCGGAGAACCACTTTGCCTGACGGGCGACGATGCGCTGATCACGGCGCGCCTGGATGTAATTGGCCAGCTCGTCCTCGAGTTCGCCGCGGCGAAGCAGGGCCTGACCCAGGTTGTTCAGCAATTCCGGATACGTCTTCTTCCTCTTTTTAACTTCGGTCATATAAAACACCTCCATGTATTTCGATCCGACCGGAGTCGGAGACCGACACAAACTCCCACTAAAAGCCAGTAGGTATATATATTATAGCACACTTGGCTTAAAAAGTCAAGATGCTTGCGTTTAATGCATAAGATAGAACGTTGTAAAATATACATAAACACTAGATATAGCGTAAAAATAGTATTGACAACGCTATATATAGTGCTTATCATTAAATTAGAACCAAACAATAATACGTAAATAATCACAATTTGCAGAAGGAAAAATGTTATGAAGAACATCATTTATTTTGACGCCAGCGACGCAGAAAAGTTTGACTACGACCGCTTCAAGAATTCACTTAATTCTTACGCCAAGGTTCCAGATAACGATATTAAAGCCGCTCTTAAAGAACTCGATAATTATGAGAACCTCCACGTTAGCCGCTTAGTAGAAACTGGCGCTTGTCTAATTGCTAAAAACAGCGACGAGGCCACCGCAAAGAAGTATTTTGAAGCCAATGAGCAATACTTCGGTAGTAAGTTTGAACGCCTCCGCCGTATTACCGGATATCTAGTTGGCACACTCGATCGTTGGAATGATGGCAAAAAGGCCGAGGAGAAGGCTCGCGTCAAACACTCAGTTAACTCTAGTATCGATGATGCAGCTCGCGCAAAGCGTCTCGAGCAGCAGGCCGTCGCACACAACATTGCTTACGCTTGCGCCTAAAGAGAAACCATTATCTGTCTTAATCTTAAACCACCGCTAGTCACAGCGGTGGTTTGATGGTAAAATAAGGTCATGTTAGATATTAATTATATCCGTGCGAATCGCCAGAAGGTCGAGGACGCAATTCATAACAAGGCTTATGAAATTGATCTCGACGAAATCCTTAAACTTGATGACGAGCGCAAAAGTCTATCGCAGAAAATCGACACTTTGCGCCAAGAACGCAATAGTATCTCTGCTAAGATGAAAAACGGAAAGCCGGACAAGGCCCTTATTGACCGCGGCAAAGAGCTCAAAAAAGAGCTTTCAGATTTAGAATCCAGACTGGCCGATATTGAACCAGAATATCTCGCCAAGCTCAAGGCCGTTCCTAATGTCCCGGAAGATGACGTTCCGGTTGGCCTCTCCGAAGATGATAATCAGGTTGCCGAAGTTATCGGCGAGCCAACTAAGTTTAGCTTCGAGCCAAAGAACCATTACGAGATTGGTCAGGCGCGCGGCTGGATCGATAAAGAGCGTGCAGCCAAAGTTACGGGCGCCCGTTTCGCCTATATCAAGGGTGATATGGTTAAGCTCCAGATGGCTATCGTTAATTTTGTCATGAACAGCCTCTCTGACGAGGGTGTAATCAAAGAAATTATCAAGAAAAATAAGCTCGATGGCCTATCTACTAAGCCATTTACGCTTGTCCTGCCGCCACTTATGCTCCGCACCGAGATGTATGATGCGATGGATCGTCTCGAACCACGCGAAGATCGTTACAAAATCGACGGCGAAGAGCTCTGGCTCCAGGGTTCTGCCGAGCACGTACTTGGCAGCATGCATGCCAATGAAATTTTCCAAGAAACCGAACTTCCGGCCCGCTATCTAGGCTATGCCACCTCTTTCCGTCAGGAAGCTGGCACCTATGGCAAGGATATGGAGGGTATTATCCGTATGCACCAGTTCGACAAGCTCGAAATGGAAAGCTTCTCTACGAAAGAGACCAGCCGCAAAGAACACGAACTATTCGTGGCTATCCAGCGCTGGCTCATTGAACAACTTCGTCTTCCATATCGCGTAATTCGTAAATGTACTTTCGATATCGGCAAACCAGATGCGCGCGGTATTGATATGGAAGTTTGGCTTCCAGGCCAAAACAAGTACCGTGAAACGCACACAGCGGACTACATGACAGATTATCAGTCGCGTCGTCTCAATACTCGCGTACGTCGCGAGAATGGCGAGGTTGAACTCGTTCATACCAACGATGCTACCGCATTTGCACTGGGTCGCATTATGATTGCAGTTATCGAAAATTACCAAAACGAGGATATGACGATTCGTATCCCAGAGGTTTTGCGCAAGTATATGGATGGAAAGGAGACCATATAAAATGATTGAAAATATTGATATTAGCGGCTCTAACTATAAAGTCGAAGAAAGCTTCCAGAAGTATGTTCAGAAACGTATCGGAAAGCTCGATCGCTATCTTCCACGCCAGAACCGCAAAGATCTCGTCGCCAAGGTAGTTGTTACTCAGGTAGACCGCGCCCATGGCAATAAGTATGAAATTTCCGCAACTCTCGATATTCCTGGCGGCAAAGTTCTTAATGCTAAGGAAGAATGCTCTAATACTTTTGCTGGCGTAGATATCCTCGAAGCTAAGTTAATGGGACAGATTCGTCGCTTCAAGACCGAGAAAACTAATTACGACAAGAAAGGATTCCTCAAGCGCTTTTTGAAGAAATAAGCCGAGTGATATACTAGAACAATGAAAGAGAAGAGGTCCGAGAAAAAACAGAGGGTGGCAGAAAAACCGACACATGTCGACAAAAAGGCTAAAAAAGCTCCAAAAGAGAAAAAGCCTACCGATAAATTGGCAGACAAATCTGGTTTAACTATTTTCTTGCAACATATTTTTGGTGACGCTCAGAAAAAGACACTCCGTCGCCTTCAGAAGCGCGTTGACGAGATTAATAAACTCGCGCCAAAATATTCCGAAATGTCCAACAAAGAGCTTCAAGAGCAAACCGAGAAGCTCCGTGCTCGCTTAAAGAAGGCTCAGAAGAAAGTCGAAGCCGAAAACGCTCTCGCCAAGGTAAAAGCCGAGAAAAAGGCTAAGAAAGACGAAGAAAAAGGCAAGAAGAATGAAAAAATCGAGAAAAAGCAGGCTAAAATTGCCGAGGCCAACAAAGCGCTCGATCAAATTCTTCCAGATGCTTTTGCGCTCGTGCGTGAGGCTAGTGACCGTATTCTCAAACTTCGCCCATTCGATGTTCAGCTTATCGGCGGCATAGTACTTCATGAAGGTAATGTTGCCGAAATGAAGACTGGTGAAGGTAAAACTCTCGTTGCAACTCTTCCAGTTTACTTAAATGCTCTTACCGGTCGCGGTGTTCATGTTGTTACCGTAAACGACTATCTTGCTCAGCGCGATGCCGGCTGGATGGGTGCCGTATATGATTTCCTCGGTCTCTCTGTTGGTGTCATTATTAATGAGGCTAGCTTCACTTACGATAAGGAATATATAAACGAAGATCACGACGATGAACGTATGCGCCATCTTCGCCCTTGCACTCGTAAGGAAGCTTATCTTTGTGATGTGACTTACGGTACTAATAACGAATTTGGCTTCGATTACCTTCGCGATAACATGGTTAAAGATGCTCAATATCTTCGCCAGCGCGAACTTAACTTCGCTATCGTCGATGAGGTCGACTCGATTCTTATCGATGAAGCCCGTACGCCATTAATTATCTCCGCTCCAGCTGGCGATAATCCAGAGAGTTATTATCAGTTTGCAAAGGTTTGTTCTCAGCTTGGCGAACAAGATTATGTCGTTGATGAAAAGCGTCGTACGGTCGCTCTTACTGAAGAAGGTGTGGAAAAAGTTCAAAAGATTCTTGGCGTTGACACGCTTTATTCTACCGAGAACACGCGCATTGTTTACCATCTCGAGCAGGCCCTCCGCGCCGAAACTCTCTTCCATCG
>JAUNHY010000012.1 GCA_030523715.1 Candidatus Saccharimonadota bacterium
GCTGGTGCCGGAGCAGGTGCTGGGGCTGGTGCTGGTGCTGGAGCGGCAGTAGGTTCAGGTAGCTGAACCGGCGCTAACGGCGCAGCCTCTGGCGCCGGAGCAGCTTCTACTGGCTCTGGCCCACTTGGAATAATTTGTTCTGGCGTCGGCGCTGGAATATCTGAATTTGCCGGTTCAACAGTTGTTGTGGTTGTTGTCTCTACCGCATCTAGCGCTGACGTGTCTGGAACCGGCAACTCGGCTGAATTGTTTTCAGCTGCAGCAGGCGTGCCTTGTTGCTCCTTTATTGCAGCTTCTACGGCCGGCATTGTTGCTGCTGTATCGAGATTGGCTTGTGCATTTGCATTCGGCGCATCGCCGAGAACTTCATGCACGGTCATAATGACATCTTCGATACCTACCTGTGACTTAACGAGATAACGTTCAGCACCAAGTGCTTCGCCACGTTGTCTCTGATCGTCACTAGAGAGCGCCGTCATCATAATTACTTTAATTTTGCTTGTTTCAGGTTGCGAGCGAAGAATATCGAGCATGTCAAAACCAGAAATCTTTGGCATCATCACATCTGCGATGATTAGGTCTGGCTTATACTGCACGGCAAGAGCGAGAGCCTCCTCGCCATCACCTGCAGAAATAATATCGTATCCCTCGGCGACCAACCTGATACTATATATTTCTCGCAAGGACTTATCGTCCTCGACTAACATAATCCTAGTCATACTGATTATGATTATATGCTATTTTGGCGCAAAAATCTATAAAACTTATGCTAAAAACTAATGCATTCCGCTCTGAGCTTCCTGATTATCGATCAAGAAGCGCTGTTGGTCATATTGTTCTTGGGAAATTCTAGGGAAGAGTACGATAAAACGCGTACCATTACCGAGTTGGCTTTCGGCCCAAATGCGGCCATTCATCGCCTCAACGCGTTGTTTAACAAGATAGAGGCCAAGACCCGTACCGCCAATCTCGCGCGTATCACGATTATCGACACGATAGAACTTCTGAAAAACATGATTCAATTCTTCGCGCGCGATGCCGATTCCGGTATCTTGTACAACGATTTGCACATTGTAATTATCTGCACGCACATTTACGGTTACCCAACCGGCTGGCGTGTATTTAATTGCATTTTCAATAAGGTTGTTAAGAATCTCGGTTAAGAAATCAGAATCTACGTTAGCATAAATTACCTGTTCGATATGTTTACCGCCACTTAGTTGTTGATCAACGGCACCACTACCAAATTGGTAGCCAAGGCCTTTCTCCTTAATCTTTGGAATTTGTGCATCGGCGATTCTTTTCACTAAATCCACAATTTCAACTGGCTCTGGATGTGGCACAATTTGACCATCGTCAAGCTTGGTTGTATCAAGTAAATCCTGGAATAAACGGCCAAGGTGCTTTGAGTTCTCGTGTGCTTTTTCAAGATACTGGCGGGCGCGATCGTCGAGTGTTGCCGTCGAAGGATTAAGTGCGAGGCCAAGATAGCCCTCAATACTAGCGACCGGCGTGCGCATCTCGTGGCTTGCAGTGGAAATAAAGTCCGTACGTTCATGCTCTTCGCGAAGCTCTTGTGCAATATCACGAAAAGTCACAATTAAGACAGGCTTATCGCCAGCGGACTTCGTAATAATAATCGAAACTGGAGTATTGCGATTACTATCGGCGGCCACAATATCAAGATCGCGCGTTTCCTCTTTAAAATCTTGGTTTTTGAGTGCTTGGCCGATTGGATTACGCGCTTCAGAAATACGATTGCCTGTCTTATCTAGCAGGGTTATTACGGAATCGTAGTATACATCAAGAATTTCATCATCGCTGCGCCCCATTAAAAGACATGCGGCGGGGTTAGCAAGGTGAATATTTCCTTCTGGACCAACAATAATCACGCCCTCGTGAATAGATTGGAGTACGAGCTCGTTTAGGCTTTGTTTTGCTACGTCAACTGATGGCGGAGTTTCAACTGGCTCTTCCTGAGTTTCTTCTTTTTTTGGTTCTTCAGTTTTCTTATTAAAAAAGCCCATCATTACTATTTTAGCACAAGCTTTTCAGCCAATGTTTAAAAAAGGTAGCTATGCTATAATTAGCTTATGAATAAAGACGTCATCTATATCGAGCCAGAAGACGATATTACAGATATTCTGGCTAACATCAAGGATGCGAAGAATAAAATCGTCGCCCTTGTTCCACCGAAAAAGGCCGGCGTGCTGCAGAGCGCCGTCAATTTTAAACTAATCGCAAAGACCGCAAACAATCACGAAAAGACAGTTGTACTTATTACTTCCGACGAATCTTTACTTGCACTCGCCGATAAGGTTAAAATGCCTACCGCAAAATCTTTACAGAGTAAACCAAAACTACCTCATTCCGACGATAGTAAAGAATTCGGCGATGACGATGTGGACGAAGAAATTTCAGAAGACGAAGCTGAGTCAGAAGAAGAGTCGGAACCGGAACCAGAAGAGAAACCAAAAAAGACTAGCGCAAAGACGAAAAAAGCTGCCGAAATTGCTGCAGCAGAGACGGCAAAAGATGTAGATATAGAACTCGACGCTAAAGATGTCGAGCCAGAAGATGACGACAAGAAAAACAAAAAAGATAAAAAAGCTGAGAAAAAAGAGAAGAACACTAAAGTTCCAAACTTTAAAAAATATCGCAAATATATCATTTTGTTCCTGATTTTGTTTGTAGCTATTTTTGGCTTTGGCTATTGGGCAACCCAAATTGCGCCACGCGCCAAGATTACCGTGAAAGTGAAAACGGTTGGCTCCAACTTTAGCGAAACCGTGCGTTTTGTGACCGACGAGACTAAGTCTGACCCAGAAAATGGTGTTTTCTTCGCCGAAGAAAAAACTACTTCCAAAAAGGTCTCTTCGGATTTTGGAGCTACTGGTGAGGTAGATAAAGGCGCTAAAGCTTCTGGTACAATAACCGTCAAAGTAAAATCGCCAGTTACGTTTAGTGTAAGCGATAACTACTCTAAGACCTTTACGATTCCTGCAAATACCATTTTTACGTATTCGAATGGGAACAAGTACGCTAGTACATCAGCAGTTAATCTTGCTGTGACGAAAGCAAAAATTGGCTCTTTGTCAAAGAATTGTACATTGAATGACGACGGCATAACAATTAACTGTAATCTTAGCAGTGATGTTGTGGCCGAAGTATCGGTCGTATCTACTGAAAATGGTGAAAAATATAACATAGCTGCCAGCACTAGCGGTTGGTCGTTCCCAATCAATACCATCACGGCTACGAAGGCGTCTGCTATGACCGGTGGCTCTAGCAAAATCGTTAAAGTCGTCTCGCAAGAAGATGTCGAGAAGGCTAGTAACGACTTGTCTGGCGAGGCCGATAAAGAGGCCCGCGAAGAGCTAGCTAGCCAATTTAGCTCCGAATATATCTTAATTGGTAATAGCTTTGCCGTTACGAGCACTAATACGACTACTTCGCCATCGTTAAACGAAGAAGTTGGCGAGGGCGTCACACCGAAAATCGTTCGCGAGACTAAATATGTTATTTATGCCGTCAAAAAATCAGAGGTCGATACCTATATTCATACAGTTGCCGAAGCAAAAATTAAGGGCGACGATACGCAGATGGTCTATTCGACCGGCGTTGCTATCAACGAAGGCGATGACGACAAGGCCTTCTTTGAGTCATATAAGAACGACAACGGCAATATGACCGCCAAGCTCAAGAGCACCACTAAGACTGGCCCACGCATTACCGAGGATATGGTCAAAGAGGTATCGCTTGGTGTAAAGATTGGAAAAGTTCAGTCTAACCTCCGCTCATATAAGGGCGTTTCCGAAGCATACGTAGAGACTTCTTACTTCTGGGTCACCCGCGTACCAGACGACGATAATAAAGTTGAAATTGAGATAACGGTAGAATAATGCGCATTATTGCACTCGATGTGGGCACCAAACGGATTGGCGTCGCCTTTGCCGACACTTCCGTTCGGATTGCCGTGCCGCGCGCAATGATTCCAGTTGACGGAAATGAATTTGCTGAAATAGCCAAACGATGTCGGCTCGACAAAGCTAATCTTATCGTGTCTGGCTTTCCGCGCAACAATCAAGGCGAAGAAACCGCTCAAACTGGAACCGTAAAGGATTTTATCGCTAAGCTTCAGAACTTTTTTTCCGAACAAGGCATCGAATTGCCAATAAGGTTTCAAGATGAAACATTAACTTCCGTGGCGGCAGAGCAATATTTGACCGCAAATAGTCACGAGTTTTCGCGCGCCGATCGTGCCACTGGCAAACTCGATTCCGAAGCGGCGGCTATTATTTTGGAAGATTTTATGAACACCGCAAACTTAATCCAGTTAGAGGAGGAACTCGCGCATGGAGAACAACGAGATGAACATTAATCCTACTCCTAAGAAAAAATCAAAAGTTGGCAAGATTATTTTATTCATTTTTCTGACACTATTTTTGCTTGCTATTATTGCGGCTGGCGGCGCTTATCTTTACTACAAAAAGTCTCTGACTTCCGTTGAAAATTGTGGCGATAATTGCGAAACCGTAAAATTCGTCGTAGCCGAAAATACCGGCGGTGCCAAAATCGCCAACGATCTCGAAGAGGCTGGCCTAATTCATTCCGCGCTGACTTTTCGTATTTATTTGAAATTTGAGGCGAGTGAAATGAATCTCAAACCGGGCGAATATGATTTTAATAAGGGTATGGATGTCGAGCAAATCGTTAAATCGCTCAATGAGGGTGTTGTCGCAAAGACCTTTAATCTAACTTTCTTGCCAGGCGGCACTTTGGCGGCGGCACGCGAACGTCTTCAAAATGCTGGTTATCGCGATGAAGATATTACGAAAGCTTTCGAGGCGACTTACGATCATCCACTTCTAAAATCGAAACCGGCCGATGCCACTCTTGAGGGCTATATTTACGGTGAGACCTATGAATTTTACGTCGGCGAAACTGTCGAAAATATCCTAAAGCGCACTTTTGACGAGATGTATAAGGTTATTCAGAATAATAATCTTGAGACGAAATACCAAAATATGGGCTTTACGCTCCATCAGGCTATCACGCTAGCTTCTGTTGTTCAGAGTGAGGCTGGCATTATGTCGCTTGCGGACCAAAAACAGGTCGCTCAGGTCTTCGAACTTCGCCTAAAACGCGGAATGGTGCTCGGCTCTGATGCGATAATTGCATATCGCGCCGATCAAATAAATCCAAACCGTAGCAAAACCGATATGTCGTATTTAAATACTATCCCTTGCCCATGGAATTCGCGCAAATGCGCCGGTCTACCACCATCGCCAATCTCTAATCCTGGTAAAAATGCCTTAGTTGCCGTTGCTGAACCGGCCGAGGGTGATTATCTCTACTTTATATCTGGTTACGACGCCGACGGCGCGCTTAAAATGTTCTACGCTCGCACCGAAGCGGAGCATAATGCAAACATCCGCAACCACTGTGGCGACCTCTGTAAAAAGCTCTAGAATATCATAAAATAAGCATGTATGGTATAATAAAATAGGCTTTTAGCAAGTATATGAAAAGACTTCAACTATTATTAGCTAAATTATTACCATATGGTCTTATTTTCGCCGCGGCTTTTTGTTTGATGTATTTTGGTTCAAAGCAGAACGATACTCCAGTCAAAACACCTATCGCGGCCAATTTTGATAGCTCGGATTTTACCGTTACGGCTGACCAAGTTTCCGAATCTTATACGGTTGCAAATATTGCCAGCGCCTTATCGCTGCCGTCTACTTCGACCATCAGCGAAAACTACGTTACTATCAATGATATTTATGAAACTACTGGCACTACCAATACTTCAACATCAACGGTAGTCGAAAAGCCAACAATTATCGATACCTCTGGGCTTACCCGTGGCATCGAGTCTTATGTCGTCCAGGATGGCGATTCTTTCCAGAGTATTTATGATACTTACGTTGCAAAACATCCGTCGTCGCACGCTTCCAAAGATCAAATTCGCTGGAGCAACGGCCTCAAGAAAGAAACAGTTACGGTTGGAAATACGATGTATTATCCTTCCGTCGCCGGCATCGTTTACAAAGTAAAGAGTGGCGAAACTCTAGATAAAATTATCGAAAAGACTGGCTCGGCCGCCAAAGATGTCGTTATTCAGATGAACGACCTCGAAGGTAAGGAAATTGCCGTCGATCAGTTGCTTTTACTCCCAAATGGTTCATTGCCAGAAAAAGAACGTCCAGAATACGTAGCACCAACTCCACGCCCATCTTATACGTATACTTATAGTTATGTTAGCGATACTGCCGATCGTCATGGTCGCACTGAGATTGGTAGCTATAGCTATTGGCGCAGCGTATATAACAGCACTTCTTGGCAGCATAACCCTGGTGCATTCGGTAACTGTACTTGGTTCGCTTGGTACTGGCGCCGCAACAACATGAGCGCCGAATATTGGCTCCCGACTGGCGCAATTGGTAATGCCCGTAGCTGGATTTCTTCGCTTGGCGGTTCTTATTGGACCGGCCGCACGCCAGCCTATGGTGCCGTGATGCAATCTACTAGTGGCCGTTATGGTCACGTCGCTGTTGTAATAGGTGTAGTTCAGGGTCAATATATTACGATTCAAGAAATGAATTATCAGGGCTTTAACCGCGTCTTCCAATCTACTATTAACTGGGACGATGCCCTTAAATACAACTATATTTACGCACACAAATAATATAGCGAGCGTTTTACTTAACATGTAAAATATGTTAAAATATTTTTGATATGTTTGTAGATACAGCGAAAGTTTATATTAAGGCCGGCAAAGGTGGTAATGGCGCCATATCTTTTCGCCGCGAGATTTATATCCCTAAGGGTGGCCCAGATGGTGGCGACGGCGGTAAAGGTGGCGATGTGGTTTTTGTCGCCAGCAAAGATTGTGATACTTTAATAGACTTTCGCTTCCAGCCAAAACTAATTGCAGAGGATGGCAAGCCGGGCACTGGCCAAAAATCTTCTGGCAAATCCGGCAAAGATTTAATTGTTGAAGTACCAATTGGCACTGTCGTAAAGCGCGGCGATGAAATTGTTGCTGATTTGACCCATGACGAAGAGCGCGCTATTGTTGCACATGGTGGCGACGGCGGCTATGGCAACTGGCACTTCCGTTCCAGCACTCGCCAAACTCCGCGCATTGCCGAGCTCGGTAACCCGGGCGAAGCCTTTGATGCTGAGCTCGAGCTCAAATTACTTGCCGATGTTGGTCTCGTTGGTTTTCCGAATGCTGGTAAATCTACTTTTCTTTCCGTAGTTAGCAATGCTACACCAGAAATCGCTGATTATCCGTTTACGACCATTACGCCAAATCTTGGCGTCGCTAAAGTTGATGATCGTAGTGTCTTGATTGCCGATATCCCTGGTCTTATTGAAGGCGCATCCGAAGGGAAGGGACTTGGCGATCGTTTCTTGCGCCATGTGGAGCGCACAAAAGTATTGCTCCATCTCATCGATGTTTATAATGACGATGCCGGTAAGGCTTATGCGGACATTCGTAAGGAGCTCGCAAACTATTCCGACGAGCTTGCGGCGCGCCCAGAATTAGTTGTGCTTACAAAAATCGAAGGCGTCGACGAAGATATTATAAAAATGCAGATGGCAGCTATTCTCAAAGAAAATCCAGACGCTAAAGTTATGGCTATGTCTGCTGCCGCTCATCAGGGTACGCAGGAAGTGCTGCGCGAGCTTCGCTTAATGATCGAAGCAACTCAGGCCGAGATGCCAACCGAGGCGGAAGAAGCCCCAGCAGAAGAACTACCAGTTATCACACTTGATCAAAAAGAGCAAAAACATCGTGCTCATCATCAGAAGTATCAACTCGGTGAACGCAATGCGATTCTTGAGCTTAATGCCGAAGAAGACGAAGCCCCTGACGAAGACATTGAAGTGTAAATATTACAACATAATTTCCGTCTCAGCCCCTTGACGCTAACGCTTATTTTTGGTTAAATATATTCAAGCTGGTACGCTTCACGGGGTTCCACTGAAAATGTGGAAAGTGTGGAGACTAGAAACAAAAATAAACAGCGGATTAAAACAAACCAATGTGCCCCAGGGTGGGCGCGTAACAGCGAAAAAGACCGGTAAAACCGGTCTTTTTGTTAAGCGTAATGGACGATCAGTAATCCGCCTTGACGCAGTGAGCGCGGCGTCTCGGTAGTCATATCGATTACCGTGGACGGCAATCCGCCACCGCATTCTCCTTTTACGATCATATCAACGCTTGGCATGCGCTTATTAAGCTCGCGGCTCGTGCGGCACGGCGCTTCACCGCGTGGATTAGCACTAGTGACCAAAAGCGGCCCAGTCTCGCGCAACAAGTCGAGCATATATTCGTGGTCTGGAATACGGATTCCAACCGTATGGAAGTTGTCGAAATAAGGATGGCGCCAATCTTTGCGCTGGTTCAAAATTAGGGTTAATTCGCCAGGGAAGTAGCGACGCGCAAGGTTGGTGGTCGTGCGGTCCATCTCAACGAATTTCTTCATATCGTCAACGTCGGCTACCATCATCGTCAAAACTTTGCCGCTATCAATGTGGCGGTTCTTGATGTTTAAGAGTTTCTTGATGGCGTCGGTATTGTCGGCCATTACAGCAAGACCATAAACGGTTTCGGTAGGAACGCCCAAAATACCACCCTTGCGCAGGGTTTTAATGGCACTCTGTTTATCCTCTTGCGAAACATACCTCATATCCTTCCATTATAGCACAAAAAGCTAAAAAAGTCAAGATTAAATAGGTGTTATAATGGATTCATAACCATAAGGAGCTTCAAGATGCCTGATCAAAAAAATGATAATAAAGCTAAAACCGGGGGCTCTAACGGCTCGGTCGGGTATATTTTTGCAGCCGCCCTTCTTATCTTAGTTGTTGTCGTTACGGGCGTAGTTCTATCTTCTATCTACTCGAAGAACGACCCAGACGATCCAGTCGACCCCGTCACCCCAGTTGACCCGGTCGTCCCAGAACCAACAGAGTTCTTGACCGAAGGCGAATTTTTCTTTGGTCCAACCTATGAAGATGGAAGTAGCGATTTAGCAAATGTGGCTTTCATTCGTGAAGTTGACGATTTGAAAGAATACTTCGATGGCGAGTCCAAGACTTATGATATGGCCATGGATGCTGCCGATAATTTCGACTTCGATAAGCATGATTATTTACTAGTTCGCGCCGCTGATCATTATTGCGGTGGCAGTATTGTTGCCGCTGGCATTACGGAGGTAAAGAGCGGCGTTGCGAATGTTGTTATCGAGGAAGAGGGCTCTTGTGGCGTTTGTGCCTTGGAATATGAATATTGGTTAATTGAAATTGACCGCTACCCATCGCTATACGCAGCCAACTCTAGCTATAATGTCGTTAACTCTTACTCTTGCGACCCATATGTATCATATAAGCCAATCATTTATCTCTATCCAGAGATTGAAACCGAAGTTAGCGTAAAACTTGGCGCCAAAGAGAAACTTCTTGTTAGCTATCCAAAATATGTCGATGGCTGGAAAGTTTTAGCGCAGCCAGACGGTAAACTTACCGACCTTCAGACTGGTCGCCAGCTCTACTCGCTCTATTATGAGGCAGACAATACGGTCAGCGGCATGCACGAGGAAGGTTTCGTCGTAAAAGGCTCTGATACGATTAGCTTCTTGGAAGAAAAACTCGCCCAGCTCGGCCTGACCGAAACTGAAGCTGAGGAGTTTATCGTTTATTGGTTGCCGCAAATGCAAAATAACGCCTATAACTATATCTATTTCGCCGTTAATGATGAAGTTGCGGCCAATATGCCACTCGAAGTCAGCCCAGCTCCAACCACTAGTATTCGCATCTCGATGGAGTGGAAAGCTCTTGATGCTCCAATCAGTGTAAAAGAGCAGAAATTACCAGAAACTCCAACCCGCAAAGGCTTTACGCTTGTCGAATGGGGTGGCACTATCTTAAAATAAGGCCATGAAAAAGATTTTAATCATCAATCGTAAGATTGAAATTGAAGAAAATATCGCCGAGCTTAAACGTGTTGCCGAAGAAACGGGCGAGGTTCAAGTTTCGACTGGCTGTTTCTCGGATATCAACTTATTGATTGACGGCGAAAATAGCTACATCAAAAACGAGAAAACCGGCGAAGACCTTGCGGATTTCGACAAAATTCTTTGCATTACGACTGCGCCGTTTGAGCGTCGTCATATCTTCAATGCCTATGGTTGTTACTGTCGCAAGAAGGGCGTCATTATGGCGGACGACACTTTCGCCAACGCTTCCGGTAAGCTTTACGAAATGTGGCGCTGCTGGGAACATGATGTGCCGGTGCCAAAAACCGCCTACGGTACTAAAGAATTTCTTGGCAAATGCCTACAGGAAAACTTCGGCGGCGTTGGCGTGCTAAAATCCATTCGTGGTACCAAAGGCCAGGATAATTATCTTGTTTATTCGGCCGAAGAGGTTTCGAAAATTGTCGACGAAAACCCGGATATTGAATTCATTTTGCAGGAATTCATTCCAAACACTGGCGATTATCGCATTGTAACTTTAGGCTTCGAGCCATATCTTGCAATCTATCGCTCGTCTGGCGGCAAAGATCATCGTAATAATACTTCGCTTGGCGGCTCTGCAAAAATCATCCCGCTTGAAGAAGTAGATAAAGAAATCTTAGATATGTCAATTAAGGCCGCCAAGGCGACCAATAAACGTTTTGCGGGTGTAGATGTAATTACGCACCGCGATACTGGCAAGAATTATATTCTCGAAGTAAACCATACGCCTCAAGTAGTAACAGGCGCCTTTACGGACGAAAAATTCAAAGTTTTGCGTGACTATTTCTTAGTTGATGGTCGTTGAGTCTAAACCTGACATAATATAAAGCACGTTGCGGTGCTCAGCGGTGCCCAACGTGTTTTTGCTTGGCGCACGCGGGTCGACTATAAACGGAGAGTCTTTTAATGAATCTGCGCACTCGCTCCTAATTTTTTCTAATACTAGCCGTGGCTCGTAATAGTCGTCGTTGTGATTAATCCTACAGCAAACCAAAAATTCCAGTTTAGTGTCAATCGTCATATTGTCGAAATTATCAAGAATAAGCCTTTCGCTCTCGGCTAGCATGCGCTTGGCGAGTTCCCATTTTTCGCCCAAAATCCTCTCGGTATAGAAATTTGACATGCACAGTATGTAATGCGTATACGCATAAACTAGTTCGGGCGTCTGTTTCATATGCAGAAACCTGCGCGCCAAAGCAACTAAAATCGTGCCATCGCGCGGGAAAAGCCTCTCTGCGAGACAAATCACATTCACAGCATAAGTAGACAGAGCAACAAGGGCCTCATCGTCGACGACTAACTCGTCGCAAAGCTTGTAAAGCTTTTCGCGCGGGAATAGTTGCAGGAATTCCTCGCGCAAATCCACATTGTATTCAATTAGTAGTCTATTTAAGCGAAATAGACAGGCCTCAAGTCCATATAGTCCTTCATATTTTTCAAAAAATGGACGGCGTTGCTCAAGATTATTAACGCCAGAAAAATCGTTATTTTTTAGCACTGCGGCCAGGTCGTGACTCGGCTCGTTGGCTGCCAGAAAATCGTTGAATTGCATATCACCGAACCAGTATTTCATGCGGGTTGCGAAATGTTTTCGCTTCTCAAGCGACATTTCGTCAAAATGCTCAAGATAATAATCTCTTACGCTCATGTAATTATTATACCAAGATGCTATACTATAACCATGAGCAAGTTGAATTATGATGGGCCAGTTGTTCTTGTTGTCATGGACGGCGTTGGCCTTCGTGACCAAAGAGAGGGAAACGCCGTTAAGCAGGCGCACCTCGAGACACTTAACTATCTAATCGACAAATATCCTACTGCCAAGCTTGGTGCCGCTGGCGAATATGTTGGCGTGCCAAAAGACGATATGGGCAATTCCGAAGTCGGTCACAATGCGATGGGCGCCGGAGAAATTGTCTTGCAACGTTCGGCTGCAGTCGAGAACGATGTTGCTACTGGCAAAATTTTCGAAACTCAAACTTGGAACGATATTATTTCGCGCATTCACGAGCGCAATTCAACTCTGCATTTCATGGGCATTTTCAGCGATGGCAATGTCCATTCCAATATTGCCCATCTGGAAAAAATGCTTGCTCAGGCTCAAAAAGATGGTATCCAGCGCGTCCGCGTTCATACATTGATTGATGGCCGCGATGTTCCGCCGCACAGTGAGCCAAAATACATTCAGCGTTTAGAAAAATTTATCCATGACCTGGGCGACCCAGATTACAGAATCGCATCTGGTGGCGGCCGCATGGTTATCACTTGTGATCGTTATGAAAATGATTGGCCAATGGTAGAAAAAGGCTGGCATACGCATGTGCTTGGCGAAGGTCGTCAATTTGCTACGGCGACAGAAGCCATCGAGACATTCCGCTCCGAAACGAAAGATCTCCAAGACCAATATATGCCGCCATTCGTCATTGCCGAAAACGGCCAACCGATCGGTACAATTAACGATGGTGATGCGGTAATCTATATTGATTTTCGTGCTGATCGCGCCGTCGAAATGGCGCAGGCTTTCACTTATGACGATTTCACGCATTTTGATCGCGTGCGTCGCCCGGATGTCTATTTTGCGGGCATGACCGAATATAACGAAGACCTACATGTTCCTGCTCATGTTCTAGTAGGTTCGCCAGAGTTTAATCATACCTTACCAGAATTTCTTGCGAGCAAAGGCCTGAAGCAATACGCCATTTCCGAAACCGTCAAATTTGGCCACATTACTTATTATTTCAACGGCAACAGTTATCATGTGCCGGACGGAGAAGTTGAAGAAGAAGTCCCCTCCTATACTGAGCCATTTAATACGCGCCCATGGATGAAGTCTGCAGAAATAACCGACAAACTCATTGAAGCTATTGAGTCGCAAAAATACGATTTTCTGCGCATAAATTATCCGGGCGGTGATATGGTCGGTCATTTTGGCGAGCTCGAGCCAACCATTAATGCCATGGAATCCATTGATATTTGCCTAAAACGCATTGTCGAAGCTGTAAACAAACTTGGTGGCATTACGATTATTACCGCCGACCACGGCAATGCTGAAGAACTCCTTAACCCAGACGGTACGCCGAAGACTGCCCACACCACAAACCGCGTACCATGTATCTTTGTTGATGAAACCGAGAATGCTAAAAAATATCGCCTTACGCTTGGCGATCGCGGTTTAGCAAATCTCGCTTCTACAATCGCAATTTTACTCGGCCAGGAACCACATGAAGCATGGCTCCCGCCAATTATCGAGGAGGAATAATGTCCCCAATTCTCTATACTGGCATAATCGGGTTGGCAATGGTAATTGCCGTTGCCTGTGCGCTCAAGCTTTTCGATATTAATAGCGATTTTTCGCCACTCATTCGTAAAGTTAGCGTCCCGCTAGCAATCATTATCTCCGTCCTTAATGTATTTGTTTTTGCTATGCCAATTGTTGATGAATATTTTGACCTTGGCGTTTTTTCGTCAACTATCTTTGTCTCGTGCTTAGCCTACTTTATCATTGGCTATGCATTATCTGTTTGCATAGATGCAATTATGGCTAAGCAAAATAACAAGAAGAAAGCAAAGCCGGCCGTCGTGCCATTAACACTTCTAGATTTATTGGGCGGAATTTTGGCAGGTTTTGGTCTAGGCGCCTGTTTCTTCAGTAATGGCATTGGTATTCTTGCCGCAGTAGCGATTGGTTTATTCTTAATAATAGAAAAAGCTGCCATCGTTTTTCGTTACCAGGGTAGCTGGACGCGCAAACAGATTATTTCTAATCTAGCCATTACACTCCTTGTAATCCCAATTGTTGCTGCTTGCGTAATTTGGTCAACCAGCTCGAATGTTCAAATTGGTACTATTATGCTTGCATTGGGTTGTGGTTATCTCTTATATCGCTCCGCCTTCCATCTGTTTTTCATTGCGAAAAGCTATAAAAAAAGCTAGAATAAAGAAAACTATACGGAGATTTCTTTCTCATGCAGATCAAAAAAGCTATTATTCCTGTGGCCGGATGGGGGACACGTCGTTTGCCTATCACGAAAGTGATAGAGAAGGCTATGTTGCCAATTGGTAACCGCCCGCTGGTTGATTATGTAATCGAAGAGTGCGCAAAAGCCGGGATAGAAGAAGCTTATATTGTTATCGACGAAAAACCATTCTCTCAAATCAAAGCTTATTACGAAGAGAATACTAAGTTAAATAACTATCTTGTCGCGCGTGGAAAGAGCGACAAGCTTTCACTTGCTGATACGAACCGCAAAGGCCTCACCTTGCATTTTTACGCTCAGAAAGATGTCGATAATCGCTATGGCACAGCCGAGCCGGTTGCTCAGGTTGTCGAAGAATTCGGCATTAAGGAATCCTGTGTTGTCCTCATGGGCGACGATTTTGTCTATAATGCCGATGGCTCATCGGATTTGGCCCGTATGATGGAGCTCGTTAAGGATGAGACTGAGTCTGCCATGCTCGCAGCCGAAATTCCAATCGAAGACGTTGAACGCTACGGCGTGCTCAAGGTTGATGATGGTGTTTTGACCGGCATTTACGAAAAGCCAAAGAAAGAAGAAGCGCCAAGTAACCTAATTAATATCAGCAAATACATTATGTCGGCCGAACTGCTTGGTCGTATTGTCAAATATTGCAAAGAGAACAATTTTGGTCCAAAAGATCAGGAATACCTTATTACCGACCCTATCATTGAGCATATTAAGGCTAAGGGTAAGATTCGCGTCATGCCGATTACTGGCGAGTATCTTGATGGCGGCTCCGTAGAGGGCTGGCTCCACGCCAATAACGTTGTTTGCGGAGAAAAATAATGCGCATCTCCGTGCGTGTCAAGCCAGGCACCAAAGGAGCAACTCGTCTCGAAGAGCAAGAAGACGGCAGCTATGTCGCCTTTTTGCATGCGCGCGCTCATGATGGCGAAGCGAATCAGGCTTTACTAAAATTAGTATCCGACGAATTTCATGTCGCCAAGACTCAGATTACTATTGTATCTGGCACAAAATCCCGCCAGAAGGTGTTAGAATGGTAAAGTTTATCTGGCATGAGGCGCCAATCCCAAAAGATATGCCAATCACTCAGGTATACGGCGTCCTGTTTACCGACGATGGTCGCATTATGCTGCGTGTCGATAAAGGTTTTCATGGACTCGTTGGCGGCACGCCAGAACCGAATGAAACTCACGAAGAAACCCTGCATCGCGAAGTATACGAAGAAGTAAATTGTGAGATTTCGGACTTGCATTATCTAGGCTATCAGACGGTCATAGGCGACGGCGAGCCCTATGCGCAGCTGAGATATATAGCGAAACTAACAAAAATAGGCAAAAATCGCCCCGATCTTGATGGTGGTAAAATGTGCGAGCGTATCTTAGTTCCAGCAGAAGAAGCCGGCGACATTCTGGATTATGGCGAAGAAGGCAAAAAAATAATCGCCGCCGCCATCAAATTAGCTAAAGCGCAAAAAATTCTCCCAAAGAATTAATTACTAGGAAGAATCTTTATATCTTTTATTTCATCTGGCAAATAGTTTTTATCCAAATGGAAGCCAGCTTCCCATTTTTGGCCTTTGCCAAAACCGAGGTCTTTCATGAGTTTAGTCGGTGCATTACGTAGCCAAATTGGTACCGGTAGCCCCATTGTCTTATTTGCTAAGTCTTGTGCCGCATACCAGGCGTCCGCCGTCACGCGTGACTTCTTCGACTTCGCTAGTGCCGTTACGACATGCGCTAAAATTAGTCCGCTCTCGGGCATGCCAATACGTTCCACTGCCATAAAAGCATTTAGCGCTAAGCCAAGTGCGCCGTTTCCGGCCAGGCCAATATCTTCAGAGGCGAATATTACCATCCGGCGGGCAATGAATTTTGGGTCCTCGCCAGCATTCAACATACGTGCCAGATAATAGAGCGCCGCGTCGGCGTCGCTACCGCGCATTGATTTTATGAATGCAGATATATTGTCATAGTGAGCGTCGCCTTTTTTGTCGTAGCCAGGCACTTTACGTCCAGCCGCCTCTTTAACCTGTTCGACGCCAACTTTATTTGATAGACTCAGTGCTAATTCTAGGTCGCCAAGCGCCGACCGCGCGTCGCCACCGGAAAGTTCCGCCAAATAATCGATTGCGTCTTTGCTGACACGCTTGGTGGCTTTTTCGGCTTTTATTGCGCGCTTCAAAACTTCAATGATATCTGCTTTGGACAGGTGTTTCACAATCACGACACGGCTACGCGACAAGAGCGGGGAAATTACTTCGAAACTTGGATTTTCAGTCGTAGCGCCGATCAGAGTAATTAGGCCGCTTTCGACGTGCGGCAAAAATGCATCTTGTTGCGCTTTATTAAAACGATGGATTTCGTCCACGAACAACACGGTGCGAGTCTGCAAATTCCAATTTTGCTTCGCGCGCTCAACGACTTTCTCGACATCTTTCTTTCCAGAAGTTACTGCGGATATCTCGATGAAATCCGCTTTGAACTCTTTTGCGATAATGCGCGCGAGCGTAGTTTTACCGGTTCCTGGCGGACCCCAAAAAATAATATTCACCGGCTCTTGCTTTTTAACGATTTCCGTCAAAATCTTGCCCTCGCCGATTATATCGTCCTGGCCCAACACATCGTCCAATTTTTGCGGGCGCATTCGCTCCGCAAGAGGTCGTCTCTCGTCCATTATCTCTTATAAACTTGTTTTGCGTACTTTAGCGCGTCAATCTCGCGTCTTGTAAAGAAGTATGCGCCATAAAAACCTATTTCATCAAGCTTAACCGATTCTAGCGCCGCAATTGCGTCGTCAAAACTATCGAACCATTCCAAAGTATCGCCATCTTCAATCTCGTCTTCCATTGGCTTTGTGCCAACAAATTTCTTGGCGCGACAGAGATAGAATTGCGCCTCAGAATCGAGCCGCCACTGATGGCGGGTGTTTCTAGAGGTACCCAAATCTTGCAAAACCTCTATTTCGTAGCCAGTTTCTTCTAGCATTTCACGCTCAAGCGTTTCGCGGCGTAATTCGTCACCTTCGGCGCCACCGCCCGGCAACTTATACCAGCCTCGATTTACGGAATGAATTAGGGCAACACGATCTTTATCGTCAAGTAAAATTCCGCGCGAAGTTGGCCGGCGGACGTAGTCTGCCTCGGCCGGAACCTTCTTATCTGCCAGGCCTACGTCTGAATCATCAATCTCCTCGAAGTAGCCATCTGGCAAAACATCAACCCAGAAATCGTCATAGGTATCATCTTCATTAAAATGGAACCAAGCTTCAACTTTTTTACTAGCCAGTACATGTGGATACCAATGCTCGTCGTCGCACCACATCTTGCCGTAGTCGATGTCGGAAATCTTGGTCCAGCGTGGCTCAATTTCATCGCTCTCTTTCGGCTCACCTTCCCATTCCAAGCCAAAATAAACATGCATCATGTTGCGTTCTGGCTTCCCTTTATAATAAAGATTATCGAAAACGATGTCGGCAACATGCTCTAGTTTAGTGAGCTTAACGCCAATTTCTTCTTGTGTTTCGCGAATCGCGCATTCTTCAAAGCTTTCGTCTGGTTCAACTTTGCCGCCCACGCCATTCAATCGCCCTTTGCCAAATCCACGCTTTTTCATGCCGAGCAAAATCTCGTCATTGCGTTTTAGGATAATTAGCGTCGTATGTAGCATTACATGTACCTTTCGTAAGTTTTTTGCGTTATTGGGCGGGCGCGTAAGATGTAGAGTACGCCATTGTTGTAGGCCCAGTCTACGCTCACTGCTTCGTTTAACTTCTTCTCAATTTTACGAATCAAATTATAAAGTTGCGCTATCTGTTGCGGCGTCAAACAGATTTCATTTTCTTCGTCGCTCTCTAGGTTTAGCGCCCCCGTATTTTTATTGATTAAGATCATATCCGTGTCGCTTTCGCCAGTCAGAACGGTGCTATTCATCCAGAGATTTGCCTCAATCAGGATTTCGTTATTATCGAGTGTAACGGGATTATAAGAATGAATTGTGCCAGAGAACTCCGCATTCAAATCCTTTTGTACGACCACGGCCACTTGGTGCCCGCGGCGCAGGGAGTTCTTGCGTAAATAATCGATCGTTTCTACTAAGACATCTCGCTTTACGCCTCGAATAGTCTCACTGGAGAAAATATCAATCTCAACCGGTGCTGCTCGGAGGGCTACCTCTGTAAAACCATGCTTATCAAATTCGCGTAGAATCTCATTGCTCAACCCAAATTGTAGCTCTTCCTCAACTGGGATGATAAAACCATCAACCACGCGAAAACCAGCCCGCTTTAATCTAGCGAGATACACCCCAAGATTCCCAACCTTGGTGATATCCGTACTGGCATCAATCGCAAGGATTCTACTCATACTTATATCTTAGCATAAAAGCTATCTGTTTTGCCACCATACTATTGACATTTTTGCAAAAGTTTGCTATAATATACTATGGATTTGTCCTAATTGTGGGGCAATCTAAATCTAGACCGCTAGAAAGAGCGGTTGATCTTTAGGAGGGTAAAGCTATGAAGAGAACTGAAACCGTGAAGACCTACGCCACCAATCTGCTGGAGCAGATCACCGGTCTCGACCTGATCACCGACGCCCAGGCTGAGGCGATCAAGAGCACCCGCATCCGCAGCCTGACTCCCGATACCATCGTGTCTGAGCTCGCGGACATCAACGCGCCGTTCCTCATCTACGGCCGCACCAAGAATATCCTCATCTGCACCGAGCAGCTGATCGTTCTGGTCGGCGAGATCGAGGTGGTGAACGGCCTGGCTCTGGCCGTGAAGACTGGCAAGGTGGCCTATCTCCGTGGCGACTATAGCCTGGAGAGCGACTTCATGCACGCGATGTGGAGCTGCGCCAACAAGGGCGACCTGATCCATCGCTGCATCAAGTACCTCAAGGGTGAGACTGAGACGGAAACCGCCGAGGTTGCGCCCGACTCCAAGCCGGATCCCATCGTTCTGCCGAAAGAAACGCCCGCTCCCGCGGAAACGCCTGCGGCCGAGCCCAAGAAGGAGGATCCCAAGCCCGGCGTCAAGGTCGTCACTGTGACGGAAGAGCCGAAGAAGCCGGTTACCCTGGAAGAGCTCTTTGCTCAGACCAGACCCGCTCCCAAGAAGGAGGCTCCCGCCCCCAAGAAGGAAACGCCCGCGCCCGCAGATGCGCCCAGGCCCCGTCGCCGCACCGAAGTCAAGACCATCACCATCGTGAGTGTCGACCCGGCGCCCGCGGATGAGCCCGACGCCAAGAAGGTCGTGGAGGCGGTCGTCGAGGAAGCGGCTGAAGATGCCGAAGCTACCGTGAAGAGGCTGGCTGCCGAAGAGGGGATCGACATCAGCGGCATCGACTGGTAATCCCAGTCTCTGCATCAAGAAACACCCTCAAACCCCAAGCCACCGTGTAAAAGCGGTGGCTTTTCCTATTCCGATAATGTATAATTCTTATTAAGAAATAAAGGAGTGTATATGCCGATTGTTATAATAATATTAATCATTATTTTGCTGGTAGTTGTGCCAGGCGTACGTGTCGTGCGTCAGTTCGAGCGTGGTGTCGTTTTCACCCTTGGTAAATATTCCGGTACTCGCGATCCAGGTTTAAGGATTGTGATTCCGTATCTCCAGACTATGAGCCGTGTCGACGTACGTTCCACACCAATCGACGTACCAAAGCAAGAGGTTATTACTAAAGATAACGTTACTGTCAACGTCGACGCTATCGTCTATTTCCGCGTGCTCAGCCCATCCAAAGCTTTGCTCGAGACAACCAACTACGTCTACGCAACCACCAACTTTGCTCAAGCTGCTCTTCGTGATATTACCGGTAATTTCGAGCTCGATGAACTTCTTTCCAAGCGTGATGAAATTTCCGCTCAAATTAAGGAAATCGTCGACAAAGAGACCGATAAATGGGGTATCGATATCGAGAACGTCAAGCTCCAGAATATTGAGCTTCCAAGCGACATGAAGCGCGCTATGGCAAAACAAGCTGAGGCCGAACGTGAACGCCGCGCTGCAATTATCGCCGCTGATGGCGAAAAGAGCGCTGCTCAGGCCGTCTCCGAAGCCGCTAGCTTGCTTGCTAAGACTCCGGGCGGTATCCAAATTCGTACACTCCAAACACTCGAAAAGATTTCTTCTGATCCTTCTCAGAAGACAGTCATCATGCTTCCAGCCGGTGCCGAAAAGTTTTTGCAGCACCTTGGCTAATAGGTCTACCCCTGTTAAAGCTGAAAAATAGCTAAAAACATAAGCAAAATTAGCACTCTCGCATTGACAGTGCTAATTTTGTGTACTACAATGGAAGTATAGTGAAAGCGACCGACAGAACAAGATATAACGGTCAGCAACTAACTATCTTAAACTAAAGCTAGAAAGGAAAAGACAATATGTTTTACCCTAGTGTAGAAAATCTTTTTGACGAAATGTTTAACTTTGATGATGATTTCTTTGGCAGAGAACCAGAGCATAGAATGCTACCGCCACATGGCGGCCCAAAGCATCACGAGCATGGCCTTATGCGCACTGATGTGAGCGAAACCGAAAAAGCCTACGAGCTCAACATTGATATTCCAGGTTTCAATAAGGACGATATTAAAGTTAAGCTCGACGATGGTCTGTTAACGGTTTCGGCCGAGAGAGTCGAAGAGTCTACTGAGAGAGAAGATCCTAATGGCAAGCCAAGAAAGAATGGGAAACTAATTCGCAAGGAACGCTATGTTGGCTCAATGAGCAGAAGCTGGTACGTCGGCGAAGATGTTAAAAGAGAAGAAATTGCGGCTAAATACGAAAATGGCGTGCTAAAGCTAACGGTTCCTAAAGCCGAAAAGAAAGAGCTCCCAGAAGATAAAAAGTATATTGCCATCGAAGGCTAAAAGCTAATCGAAAACCGTCAAAGAACAAAAAAGTCACCCTCGCTCCTTTGGGTGACTTTTTCTCTTATTTTGAACTTAAACCAGCGTCTAGCAATAGCTTCGCTTGTTTCCAGTCTTCGGTCGTATTCCAGTTGCCGAGGAAGCCACTATCCTGGAATTTATCGAAGATAAAGTATGGCACCCCATTTGTAACATTACTGGCTCGATTTGTATTAGTGTTAAGAGTTGTCTCCATCTCGTGGTTCTCGAGACAAGTCTTAAAACGTTCCGTGTCGAGCTCGGCCTTTTCAGCTATGGCGTAGAAATAGTCATTCTCGAGATCCGGAATCTTTGGCGAGTCTTTACTAACGCCGATACCTTTAGAATGGTAATCTTCATAAAGCTGATCGAGCGCAGCGGAGTAGAATTCCCAGAATTTATCCTGATCGGCTGCGCAGTAGCTCGCTTCGCCGCCTGGTTTACTGTTATTCGAGTGACCCGATACGTAATTCATATCAGTCATACGAATCTCGAAGAGTACTTGTTCTTCCTCGATATATTTCTTTTTAAACTCATCAAAATTCGCCTGCACGGCATGGGAAAACTTGTCGCAATATGGGCAGAATATATCGGTATACATAATAAAGTGGTGTTTCGCCTCATCTTTATTGCCGACAATCATCCCTTCGTTCCAAACCTTGTATTCAACCGGTTTAGTTGCATTGTAGATAATGAGGGAAAATATAAAACCTACTACTAGAACCACCGCGATAATCCTAACTGCTTTTTGCATGTTGCTCCTTTTTTACTTTAACTTTTTCGGTACTTAAATTTATAAATGTAATGTATCCAAGTTTTACCACGGTGTAGAGAAGTAGACCAAAGGCGATTATCGTAAAAATCTGACTTACGCCTTCTGCTAAGGCCATCGCGCCCGTACCGGCAATTGCGGTCAGAATTGGCGTTAAGAGCCCGAACCCGCAGCTTGGGCACCCCAAGGCAATAAAGCCCAAAATTGAGCCAATGCTACCCGTGCTAGCGCCATCAATTGCCTGGTCTTTGGCGCGACATTTCCAAGAGTGAATAAGTAGCGGCACAATCAGAGCCTGCAGAAACGCCATAAAAATAATGATTACTCCATATAGGCTGGTAAAGTTTAGGATAATTTCGAACAACACGCGCCCAAGCACTTCCATTTTGCGTCCAAAATCCAAACCCGACGTCATTAATGCCCAGTTCGTGTTGCCATCTTTAAAGAAACTTAGAATAAATAGAAAAATGAATAACGAAACTAAAAAAGCGATTAAATATTTTGGTCTCTTTAGTAGCTGACTAGTTCCGATCAGCGCCATTTTGCACCGATCGGAAACAGTCTCGAGAATACTCTTAAAAATTATTTTTCGCTTTCCCATAAGCCGTGGATATTACAGAAGCCATAGGCGTGGAGTTTGCCATCTTCCTTCATCTTGGAGAACTTAACGACTGGCGGGGTAGTAAGACCTAATTTCTGGACCTCTACACGTTCGCCATCAGTAAGTGCAATCCACTCAATGCGATGCTGTGAAGTCATTGGGTGAAGTTGCAAGCCAACTTTTACCTCTGTCGAGTGCATATCAAACTCGATAATCGGTAAGTGCTTTTCGCTGCCCTCATAAGTATGCTTTCGGCTATCAAGAATGTCCATTTCTGCGCCGCAGCAAGTAGGGCGTACATTTGGGTCCACCATTACTAGAAATAGATTACCGCAGGTGTTACAGCGATAAAATTTAAGACCTTCGTTATTCATTAAACCTCCTTAGATATTTCTATCTTATCATAGTGGCGGTCAAAAATGTAGCCATAACTAGTATATTTATTTCACAATGAAAAATACGAAAGTCAATAGATTTTGGCGCTCCACCCCTGTTATTTTCAATAATATTAAAACATGAAAAAAATTAAAATCAATGTTGACACTGGTTATGCTTGCGCTAAAATATAAGTAGAACGTTCGGACGAAGTTGAGAGATCGCCTGAGCGGTCTGAATCGATGTAATCGAGTGTGAAAAAATACCACTGGGAGGTGGTATTTCTTTTTGTGTTAAAATTTACTTATGTCTGAAGTAGATTATTCGAAACTTAAGATTCCAACTCATGTTGGCATTATTGTTGATGGCAATGGCCGTTGGGCCAAAGAGCGCGGTCTCAGTCGCCTAAAAGGGCACGATGCCGGCTTCGACAACCTTCGCGAGCTTGTTAAGTATATTCATAAACGCGGCATCAAATACCTCAGCCTTTATGTGTTTTCGACGGAGAACTTTAACCGTCCTAAAGAGGAAGTTGACCATTTAATGGATATCTTCGTCGTGATGTGCAAAAAGTACCGTCAGGAGCTGATGGATAATAATATCCGTGCCATATTCTCTGGTCGCGATGAGCCGTTGCCGAAGAAGGTTATTAAAGCTCGCAATGAATTAGTCGAACTAACCAAGAATAATACCGGTGGAACGGTTAATTTCTGTATGAACTATGGCGGCCGCGCCGAGATATTGGACGCCGTCAAGAAAATTGCCAAATCTGGTGTCGACGTTGACACTCTTACCGAAGAAGATATACGGAAGTATCTTTACCAGGATTTGCCAGATGTAGACTTAATGATTCGTACTAGTGGAGAACTGCGCCTCAGTAACTTCTTGCTTTGGCAAAACTCCTACGCCGAATTTTATTTCCCAAAAACCAAATTCCCAGATTTTCATGAAGCCGATTTCGACCAGGCTATTATTGAATATACCTCGCGCGACCGCCGCTTTGGCAGCATTAAAAACAGCTAGTAGTTTGACTAAAACGCTTAAGTATGATATAATATAAAAGATAAGCTCTTCCGTAACCGGCAGAGCCAGTACTTTTAGTTGCGCAAATACTAGTCAGTTAAGGGGGGACCAAAATGCACTTGACTAATTTCGCCTGCTTCACCGAGCCAAAAACGACCTTATTCAGAGAAGAAATTGATGCCATCGCGTCAATCGTCACTGAGACTATTCAGATGGATGGCTTCCACAACAAGGGTTCATTTCTCCTGATGGGCCAAGCTGATGGTAGGGCTGCACAGACATTAATTAGATTCGATTTCGAGGATGGTGCAGTCAAAAATTACAATCTCAAAGGGCATAGTAGCGCCGCAGAAGCTAAACGCGTGCTCGAGTTTGGCGCCCGTGCCAACAAGGCCGACAGTCACATTTCATATTTCATCGACACGGAGCTGTTTCTGACGCTGAACACCACCTCCGGCCGCTTTCTCTGCGCCTGTTATGGCGAAAATGCCGGCTACGGCTTCCAGCGTAAAGTCTATATCGCTGTTGCTACGGCCATCGCTTATATGGGCAAAGAAGACACGGTGTTGCAGGGTTCCTTGCAGCGTTTGCTCCAAAACGACAGCGGCAGGAATATCGTTCAGACTTCTGATTATGTTCGCGAGATGTTTGAGGTAGTGGCTTTACCGGAACTTAAAGCTTGGCGCGAATGGCATGAACCCGCCAATAACGCCGGCAACCTCACGCTTTTCTTCGAGTAAAAATGCGCAAAAACAAAAACCGCCACAATCCAGTGGCGGTTTTCTATTGCGATTATTAACAGCTTTTAATGTTTTGCGGGTTCTTTACGCTGCCCGGACTCTTGAATGGCAACACGTAGTAGCCGTATGCGCTCTTTGCCCAGAGGCCCATTGTTGCATTAGAGGTGTAATAGGAGCCATTAGCCTTCATGACGCGCTTACTATTACCTTTCCACAGTGCACCATTAGTGTTCATGAAGAGAATATCGTTCTCAGTAAATTGGCTACGGGATTTAACGGAAGACTTAATTCCGACCGCCGTCACGAAGTGTCGTCCGGTACCGGTAGAGAACTTCACCTGAACTACCACTGGCCAACCATTCACGAGTTGGTCGTAAATCATCGTCAGGGCGTCTTCTTTGCTCTTTGTTTGTACGCCATAGAAGCCTCCGCGTTTATATGCGGATGCGCAGTGATCGCAAGTCGTGGTGCCATAAACCAGGTCATAGGCAAAAGTGTATGCAAATGAAAGACACTTATCGTTATCGCGCGTCGAGGAGGTGCAGCTACCACTATCGTAGCAGTCCTGTTTATCTTGAGCTACATGGCGCTTATTAAGACTGGTCATATAACTGCGCACGCCGAACTTCGTATTAACAATAGTCCAGTTTTCGTCGAGCGCATTTAGTGTCGTAAGGCCAGTTGGACTCTTGGTGGCAGGAGTATACTTTGGAATTTTGGTTGGATCATAGTCGCCGCCACCTCCGCCAGGTTGGCTAGAACCGCTACTTGAGCCGCTACTTGAACCACCCGAACTACCTCCGGTCACTGGCTGACTTGTGATTGGCTCAGGTGTTGCGATAGTTGGATTAGTGCAGGTAGAGGTACTAGTATCTGGAGTTACGGTCAAAATTTCGCCAGGAACGAGCAACTCAATAATAAGATACATCAAGCCATAGATGCCGATACCAATTACGATATCAAGGAAGCGTTTCTTGGCTTTTGCAACCTGATTTGCATCATCGCGCGCCGTTAAATATTGCACACCCACCACGATAATGCCGATGGTGGCCAAAGTACCAAACCAATAGTTAAGAGTTTTACGGCCATCAGAATTAGTTTATAAATTGGCCCACCCTCGCAGTTATCGCAAATCTCGCCGAATAACATTGTTTTAATACAATTCGATGTCGCGGCGACCACTGATGGTAAGTAGTTCATTCTACCTCCTTCTTTAATATGTAGAATTTTTCATCACTCTTTAGTGATTTAAATAAATCGATTCGATTGACCACTAGCGGTAACGAGCACTCTCCGCACAATCCTTCTGTCGTATAGTATTGATAAATACCCAACCCAGGACTACCGGCATATATTAAGACCATTTTGCCTCTTTCGGAAAATGGTGCTTCGCCTTTCCCCTTGATTATTACCACGCTGAAATCGTCTAGGTAATAATCTAATGCGTTTGCATT
>JAUNHY010000020.1 GCA_030523715.1 Candidatus Saccharimonadota bacterium
ACCAAGCTCAGCGTAACGGCATTCTCACGACCGTCTTCTCCCAAGAGCTTCCAACAAGGTACTAAATTTATTTACTTTACTCTTGAAACAATGCTAAAATATTAGCATGAGCGCAAACAATGCGAAGTCCTCTGGCGAGGTGGGCTCAAATTTAAGTGCAAACGAAGATTCCCCTAATTTTGAGTCGCCGAATATTGTTGGTGCGATAAATGAAGAGCTTGAAGCGTTAGAAGAAGAAGATAAAAAACGTCGTGCCCAAGAGACTGTAGATATCGACGGCATTCCGATAGAAGAGAAAGAACAAGTATTTAAAACTGCCGACATAACAAAAAGGAAGAAAGCAGAATTTTTCGTTAATGTTGAGGGCGATGAAGAGCGAAAACTTGAGGCAGAGAAGAAGCGCCGAGAAGCGGCGAAGCGCGAGACTGAAGCGGCCAAGCGTTCTTACCGGGAAAAAGCACGTTTAGCCAATGAGAAATTGAAGAAAAGTAAGGCTCTTCAGAAAAAGGTAGCACATCTCAATAAAAAAGAGCGCCTTAAGCAAATTTTCTGGACCGGCTGGCGCCGCATTCCGTCTACTATTATTATGCTCGCTTTAATTGGCGGCACGGGCTACCTTATTTATTGGGGCGTTTATGGCTACCCAAAAATGGTTGAAGAACAAAGAGAAAATGAATATGCGCAGGAAGGTCACGAGATATCACTCTCGCTTTATGATACTAAGGAACTGTATTATAGGGGGGATATTGAGGCGGGGAATAAAGCCATTGATGATATTATTAACTCTACCGAAGACAGTTACCATAAAGCCGAGTGTTACATGTTTCGTTCGAAGGTGTTGTCCGAGTTAGGCGAAGCTTATGAGAAAGATGCAATTTCTGACGCCCTAATGGCGGAGCAATACGATCCAACCTTTAGTACGGCAGATTGGATTTGTCGTCTTGCCGAAAAAAACAATGATGAAGAATTATTGAAAAAATATGAGCCGATTCGTGACGCCAGGCTTACTGAACTATCAAATAGTGGAGGGGGAGAGGGATGATGAAAAAATATTTTTATATACCATTATTTTTAGCATGCGTCTTCTTTGCCGCGACTATTATTCCGTCAGGTGATGCATTTGCGGGCCCAACCGCAGCGCAGACTAGAACGTGCCTAGATAATGCTGCGTCGAGGTTTACTGTAAATAAATTATCGTCACCATATATCAATGTTTACAATGAGCTAATAGATGTTTCTCCTGGAAAGGGAAACTGGGGATTATATGATGCCTGTCACTATTCTACAGATGGGCATCGTGGCCTTTTCTGGGTCGTAGATAAAAATGGTTATTCTAAGAGCGGCGGTAAATGGGTAATTAATGCTAATGCGTATATTAAACGTACTGGTACAACTACGATTGCGGTAATGGGTGTCATTATGGGTAATAAACCTAAAGTTGATGTTTATGCTACCCACGTTTCGTTATGTAAGCAGAAAAAGAATAATGATAACTGGCTATCAGACGACTGGATCAACAAAAACTGTTGGGGCGCAATTGGCATATCGAGAGGAAGTCACGGGTGGAATTATAACAGTTCATATAAGAACTACTTCCTGCGCACCACCAAAGAATCGGCGAAATATATTATGAGCGATCCGGAAGATTACGCGACCATTAACATTAATGCCGATACGTTATTTGCATCCGGGAATGCTACCATTTATTCTGATACTGTAAATGGACAGACATATTATTACACATACCTTTATGCATTCCGCGGTTGGAACGGCACTAGCCCAGGATGGTCGACATTCAAAGTACTTGTTGAGGATGAGGCTTGGAGTACTCCGCCAACACTAACCGCGCGCAGCACGATAAAAAATAAAACGCGTAATGGTAGCGAGACTGCTTACGATGCTACAGCCGTGCAGACTATTAATGCTCACATTGGCGAAACGGTCACATTCAAGCATTACTATACCGGCATCAATTATTGGCAAAGCTCCACCACCTGTACTCCTTCTTTCAATAATCGGTCAAATAGTGCCACTTTCAGCACTGGTCGTTCACTAACTTGGGGCAATGCTTGTAAATATTCCGGCATCGGTACGGCAAGCGATGGTGTAAAGCGTTTCACGAATGCTGGCGGAGGCTTTAATAGCGATGGTCTCGCGATAGGCGATTTTACTATTCCAAGCACTGCCACTAACCGCTCAACTTACTGTGAGCAAATTGGCTACAGCAATCTTGGCACGAATGGCGGATCCGGTAGCTCAGCCGGTGTTTGCGCGAGGGTTTACTTGCCTAGTACTTTTGATTCCAAAACAAAAGTTACCGTCGGCGATCAGAGCAAAGAATCTAGTTGGGATACCGAGGATGGCAATCTTACGCCAACATATGTAACGGACAACGCTTCAGTAGTAGTTAAATTTGACCATACATTTAGAAGACAAGGAGTTACTGATTCTGATGCCGAGATGAATTATTCTATCAGCTTTTCTAAGAGCGCTGGCACAGCTACATCCGGGAATAAGCGTACAGAAACTTCTCCATATAAGTTTTCTAAAAATACGACAACCGGCAGCCTAACTCAGGAAGAATATACGGTTACTTTGCGTTACGATGAAGAAATCACTGTCTGCGAAACAATCACGCATAGTCCAAATTACTATGAAGATACCGGCAAAAGCGCAGTGTCGGAAAAATCGAAAGCCTGCGTTACTATTAAACGCAATCCAGCTACCTGCGCAATAAACAGCCAGAATTTCGGTATATATTCCGGCTACAACATTGGTCGTGCCGGCGTGGAATTGAATGGTAGCGACTTTACTTATACTTCTACTAACACGGCCGATTTTACTCGTGCTAACGGCTATAAGAGTATCGTAAATGTCTGGGCTCGTCCGAACGATTCTTTGCGCTTCCGTTACGATTTGTGCGCGGGTGCGCAGTATGCCTTGAATAATAATGGAATTACCGGCTACGACGCAACTTATACAATTTCCGCAACTAGCGTAAAGGGAAGTACTGGATATTTGTTTGGGAATTCTCTATCAACAGATAAAAATGTCACCACAAAAGTATTTAATAAATCCAATGCGGGTGATAACGACGGGTTCTTAACTAGCAAATTCGCTATTACGCGTAACTCTCCTAGCGATGATGCAGACAGCCAATACAATTGTGCGGCTGCCGGTTCATCTGGATTCCACGAAGATCATTATCGCATTCCGGCTTTACCAAACACGAATAACTGTAATTCGGCGTCCTATACCAATGCTTCAGATGTCGGAAATATTATCACGCAAACTATGACTTGGAACGATGTCGAAGTGGTCGGATCTAAAACTCAGACGCCTAGCGTGTCAGGAACGCACAATGGTACTATTTTTACCGCTCAGGCGGATGCATATATCCCGTACAACTACTACCTCATGCCATATGCTTCTCGCAGTGGCAACAGCCAAACTGTAACTCCTGGCGGTAGCTTCATTGTGGGCACTTATCTCCCAGTTCTCACTCGTACCAACAGCCAGGTTGGCGGCGATGCTTATGCCACTCTCACCAAAGCAACTAAGATTCGTGTAGTATCCTTCATGCTTCGTGATGGTACTCCAACCAGTTCCGCTACTACCTACGTCGCAAATGGCAACCAATCCACGACCGACATTTGCAATTATGCAGTCCAGTCTGGCACGGTACATAACTGTACCGCCATCGACACTGGCCTCAAGGACAAAGATTATGTCCTGAACAGCTCTGCGACCGGCCAACTCGGAGGCACTGCTGGTGACGTAGAGGGCGCCATTATTTCTGGCCAGATTGAAACCACGAATCTCGTCTATTCCAAGACCGGTTCATTCATTAAGAATGTTACTGTCTCAGTGCCAGAGAGTACTACTATTGGAGATAAGTTCTGTATCGCTGTTGCGGCTTGGCCAAGCGACAGCCACAATATTGGTCTTGCAGATAGCGTTAACTCGACTAGCCAGGGCATAGCTCTGTCTAGCTCCGCTGGCACAGGCGCCAAGTGGGCTGTTTCGGCACCGAACTGCGTTACCGTCGCCAAATATCCATCCTTCAGCGTTGAAGGCTCAGACCTCACGGTTGCCGGTCCAGTTAATACCCGCATCAGTAAGTATGGTGGCCGCAATTATGTATCCTGGGCAGAATATTCCATTCGT
>JAUNHY010000013.1:0-22126 GCA_030523715.1 Candidatus Saccharimonadota bacterium
AGCCAACTCCCGACTCCTGGTCAATAATAAAAATATCTAATTTTTCGTACTAACATAATGCCACCAATGCCACAAGAAGCTACGAGCATGCCGCCGAACGGTCAGATACCGATGCAGCCAACCGCACCGGTTCCGCAGGCTATGCCAAATTCTTATGGCACAGATTCTAATACACAAGGCCAACTCTCTGCAGCGGCGCTTGCCAACGCCCAGGCTAATATTCTAGCTAAGGCAATCATCGAAGCGCAAAATTTCGCAGCAGCATTACCGCCGACTCAGCCTGTTGCGCCAGCAAATCCAGAGATACAACCGCGCGCTTCCGCCGACCCAACGGAAACAGAAGAAACGATAAATAAAGTATCTAGTGGCGAGCGTGTAATTCAGCCACTTCATGATCCGCGAATTCAGCAACAGCGCGAAGACATGGCGAAACGTATGACTGAGCTCCTCGGCGATGCCGAATACGAGCCGGTCCAAATTAATACTAATACAGCCAAGCATATGCGCGCCGAGGCCACGATGACCGTACCAAATGCTACCCAAGCAAGCGAAGCGGTGCCGCAAGTCATGCAGCCACAAATGGCACAACCGCAAATGCAGCCACAAATGCAAACACAAGCGCCGACACCTTTCCCGCAAGTAGCGGAACAGCCCGGCTATCAACCAACGGCACAGATGCAATTGGCGCCGACTCCGCAGCTACAGCCACAACAAATGCAGTCACAACAGATACCGCCACAAGCCGCTTCTGGTCAAGCAATTTATTCACAGATGATTCAACAGCCTCAGTTTATGAACACTTCTCAGAACGTGATGGCACAGATGCAGCAACCTGTTGTTCAGTATCAGCAAAGTACTCAGCAAAGCATGGACCCGCGAACGGCCGCAATTAAGTTACAGGCGCTGCAAGCCGAGGAACAACATAAAAATCAGATTTCCGAAGCCGAACAGGAAGCACTTGCTGCCCAACAAGAGGCACTACGCTTACAAGCCCAGGCAAACCAGGCTCGTGCATTGGCTGATCAAAAAGCCGAAAACGAGAAACAAATTCAAGAAGAACAAGCGGCAGAACATGCGGCAGAAGAAGCTGCCAAACAACAGCAGGCTCAAGCAATCCAGGCCGCTCAACAACAAGCGCAAGCTGCCCAGAATGGCGTAGTAGAAGACGATGGTCAGCCAAAGACCCTATTCTCACAATTACGTGCACGCGCGCAGCACACTAATATGCGCGTTAATCCAGATGTTGTCCAAAAAGCCGCCGAAGCAACGATTCTCGTGTCTGAAAAGACCCCGGCCGAAGAACCAGTACAGGTAATTCAGCCTGCGTACATTCAGGAATTGGAGACCCAGCTCGCAACTGATATGCAGACTAAAGGAAAAGATGGTGAATTAGGCAGTCAAATGGCAGCCGAACTAGCCAATGACCAAATAACGCTCGAGGCTAGCAAAATTAAAGTTGAGGCACCAAAGACCAGCGAAGAACAAGAAAAAGATGCCGTTGATGCCACTCCAGATGCCGTGCTTGCGGCAATGCAGAATGCAATGACTAGTCCGAACCTCGAATCTAACCCAAATTTTAAATAATGAACAATAAAGAAATCCGCCTCAATAAATACGTTGCGACAAATTTTGGCGTGTCGCGACGCGAAGCTGACAATCTAATTGAGGCTGGCCGAGTTTATATTAATGGTAAGAAGGCCGAAATTGGCGTACGCGCCCACGAGAATGATACGATTACCATCGACGGACGAAACATCATTGAGCAGGAGCCAATTTACTTAGCATTTCATAAACCGGTTGGATATGTATGTAGCCGCAAACAACAAGGCAATGCGGCGACACTTTATGATTTGTTACCAAAGAAGTACCAGACACTGAAGACCGTTGGGCGGCTAGATAAAGATTCATCAGGATTAATTCTATTAACCAATGATGGCGACTTTGCTTTTCAAATGACGCACCCGAAATTCGCCAAGCAAAAACAATATTCCGTTGAATTAGATCGCGAATTAGAGCCATTACATCAGCAAATGATTGCAGATTTTGGCATTCAGTTACCTGACGGCAAGAGCCAGATGGGGTTGTCGCGAGTTGGTGAAAGTCGTAAAAAATGGGACGTCACTATTTCTGAGGGCCGCAATCGACAGATACGTCGTACTTTTGATGCACTAGGTTATAAGGTTATAAAATTGCATCGCTATAAATTCGGGCCATATGAATTGAGTGGCCTAGCCGAAGGCGATTTTGTAGAAGTTAAAAAAGCTAATTAATTCTTGAGTAAGCGCGCAATTTTGGCACGCAGGCCATTATTTGTGGTGCCCACAAGCGTATCGATGCCGACACGAAGTAGCCCCATGGCCGTCACGAAAGTATGGTCGAGCTCACGGTCGGTCGCATTGATGATGCCCGGAACATCTTCTGGCTCGATGAGACTAATAATTGGACGACGTGAGAACGGCAAATCTTTATACCAGTCACCGGTTGCGAGTAATTCCGGAATTTCGGAAAGGCTAGCTCCACCGCCACAAAGTAAGATTTGATTTGGCAAAGTCTCAACATGTTCAAATTCTTCAATCGCCAACTCAACGCCAGCTTGCCAGACCTCGAGATTGCGTGCAATTGCCTGGTCGAAGCGTTTGCGAATTTCCGGCTTCATATCTGGACTATCGGCGAGCAACTTGAGTTTTTCGGCATCTTCAAAGCTAAGCCCAAGTTTTTCGGAGATTTGATGCGTAAAGCTGCGGCCACCAATAGAAAACATCTTGGTGCCCTCAACCCCACCATCATCAACGATGGCGATATCCGTAGTTCCGCCGCCGATATCCATTACAATGCCAGAGAAATTCGAGTCCAAATCGTCGCCAAGACAGGCACGGCAAACCGCAAACGGCTCTACGGCGACCGTTACTAAGTCGAGTTGAAGCTCATCGCAGACGCGCTCAATAGCGGAAATATGCACAAGCGGCGCAAAAGCAGTATAGATTTGCACTATCACTTCACTACCCTTAAAACCAATTGGGTTGGACACTTTATGCCCATCAATGCGAAGTGAAACTAGCGCGGAGTTTATCAGGCGCACCTCGACATCTGGATTATTGGTCTCGAGTGCAACTTCGCGGCGAGCACGCTCGCCGGCTTTTTGCTGTACGGCCTTAATAATTTTAGCCATTTCATCATCGTTAATGGCTTTATTTGAATCGGCGCGACGGTATTTAATTGATGCGGTATTCCCCTTAATAAGTTCGCCAGCGATACCAACTACGACTTCTTTGGAACGAACGCCGGCCATCTCTTCGGCTTTAACGAGGGCCTCTTCGCAAGTTTTAGCGACGCCCTGAATATCTGCAATAGCGCCAGAAGACATGTTGGTTGGGGCTTCGTGTGCCTTGCCGACACCGACAATCTTTATATCGCCCTTACTCTTTTTGGCGATAAGGGCCTTTACATATTCGGTACCAATATCGAGCGCCAAAAGATAGTCGTCTGGATCTTTCGGTTTTTTACCAGGTTTTTCTGGAAGCACGTCCTTTTTCTTACGAGAGAATAAGCTCATGGTTTTATTATAACACCTGAGACATGTTTGCTTATGTCCTATTTCTAGCGGGTGACTACTTCTTTAGGCTCAAGACAGCGGCGGTAGCTTTTTTCTTAATCGATCCGGACACTACGATACCAATCACATTAATACCGACAAGAAGAATAGCATAACCAATAAAATCTGCTGAATTAGTACTACTGTATCCATAGGTAGTCTTTGTCGTGGCAAGCTGAGCTGCCCTAGATAGTGAGCCGAAAACATTCAAACATGTGAGAGCGCAAGCAATCGCTGCATCTATCTCAATAGCTCTGAGATGTTTCAAAATGTGCTCTTTTTCGCTTGTTACAATTCTGTCACCTTTCATCCTAGATTTAATAGCCGAGCGTCTAATTAAAACTGCAGTACCGAAGACTATTCCAAGAAGGCAGAAGAAAATCATCGCTATTCCCTTGCCCATCGATGAATTAATGAAGTCATTGACTTCATTATTATTCGTTGTGGATATTTTTTCCGTTTTGGTTTTTGGCGCAGGCGTTGACGGCTCGTATTCTTCATATTCCTCCGACCAATCCAGTTTTGCGCCACATTCGTGACAAAACTTTTCGCTGCGTTTTACTTCGATTCCACATTCGTCACATATATATTTAGCTGTCGGCATTACTAGCTCCTGTTTTTTGATTTACGCCATCTAGTGGCAATTATATCATTTTTGTACCGCCTCGAATCTATGCACTATATCTTATAGACGAATTTAACCTGCGGGACAGAATGGTCCTCATTGTCCGGATCAACGGCATCGATAATTCCGCCCATCGCTAGATAGAAGTGTTGGGCTGGAACATTATATTTATTGCAAGAAATGAAGAAGCGATTGTAGCCACGCGATTTAAATTGCTCGACGGCCTTCTCGAAAAAACGGCGCCCGAGCCCCTGGCCGCGGCACTCTTTTAAGAGATATAACATGCCGATTTCCTGTTCGTAGTCCGCGTACGGATAGCGCGGTTTACCGCAACTCATATAACCGACAATCTTGCCATTTTTCGATTCCGCGACAAATAAATCATTATCTGGATCATCGATGAAAGCTTCGAACTTCTTGGTTTGTTTTTCTTTATCATATTCGTCGAACTTATAATCTGGGTAAATGCCGCGATAAGTGGCTTCCCAAGCGGCTAATTTTACGTCCGCCAAAAACGGACAGTCTGCCTTAGTGGTGAGACGAATACGATAAGATTCTTTATTCATATTTCTATTCTACAACGGCTTTAATACGGCGAACACCAGCGGAACTAGACTCTTCTTTCTTGATCTTGAAGTGGCCAATAACACCAGTATGCTCCACATGTGGGCCGCCACAAACTTCGCGCGAGACTGGATTATCAAAATCGCCAATCGTATAGACTGTAAGTTTTTCCGGGTATTTTTCCCAGAATTGGCCATGCGCATGCAGCGTGTCGCGAGCGTAGACTTTGTCGTACTCATCGTGAACGACTTTAAGATCGGCCTTAATCCATTCGTTAACCTGGTCTTCGATTTGTTGTTTTTCTTCTGGAGTTAATTTACGATCGAGATTGAAGTCAAAACGGAGACGTTCGGCGGTAATATTGGAGCCTTGCTGGCCGATTTCTGGGTCGATAAGCTTCTGTAATGCGGCAAGTAATAGATGGGTTGCTGTGTGATACTTGGTGGTTTGCTCACCATGGTCTTCGAGACCGCCCTTAAACATACCTTTACTGGCAGTCTTTGAGCGTTCGCGTTGTTCTTCAAGCGAAGCGTCAAATTCTTTGCGCCAATTTTCACTGAGTGGAATATCTTGACGATAAGCTTCCTCGACAGAGAGCTCGAGCGGAAAACCGTAGGTATCTTGAAGCATGAATAACTCTTTGCCAGTGAGGCCGTCTTTTTGGAAACGGGCAAGTTCTTTCATGCCACGGCGAAGAGTTTTGCGGAAAGCCTGCTCTTCGTGGCTGAGCACCTCAAGTACCTGCTCGCGCGTGGTAAGAATAGAATCTGGAAGATCTTTATAATTTTCGGCGATGAGCGGCAAAACTTCCGCGAGGAAATCCTGCTCAATACCAAGGTTGAGCGCCTTTAGGATGGCGCGGCGAATGAGGCGGCGAAGCGCATAGCCCTGCTGTTTATTGGATGGCTTAAGGCCTTGCGCAGTTAAGAGATAGGCGCCGCGAAGATGATCGGCGATTACGCGCATCTCTGCCGTATTAGATTCGTAGCTTTTGCCGGAAAGCTCGACAAGCTTGTCGACAATAGGCTTCAGGAGTGAAATCTTGAAGACATCATAAGAGTCCATAGAAGCGGCCGTGATACGTTCGAGGCCGGCGCCAAAGTCGACATTTTTATGCTCGAGCTCCTCAAATGATCCATCTTCGAGGCGACGATATTGCATAAAGACCTGGTTACCAATTTCCATGAAGCGAGCGCCGTCGGAAGCTGGGTGGGCTTTGCCGTATTTTTCGACATCCTGATGCTCTTCACCAAAGTCGTAGAAGACCTCAGAATCTGGGCCACATGGGTCGCCGATTGGCGTAGTCTCGATGCCGCCGCCACGGGACCACCAGTTTTCTTTGTCGTTATAGAAGAAAATGCGTTCTTTGCCATGAATACCGCGCTTGTCGCCATTTTCAGCTGTGTCGATTTCGGCGATTTCCGCCTCGATACCAGCTTCCTTGAAAACTTGCTGCCAAATATGCGCAGCCTCGTCGTCGCGCGGGATACCGTATTTTTCGCTACCAATAAAGCAAGTGACATAAATCTTGGTTGGGTCGAGCCCAACTTCTTGGGTCAAGAAGGTAAAGAAATTACGAATCTGTTCTTCCTTGAAGTAATCTCCGAGCGACCAGTTACCAAGCATCTCAAAAACAGTCGTGTGGCGCGGATCGCCAACATCATCGATGTCTTGCAGGCGCAAACATGGCTGAGAGTCGGTTAAGCGTTTGCCCTCTTTATGTGGCTGACCAAGCAAATATGGCAACAATGGTTGCATGCCGGAACCAGTAAATAATGTCGTTGGATCGTTTTCGAGCACGAGTGGCGCTGGCTCAATTACCACATGCCCCTTGGACTTCATAAAGTCGAGATATTTTTGACGTACTTCACTTGCATTCATTGGTCTATTATACAATAATTTGACATTTTTAGGGGTTTATTATAGAGAATACTTGACAAAATAATGTGCTTGTGCTATAATGAAAAGATAGTAACGTGAATTTATCGCGTTATAGACAGCGCTAGCATTGGGAATTCGCGCATCCCCGCACATTCAGAGAGGTGAATGTTATGAAGAAGTTCCTGATTATCCTGATGCTCCTCATTATCACTTGCACGACTTGCACTACGACCGTTGCATCTGCCGAATCCGCCGCTAGCGAGATGAAGCGATTCTATAATTTGGCCGAGTATTATGGCTACACTATCAGCGATATGCACATCATGTCATGCAGCAGTGAGCCGACTTGCGAAGTCCGGCTAAGCAATTCTAAAGTCCGCCTGATCGTTTACGTGAGGGAGACCAAGAAATGTTTGTCGTACTACTGCGATGGCAAGACCATGAAGCTTTCGGGAATGGAAAAACTTCTGAAGAAGAACGCCGTCCAAGACGACCGCATACTGCTCGTAACCGGCAAGGTTCAGGGCTTAGGTGACCGTCTGGAGCAATACGCCGAAAGACAGGGTTTCGAAGTCGTCAGCCACTTTTGCCACATAGGCAAGAAACCATATGACGAGCTGAAGCTCAACAATGGGCGAAAGACCTTCACGGTTCGAATTTCTGGCGAGCTCAAGAATAAGCGAGTGGTTATCACTTACAAGTGGAATAAGAAGATCGTCTCGCAGAAGAAGATCAAGAGCAATATTCAGAAATATGCCCCGGCTGCACATATCTGGTAACATTTACGACCGCCACCCGCAAGGGTGGCTTTTTCTTAATGCGTAATCTGTTGCATCTTGACTTTTTATCATTTTTGTGCTATAATGAACAGATAGTATCTTTTGATGCTATGCTACTCTCTGACGGAGCAAGCGTGCTCCATGGTCCTTTAATAGGAAGGAGTGTGGGATTATGAGAAAAACCACCAAAATCTTCACCATGTTACTCGTCGCGATTATGATGTGCGGCATGTTTGTTACACCCGCTTCCGCTGCTACTACTCAGAAGAGCGCCGTCTTGAAGCGCTCCGAAAAGGATACAGAGGCACTGACGGATGCCGGAGAATATTATGGTTGGTTTGCAACTACAAAGATCAAAAGCCAAAGCGCCACCAAAGTCGTCACGTCAGTCAAGCTGGCAAACCGCAAATATATTTTCAATATTACACAGACGACTAAGAAAACTGGCGCAAGTATCCAGACGAAGTTCAGAATTAATAAAAAGAACTACGTTTTGGCCGGAATCAAATTGTCACTCAAAAAATATGCAGTCGGCGCCGACAAGCGCCAAGTCCTCGAAGATAAAGCGAATCTTGCTGCCGATACGCTAGCAAAATACGCCATCAAAATGGGCTGGCAAGTCGCCGAAACGACTAATTATAAAAATGGTATCGCAATTTGCACTCACACTTACAAGAATAACAAATACACTTTTAGTTCCACCGTCCGCGCGCAGCGCAAAGGTGGCACTATCGTCGTTAGCTATACGCGCGATAGCAGCAAATCTACGGCTGGCAAAATTAAAAGCTGGCTAAAGAACTATAAAGCGTAATCGATCTTCTTCCGCTTCCGCCGCCCCACCGGGGCGGCATTTTTATGCCTCGATAATACCGCCACCAAGGCAAATGTCGCCACGATAAAAGACAACGGATTGGCCCGGCGTAAGCGATTTCTGTTCTTCCGCAAAAGTTAGCATACCATCTTGATAATCAGCGTCGACAAGCGGAGCGCGATGGCGAATGCGAGCCTGAATATAACGACCGTCATCGCCGTGGCGCAGAATGACATCCTTTAGTTTGATTTGGTTAGTCCAGAGCTTAAGAGAGTTTAGATTCTGTGAGACGTAGACAATATTCTTCTCCATATCTTTTTTGACAACATAATGCGGTAGGCCGATACCGATATCGAGACCATGACGCTGACCGAGTGTATAGAAAATAGCGCCGTCATGAACGCCAAGTTTGGTGCCAGTATCAATATCAATGATGTCGCCAGGCTTCGTTTCGACAAATTCCGCAAGAAAATCGCGCATATTAGCATCACCAACAAAACAGACACCCATTGATTCCGGTTTGCGCGCTACACTAAGGCCGATTTTTTCGGCCAGGGCCTTCACATCTGGTTTGGCCATGTCGCCAACTGGGAAGATTATTTTCGGAATAATACCCTCAGAAATACGATAGAGAAAATAGGTTTGATCTTTATTATCGTCATGAGCTTTTAGAAGCGCCTTGCCGTCAGTGCGAGCATAATGGCCAGTTGCAATCATTTCGGCGCCCTGCTCAAAGGCAGTATCCGCAAAAAGTTTGAATTTTATTTCCTGGTTGCACATAATATCTGGATTAGGTGTATTTCCCTTCTGATACTCCTCGAGCATATAGTCGACGACTTTTTGTTTGTACTCGGTTTCAAAATCAAAAACTCGAAAATCGATGCCGAGTTTTACGGCAACACGCTTAGCATCAGCCAGATCCTCCGCCCATGGGCATTTCATGCCTGGGAGATTCTTGCTCCAGTTCTTCATATAGACGCCGATAACTTCATGGCCTTGCTGCTGCAAAAGGTAAGCCGAGACAGCCGAATCAACCCCACCAGACATACCTAAGAAAACTTTCATTGGTTATATTATAACATCAAAGTAGCCACTAAGCTAACTTTAGCGAAACGGGAGTCGCCGGCCCGTCTTCACGGGCGCCGCCTCCCTCGTGCTCGATAGCAATCTGCGCATGTTCGCAAAGTTAGCTTAGTGGCTACCTTGAAAGCAGATAATAGTATAACCAATTAAAGAAAAATCAAGAGAGAAAATCTATTTTCGTTTATGCTAAAATATTATTAGTATTAACTTTGACGGAGGTGGGATGTTTTATCCAAACCGGCAAGCTTTGGGTGACCAACTTGCGCCGAGATTGACCGAGTATAAGAACTCCGAGTGTATTATCTTTTGTCTAAAGAAGAGTTCCCTTTTGGCCTGCATCGAACTGGCTGCGCATCTCCACGCCTATATTTATATTTTGCAATATTCCGAAATTGCCGACCCTTACGATATTACGCGCAATCTTGGCGCCATAACATCAAAGGGTGAATTCGTATTGAATCCTGAAATATCCCAGTCAGAGTATGAGTATATTAATGGCGACTTTATGAGTATTATTGAGGAACGCAAACGCGAAGCCTTCTCGAAGATTAATGCCGAAGCTAATCCAAACCCGAACTTTAATCTTGAGGCATTTAATAACCGCAAGATTCTACTTTTTGCAGACGTTCTAAAAACCTCATTTCAGATTCAGGTTGCGTTAAATATATTACGCTCTTATAAGCCACTGAAGATTGCGGGCGCGGGCGGAAACATTACTTCGCAAATTTCCGATAAATTCCAGATTGATACGGCAGGATGTACCTATATGGATATCCTCCCGAACACCTTCTTCGACGACGACCATTATTTCGATCAACCAGATTCCTACACCGAGGAACAAAAAATAAGTATGGCAAATAATATTAGCCTCTACTGGGCATAAAAGGAGTACAAAATGGACCCAAAAGTAAATACTAACCCTAAGCTGACCGAAGCAGATGCCACCGACGCGCGTGCCATCATTGAGAAAATCGGTCGTGCCTATAGCAAAAAAGTCGTTGGCCAGGATGAGCTGCGTCTATGTATGACAGTGGCACTAATCGCGGGAGGGCACGTATTGCTCGAATCCGTACCGGGTCTTGCTAAAACATTGGCTGCAAAAACAATCGCCGAAGCCGCCAATGGTACATTTAGCCGCATCCAGTGTACGCCGGATTTGCTTCCAAGCGATATTATTGGTACTCAAATTTATAATTACAATACTGGCTCATTCGAGACAAAAATTGGTCCGGTTCATTCCAATTTCGTGCTTCTCGATGAGATTAACCGCTCTAGTGCTAAGACCCAGTCTGCTATGCTCGAGGCAATGCAGGAGCATCAAGTTACCGTTGGTGGCGTGCTCTACAAGATGCCAGAACCATTCGTCGTACTCGCAACCCAAAACCCAATTGAGCAAGAAGGTACTTACGAGCTCCCAGAGGCTCAGCTCGACCGCTTCCTCTTGAAGGAAATTGTTAACTACCCTGCCCGCGATGAAGAATTGCAGATTCTCAACTATACCTTGAGTGGTCAAACTACAAGCGCACTCGCTGACGGCGATAAGGCTTCTATTGAAGATATCAAGAAGCTTCAGGCCGCCGCAAAGTTAGTCGCCGTCGACGATTCGATTAAAAACTATATCGTGAATGTTGTAACCGCATCCCGCAATCCACGCGAATTAATCGATGCTAGCCTTGCGCGTTATGTTGAATACGGCATTTCTCCGCGTGGTGCTATCGCTCTTATGCAAGTGGCACAAGCACTCGCCCTCATTGATGGCCGTGCCTATGTAACACCAGATGACGTTAAACGCCTTCGCTATGCTGCGCTTCGCCATCGCATTATCCTTAACTTCGAAGCGGCGGCTGATGAAGTTCACCCAGAAGCAATCATTGACGCAATCTTTAATAAAATTCAAACTCCATAATTTATATAGAAGAAACAAATGCCAGGATATCTCGTTAAAGTTCGTAAGAAGATGGACATTTACGCGCAAAGACGCGTACGTAATGTCTTGTCTGGCAACTACGGTTCTGTATTTAAAGGTCGTAGTATGGATTTTGACGATTTGCGTGAATATAGCTATGGCGACGATGTTAAGGATATCGACTGGAAAGCCACTGCGCGCTCGCGCTCAATTATGATTCGCCGCTATATTGCAATTCGCAAACATAATATTTTGATTGTGGCAGACAGCGGTAAATCGATGGCGGCACTTGCCCCAAGTGGAGAAAGCAAACGCGAAATTGCCGCTTTTTGCGCAGGCGTAATATCTTATGTTTCACAAAAGCACGGCGACTTAGTTGGTATGGTCTATGGTAATAAGACTAGTAATAAACGGTACGCAATGAAAGAAGACACGCCATATATCGAGAACTTCCTCAAAAAATATGACCAATCAGTTACCGTTGAATCGTCCGAGAGCGACATAAACTCCGTACTGACCTATGTCTCAAAATCTTTCCGCGAAAGAATGTTTTTGATAATAATTACCGACCCAAGCAGCGCAGCAACCCTAGATCGTGATTTAGTTCGCCGTCTAAATGCGCGCCACGAGCAGATGTATATATTAGTGGAAGATTCGCCGTTGAGCAATAAATTGCTGCTCGAAGAAGATGCTGTCGATATGAACGAAGACGTGCGCTTGCCGCATTATTTCCGTTCAAATAAAAAGATTGCTGAGGCCGAGGAAGAATTCCGAACATCGATTAATGAGAAAATCCAGAAAGGCCTGCGCCGTTTTGGCATCGTAAGTACTTTTGTCGATAGCACCGAGCATGCTATTCCGAGAATTTTCACTATGTTGGAGGAACAAAGACGTGTCAGGCGCTGATTTAAGTTTATACGAACCGGTTTATTATAATATCAGCTGGACGATTATTGGTATCGTGTTCTTACTGTTGGCACTGGCGACAATTGGTCTCATCTTTTATGTGACGCGAAAGAAAAAGGTTAAAAGCTTGAGCACGCTTAGAGTTGAGCAACCGAAACTTCTGGACTTGGAGGCATTAAAACAGAAGTATATTGGACTAATCAATCAAGCCGAACGAAATTATATGGACCATCGCATCAAGGCGTCTGTTGCTCACCAGCATCTTAGCCTAATTGTGCGCCTATTTTACGGTGAGGCCCTGGGTTTCCGTGCGGACATTATGACCTTGGACGACTTAAAGAAATCTACTTATACACAACTCATAAGAACAATCGAAAAACTATACCCAGACGAATTTGATACACTCGAAAAAGGTTCCGTAAAAGATGCAGCAGCGAATGCTCGTAAATTAGTGGAGGATTTATGACGCGTTATTCTTGGCTATTTCTGATTCCAATTATTGCAATAATTATTATTTCTGCCGTTTCCTATATTCGTTTCCGCAAGCACTTATTGCGCAGAAACAAAAAAGAAAAAGTTGCATTAATCGCACACACGAACTTCATTCGCAATCTCCCAGAATACAAAGCCGCCAAGAAGCACTATAATTCGATGCTTTGTCTATTGGTCGCACTATTCTCTATCGCCACTGGATCAATCTCAATAGTTGCTTCTCGCCCAATCAACGTTACTGAATCAAAGGCTGAGCTAGAAAATCGCGATATTATGTTATGCCTAGACGTAAGTGGCTCAATGTCTAGTAATCTTGATGATTTATTATCATACTTTATCGAATTAGTCTCCGATATGGAAGGTGAGCGTTTTGGAATCACGATTTTTGACGGCATTTACGTCACTCTTTCGCCATTGAGCACAGACTATGCCGCTATAATCGACATCCTGACCGATATTAGGGAAAATTTCCGCGTATTTTCGATTGGTTTATATAGCACGCAAGGACTTAATCAATATAGCTCTTCCGAGATTGGCCCAGGTTTAGTGGGGTGCGTGACAGCGTTCGACAAACTTGGCGAAGCAGAACGCTCACGCTCGATTATTTTAGCTACAGATAATGGGGCCTCGCCGACGCAAGCAGTTACACTTAAGCAGGCAGCCAATTATGCCAAATCTTATGATATAACCGTCTACGGACTAAATACTTGGGATTATCGTACGCAAGAAGAAATTGACAATGGCGGGGGATATGAATCTAAATCGGTTAAAGAATTTCGCGAATCTATGCTTCTAACCGGTGGCTCTTATTATGCTTTTGGACCGAATGCTGATTTGTCGGCAAAGCACATTGTTGACCAAATACTGGCTCAGGAAGCCGCGCGTTATGAAGGCGCTGGCCAGATCGTGCGGACGGATACGCCAGAGGTTGCGGCAATTGTTGCGACTATTTCCATAATATTATTTGTCATCATTGCGTGGAGGTTACATTTATAATGCGTCTACTATTTATGATTCCAATGATATTCGTAATTATATTAGCAGCAATCGTGATTGGGTTGTTGGTTTTCTGTATCATTAACAAAAAAATGCGCAAACGTGGCAATTTTAGGAAGATAGCCATGTTGGGCATTATCACTTTAATAATGGCTCGCCCAGTCTTCCTAGGTGGCACGGACGAGTCGCAAACAAATAACTTAACTATTTTCTTCGTTGTCGATATGACGGGCAGTATGGCCGTAAAAGATCAGAATAATGGAGTAAAGTATCGTTACGAACAGGTACAAGAGGATGCTAAATATTTGATCAGTAATTTCCCGGGGTCGCGATATACGATGCTCGTACTGGATAATGGTATCTACACTGCTATGCCGATTTCGACGAATACCGATTCTATCTACTCAGCAGCAAATTCACTGATGCCGAAGAGTAGTTATTATGGTATCGGTACGAATCTCGACAATTTACTATCTTATGCTACAGCTCGAGTTGAATCATTCAGCAAAAAGAATCCAGAATTATTAAATGTATTCTTCTTCTTTAGTGATGGCGAAGACACTTCAAATGAGACTGTCTCAATTAATGGTTCATTTAAAAATAAGATTAGCGGCGGAGCCGTGTTTGGATATGGCTCCGAGGATGGAGGAATAGTTGAGCTAATAGAGCAAAAAAAGAATGGTGTCGAAAAAACCGGCGAATGCGTTAAATATTTCGGCAGCAGTTTTGAACGAGATTCGAACTATTGCGCAATATCTAAAATTGACCAGAATAACTTAAAAAGAATATCAAATCAACTCGGCCTCGAATATTATTATCGCGACGACAACAAAATCCCAGACGATATGATAAATAGTATTAAAAAGCAGATTCAATATAGCGAAAACGAATCAACGAACGGCTATATTGATACTTATTGGATTTTAGCAATTGTATTGTTAGGGTTGTTGGTATGGGACTTCTATGATTCTTTTAATAGAGTACTGCTAGAAAGGGCCACGAAACATGCTTAATCTTAATCCGGAAATCGTTGATCAAGAGAAAATTCGCAAGCTTAAACGTAAGCGATTGTTTAAGATCGCTATCGTGCCAATAATAATATTGTCTTTAGTCGGTTTGTTTTTCCTAAGGACTGGCATATTTAATATGCTCTATAGTTCGTCTTATAATTCTGGCTCTTATGATTCCGCCAAAATGATTGCCGATATGCAGAGTGTTGCGAATATCATTACACCATATATCATGCATTTCGATCGTGGCGATGCACTCTATAAGAGTGGCAATTATGCTGGTGCCGAAACAGAATTTAGAACTAGCCTAAAAGAAAACCCGCCTTCCAGCGAACTCTGCAAGATATATGTTAACTTATCATTAAGCATCGAGAAACAGGGTGATGAGAAATATAATAGTAATGATTTTGATGGGGCTTTAGTTCTATACAACTCCGCCGAAGCAATATTATACGAGAATAATTGCGCCAGTAAGCGCGATAGTGAACAAGGTAAGGATCGTCGCGCAGATAACTCAAAAGATCGCGTAATTAATAAAAAACGCAAAACGATTTCCGCCATTAACTCTTCCGAGAATACCGGTGACGGCGACGTCGACGGCGACGGCGAGGATAGTAATCGCGGCGTTTCTGACAACGATTTGAGTAAAATCCAGGGAAAACAAAACCCAGAAGAGGCTCTCAATAATATACGTAACGGACTAAACCAGGCTGGTGGTTATGGCGGAAGCTATCGTAGTAGTTCGGATCCGTCTTGGTAGTTAATTATTTGTGGATTCTAGACAATTCGTTCGCGACAACTTCGTGCAGATTATTGCTGAATTCTTCGATATCTTGCTCGGTATTTAGCTTCCCCATCGTAATGCGCAATGAGCCGGCAATTTCTTCGTCGCTGAGCCCGATAGCACGCAGAGTTGGGGATTTTATGCCTTTGCTGGCTGCGCAGGCGGCTCCAGTAGACACACATATTCCGCGTTCTTCTAGTGCGAAGATGATTCTTTCCGCGTCCAAGCCCGGTAGACAAATCGGAAGAAAACCAGCCAATTGCGTCTTTATATTACCGAGAAATTTTATATTTGGTAAATCTTCGAGTAAACGATGGAGTTTGACTTTTAGTTCCATAAGGCGTTTACGTTCGGAATTGATATGTTTTTCTGCATCGGTGATAGCGGCCGCAAAACCAATAGTGGCCGGTACATTTTCGGTGCCACTGCGGAGGCCCATCTCTTGACCGCCACCCACTGTTAATGGCTGTAAACGCACATTGTGGCCAACATAAAGTGCGCCAATTCCCTTTGGTCCATAAACTTTGGCGGCATTCAATGTTAATAAATCCACATCGAGACGATTTAGCTTAACTTCCATCACTCCAAGCCCCTGCGAGGCGTCACAGTGAAAATATAGTGGCGTTTTTTCGCCAGCTAAAGCGCGGCGAGTGCGCTCGGCGCGAATAAAACTGGCAATTTCAGCAATCGGCTGGATTGTGCCGAGCTCTGAACTCGCAAGACAAACTGACACGAATTGAGTTTTTGAGCTTAGTTTATTCTTAAAATCATTAATAAGGACGCGACCATTTTGATCTACATCGATCATACGATAATTGCCACAACGTTTGGCGTTTTCCAAAACAGCCGCATGCTCGACGGCGGAAATTAAGACTTCCGCGTCGGAGTTAGTCGGAATAAGCGAAAAAGCAAGATTGATAGACTCAGTAGCACCAGAAGTCATGACAAGATCAGCGCCTTTTGCGCCAACTACGTGCGCGATTTCATCCTTAGCTGCCTCATAAGCATGACGGACTTCGACGGCCGGCAGATAAGCCGCGGATGGATTAAAAAATTGCTCCGAAAAATATGGCAACATGGCATTGAGCGCCTTTTCCGATACTGGAGTGGCGGCTGCGTGGTCTAGATAAATCATAAATATATTATATACTATTACAACTTATTCTCGGCCGGCAAAGCAATTTTCATCAATGGAATGATAGCGAAGGCCCCGATTGCGGCAAGCCACATCATATGTTGTTCGTTGCCTGAAATAATAATTAATAGCAAGATACTCTGCCCCACTACGCGACCAATCGTAAGCGCCACCTCGCTTAATGACTCTACTTCAAAACGATACGAATCGTCGCGTAGGTGCGCGTTTAGGAGTTGTTGCAAACGCGTCAATAATACCGTGCCATTAAAGAAACTCTCAATGGCAGACTGCGAGAACACATAGAAAGCAATCGATAATGCAGGGTCATTCGGAAATATAATTAGACAAACTGGCAATAATATAGCTGCCGGAGCGATGGAATACATGATTGCTTTTTGTGCTCCTCGAGTCTTAACGCGACGATAAAGAAACAGGATAAGAATAGTGGCGATTGATGCAACAGACGTAAAAACGCCAAGGTCCAAATCAGAGCCGCTACTACGATAAACATTCACCTGAGCAATAATAATGTATGCCGCGCTCGCAAAAGCAAAACCACGCAAAATCTGAATATAGAATACTTTTCGTAACGATTTATGCTTGGTCATAATTCCATAGATTTTACGGAGCGAATGAACCTTATGAGGCATAGCTTTGTGTGTTGGGCGGAAAAGAATCGAGAGTAATAATTGCACTAATGATATTACGAGAATGATAAAGCCGGCACGCGTGTAACTAGAGCCAACAATCACGAGGCCGAGAACAACTGGCATAATTATCTTTGCGGCTTCAATAAAAATTTGGCCCATCGCTTTAAAGCGTAAGCGACGGTCATTTCTGACTTCTGTTACATCAAAATGCATCTTTGGACGCCAGTATAATGTGGATTCAAGCGCCGAGAATAATGCAACTACATAAGTAAAATACGGTGCCGTTTCGTCGAGCAGTATTACTGATATAATTTGAGCTACTGAAAAGAACATACTAATACGCCAAGCAGCCAGAGTATGACGTTTCATTAATGGCATTAGAGCCACTGCAAAAATCGCCATTAATGAATAGCGCACAATACAATAAGCTATAAAACTTACCGGGGAGCTACTTAATGAAACGCGCATCAAAAACGACATCAAAAAGATATTCATGAAGGTTGATTTGCTATGCAGTAATACATCTACGGCAATTAGCACATTCTCGTTCGTGCGCAATTTATGGAGTTTCTGAAGCATAAGCTTATTATACTCTCATTACAATCAACAAAAAACCGCCCTTACGGGCGATTTTTGTTATTTTTTATTATATATGCTAGCTTTAATTAGTTTTAGGTAGGCTTTAGTGGCGTTCTTAAAATTCGTTAATTCGTCGCCAGAAATTTTCGTATAGCGCTCTTCTTCATTGACGCGCTTATAGACGCCGTCCTTGCGCACCTCATAGCGAAGTGTAACACCATCTTCATACCAAATCCACACGTTCTTTTTCAAGAAGAAGAATTCGCGAGAATGGCCCGGTTGTACTTGGCCAAAAACTGTGCGACCAAGTGCCGATTCGGCATTAATAAGATCGCGCTCAACCGCCCAAACGCGTGCTTTATGGTTTGGCGCTTCTGGTTGTTTTAATATATGTTGCTTAAGATTGAATTTCGGCATGCGATTACCTCATCTGATACCGCAGAAAGTTCGTTGTATACTTCTAGGTCTTGTGCTTTTTGAGAGACATCTGGAAAAGCACGCTGGAACACGACTGGCGTGGCTGGCGTAATATCTAGCTCGGCAATGGCGGCCTCTTGAGCTGCCAAAACTGCTCGATCTACCGGAATCTGGAACATCGATCTATCTTGCTCGTCCATAAATCCTCCCTTTTGATTAGATTTTGAAGATTTTTTTGACGTTTTCGGTAGTAATTTCCGAAACGGTCGCAAAATCTTGCTGATAATAATCAGCGGCCCACTCAGCTATGTTCTTCACATAGCCTGGCATATTAATTGTACCACGAAATGGCTTTGGTGTCAAGAAGGGAGCGTCGGTTTCGAAAATAATTCGTTCTAGAGGTGGATGAGCGATATCGGCGAAGGTAGCGAGACCATTCACGCCGAAGTAAAAGCCCCTATCTAACCCCTCGCGAAGATTCTTTTTTGAATCTGAAAAAGAATGTAAGACAGAGGTAGGAATATGAAAATTGCTATAAATCGGCCAAAAATCGTCAAACGCATCGCGTATGTGAAAACTAACTGGCAGTTGGTAATCTTGCGCAATTTGTAGCATATGTTCTAGTAAATCGCACTGAAAGGCCTTGTTGTAGCCGTCAAAATGATAATCGAGGCCAATTTCGCCAATTGCGACGAGCTTTTTGTCGCTAAAAAGTAGCTTTGCATCGGATAATGCCTTCTCTAGCGTAGCCGTATCTCCGTCATAATCATTTGGATGATAACCATAAGTCCACCAAACTTCGGCGTGAGCATTAGCATATTCGCAAGCATTTTTTGAATCAATCGGATCAGTGCCGATAACAATGCACTTATCTACTCCGTTGGCATGTGCATGGGCAAGCGTCTCTTCGGCGGAGAGCTCAAATAAACCCTTGTCATGGATATGGCAATGCGAATCGACCAACATGATCTCTAGCCGCGCGGCGGCTCTCCCTCTGGTTCGTCAAGAAGCTTTTTGCTCTTTATTTCATAACGGCGACCATTAACTGGCGAAACATAATAATCCTCGCTGAGTAGGTTTACAAACATGCCCAAATCGCGGTCATCCATGATAATAATCTTGCCCTGGTCGTCGGTCATTAACTCGAGCTGCATCTCATCGGCATAGTCTAGAAGCTGGTCTTGTTTCATTTCGCCAATTTCGATACTTTGTAATTTTTTGATGAGTGGCTTCTTGTCTTCGAGCAAGGCATTGAGCGTAAGCCCTTCTGGGAAACTGAGACTATAAGCCTCTTGGATTTCTTTAGCCTTCTGCTCGGAAATTACCTGAGATTTGTAGTCGTATTGGAACAATTTTTCAAACTTAGACTGATTGAAGATAACTATTTGACCATCGACAATAGCTGTTTCGTTACCTTCTGGGACCTTGATGGCAACATCGGCCGTAAGCGGCTCAAAACTTTCGCCATTCAACTCCCAGCCAAGTTTGCCCTTAAGTGCTGAGCTAGCAGCAAGGTTTTTAGCAATATAGAAGGTCTTTTGACCATCGTCGCCAGGATAAGTGAATTTAGCTACAATGCCCTTAATTCGCTTAAATTCATATTCGTCATCGCTAAAGAAGGCTATGTCTTTATACTCGTGTTCAATAAGATGAATAAGCGTTTCAGCGCGACCAACTTTTTCAAGTTCGATGCGATAAATAACTTTATCTTCTCCATCGGAAAGCTCATATTCGCGGCACTCGAGACCTTTGTCGGCCTCTTTTATGACATATTCAACCGCCTCGAGCATGAACATGGATTTAATAACCTGCATTAAAGTATCGCTGTAGCGAACCTTGTATGGCGTGTAGTTTTTATTAAATAGAAATAGTTCTACAGACACGTTATTTTTGATTTCGTCGACGGAATTTGCCCACTGAAATACGTCAAACTCGGCTTTTTCGGATTGCTCCATTTTCCTCCTTTTGCTTCTATTTTAACAGATTATTCAGCTAATGCGGCCTCGAGCTGAGGATCTATATCTTTATTGATTTGTTCGAAGGTGCGTTCCACTTCCTTGTCTGGCTTAATGCCCTCGCCGTTAATATTGCGGCCCTTAGGCGTATACCATTTTGCTACCGTCACGCGAAGCATTTCACCGGTCGAGAAGGTCTCGAGCGCCTGAACACTACCCTTGCCGTAGGTTTTTTCGCCCACGAGCGTAGCTTTTCCGTAATCTTTGAGTGCACCGGCAACAATTTCCGATGCCGAAGCCGTTGAGCCGTTAATCAATACGATAGTCTTGTAATTAGATAAAATAGCGCCACCGCGGTCGGCATAAGTCTTTTCACTATAGAGGCCACTGCTAGACTTCTGCTCTACGACAAGGTCACCATCAATCCATAGAGAGGCTACTTCTTTCGCAGCGCTTACATAACCGCCGCCGTTACCGCGCAAATCAATAATGAACTTTTCTGCGCCATGGCTAATGGCTTCTTTAGCCTTTTCGCGAGCCAAACGACCAGTATCGAGATCAAAGCGAGTAATCGTAATGATAGCCGTCTTACCCTTATACTCCATATAAACACTCACGTTATTAATAATTTCGCGAGTAAGCTCAAACTCCACTTCTTTGTCGTCGCGCATGACGGTTAATTTGATAGTAGTACCCTCGGCGCCGCGCAATTTTTTGGCAACCGCATCTACGCTAAGGCCAGAAATATCTTCGTCGTTAGCTTTATAGATAATATCGCCCGCAAGCACTCCTGCGCGACGCGCCGGATTATCTGGAGTAGTACGGAGAACCTTAACATAGCCATCGCGCTCGCCAATTTCTACGCCAATACCAGCTCCAACATCGCCATTCAAATCTTTTTCAAATTCTTCAGCCTCGGAAGCGGTCATGTAGTAGGTGTACTTATCGCCAGCAGCATTAACTAGTCCACGCTTCGCCTCTTCGATGACGGTCTCTTTACTGACCGTACCATCAAAGTTACCAATTAAACGCTCGTAAACCGTATTAAGCGAACTAAAATCGATGTCCGAAGAAACATACTTTTTGCCACCGAGATATGGCGAGAATCCACCAACAATAGACGTCCAGTTGAGACCTACCGCAAAACCTATAGCTAGTGTAATAAAGCTAACAATTATAGAGGTGGCTAGATTAATTTTCTTTTCAGAAGCGGGACTGCGGTAATAAAGATCCCGAGTGTCATTAGTTTCTGTTTTAGTGATTCTAGTTTTTGCTTCGCTTCGATTAGTCATAGACTTATTTTAACACGAAGCTTATGTTTTAACCTGAAAAGAGACTATTTAGCTGCCGAAATAAATGTAGGTAAACATACCTTTATTGACGGTCATCTCGGAATATTCACCACGAGTCCAGTTGTATTGCGAGACATGGACCTGGTTGCCACTTACCCATTCTACCCAAACTGCGTGTCCATAAGGGCCACTTAACGAAATACCGACATAACCAGCTCTTGGCTCGGACGTGACGAGATAACCGGCGGCACGCGCGTTATTAATCCATTGGTTAGCATTACCCTTGCCGCCCCAATATGGCATGTAGCCATAAGTCTGATAAACTTTCCAAGCGGTATAGCTAACACATTCGCAGATATACATACCCCATCTATCAGCGTAGGCATCTTTTTGTTTTGGACAAACGCTACTATATGGGTAACCGCCCTTATTCGGGTCGCCGGCGGTAATTGTGCCGCCATACTGACGCGCTAAGTCGGCCAAGATGCTTTGCTGTTTCTTCTCTAGCTCTTCCTTCTGGCTTAACACACCATTACGAAGCCGGATATACTCAGCCTCACTACTGCGTGTTTCGGCCAACAATTGAGCCTGCTCGGCTTCTGTTGCTGCTAGCTGCGCTTTTTGACTGCTTAAATCTTTAAGAATAAGTTCGGCGTTCTTTTTCTTTTG
>JAUNHY010000013.1:22226-25530 GCA_030523715.1 Candidatus Saccharimonadota bacterium
AGCTCATTGATTTTGGAGTTTACATCGTTTAAATCCTGTTGCGTATAAGCCGTAACAGTAGTATTTAAAACGCAAGAAAATATAATTGTAATAGCGAGGGCTAGACAGATAAGTTTACGCCATACTTTCATATTTATTACCATAGCATAAGCAAAAAGATTTGGCAAGTCCTGCCAAATCTTTTATTGTCTATTCTTCAGCTTCTTTTTTCTTTGCTGGAGCTTTCTTAATTTTCTTTGGTCTTACGCGATCGGCGCTGGTTTTAGTCTTAATATACTTGCGCGAAGCCAACAAGGCAGAAATGACGCCGATTAGGATACCGACAGCTAGTAGACCGGCCGCCACGAAGTACCAGTATTTCGTCATTAAATCTATCGTTGGCTCAATGGTTGCGCCTAGACCGCCACGGATTGCAAATACCGTAGCGTAAATAGCGGCGCCAGCGATACCGGCGGCAACAACACCATATAAACTAGCCTCTACTACAAATGGCCCCATGATAAACCAGTGGCTTGCGCCAACGAGGTGCATCATGTAGATTTCTTCCTTGCGGTTGAAAATAGCCATGCGAATAGTATTGAAGACGATCAAGATTGCAATAAGTGCGAATATAGCCGCCGCACCAAGACCAAATATCTCAACGCGGTTCATAATCGACGCGATACGGTCAATAGTCTCGCGATGGCTAGTCGCAAAGCTCGGCGGACGCGCATCGAGCATATTAGTCATTGAAGGATCTTCATCAACGAAGCGCTCAAGCTCCGAAGTATCATTTAAGTTCTTGAGTTTTACATTAATTGTCCACGGAATTTTATTTGGAGCTTCATAAAGTGCTTGAATATAAGCTTTGTCGGTAATATTACTCTCGGCAATAAGCTTACGGATAGATTCATTATTTGCTTCTTCTGGCGATGTAGAAGTTACGCTAGTAACGGAATCGAGCGCTTCAAGATTACTGATAATTTTATTAATTTGTTCGTTCGTTGCTCCCTGCTTGACATAAATAGACATGTCTACCTGCGATTCGACCATCTCGATAGTGGTATTCATGGCATGGGTGGCTACGAGCGTTGCCGAAAGAACGATAAGCGTAATCGCCATAATAGCGATAGCCGCAACACTTAACCAAGTATTACGTACAAAACTTTTTGCGCCATATTTCATTACGCGCGCGCTAGTACGAAGATGATGCTTGCGCGTCTTAGTAATACGATTTAGACGCTCTTTACTTATCTTGGCGGAGTTTTTTAATTCTTCGCGCTCTTCTTTGCTTAATTTCTGCGACATACTAATTTATAAACCTCCTTTTTGGAGTGTGATGTTGTGGCTGCGTGGTTGGAGTTGGACGAGAATTTGTGGCGTTGCGAATTTCTGTAGCAGTCGGCGCGGTACGTGGAGTAGCAGCTAGTGGGCGTTTAACGATTTTACTATGCGTTGCGTCAAGGTCATAATGGCCGTTATTCTTCTGATCGCCAATAATCATACCATCACGCAACGTAACAACGCGCTTGCGGAGCTGATTAACTATTTTGTCGTCATGCGTAGTAACAAGAATCGTCGTACCAAAGTTGTTAATTTCTTCAAGTAGGCGCACAATACCCCAAGCAGTTTCTGGATCGAGATTACCAGTAGGCTCGTCGGCAATGAGAATCTTTGGCTGACGCGCCATCGAACGCGCAATTGCGACACGCTGACGCTCGCCACCAGACAAATCCTCTGGAAAACGATGGCCTTTGTCGGCAAGACCGACTAGGTCGAGTACTTTTGGCACTGTGCGACGGATTTCTGCGTTGGAGACACCAACAATCTCGAGTGCGAAAGCGACGTTTTCATAAACAGTGCGATTCGGTAGTAATTTGTAATCCTGAAATACGACACCAATACGGCGGCGAAGATGTGGAACATGGCGACGTTTTAAGTAATCATAATCGATGCCGCCTACCATTATTTTGCCAGAAGTAGGAACTTCCTCACGCGTGAGCATCTTAATTAATGTTGACTTCCCGGCACCAGATTTACCTACGAGAAAGACGAATTCCTTTGGCTGAATATGCAAAGAAACATTCTTAAGCGCTGGCTCTTTATCGCCAGGATAGTACTTGACGACGTCATCGAGTAATATCATGTCGCTATATTAACATAAGCAGGATTAATTGTCCAGGTATGCTGAGATAAAATTATCTATTTTTCCATCCAACACAGCATCGGTGTCATTTTCTTCATATTTCGTACGCGTGTCTTTAACTAATTTGTATGGATGGAGCACATAATTACGGATTTGCTGTCCCCAACTAGCCGACTCGCCGGCGCGGAGTTTATCGACCGATTCGGCATTTTGCTCTTGCATCATTTGTTGAAGTTTGCCACGCAAGATTTCCATAGCTTTTTCTTTATTCTGAAGTTGGCTACGTTCGTTTTGAATCGCTACTACTGTATTTGTCGGCAAGTGCGTAATACGTACAGCAGAGTTTGTCGTATTAACGGATTGGCCACCATGGCCACCCGAATGATAAACATCGATGCGTAAATCCTTAGGGTCAATCTGTACTTCCGTATCGTCCTTAATAACAGGAAGAACTTCAACTAATGCAAATGATGTTTGGCGTAGATGATCGGCATTAAAAGGGCTTAGGCGGACTAAACGATGCGTGCCATGTTCGGACTTTAGTTGCCCATAAACGTTAACTCCGGTTAGCTCTATGACAGATGTTTTGATGCCCGCTTCTTCGCCTTCTACGCGATCAAGAATGACAGCCTTAACTTTATGCCGTTCTGCCCAACGCAAGTACATGCGCTCAAGCATGCCAGACCAATCCATCGCCTCTGTTCCACCAGCCCCAGCAGTAATACGCAAAATAGCATCATTATGATCAAATTTACCCGTAAAACGAAGAGCTTGGCGTAAATTAGCGAGATTGTCTTCCATGGCTGAAATCTGTCCAGAAAACTCATCGGCCAACGATTCGTCACCCAACTCCATAAGCTCAGTAATGTCTTTGATTTGCGTTTTTAACAAAGTCCACGGATCCAACTCATCGTGCATATTAGCAACTTTGGTAGTTTTTTCGCGTGCGACATCGGGATTATTCCATATTTCCGGTACAGCAACTTCTGCTTCTAGTTCTTGAAGTTCCGCAAGTTTTTGATCGATAGATAGTTTTTGCCAGACAATATCAAATTCGCTCTTGAGCGAATCTAGTCGCTTCTGCAGTTCAAACATATTATTAATTATATCAAAAGCTTAGATAAACAAAGCGCTAGTGTTATATAATTATAGTAATATGCGTAGTCGCGAATCATTTAC
>JAUNHY010000014.1 GCA_030523715.1 Candidatus Saccharimonadota bacterium
CGCGCACCAAACAAAGACATCATCATGAGACCTAGTGGTCTCTTTTTTATTATTTATGCTTAAATAAGAGTAAGGAGATTTTTATGACGCCAAAAGACGAAATTATTAAAACTGTAAAAGATAAGCTTGCCGAAAAACTGCCGGATTTGAAGCCTGAAGAGCTTGAAGAAAACGGCAAAGTTTATTACATGAACGATCGTAATGACACTATTTTTGACTGGACGATGAATGCGCATCTCTGCCCATTTATGTGTTTCTATGCCGATTCTGGCATGGGTGCAATTAAAGTCACTCCATTCGGTGATGGCAAAGTCTCAATCGACCTCTACGAAAATAAGGCCCAAAAACCTTTCATAACCGAGACCATAGAGATGGACGCAGGCGCAATTCTAGACCTAGGCGTTTTCCTATACTTTAACGCCGACATGAAAGACCGCTTTGGCCGCTCGCTCGATGACATTGAATATATCGAGCCAACCGAAGAGATGAAGGCCGAATTTGACCATATTTGTTCCGGCGAAGAATAGTAAAAATACCCCCGAGCGATCGGGGGATTTTTTTATTTCTCGACTACATAGACGAGCCATTTGTTTCCGGTCTCTCCGCCTTCTTCATGAAAGTCAACGATACGAAATCCGGCATCTGCAAGAATGGCATCGAGTTCTTCTTTGCTATGGTAGTAGAAGAAGCGCTCAACATCCATATGGTATTCGCCTGGGAAATCCGCCCACTCTTCGGTTTTGTCTTTATATGCACGATTAATGGCGTTAAAAACGAAGCGACCGCCGTCCTTAAGCGTATCGTGGATTTTTTGAGCCGCCAGCACCACGTCTTCTGGTGTAAAATGCACAAACACGCGCCAGGCCAACACGCCATCATATTTCTGCGGAAAATCATCGGTCAGGACATTGAACTTCATTAGCTTCATGCGTTTTGCGGCTAAGGTCTGTAGGAAGCCGTCCGCCACATCACTAGCCATTACATTGAAGCCGAGTTGGCAGAGGTAGGCCGCATTTACGCCGTCCGCAGAGCCAATCTCGAAGATGTTTGCTCCTTCTGGGTACTTCGCAAAACTTTGTGCCAGGAATTGCTCGAGTTTTATCTGCTTGCGTTCGGCTTTTTCCGGATCTAGCGCCGCATGTGCTTTAGTGTTTTCTAGATAACGCTGGGCGGTTTTCTGGTATGCTTCCAAAGTCTGTTTATTCTGCTCGCTCATAATATCACTCCTTTTTTGTCGAGTCTTAAGGTACACCACTGTTGAGGTAATTATACCTTAATATTGTTGGCTGCAATAAATTCTGCGCGGAAGCGCTGCTTGTCACTAGCAAGTTCGGTTATGTCTTTTAGGAACTTAGTATAATCTGGATCATCGACGTACATTTTTTGCTTTGCATACCCACTGGGGCCAAATTTCTCCAGCAGGTGCTTACGTGACTCTTCGATTATTTCATCCAGCGAGGCATCCGGCGTATGCTCTTTCCGATATTCATAAGTGCGCCAAAGTGGCTCAATAACCGAAGTATTGCGATCTGCCGACGACACGATCTTACCATAAATCGTGCGCGGCTCCATATCTGAAGTTGAGCGGTGGTCGGCAATCGCGTCAGCCATAATCTGCATTTGATCCTCGTTAAAAAAGTCATGGAGTTTTTGATCTTTTAATAGAATGTTCGCCGAAACTTTTTCATGGTTATCGGCGTCGATGTGGTGACCAACATCGTGATATGCCGCAATCGCATATACCATATCTAAATCTAGGGGTTCAGATACTGAACGCGCGAACTTAAGACTACGCTCAATCACATAACCAATGTGGTCCATTTGATGCCCGGCATCATTTTGGGCATATTGTGGCACTATTTTTTCAACTACGTGCTTACGCAATTCTGGATTAATGTCGCTAGCGTCGCGGGCAATAATATACCCCTTAATGCGGCGAATATCCGCCTGATCTTTCGGTCGATTATGCTCAATTTTCCAGGCTAGTTCTAAGTCGACTTTTTCGACCGGTAAGCCATCAATCCAATCAATCTCATCTGGACCAAAATCCTCCACGGCTATTTCCGCATCGTTGGCAAGATTATAAAGATAGTCAAATTTTGGCGACTTCGTAATATTGAAACGAGTCTTGAGTTCTTTGAAATACGTCGGTTTTACTTTCAGGTCAATGTCCGCCGTTTGGGCGCGAAGACCATGCATCAAAAGTGAACCGCCAGAAATGATGTAGTATTTATTTGCATCGAGACCAAATTCGGTCAAACGCGCAATATATTCTTCTTTATTCATAGCTAGACACAGGTATAACCGCCATCTACTGGAAGAATTACGCCCGTAACATAGCGCGCCTCGTCGGAGGCGAGGAATACGGCTGCCGCATCTAGTTCGCCCGGCTTACCGTAACGTTGCATCGGGACATGCTCCTTGGCGAAAGTCTGAAAATCTTCTGTATTTAAAGTATCAGTAGTGAGCTCTGTTTCAAAATAACCCGGGCAGATACAGTTACAAGTTATACCGCTGGTTGCCAGCTCGGCTGCCGTTGCGCGGGTAAAGTTGACAACCGCGCCCTTAGAAGCATGATAGGCAATGGTCGGAATCTTCGTATTGCCGACCAAACCATACATTGAGGCGATATTGATAATACGACCGTAATTATTTTTCTTCATAATTGCCGCAAAGGCGCGCGTCATCTTAAATACCGATGTTTCGTCCGTGGCAATTGTGAAATCCCATTCGTCGTCAGTCATATTTAAGACGCCAGCGTTTTTAGCAGAGCCGGCGCAGTTTAATAAAATATCAACATGCCCATACTCAGCTTCGGCTTTTTCGGCAGCAACACTTATATCTTCTGTCTTTGTGACATCGCACTGAATTGGCAATACCTTTACGTCATATTCGTCGATTAATTTTTTCGCTAGTTCTTCAAGTCGCTCAAAACGGCGTGCCAAAATTACCAGATTTGCGCCCTGCTTTGCGAAGGCAGTCGCCATCTGTACGCCCAAACCCGAGCTGGCACCAGTTACGACCGCAACTTTTCCTTTCAAATTAAACATAAACCTCCTTCTTTGTTTTATTATACAATAACTTGCGCCTTAATCTGTTTAAGCTTAGAATTAATATATGGGCAAATCTAGCAAAAAGAAGACCACCAAGAAGTCTTCTACTCCAAAAAAGACAACTTATAAAGCACTGCAACCAACACCATTCACTTTGAAAAAGTTCATTAAATTTTTTCTGAATAAGAAGACTTATACTTATCCGTTTGTCAGCCTGGCAACCAGTTTTGCTCTTAACTACTTTTTTGCCTTTCCGTTCTGGCCGGTTACCGCGGTGACCGCTTTATTGCTCTACGCCCTGCGCTTTATCGACAACCATTGCGATCAAGATTACGATATTGTGCATCATAAAGAGATTTTTTGCCGCAAAGACAACACCATCATGATGTATGCCTTTATTGCGGCTTTTATTATTACTAATGTCGTCCTGTTTGGCATTGAGGGACTTCTGAGCGCGCTGTTAATAGCCTACATTTTCTTATTTCAATTTACCTGCGAGTATGTCGAAACTTTGCTCAGCTCGCTATTCTTGACTTATCTCGCCTTCATTTATCGCTATCAACCAGACAATAAACTGCTAATTGCCTATATCTGCTGTCTGATTATGTCCAATATCTACGCCTTCTACAAGCAAGAAAAGCGCAAACATGAGTAAGATTACCGAGATATTCCATCAAGCCGCCGAAGAAAATGCCAACCGGGTGGCTTTCTATTCTTACGAGGGGCGTGTCGTCAAAAAAACTTATCGAGAACTCACGCATGATATAAAAGTCTGCATTAATTACTTTAACGAGCACGACATTCATCGTGGAACTAAGATTTTTATTTTTGCACCGACCTCTTATAAGCTTACCGCTTTTATGATTGCTGCTTTCCGGATGGGCGTGCAGGTGATGTTTATCGATATTAATGCAAAGCAAGAAACTTTTAAAAAGCTATTCAGAAAGTTTGAGCCCGACTATGCGCTCGTTTCAAATAAAACTCGCTTCTTCCGCCCATTCTTTAGAAGCATTTACCAAATCAAGAAGACCATAAATATCGACGATATCGAAGGCAAGGCTACCGATATTGAATTACCGGATATACCAGACGATGAACCAGCGCTACTTACGACTACGACCGGTTCTACTGGAATGCCAAAGATTGTCGTACGCTCGCATCAAGATTTATTTAATCAGCTTGAGTTGATTCATAATAACCTGCCTAAAAAAGGCCGCCCCGTCGTATTATCGACATCTTATATCTATTTATTCGCAGTGCTCGCAAGTGGCGATGAGGCAGTGTTGCCACTCGTAAAACTGAATCAGCCAGCTCGTCTTATCAACCGACAATTAGCGCATTACGCCAATGTACCTGTCACTATGATTTTTACGACACCGGTTTTCTGCCTTAAGGCCAACAATATTTTTAAAAACCTTGAACAGCTCTATGTTGGTGGCGCATCCGTTAATTTAGACCAGGCTATGAAGATTTCTGATAAGTTCTATAAATCTCAAAACTATATCGTCTATGGAGCGACCGAATGTAATATTATGGCGCACTGCGGCCTAAAGACTTATATCAAGAATCTTGCGACGAGTTACCGCTCAACGCTCGGAAAGACTTTTAAAGGCGTTTCAATTAGGATTGATGACGACGATAACATCTTAGTCAGCTGCAATGCGCTTATTAAAGGCTTCATAAATAACAAGAAAGAATACGACGAACGTAAGGAAGAATGGTATAACACTAACGACAAAGGTTTTATCGAAAATGACGTCTTATACTATCGTGGCAAATATAATTACTTCGTTAACTACAAAGACCAGCGTTATTACAACCATGAAATCGAACAATTTATCACCGTAAGTTGCCCTGAAGTAAAGAAATGCGCAGTGGTACAAAAACGCAAGCGCATTTATGTTTTCCTGACCGAAAAAACAGATGAAATTAAAATCTCCGATAAATTGCATGACAGATTCGGTTTTAAGGTAAAATATCGTTATACACCGCAGATTCCACACGATCGTCGGCATCATACTAAAACAGATTACAAAACATTATACAAATTAGCCTAGGAGGAGCATGGATATCCGCAAAATCATTGAAGATGATTTGGTATCTTTTAATAATAAGGATTACATTTTCGAAAAGGTCGATGGTGTTTATTCGCCGATTAAATTTAACGACTTTATCGCCAAGTCCAAATCTTTTGCGACTTACTTAGTCAAGAAAGGGCTCAAGAACCAAATAGTTATCCTTATCGGTAAAAATTCCATCAATCTGATGGCGGCCGATATTGCGGTAACGTTCTACACAGGCACTTGCGCGAGCATGGCTCTCGGCGTGAGCGCCGATGATATCGGGGATGCTATCAATAGTCTTGGCGCCAAGGCGGTGCTCTATACTTCTGAACAATCCGAAAAGATTTCGCAAATTCAGACCGATGTTTTAAAAATAAATCTCGACGAACTCTTGCCTACTCTTTCGGAAATAAATGAAGACTGGAAAGAATACAATCCAGACGAGTGCGCGAAGATTATTTTTACAGGCGGCTCAACCTCTAAGCCAAAAGGCGTTAAACTATCCCTAAAGAATATCTTTTTCGGTTGGGAACCGCTCAAACGCCGTGCTGAATTCAAGATTACTGACATAATGTATTTCTTCCTTCCACTTAGCCATACTTATGCCGATATCTACATTTTCTACTACTCACTCATATCTGGTTTAACATTATATATTTGTAGCGACACAGCAAAGATTGGCGAGGAGCTCCGTGAAGTGCGTCCAACCATTTTCTGTGCCGTGCCATTAATATATGAACGTATTGCTGAGGCTTATCATAATGACGTTTCTCAGGCCTTTGGCGACCGCGTGCGCTTCTTATTTGCTGGTGGCGCACCAATTAAAGATGAACTCAAGAAAATCTATAAAGATGCCGGGCTCGAAATTCTAAACGCCTATGCGTTGACCGAGACTGCTTCGTCTTTTGCGATTGATTATCCTGGCGATACCGATACAGACAGTGTCGGCGCCGTATTCGAGGAACTAGATGTTAAAACTATCGATACCGATGAAAACGGCGTTGGCGAAATTTGCGTTAAGGGTGACTGCGTTTCGATAGGTTACACTACTCCAGTACTCAATGTATTTACAGATGATGGCTATTTTAAAACCGGCGACCTCGGCTACGTCAAAGACGACAAATTATATATCGTAGGGCGCAAAAAGAAGGTATTAATTGGTGACAACGGCGAAAATATCTATGTATCGGACATCCAGGCGAAGCTGCGCAAGATGGATCCCAATATTAATTTCGTTCGACTCAGTCTAAAAGACGATAAGCTTGATGCGCTCTTCTTCCTCCAAAATCCAGAAAAGACCAACCTAGACGAACTGGTCGCCAATTATAATAAAGATTGCGAAAGAAAAAATCTGATAGCTACATATGAGCTATCAGATAAGCAGAACTACGAGAAACTCGTTAGTTAACGGCGATCCTTACAAACTTTCGTCGTAGGATCAACTGGGATAATCATGTAGAGGCCATCAGCCTTGCCATCGTTAAGGATGGTATCAATGTCATACCAGCCCGTGTATTTGTTTGTCGTGTTAGCAATATAAGCCTGGGCTTTGCCATTCTTGACACGATAGTCTACGAGTGGCATATGATGTTGGCTAGAAGTAAATTTAGCATGAACGCGCACGATTACGGCGCCACCCTTGTCGACGATAGTGGTCTTAATCAGGTTAGCCATCTTGCTGCGCGTGCTCGTAAAACCGTCATACTTAGCATTGACGCCTTTTTTCTTCACGGCGCTCTCTACGCCGCCCCATCCCTTTACAAAATCGGTAGGTTTAAGGTTTGTACCGCCGAAAGAGTTAAGAATGATTGCGGTCGACGTGCGAAGACAGCCATAATTTGCCAAAGTGTGGACTTTACCAGAACTCGTTGTATTAATATATGTACTGCCCCAGCGACTATCCGCTTGTTTATAGTCATAATAGAGACGACCGGTAGTTGTCGTATAAGTAATAGTTTTGCCATCTTTGGCTTTACCGGTCTTGCCTAAATTACTTAGGCTTGGATCCTCTGGACCGCATTTTTTGTCGTCATTGCGAATCTTATCGCCGGCTGGACTACTGGAAGTACCGCTGGAAGAAGAGCCACTCGAGCTACCGCTCGAACTGCCGCTCGAAGAACCGCTAGAAGTGCCACTAGACGATGGACTACTATAACTAAAGCCAGTCGTGATTGGTGCGGCGCTACCATACGAAGGACCGCCACTTACATTTCCATTGGAACCGCTCAGAAGATCGATTGTACCGCCTGGCAAGATCAGCTCAATAATTAGCCATAATAGCCCAAAGGCTGCGATACCAATAACAATATCTAGTAACCGCTTCTTTGCATTTGCAACCTGCGATTCATTATCTTTAGCGGTGAGTATCATAAAGCCGCACCAGATGATGCCGACCGTACCCAGGATGCCTACGCCCGCCATAACGATATTAACGGCAGTGCGAATAACATACATAATACCGCTGCCATTACCACTACCATCACAATACATAACTTCGCCGCCTTTTTCGCAGTTGCCGAACAAGGAAACGCTCATTGGGTCGGAACACTTACATTCCTCAAGAGCGAAAGTTGGTTTAGTGCCGAATAAAACACCGACTATCATTAATACTGTGGCGGCTATATAAAGGAGTACTTTACGCATTAGAGTGCCTCAACATTCTTTAAAGTTAGCGTAACCGGATTATCAACATCTTCATCTACTAAATCATACTGATATAGAACCTCGAAGCCGGAATCGAACTGAAATCTAGCATATTTATTCCCAGTTTTTATATAGATTACATGCGTCTCTGCAAATGGGTATTCATCGCTTTCGCCATAGCCTGTAGCAATTGTAATTTGGCTTGTTTCGCAAATACTGCTATCCATCTTTTCGACACCATTCTTATTCGAATATTGTTTCGAAAGTTCAGCTAAAGTTTGACAATGCACGCGCTGAACGCCAGCCGATTGTAAATAGGCGTTTTTCGATAGACTCCAGATTGTTAATGGCGCATTTGCATCCGCGTTCTCGATCAGCTCCAATTCCGGCATCTCTTCGCCGTCATCTATCTCGTCCGAAGCCAATGTATCGCCCTTAATCAAAGCGAGCGCCGCAACAACTCCGCCAAGTATTAATACGAGTACGAGAAGAATTATTACTACTATTTTTAGGGGATTTTTTTGTTTTACCTCGGTTCTAGCTTCGTAGCTAGACTGAATCATACTGACCGATGAACTGTCCATATCTTCCTCCTATTATTAACTCTTTTGTGTTGGGCGAATATAAATTTCGACGCCTTCGTCATCGTCTTCATTGTCGCCGAAATCATAAGGAACCTCAACGTATGGAGTTGCCGCCTCGCCCGTATCTACCAGTGGAAGCGTCTTGAAGCTAATCTTGTCGCTCAATTCGTCGCTAAGCTCGTAATCTATTACTTCGTTAGTGTAGATATCTACATTGAAAATCGCGTAGCTCTTGCCATCGGTCAAATATAGCCACTGCGTATCATCACTCTGATCCTTCTCGGAGGCGATATTAATTGTTTCGGCTTCGCAAATATCGTTAGTAAACCAATCGCCATCATGGTGCTCGGCGACGTATTTCATATTTAGGCAATCTTTTTTGGAGACACTGGCGCTATTAATGAGGCTATCGTTCGAGAGCGTCCAAAGCGTAGCAATGCTTTCGTGCTGCTCGCGGTTCATATCTGCATAATACGTCGTATCGTCGCCAGGAATATCCCAATCATAATCATCGATTTTATCGACGATATTATCAGCAAAGCTGAATATGGCAACGAGCACAATCGCGCCCAATATCATCGGTAACACCACCACAGCGCCGACTATAACTAAAACGACTATTAGTGCGGTATTATCTTTCTTTTCTGTTTGTCCTAAAGTTGGTTGCGCGGTTGTATGCGCTGTATTCTTATCGCTCATGCTTTCATTATACAACAAAAAAGTATTGCAAAACTGGCTTAAAACGATTATGATTATGGTGAGTGTAGAGTTGAGAGACAAAAAATATAAAAACAGAGGTGAAAATGAAAATCAACATCGTTGAAAAACGCAATGATTGTGGTTTCGTAGCTATCAAGCGCGAAGGCTTCACATTGTAATAAGAAATAGATCGGGTCGGAGTTGTGGCGCGATCTATTTTTATGCTTATGCTATCTTGACTTTTTCGCAAAAGTGTGATAAAATAATATAGTTGGCTACTTGTCAAGGATCTTTAGAAAGGAGGGTTGAATATGGGAGCATATAAGCAAAAATCTTTCGTATTCACCGCGCTGGACGATTTTAGGGCAAATACAAACCCCGAACAGCAGCTGGATGCCGCACAGGAATTTGGCATTCGCATTATTCACGATAATGGACTCCAAAAGTCAGATTACAAAGTAATAAGCGGACCATTTTGGAGATTCCGCCTGCATGCAGACCGCTTAATAAAGGGAGTTGATGATGATTGTAGCTTTTTTATTCGAAAGGTCGAAGCGACCACAAATTCGAGTACAAAGCTGTATTATTATGACCTTAAAACTGGCAAAGAGGCTATTATAGCTATCAAGCGTCGCCCCGGATTACATCTTTCTTTTTGTTCTGGGCGACACCGTGGCTTGTTTTTAGTAGTCGACATGATGTGCTCAGAAGAAAACCATCTCTGCTTTTTATCCTTCGGGGATAGATTCGATATAGAATAATGTCCAGCCAAAAAGGCCACGTTTTTCGTGGCCTTTTTTTATTTAATACTGCAGTCGATATTATCTTTTGGGATGTAATAGAAAAAGGACAAGTGTTTTACTGCCCGTAATGAGCTCCAGGTAACCCAGCCTTGCTTGAAGCGTGTGCCACTTCCGGCTATGGTATTCGCGAGAAATACTTCTGGCTTTCCGTCTCTTTCCCTATAATCCACAATCGGGAACCAGTGTCTACCGCTATCCCAACACTTATCTATGCCATTAATCACATCGCAAGAGTAAACAATAACTACTCCGCCTTTTTCCTGGAGTACACATTTAATTTTATTAATATCATTTCCGGAACACCCGCCGTCACTTTTCTTTATATTAATGTTGTTTTTCGTCGCATTGTCGAGCAGACCCATATTGCCCTTCGGTGGTTTATATTCGGGACCATTCGAAAAAGACATCGCTACTGTAATGTATGATGTGGCGGCGCATCCTGTCTGAGCCCAAGTAGTGCCGTCACCAATATTTTCGCTACCCCAGCGCGGATCGTCTTGGCGGTAGATATAATATGTTCTTCCGGTGGTAGTAGTATAAAACTTTGTTACGCCTCCATCATTTAAATTTGTCATTTGTCCAGGAGTGCCTGGATTACCCGGGCCGCAAGATCGGACTCGACTCGTGGAGGGCGCACTACTACTTAAGCTACTACTCGAGCTACTAGAGGAGCTACCCGAACTGCTACTACTCGATTGGCTAGAAGATTGTCCCGTGATAGGCTGTGGGGTACCAAGTATAGTAGTCCCGCCATCTTGGTTGCCGTTATCTCCGTCAAGAATAGAGCTATTCGCACCCGGTAAAATTAGTTCCGAGATTACCCATATAAGGCCAAAGGCCGCTATGCCAATAATTATATCCAATAATCTTCTTTTAGCCGTTACCACTTGCGCCTCATTGTCGCGGGCACTCAATATTAAATAGCCGCACCAAATAATACCAATTGTTCCCAGAACGCCAACTCCCGCCATAAGGATGCTCAATACAATACGTACAACAAAAAGGATACCATTACCAGTGCCAGAAGCGTCGCAGAGCATCATTTCTCCGCCTTTTTGGCAGTTTCCGAATAGATTCATTTTCATCGGTTCGTTGCATTTGCACTCTTCTAGTGCGTAGGCGCGCGAAGATATAGTCAACGACAAAAATAACGTCACGAGAATACTGATAACGACTATCATCTTTTTACGCACTATATCCCCTCAGCCAATTCCACCGTTCGCATCTCTGAATCGCACACAGTATTTCCGCGATTATAACTTTGTAATATTGAAAAATCCGAATAGAAGTTAAATTCTGCACAACTATCGTCACTCCCAATGACTATTTTTTTGAGATTGTTAAAAGGATACACTTCGGACTGCACGTCCGCCACTGAAAGACTTAAAGTTTTTTCATTGCATGTATCGACATTCATGGCTGACGCTCCGCCATATTTGACAATATATCCATCAGCTAGCGACACCAGCGCTTTACAACTAGATTGCGGTAATGAAGTTCCGTATACCCCGGACGACCATGCAGCGATTGCCGCACTCGCATCGGTATTTGCGTAATCTTTTGTTTCGCCGTATCCTATACCTTCAAGCTCATATATGTATTCTCTGCCATCGTTTTCGTTGTTAGATATACCAGCCACTAAAAGGATTCCTAGTATAATTATTATAATCAACTCAACAATTATTATTATCCTATAGACAATGGCGTGCCCTTGTTTTTGTGGCTCCTGATAACTAGGAACATAGCGGGGCTCTACCATCCCAAAACCGGTATTTCCGTTCATGCTTTTAGTATAGCATTATTTTTTGCGATAAATTTTAATGCAGGCGGCGGCGTATTTTTTATCGCTAATTAATTCGAGATAGTTAAAAACTGGCGGTTGTGGCTGCGCTGGATGCGAAAGCACAAAGATACCGCCGGGCACCAAATGTTGCACTAGGCTTGCTACGACGTCATATTGAGGATTATCGTAAGGCGGATCTGCAAATATTATTCCATAATCCCCGTCAGGGTAGCGGACGATACCGGCTCGATCGGCGCAATTGAGTTTTATTAGATTCTGCTTTATGACCTTAATAGCTTTATTATTATTTTCCATAAAATCGACGTGGCTCGCATCGAGTGAAAGTGCCTCAATACCGATGGCGCCGCTGCCAGCAAAAGCATCCAGAATCCTCCGTCCAGGAATCTGCTCGCGAATACTGTTAAATATCGCCATCCGCTCACGCTCGCCCATCGGGTGTGTGGCGCTAGTTTTTGGCGTGTCAATTAGTTGACTGCCGAAACTACCTGAAATAATTCTTAGTTTATTATTTGCCATCTTTTGCCTCTAAGACTGCGGCCGCCCACGCTAAAGTAATCGCGCGAACAATTTCCGGAATGAGTATTTCGCGAGTTTCTATTATTAATTCTGTGTTCCAACCAACTTCCAGAAAACGGTCATACATCTTCATTGCGTCGACTTTCGCTAATGCCGAATAAAAAGCTTTTTCGCAATTCGGGTTTTTAAACTCGGAATGCTTAATATTCTTCGGGGCTAGACGCTTGATAGGAATCGGCGTAATCGTATAGGCAACACCATATTCAAAGGCAATATGCTTCGTCATCACGCCACCTGCGCCCCAATAAAGCCAGTTATTGCGCGCTGCCTGTGCAAGATTATGGCCACGCATGATACCCTTAATCTCTACGCCGAACAGACGCTTGTAATCTCTATCACTCATAAGTTCATCGACAACTTTGCGATATGGATAATGATGGGCTGGCGTGAGGCCATCGGTAATAACATGCGCCAACCAAGCTGCTTCAAAAGCCGCCCTTTCGCGATTATCATTCTTCAACGCCTGCACCAAATTGTAATAATGATTGCGCATATAGCCAATCAATACACCATCGTCTTTATCAGGAATAATAAAATGTTCCGGCTCATCCACTCCAGGCGATTTACGCTTTAGACCGTCCGGACCGCGAATACCTTCAAAATGAAGAATCTCCTTAATTGAAGGAAAATTGCGTTGTGCAGCTGGCAAGTTTTTATTTAAAAGCCAACGCGCAGATTTGTCTAGTTTTTGGTGCGTACCCATTAATTCGCCAGAATGCTTAGAATTTGGGTTAACGCCGAGTGTTGAATACATTAAATTAATTGAGGGTAGTTAATCTTTGATATTTGCGGACAGAGTCGCTTAACTCTTTATATTCTAACATATTATAGCTATTCTGTCTAAACTGCTTAACCAATAAATCAGCCTTATGGACGAGCTTCGTATCGGTAATCGTAGCAATGCGCAAGTCGAGCGCGCCATGCTGCAGAGAGCCATACAGCTCACCTGGTCCGCGAAGTTTCAGATCAACCTCGGCAAGATAGAATCCATCCTGCGAACGTTCAATTTCGCGTAATCGTCGAGTTGGCGCATCGGAGTTTGAATTAATAAGATAGCAATACGACGCATCGGAGCCACGCCCTACGCGCCCACGTAATTGATGAAGCTGCGATAATCCATACTGGTCCGCGTCCGCTATTACCATTACGGTCGCATTTGGGACATTTACGCCCACTTCTACCACTGTCGTGCTTACGAGTATATTTATCTCGCCATTCGCAAAAAGCGTCATTATCTCGTCTTTTTCGGCTGGCTTCATTTTGCCGTGCAAATACGCAATATTATAGTTCGGAAATTGATGGGCGATTTTTTGGACTTCCTTTTTAACACTTGACAGTTCGCTCGTGCCTTTATCGTCTATCTTTTTACAAATATAATAGACCTGGTGTTTGGAAATGAGTTCTTTTTCGACTTCTTGCCACATTTGCTTAGTTGAATTTGGCGAAACTATCTTAGTAGTTATTGGCTGACGACCAGCAGGTAGTTCATCAAGGACCGATACGGCCAAATCTCCAAATATTGTAAGCTGGAGTGAGCGAGGAATTGGCGTCGCTGTCATTGAGAGTAGATGCGGCATCGTGTGGGCTTTACTGAGTAATTTCTGGCGCTGCGCCACGCCAAACCGGTGCTGCTCGTCAATTATTGCGAGTCCAAGTTTCGCAAATTCCGTGTCGTCGGTAATGAGCGCATGCGTGCCAATAACTAGATCGACATCCCCATTCTTAATATGTTTTTTAAGTTCATTTTTGTGTTTAGTGGAACCAGTCAGTAAAGCGACAGACAATTTTTCGCCAAACAATTTAGCCAGCGACTCGGCGTGCTGAGTTGCCAACACTTCCGTTGGCGCCATTAGTGCAGTTTGAAACCCGGCATTTGCCGCCATAAATGCACTAAGAGCGGCCACCAATGTTTTGCCCGAGCCGACATCGCCTTGAAGCAAGCGATTCATCGGTACGTCTTCGGCCATATCCTGAATTATTTCCCAAGTTGCGCGCCGTTGTGCGTTGGTGAGCGCAAATGGCAACGTAGCAATAAATTGCTTAAACGCATCCATATCGCCTTTAATTGGAGCGGTTCGTAGCTTTTGATTCTCTTCTCTGTTTAGGCGGGCGGCCAAAAGAAGGCTAAATAATTCTTCCGTGGCTAAATACTCACGACCACTTCGGGCCTGTTCTAGGGACTCGGGAAAATGCACATCAAAGAGCGCCTCTGCACGCCCCTCAAAATTTGGAATCATGTCCGGGATTAGTGCGATATTATTCTTTATTGTACTAATAAATTTTTTAAAATCCTGCGATTTAATAGAACCGCGCGCCGGATAAACTGGTTGAATTTTGGCGGTGAGCGCCTTGTCGTAGTCCGAGGCAAGCGTGGCGGACGGGTTTGATATTTGATAGTGGCCATAACTAAGCGCCATTGTGCCAGAAAAATAATACTCTTTCTCTTTATTAAATTGTTTAGCGCGATATGGCTGGTTAAACCAAATTGCCTTAATGGCACCAGTTTTATCTCTCAGTGTCGCCTCGGTCAGTGATAAGTTACGGCGCATTCTCCGTGTCGAGATAGATTCAATCCTTGCTCTTACGGTCACTTTTCCTGGTTTTAGGCTCGCAATATCTTGTGCCTGTTGAAAATCTTCATAATCGCGCGGCAAGTGATAGACTAAATCGCGGAGCGTAAAAATACCAGCCTTATGAAGTATTTCGGCGGTTTTCGGTCCAATTCCCTTAATATCTTGAATCGGAGCAGCTAAATCCATAGCTATATTTTACTATTCTTGGGGTGCTTTTGGGGCGTTTTCAGCGCGCCACTTGGCAATTTCGCCGTGGTTACCGCTTAATAATACTTCTGGTACGCGCATGCCACGAAATTCCTCTGGACGAGTGTATTGTGGATATTCATAATTGTCGCCATCAGAGAAACTCTCGATTTCTGCAGAGTTTTCTCCGCCAAGCACGCCAGGAATTAGGCGAACTATCGAATCAACGACCGCCATAGTTGGAATCTCGCCACCAGTCAAAATAAACTTGCCGAGGCATATCTGATAATCAACTAAACTCAAAATGCGCTCGTCATAACCTTCATAATGAGGACAAATAAAAATGTAGTTTTCGCCAGAATTCGCGAATTTATTAGCATGTGCTTGATCCCAAATTGCACCTTTTGGCGTCATTAAGACTACTTTCGCATCTGGATTTCGCATCTTTGCGTCTTCTACAGCTGCAAAAATTGGCTCGGGTTTTAAAAGCATTCCGTCGCCGCCGCCATAGGGCGTGTCGTCCACCTGATGACGTGGGCCAAGCCCAAATTGGCGTAAATCTATATACTCAAATTCAACTAATCCACGATCTTGAGCTTTCCAAAGCATCGACTGATTAAAAACCTTGTCGAACATCTCTGGAAACAATGTTATTATAGAGATTTTCATTGTTTAATTACTTTTACCATGGTCGGGCGAAGAACTTCATTTTCATAGTAATAGCCCGTACGTAACGTCTCTCCGACCAATTCAGTGTCACCGTCACCATCTACCATAACCGCGTCATGTAAATCTGGATTAAACTCGACGCCGGCTTCGGATGGAATCTTAGTTAGGCCAAGTTCTTTGGTTGTCTTTTCGAGGCTTTTCGCAAGAGGAGTTAACGTATCTGGGTTAGCCGCTATCGCGCGCTCAATATCATCAAGCAACGGCAACATTTTTTTAACCGTTGTAAATTTTACAACATTGCCATACTGGCTCTTCTGAATTTCGGTCTGACGGCGGAAATTTTCAAAATCAGCACGAGTTCGCTGAAGGTCATTTATTAATTCGTTTATTTTGTCATTTTGCTCGTCATCGACGCTTTTCTTTTTCTTTTTGAAAATTTTTGCCGTTTTTGCGCTTACTTCGGCGGCACCAATTACAGCCTCGCCAATTCCTTCTTGGTTCGGCGAGTCGTCCGTCGAGATATTATTTTCGGCATTCTCTAAGTTTGAACGCTCACTATCTGGCGTTTCGTTAAAATCTCGATCTTCGTTCATAGAATAATATCCTCCAACATAATTCCCGCATGACGCACAAGCGACATAACGCGTTTATAAGATTGACGAGTAGGCCCCAAGACGCCAATATAGCTACGATCGGAATATGGCGAGCGGAAGCGTGAAATAATCAAAGAAACGTTCGAAGCCTTGCCGACTGGGTTTTCAGTACCGATATAAACATTAATGGCCTCGTTCGGCTGCACCTCATTAAGCCACGGCTTTATATTATCGAGAAGCTTTCCGACCGCCTGCACTTGAGCCGTTTGTAAGAATTCTGGCTGAGAGAATAGATTACCGAAGCCGGAAATATAGATTTGATCGCCAATTGTTGCAAGACCTAAATTACCCGTGAGATTCACGAGACTATCCACGGCGGCACGGATAGCAAAATCCGCCCGCGTCTGAGCCTGAATTCGCGTGGCAAGAGCGCGTGTTGGCCTGTCGGCCGGTTCAGCATGAGCATGCTCTGGTAGTAAATCGCTTTCTTCGTCAATTTTTTGCTGTAGCGAGTTGACATAAAGGCGATAGCCGGCATCGGTTGGGACACGCCCCGCAGAAGTGTGTGGCTGCGTGATGTAGCCCATCTGCTCAAGTTTTACCATCTCGGCGCGAATAGTCGCCGAGGAGCAATCAAAAAGTTTCGCCAGCGTTACACTCCCGACCGGAGTGGCTAGCTCTGCATATTCTTCTATGATTGCAAAAAGTATTTCTCTTTGACGGTCAGTCATAGTTCTATTGTATGCTCTCTAGCACTCAAGGTCAAGGTTTGCTAATTATTTATCAAAGACTTTGTAATACACTTTATTCTTCGAGAGAGTTTCCGTGAATACTTCGTAATCTATCTCAGAAAGATAGTCATATTCCTGGCCCTCGTAGATTTCTTCGCCGGCCGAGTCATAAAGTTCGAAGTAGTAATCGTCGCTAGACACATAGACGACAGTGCTGCCATGAATGAAGATCTTACCACCTTTTTCGACAACCTTAATTTGTTTACCATTTTTAGTATAAATACGACGTTCGCCGTCCTTTTCGAAGCCGACGCAGAAGTTATCATGAATAAACACACGTTCGGCACCACGAATTATCTCCTGGCCATCATAGATGCGTGCTAGACGATACGAACCGCTCAATTTAGCAACGATATACTGGCCTTCCACCCAAGTCATCTCGCGATAAACATCGTCCTTAATGTCTCTATAGAAGCTGTCGTATTTGAAGCTAATTAGCAGCGAGTTGTCAGTAACGGAATAGAGGCCTGACTTCTCGGATTCAGGGTCCAAATCAAGAAGAATCTTATCACCCCATTTGAATGGCGTAATGCTATGATATTCTTGGTTCTCAATCGTAGTCAGTGTAGCTTTCTTCTCGGTCGTATCATAGATGTAGAAATCTTCGTCGCGAATAAGAATACGCTCATCTGGAAGCTCTACGACTTTATAACAGTTAGAGGTCTCACATTTATATCCATCAACCGTATCGTATTGGGCCGGCTTTTCTGGGTCTGGATCTTCGCCTGGGTTTACCGGAGATTGAGCAGCGATAATTGCATTCACGAGCATCCATATCAGTACGCCGGCAACAATAGCACCGAAGAAACCGAGAATTACATAAATGATAATGCGGCGAGTTTTGTTTCGGCGTTCCTGAAGCTTCTGTTGACGCTCCATTTCTTCATTAAAAGCTTTGATTTGCGCAAGCTCTTCACTTGCCTCTTCGCGCGTAGTTTCGACAATACTCTGCGATTGAACATTCTCGAAATTACCCGGTTGAACAACGACGGAATCTTTGTCGATTTGGCCGCTGGCATCGGTTAATTTTTTAACCTGTTCCGTTGAGGTGACCTTACCTTCCAGGAAATTCTTGGAAATATTAGCTAGCCCACCTGAACCTTTATTAGCATCCTGGTTATCCATATATGTTATTATTATATCAAATGGATCAAAGAATAATAACTATCAAACAATGGCTTGGGACCGGAAGCATAAATATCTTCGGTCTGCCCTTTTCCGGAAAAGATACTATTGGCGTTCGCCTAGCAGAACTCCTTGGTGCAAAATTCCTTAGTTCTGGCTTAATTCTACGCGCCGCCGAGAATGAAGATAAAGATTTGTTACGCGAAATGAGCGCCGGCAATCTAGCACCGACCTCAAAATTCAGTAGTATCGTCTTGCCATATCTTACTCGTGCCGATTTAGCCGAATTTCCTTTAATTCTTAGTAGTGTTGGTCGCTGGGAAGGCGAAGAATACGACGTAATCTCAACTTGCGACGTCAGCGGACATTCAATTAAGGCAGTCGTTTTACTTAATGTTTCCGAGGCCGAGGTAAAAAATCGTTGGACCGCCTCGAAAATGCTCCAAGACCGCGGCGAGCGTTCTGATGATCATGATGAGGAGATTCTCGATACGCGCATTCAGGAGTTTATTACTAAGACGATGCCCGTAATAGAAACCTATCGTAAGCGCGAATTGCTGATTCCGGTGAGCGCAAATGCAGACCGCGAAACCGTGTTTAATAATGTGCTTAACGGTATTTATGAAATGGCCCTGAAAGATCAAGGCCACGAAATTCCATTGAATCAATAAAAAATCCCCCCGTAAGGGGGAATTTTTTAATCTCTTTTTAGCATCACCGTAAAAGCTTCACTCGGAATATCAACTTTGCCAAAGCGTTTCATGCGCGCTTTGCCGCGTTTTTGTTTCTCAACGAGTTTTGCTTTGCGGTCGCGGTCGCCGGTATGAATCTTAACCGTTACGTCCTTACGATAAGCACCGAGTGTTTCGCGCGAGATAATACGGGCACCAATTGCCGCCTGCAAGGCGACCTCAAAGTTTTGGCGCGGAATTACTTCCTTGAGTTTCTTTGTAACGGTGCGTCCAATTCCATCTGCCTCGCTCCGATGCGCCATCACGCTTAATGCATCTATACGCTCACCAGCAACTAAGAAATCTACACGGACGAGATCCTCGGCATGATAACCGCCAAGTTCATAATTAAACGAAGCATATCCGGACGTAGCAGACTTGAGTTGATCGTAGAAATCTGTGAGCAAGTTCGCCATCGGCGCTTCAAAGTCTATTACGGCGCGTGTGTCGATATAAGATATATTTTTTTGAATACCACGCTTACTAACGATTAGTTCTAGAATCGCGCCAATATACTCCTTTGGCGTGATTATTTCGCCTTTTGCCCATGGTTCACGAATTTCTGCTACGCGCGTAATATCCGGTAAATCTGATGCTGAGCGAATATCAAGCTCTTCGCCAGTCGTGAGTAATACATGATAATCCGTCGATGGATTCGTGACGATTAGGTCTAGTTTAAACTCACGCTCTAAGCGTTCACGAATAATATCCATATGGAGTAGGCCCAAGAAACCGATACGAAGGCCAAAGCCCAAAACTGGCGAATTCTCTGGCTCGTATTGTAGAGCTGAGTCACTTAACGATAATTTCTCGAGCGCTTCTTTTAGATCTTTATACTGATCATTGCTAACTGGGAAAAATCCCGCATAAACAAATGGGCGAACATTTTTATAACCCGGTAAGGCATCCGCTGCGGGGGCCTTAGCTAATGTAACCGTATCGCCAACCTTAGCTTCACGAGTGGCTTTGAGATTCGTAACGATATAGCCAATTTCGCCAGCCTGCAACTGGTCACGCGGTGACATTTTTGGGTTAAGCACGCCCACTTCAAGAGCAATATCATTGGAGCCAGTAGCCATCATGCGGATATTTGCATTTTTTGGTAAGATGCCATCAAACATACGCACATACAGAATTACACCCCGATAATCATCGAAGTAAGAATCAAAGATTAGCGCACGCGTTTCGTTACTATTCGTCCTAACTGGAGACGGGATGCGCTCAATAATTGCATCTAGGACTTTGTCGACGTTTTCGCCAGTTTTAGCGGACACTTTAATAATTTCAGACTCATCGCAACCAAGAAGGTTAACGATTTCGGCTGTCACGCGCGGAACATCACTGGCTGGTAAATCTATTTTATTAATAACAGGAATAATCCGAAGATCTTGTTCGAGGGCTAAATAAACATTCGCTAAAGTCTGCGCCTGAATACCCTGCGTTGCATCGACTACCAAAATGGCGCCCTCTACGGCCTGGAGACTACGAGACACTTCGTATGAAAAATCTACATGTCCAGGTGTATCTATAAGGTTTAATGCGTAACCTTTATACTGCATGCGAACCGGCGTTAATTTAATCGTGATGCCTTTTTCGCGTTCGAGCTCCATAGAATCAAGGAGCTGCGACTTCATTTCGCGTTTTTCAACAGTGCCAGTAATTTCAAGCATGCGATCCGCCAACGTCGACTTACCATGGTCAATATGCGCAATGATGCAAAAATTTCGGATTTTATCTATATCCATGCTAGCATTTTAGCATATTGTCAAGTTTACTTGAATACGCTGCTCGCTTCGAATAACTAGGACTGCACCCTATCCACGCTGTTGTCCCCATTTTGCACGCTCGGCATATTGTGGTTGCAATAAGCCCAATTCTTGAATGATTCCTTGCGGCGATAAATCATAGCCTACGATAGAGCAACGATGGCCATCAATATACGCCGTTGCGTCTACTGGCTCCGCGCGCCCAATCGCGTATGAAATATTCACAGTCACTTCGGATGCATGATGTTTTTCTAGGTAGTCGACTGCGATTTTACGCGCCATATAGGCGGCGGAGCGGTCTACTTTGCTCGGATCCTTACCGGAAAATGCACCACCGCCAACTGGCACGCGTGGGCCATAATTATCAACTACGATCTTGCGCCCAGTTAGGCCGGAGTCTGCATCAAATCCACCAATAGCCCAGTCTCCAGCTGGATTAATACTTAATGAATAATCATCCGCCAACTCAACATCTTTATCTAGTTGCGTGAGCCATTTATTTAATATATTTTTTAGCTCTTCTGCAGGAACATTTTGCCAGCTAATAACAATGTGTTTAATTTTTGTCGATATATATCGCCCGTTAATGTATGTCAATTCGACTGTAACTTGAGTTTTGCCATCAAATTGATGTTTATCATAAATATATTTACACAGGTCCCGTGCGAGGACATATTCTTGCGGTAGATATTCCTCGTTTTCCGCGCAAGCATATCCAACCATGATGCCCTGGTCTCCAGCGCCGCCAATATCTACTCCGCGCGCAATTTCGGCACTCTGTTTTACGATATTTATTCCGATAGTCATTTCGTCGCCAACGTATTTATAAGCGATTTGTTCAATATCTATATTTGCCGTACTTGTAACTTCTCCCATAATATACAGCTTGCCGTGGCCACCCATCACATCGACTGCTACGCGCGCACGCGAATCTTTTGCAAGGTATGCGTCGAGAATTGCGTCGGATATTTGGTCGCAAATTTTGTCTGGATGCTTTGGCGACACAAATTCCGCCGTGCGCGTTACTATTTTAGTTTGAATTGAGCCATCGCTCGAAGATAAGAATTGTTTCATATCTTTCCTTTCTTGGACGGAATTAGCACCTTGCAAAAAGCAGGTTGCTGGTAGGTCGTCGGGCCGGTCCCTCGCTACACTCTTGATATTAAATTGTTAATGCCTTTGTATTATAGCATTATTTGAGGAGCTCGAAAATAATCACAATAGCCGCAATCACTACGCGATACCAACCAAATGCTTCGAGTGAGCCTTTCTTTTCAAGAAACTTCATTACGAAGTGGATTGCGATTAGCCCAGAAATCAATGCGACCACATTTGCTAGCGTGAGCATCTGCCAGTTTTCAGCAATATATGCACGTGAAGACTCCGAGAGAAGGCTTTTACACATTACGCCCGCCATTACAACAATGCTAACCGTGAAAGAATAATCTGCAGCAGATTTATTATTAAGGCCAGCAATGCGGCCGGCTAAAATAGTTGAGCCGGAACGAGATGTGCCTGGAATAAGAGCTAGACATTGCGCGCAGCCAATACCGAGCGCCTTCTTCCAAGTAAGATGTTTGTCGTCTTTGATTGGCTTCATCTTTGGTAGTTTCTCTATTAAAATCATCAGAATACCAATAATAGCCATCGCGCATGCGATTGTAATCATATTAGAGAAGAACCAATTCGATTCAATCAAGTCCGAAAGAAGAATACCGGCAATTACAACTGGTATACAGGTAATAATAATATTTCCCGCAAATTTGAAATTATGTTTTACAAATACTTCTTTTAAGATTTCTGCGATACGTTTGCGATAATAAATAATCAATGCAATAAAAGTACCGAGATTAATGAATTCCAAAAACAGATGGAAGTCTGCGCTACGACCCCCCATAATCTCTTGGAGTATTTCCAAATGGCCAGAGCTTGAAATCGGAATGAATTCCGTTAAGCCCTGTGTTAAGCCGAGCCAAAAAGCCTCATATCCTTGCATTATTCTTCCCACCTCCCTGTGTGTTTTTTACCATCATAAAGCATCGTTGGGATACCCTTAGCATGTAATTGATTTACGACGATATCGTTATTATGCGCAACCAACTCATCATATTCGCTCGAGCGAGCATATTGTTTTGTTGCTTCTATTTGCTCGTCAGAAAAACCAAATTCCTTAAGCCATTCTTGCAGCGCCTGCTCAACTTCTTCATTGGAATAATAATCGTTGAAAAGATCCTGATAGGAGCGATGCTGGCTATCTTTTTCAGTATATATGCGCTTGATGATTTCAAACGAAACCTGATTATTTTCATGATTATCGTTTTTCTCGGCGCCGAATAGATAGCCCACTATTAATTTAGAATTGCTATATTTAAACTTACCTTCCGCATCCTGGATTGGGAATGGCACAAGAAGTACTTTCTCGTCGGTCTCGAAATATCCCGCATTTAGTTGGTTTCTAAATGATTGTAGGCAGACCACACACCCAGGATCAAATATATCTACGGCCTTAATGTCGCCTTCGCTACCAATGACAATACCTTTAAAATCAAAATCGTCGACATTGAAGCTGCGGAATTTATCTGGCATAGCGCTAAAAATTTCGCCCCAGTCCGAGAACCAATAGCCAATCGCCTCGATTGGATTTTTTGGACCACTATCGCCATCAATGCTACAGACCTCAGCGCCGAGCGAGCAAGCTTCTGGACGTTGGACATTGCAAGTACCGAGCGACCACAGTGCAAGTCCAGCCTTAACGCCTTCTACGAGCGACCAAATCGTAATAATAACTAATAGAATTGAAAGTGCCTCGATTGCGACCGATAGTGGCTTAACGAGTTTCGGCTTCTTTATTAATACACGGCTTAAAATAGAATTTTTTACTTCGTCGCCAAAACCAGTTTCGCACTTTTGAAGCGTGACGCGCTTGCCGACACAACCCCAGGATTTTTTGAGGATTTTTAGATAGCGCTTGCCAACTTTTGGTTTAAAAATCGAAATAAATGCCACAAAAATCCCGACGATAATCAGAATAATGAAAGCGGCTATACAAACCATTACTTCGTCATCCTTTCGAGAACATCAATAGTTTTATCAATATCCTCTGGGCGGATATAGTAACCAAGCGAGAAGCGGATAAGTGGCGGATAGTGCTTGACGTGATCGAGATAATAATGGACGCAGAAATAACCAGTCCGTGCCATGATGCCACGACTCGAAAGAGCGCCGCCCGCAAGATGTGAGTCTACACCCTCGATATAGAACGACATGGTTGGATTTGGTTCTTGATTAATCAAGTGAATTTTTGGATTATCATTGAGATATTCAAACAATCGCGTATAGCACTCAGCAAAATTCTTTTTATCTTTCTTCGAGACCTTATTGAGCCAACGAATTGCCTTGCCGAAGGCGACAATCTCGCCCCATGCCTGCAGACCAGATTCGAACTTCGTATAGGCATGATTCTCAGACTCAGCCGAAAGTTCATACGACTCTTTATCGACATCATCAACCATGCCGCCGCCAATAAAGCTAGTGTCGATTTTATTAAATAAGTCACGGCGAACTATCATAACACCAAGCGATGGGCCATACATTTTGTGTGCAGAGCTACAAATTGCGTCGGCCTCAGTCTTATAAAGAATCTCTGGGCTGTGCGCAAGTGCCTGCGCAGCATCAACGATAATGATGCCACCCTGCTTATGAACCTTTTTGATCAAATCTTTAATATTTAAAAGCTTGCGGCCATCAATATTTGATGCGCAGTTAACTACTACGAGCGCTTTCTTAAAGTCATAATTATCAATATTAATGGAACCGTCGTCTTCGCGTACCATTACTTCGCGCTCGATATTGTTTTTGCGCGCAAAAGTCATAGTGGAGAGAAATGGCGAATTATGTTCAATGTCAGAAGTCATGACTTTTTTGAATAATCCAGACTTGAATTGGCTCAATAGTAAATTTATGCCATAGGTCGTATTTAAGGTAAAAGAAACGGAATAATCACGGCTCTTGAGCTTAAGATATTTAAGGACTAGCTCACGCGTCTCTTCGACAAGCTCGTCGGTCTCGCGACCCCAAGCATATTTCACGCGCTCACCACAAGAATTATGCTCGGTATAATAACGGTTTAGTGCATCAATAACAGGGCGCGGGCGTAGCGATTGGCACGCCGAGTCAAGATATACATCTCCCTCGCGCAAATAGTCAAAATCCTCCATATCTCTATTATTATACCACTTATGCCGCACTCCTGACGAGAATGTCGTCCGATTGACTTTTGATAGTGTTTGTGCTATAATTTTTATAGTGGCATTATATATGCCCGAAGTTTTTGCACCTTAAGAACTCTCGACCATTAGGAGGTGGTTTTATGAAGAGGTTCGCGATTCTGTTCCTGGTTATGATCCTGATGTTGACGGCATGCGGAGAAAGTGGAATCACTAACACTGCTCACGCAGACGAGACTGACAATGGTGACGAGTACGAAGATTTCAATCAAGAGGAAGGCGGCATAGACGATGACGCCGAGCCGCAGATTTGGCTCGAAGAAGGCGTCCCCTACGATAACCCCACGGATAACAATCAGAACGATGGTTGGGACGGAGTTGATCCCAACGCCCCCGTCGATGAAAAACTCGACATGAGCGAAATCCCCGAAGGGCTGGCAGATGGCGTTATCTACTATGCGCATACGACCGTAGGAACAATCGTGATTCACGATTCGGCCTACATCTATCGCATTGTCGATGGCGAAATCACGCAAGTCTGGGACTACTACGCAGAAGCGGATAATGTCATCTTTGACGCGTCAGAATACT
>JAUNHY010000004.1 GCA_030523715.1 Candidatus Saccharimonadota bacterium
GCACCATAATTTTTATAACGGCCCTCGGGCTGCTTTTTTTGGTAAGAAAAAGCCACGCGCGGGGCGTGGCTGAGGGGAAGTGAACTGAGATTAGTTGTCGTTTTCGACGATGATGCGGTAGCCGGGTTCGGTTTTGCCGTAGGTGCGGCTGGTCGGGATGGCGGAACCCCACTGGGGGATATTGCCGTGTTCGACGCGGACGCGGTTGCCGGGACGGTAGAGATCTCCGCCAGGGCGATGACGATTAGCGGCGCGCTCGGCACCTTTAATACCATTGGCTTCGCAGGATAAATAAACATCTTTTCTCATGTTGTCGCCTCCTAAAATACTAGCTTTTTTGTGATGTTTTTAGCGCAATTACGCTAAAAACGAGCTTATCTTTTAATTATACCACTAATGGTTAAATTTGTCAATAGATAATTAGTCTTGGCAAATGTGGTCGGTTTGATGTATAATGGATACAACCTTATGCGGGTTTAGCTCAGTTGTTTAGAGCGCTTCCTTGCCAAGGAAGAGGTCGAGAGTTAGAGTCTCTTAACCCGCACCATTTCAAGAAAACAGCCGGGAAGGCTGTATTTTTGTTGTCTTTGTCGGAAAAATATTATATAATATACACACTCAAGGTGGCGTTCTTTATCATATTGGAGGTGGTAGCATGGAAAGTACGAGTTTCTATGGTGGCGATTTAATCGTTTTGCCGTTGAGTAAATTTATTAAGCCCGGAAAGGGCGACGACGTCGTCGTGACAATCGATCACGAACAGCAGTCAAGGTATGGCTGTCTGGGAATTGGCAATAATCGCAAGGAGTTTACGGCCGCCCGTAGGTTGGCGGCGACGCTTGACCTTGCAGAGCCTGTAATGATAGCGGTGGAAGATCCCGAAAGTGGCTCGCCGATGATGCTGACGAAGGAGGTTATCCGCGGGGGCAAGAAGCATTATCTGGCAGTTGTATTCAACGCAGCTTTTTCTCATCCGGAAGAGAACCGTAGTGGCAGTTTTTGCCTGCGCATGAGTGAACGTTTGGATCCGCGCAGGGTATTCTCGGAAAGGATTATGTATACACCCGGCGAGCATATCGTTTGGGAAAAAGATCAACTGAGCGTTTTGGATTAATTCTCGTCTTTGGGCTGCCATCTTGAGATTTCGCCGGGGCGCCAACTTGCCCCGGCTTTTTTATGGGCGAAAATATTCAGCTTGTGTTATTATAGAAGTAATTAAATGCGAGGTAAAATGAAAAGAACTTGGTTGGTGGGCTTAGCTATGTGCGCATTGGTCAATTGTGCGACTGTTGTGCCGGCGAATGCCTGCATTGGCCCGGACGGAAAACCGGTCGAGGGCAAAGATGGATTAGTAACAAATTGCGGTGGCGAAGTTGTTGAGACGATCGGCGTAAAAGATGCGATTGAGTTGAGCACTGAAGCAATCGACTATGGTTATCTCTCAGAGGTGGGGCGAACTTATACGCAAACGTTTACGATTACAAATAATGCCTCCGAGACGATAGCCGTTAAAGTTTCGGCAGAAAAGCCGAGCGCAGAAGGCATAAAGGACGATTCGAAACTCGCAGCGGATTGGATTGCCTTTGTGGGCGGCATTAGATATTTTGAAATACCAGCCAATTCAACCAAGACGGTAGGTATGCGCGTGGTGGTGCCAGCGGATGCTAAGTTTGGCTCTCAATACGTGACGGTTAAAGTCGAGGATGTTACAGGCGAAACAACAAAAGAAATTGATGTTCGATTGACGGTAGCGACGGAAGGCGTAGCTTTTGGCGGTGAGGTAGTAAAGAATAATGTTGCGCCAGTAAGCCTAGACGATAAGGTTCATGCTGGCATCACAGTAAAAAATAGTGGTAATGCTGGTTTTGCGGCGGTTTATTCCGTGCGCGTAACGCCAAGGTTTGGCTTGCAAGATTGGAAGGAAATTAAAACTGAGGAAACCAAAGAGGTTTATCCAGATTCTGAGACTGAATTCGCCGTAACAGATGAAGATCCTACGGTTGGCTATGGTATGTTTACAGTTGAACAAAAAATTGTATACGTGAATAGCAATGGCGAACAAATTGAGGAAGTTTCGACGCGCACGATGTTGAATTTGCCGATTTGGGCGGTGGCGGTTGCCGGTGGCGTTGTTCTGGCGATTATATTATTAGTGGTGATTTTGAGCATTGTTAAGAAAGCCAAGGCCAATAAAGAAGGCGAAAAGCCGAAGAGTGCTATTAAAGAGAAAAAATCGAAGAAAGAGAAGAAGAGCAAAAAAGATAAAAAGGCGGATGAGTCAGAAAAACCAGAGAAGGAAGAGTCTGGCAAGGAATCAATAGAGATTCAGATGTAAAAAAAGTGAGCCTCCGGGGCTCACTTTTTGCTTCGCAAAAAAATGGTGAGTCCGGTGAGACTTGAACTCACGACACCCTGCTTAAAAGGCAGGTGCTCTAACCAGCTGAGCTACGGACCCAATGCACACTATTATACTCTTTAATCTTATTTTTGCAAGCGCGAAAACGCTTGCGGGGTAGATGTATCTATGGTAGAATATACCCAGACTTTATGGGCGGTTAGCTCAGTTGGCTAGAGCGCGTCTTTGACGTAGACGAGGTCATAGGTTCGAATCCTATACCGCCCACCATTTAAAACATGTCGCCGATTGGCGATTTTTTGTTGCGGTTATGCTTTACGAGATAAGCTTAATCTGTTATAATCTATGTAAGTTTTTATATCAATTCGCGGGAATGAGCGAAACTCATTCCTGTTTTATTTGCAAAAGGAAAGGGCAATGAACGATAAGAGTAAAATTCGCAATGTAGCGATTATTGCGCACGTCGACCATGGCAAGACGACGCTTGTTGATGCTCTCTTGAAGCAGAGTAATACATTTCGCGAGAATCAGGCCGAGATGGGCCAAACTTTAATCATGGACTCTGGCGATCAGGAGCATGAGCGCGGCATTACGATTACCGCCAAGCAGACCGCAGTTTTCTATAACGGTTATAAGATTAACATTATCGATACGCCAGGCCACGCCGATTTTTCCGGCGAGGTAGAGCGCACGCTTAATATGGCGGACGGTGTGCTTTTGGTTGTAGATGCACAGGAAGGCCCAATGCCGCAGACGAAATTTGTGCTCCAGAAGGCCCTAGAATTGTCTCTGACGCCGATTGTGGTGATAAATAAGATCGATAAGCCTGCTGCGCGTTTGGGCGAAGTAGAGGACGAAATAGGCGACTTATTCTTGGAGCTTGCTACAAATGAAGAGCAGCTTAAGTATCCGACTTATTACGCGATTGCGCGTGATGGTCGCGCCGGCAAGACGCCAGAGTTGGACAATGATCTTCATGTGATTTTTGATGCCATTATCAATGAAATCCCAGAGCCGCAAGTGGATGTCGATGATTCGAAGGGCGCGCAGTTGCTCGTGGCAGCGCTTGCAGCCGATAGCTATCTTGGCAAATATGCGATTGGTAAAATTTTCCGTGGCAAACTCAAGAAAAACGAAACCGTGTCTGTGATGAAGGTAAATGGCAACATCGTGCGCAATAAAATTGATAGCCTTTATACTTATCGTGGTCTTGGTCGCGAAGAGGTGAGTGAGGCGATCGCGGGTGATATTGTGGCGATGGCTGGTCTTGATGCAGCTTCGATTGGCGATACGATTGCGACCGGTGAGAATCCTGAGGCTTTACCGACGATTGAGCTAGAAGCGCCAACTCTGAGTATCTATATTGGCCCAAATACCTCACCACTCAAGGGCCGTGAGGGCGAGTTTACGACTTCGCGCCAGATTGGTGATCGTTTGAAGCGTGAACTAGAAACGAACATTGCTTTGCGTCTAGAACCACAAGGTTTAGGTTATAAAGTTTCGGGCCGTGGCGAGTTGCATCTTTCGGTTTTAATTGAAACAATGCGTCGCGAAGGCTATGAGATGGAAGTGGGTCGCCCAGAAGTAGTCTACAAGACTGAAAATGGTGTAGAGATGGAGCCGGTTGAAGAATTAACGATTGAGGTTGCACCAGAATATGTCGGCGCTGTGTCGCAAGAATTAGGCGTGCGCAAGGCGGAGCTAGTTGATCAAGAAATGACGACGACTGGCACGACGCGCTTTCGTTACACGATTACGACGGCCGCTTTGATTGGCTTGCGTAATAATCTATTAACTGAGACTAAGGGTACGGCAATTATGAATACCTTGCCAAAGGGCTACCAGCCGGTGACGGCTCATTATCATCAGGAGCGCAATGGCGCTTTGGTAGCATCAGAAGCGGGTCAGAGCACAGCTTATGCGCTCGATGCGGCCCAAGCGCGTGGCATCTTATATATTCCGCCACAGGTTGATGTTTATATGGGTATGATTGTTGGCCTCTCGAAGAAAGATGAGCTGGATATCAATGTGTGTCGCGAAAAACAGCTGACAAATATGCGCACGCATGCATCTGATGGCGCAATTCAGCTTACGCCATATACGCAATTGTCGCTCGAACAGTGTTTGGATTTCTTGATGGAAGATGAACTTCTGGAAGTGACGCCAAAGAATTTGCGTCTTCGCAAACGTGATCTTGACCCAATTGTGCGAAAGCGCAAACGCAACCATATGATGTAAGACGAAATCTCCGTGTCGTGCGGAGATTTTTGTTGCTTATGATTGCGTTTTTGGGGGTGAATGTGAAAAAATGCTAGCAGAGGCAAATACTTTTCGAAAGGGGTGGTGACAATGCTTAGCACTTTTTGCTCTCTGATGGTTGTTGTAGTTGTGGCTTGGTTGGCATACCACATTCTGGACTTTATTTTTGAGATGCTTATAGTTCAGAAAATTTACAATGCGTCGATGACAATTGCTGAGGAATATTTAGCGAGTCATGGACGAGGTTTCTTTAAAGATGAAAATGAAAACGCATTAAGCATGGAATGGTCCGTAAGGCTAGTTTTAACCTTTATCTATCAATTCGTATTTATATTGTTGGCGGAGATGTTGGTCCCGGTTGACTACAAATTTTGGCTGATTACTGGTCGCGCAATCAAAATTGGTGTTTTGCTGGGCTTTGCCATCAACCTCTTAATTAACACGGTTATCGAATTTAAGCACGGAGCGCAGATTGGGCGCTTGCTGAGGATTGACGATGATGGTCTGGGGTATTTTCAGGGTACCTATTGCGATGATTTTACGGCCGATTTGTCGATGTGGGAGCCTGAAGAGCGACCGCCGCTTGATAGACGTTATATGGTGCTACATATACTGGATAATACCGGCTTTTCGATGCTTGACCTATCATGAGAGAACAGAAAACCCCTGGGACTTAGTGCCCAGGGGTATTTTTTGAGTTTTTTAATTTCATTCGTCTGGTAAAATTTCGATGCGACCGCCAATGTGTACTTTGACATGGAGCTGAACTCCAACGTTGATTTCGCACCAGTCGGCGTATTCGATCGTGTAATGATTTTCCTTATCTCTGTAAATGGCGGTGAAACCATAGGTTTCGTCGCGGCCATTTATGCGCTGGTTATCTTTTAGCTCAACCTCCGGCCAATATGGCTCGTGATCGTGAGCGGAGCTGGTTTCGGTGTGGTCGTAAACCCAGCGCTCGATATCGTAATAATATTTTGTACGATACTCTGGTACGCTGACGTAAACCGGCTCTTCTTCGGTGTAGTATTCTGTGCCATATTCGTAGACGGTTTGGGTGATTTCTTCGAAGTATCCATTACCGAGGTCACGGTAGCCGATTACTTCTTGGTGGCTGCCAGTAATCACTTGGCGTGATTTAGTGACAGTGTCGTAATGGTCAAGAATTCGGCTATAATGATGAATCTCCTGTTGGAAATAGGCAATGCGCCCACCCGTAGGGACCGACCAGTCAGATTCTCGGACAGTACGATATTCTTCGACGACGACATTGCGTTGCCAGTCGACGTCGGTGACAGTGATGTCGCGCTCTTTTGGGATGAAAATATAAATCATTCCAAATATAAGCGCGACGGCAAGTAGGGCGATGCAAACCTTCCCCCAGGGAATATTGGAAACAATTTCCGTCAGGGCTGAGCCGGCATTGTCACTATTGTGTCTTGAAGAGTCTAGATATGGTGTTTGGCGATAGTCGTCTTTGTTGTTGTCATCATCATCTATAGTTCCCGAATAGTGGGGATGATAATTGGCGCCATTTTCATCGAGCGGCACAATTTGATTTTCGCGTTCCGGGTGGAGCTCAAAGTAGTGGCGGTCGCTTTCTTCTTTTGTATGACCGCAATTGCGGCAAACTGGATGATCGGCACGATTATTGCTATCACAATAGCTGCAAACCCAATCTGGGCCAGCAGTGGCGCGGTGATATTCCTCGGTATTTTCCGATACTTAATGTCGGGGTTTACCAGAGCTACCGCGCGGAGTTGGGTGGAAGACTACTCTTTGACCGCGGCTTTTGCCGCAATTTGGACAGCTGAGTTTGCTGCCGTCGATGTCGGTGGAGCCACAGTATTCGCAGTCCCAATATCCCATAAAGATTCTACCCACATGACAAACCCCCTTTGCGCGTAGATTAACAGATGAACGAATTATCAAAGAGCGCGGAATGTAGGGCAGGGAATAAAAAATCCCCCCTTAAAACACCCCTAATATATTAATTATATCAAATTTCTTGCATTTTGTCAAGATGGGGAGGCGTTTGTATCGTGAAATATTTTAGCAAAAAAGCAATGGTAATATTGTTCGGTTTTTATGAAATATTGTATTGGAAAAAGCAATCGTGGAAAAACTACGACCAGAATAATATTTTGTTCGGTTTTATATCTGTTATTGTCGTTATTTTTACACTATATTGTGGAAAACTTTGCAAAATTGGGTCTTGCAAATCTGCAAAAAGTTGCTTAAACTAAGGACAAGTGGAAACAAAATAAACACCACGAAACAAAAATAAAACCAGAAGGACGGTTGGAAAACAACGCAATGAAAAAGAAGATTGAAATCAAAGACCAATCGCGCCATTATCAGATCGTTACCCTCGTAAAGCGCTAACTGGTCTTATTTTTAGTAGCACATTCACATCGTTCGAATCCGGTCATCTAGGAGTTTTGGGCGCGTTTAGGATACGCGAAACCGAATCCGCCCCGTACATTCATGAAATACACACCTCCCAAACATATAACTCCACCTCACACAAATTAAGTCTCTCAACGCTACAATAATGAGTCAGCTATACGCTGGAAGCAATTGTAGTTATCTTAAATGTGTAAAGGATAAAATAAACAACAAAAAACACAAACACCTAAAATTTCTAGATGTTCGGATTCGAACAAGATATAATGAAGAAATGAATGAAGTTCATATTCCAGTATTATTATCGGATGTTTTAGAGTATCTGCAGCCGAAAGAAGGTGAAACATATTTAGACCTCACGGCGGGATATGGTGGGCATGCTGATAAGATTTTGGAAGTAACGCGGAATTATAATGGTACGGTCTTGAATGATCGTGATCAAAATGCAATTGATTTCTTGGAGGCGAAGTACCAAGAGGTGAAGCCGAAATTGATTCATGATGATTTTTATAATACGGCGCTACGGTTAGTGGAGAGTGGAAATAGCTTCGATATGATTCTGGCTGACTTTGGCGTTTCTTCACCGCAACTGGATATTACCGAGAGAGGTTTTTCGTTCGCAAAAGAAGCGCGACTAGACATGAGAATGGATGAGTCGCAGGATTTGGACGCTTGGACGATAGTTAATAAATGGAGCGAACGTAAGCTTGCGGAGATTTTTGAAAAATATGCAGAGGAGCGCCGTGGTCGTGCTGAATTGCTAGCCCGGGAAATCTGCATGCATCGGCCTATCAACACAACTACTGAGCTCGCCGATTTGATTAAATCGAAATCACCTTATTCACATACGCACCCAGCAACGCGGATATTTCAGGCAATCAGGATCGTCGTGAACGACGAGCTCGGCATTATCGAGCGGACGTTGCCGTTAATTCCAAAGTTGCTTAAACCGGGTGGTAGAGTGGCGATAATATCTTTTCATAGCCTCGAGGATCGACTCGTCAAGGAATTTTTCAAGGACGAAAGTAGTATGGGAATTGAGTCGACTTTACGCATTATTACAAAGAAACCAATTGTTGCGGACAATACTGAAAATGCTAACAACCCACGCGCACGAAGCGCTAAGCTGAGGGTGGCCGAGAAGATTTAATCTTGATGGCGCCGCAGCGAGGCAGGGAAGGCGCTATCGATAAAACATAAAAACAAAAAGGAGCCATAAATGGCAAAGATCATCGTGACCAACAGGTCTCGCGCACAACAGGTGAAAGTTAACTTTCGCTAATCACTCCCTTCAATTTTGATTTTTATTTTGACCGATAAAAATAATCTTTTTGAAGCAAAACAAACCGACATGCCCCTTTTGACCGGGGGTACCATGAACAGGTGAAGTTTTTGTGGAGTGTGTAAAAAAATTTTGACCTCCTTGGTAGGAGCTGGACGTTTATCTCTTGTCGTCCAGCTACCGCCAAGCCTTGGAATAATAGGGGGACAGTGTGTGGAACAAGAGTGTGGAATATAAAACAAAAACGGAATAATTTTTGATGCCAGCATATAGAGCAAGTTATGCTACTAGGGGATCTTATTCGACGCGAGGTTCTTCCTCGGAGTCTTGGGCGCGGAATCGTAATGCGGTGCGCCATAATCCAAAGGTGACGCTGGGGCCGGTTAGTCACACAATTACGGTTTTTCTATTTGTGTTACTTGTCGGCTTAATTTTCTTGACGCAAAGCGCCAAAGTGACGAATTATGATTTGGCGATTGCAAACACAGATACGGAAATTGCGAATTTAGAGGCGCAACGCGATGCGCTGATGGTAGAGAACGCGAAGATTACGGCGGCGGCAGCTAATGAAGACAGTAACGAAGTGGCAGCGGTGATGGTGCCGGCGGTCTCGGCGGATTTCGTAAAAGAATAGATGTTATAATATCCTTATGGCTAAACTCGAGCTAAAACAGAGTACTCGATATATTTTGCTAAGAGTTTTTTTGGTGGTCGTGCTACTGGTTTTTGTGGCGCGTCTTTTTCAGATTCAGATTTTAGACCATCAAAAATATATCAGTGAGGCCAATTCGATGCGCGTTAAACAACGCGAGCTAATTGCGAAGCGCGGGCAAATTTATATGATGTCGGGCGAGAACGAGACGGTGCCTTTGGTAATAAATGAGCGGACCTGGACGATTTTTGTGGATCCAAGTTATGTCGGAGATAAAAATAAGGTACAGGTAGAGCTTGGCAAGATTTTGGATGGGCAGATGATTACGACTTGGGATAAAGTTTGGTCTGATATGAAGAACATGTATGTGGAGGTAGCACGTAATGTTGATTATGATACTGTCTCGGCAGTGAAAGCGGCGAATCTGAAAGGTGTTGGCAAGAAGGAAACTTCGCGACGGGTGTATCCGTATGGTACGATGGCGGCGCAGGTTGTGGGATTCGTAAATGCTGAGGGTGTTGGAACTGGCATTGAAGGATCACTCAATAAACGACTGACTGGCAAAAATGGCATGCTCAAGACCGTGACGGACGTCAACTCGGTGCCATTATCGATTGGCGACGACAACATCGAAATACCAGCTGAAGATGGCGAGGATATTGTTTTGACGCTAGACGAAAATATCCAGCGTAAGGCCGAAAAAGTGATTCAGGCGACTGTAGATGGCAGCAATGGTGCGGCTCGAAGCGCGAGTGTGCTGATTATGAATCCAAATAATGGTCACATCTGGGCGATGGCGAATTATCCAACTTTTAGTCCGGCGGAATATTATAAGGTTACAGATGCGTCATTATTTACGAATCGCACGACGGAATCGGCGTATGAGCCAGCGAGCGTTTGCAAGCCGTTTACTTATGCAATGGCAATTAACGAGAAGAAACTTGATCCGACGGACTCCTATTACAACTATGGCTATACTAAAGTTGGCGATCGTATCATGAAGAATGCGACCGGTACGGAGCGCCAGGTGGGTAAGCGGACTTTTTATGAAGCGCTCGACCATTCACTAAATACTGGAAGCATTGAAGCTTTGCGTAGAATCGGTGGCGAAAATATTCCAAAGACAGCACGCACCACTATGTATAATTATCTCTACAATAATTTTGGACTCGGGCACGAGACGGGCGTGGAATTATATGAAGCGACAGGGAAGATTATTAGCCCTGAGGAGGATGAAGGCAATGCGGTACGTTATGCAAATATGACCTTTGGGCAAGGTATGAGTCTCACGATGGTGCAGGTTGCGGCGGGTTTTTCTTCGGTAATAAATGGCGGCAAGTACTATCGGCCGACAATTCTTGCTGGCACGATGAAAGACGGAAAATTTATTGAGGATGAACCGAAGGCAGCCTTACATGACGCAATTACGCCGCTAACTAGCGCTACAATGCGGGGAATGTTGAATGAGGTGCGTAGCGTAAATGGCGGCTATGCGGACAAACAGGGGTATAATATAGGAGTAAAGACCGGTACGGCCGAAACTTACGACGAGAGCGGTAAATATACTTCGAATCGTACGGTAGTTGGCGCCATCGGTTTTGGCGGCTCTGCCAAAGAAGGGGCTTTGCCGGAATATGTAATTTTAGTTAGGATCGATGGTAATACTTTGCTATGGGGCGTATCGAACGCGGTGCCAGTTTTTACCGAACTAAGTAATTATATGTTGGATTATTTAAGAATAGAGCCAGTATTATAGAAAGGAAAAAATGTTAGACGATATCAATTCAAATATGGGATACGAGCTAATCTTGGCGCTTGGCTCATTCTTGTTGGCGATGTTTTTGACGCCAATTTATACGAATTTCGCTTATAAACACAAGCTATGGAAGCGCCAAAAGAGCGTCGCGGTGACTGGCGAAGAGCTGACCGTGATGAATAAGTTGCATAAGGATAAAATTAAGCGTCATTTTCCAACGATGGCAGGCGTGATTATGCTTTTGACGGTGCCGATTGTACTTTTGGCGACGAATTGTTTGAATCGTGGTCAGACCTGGTTGCCAATTGCGGCTTTTGTGGGTGGCGGCGTAATTGGTTTTATAGATGATTTATTAAACTTGTTCGGTAAAAATGCGGCAGCAGGTTTGCGCGCGCCAGTAAAGTTTGCGATGATTTCGGCACTGGGTCTGTTCCTAGGCTGGTTCTTTGCGTATAAGCTAGGCTGGACAGCCGTAATGGTGCCATATCTAGGCCCGATTGAGATTGGTATGGTGGGGATGATTGTATTGTTTGCCTTCGCAGTAGTGGCGACCGGCAATGCAGTGAATATTTCTGATGGTCTAGACGGCCTTGCGGGGGGTTTATCGATGCTGGCCTATGGCTCTTATGGCGTGATTGCGTTATTGCAAGAGCAATGGTATTTGGCTGGCTTTTGTTTTATTGTTCTTGGTGCGTTGTTGGCCTACATCTGGTTTAATGTTTATCCGGCACGCTTTATGATGGGCGACACGGGCTCGTTTGCGCTTGGTGCTGGTCTTGGCGTGGTGGCAATGATGACGAATTCGTTCCTATTGCTGCCGATTATTGGTCTCTTGTTTGTAGTCGAGGCGGGTAGTTCGTTGATACAGATTGTGGCAAAGAAGTTCTTCCATAAAAAAGTTTTTATTTCAGCGCCGCTGCATCATCATTTGCAGGCAAAAGGATGGGAAGAGAGTAAAGTCGTAATGCGCTTTTGGATTATTGGCGGCATTACAGCGATGCTTGGTATCTTCTTGGCAATGGGTGGGGGTATCATTCACTAATGAGGAAACACCGACCAGATTTCGTAATTGCATTGATTGTGCTAGGCCTAATGGCGGCTAGTTTGATTATTGTGTATGCAATTGGTCCGCGCGTGGCGCAGGCATTAAATACACAATATGGCACTAGTTATAGTGATACTTATTTCTTGGTGCGTCATGCTATTACGGTAGTTCTTTCAATCGGCGCTTTAGTAGCGGGTTATTTCTTAAAATACGATTTTCTAGCTAAATATGCGAAGAAAATGTTGATTGTGAGCGTTATTCTGTGTCTCCTCGTGACGATATTAGGCAAACTTGGCGTAGACGCACTTGTGACTTGCGATAAAGGCGCCTGCCGCTCGTTACGTATCCCAGGAATTGGGATGGGTTTTATGCCGTCGGAGTTATTTAAAGTCTCGGTATTGTTTTATGTATCGTGGTTGATTCGTGATCGTAAAGAGAAAAAAGAATTAAATACGCAGAGATTCTTTATACCTTTGGCGGCAGTAATGCTGGCAGTAGTGGTGCTGCTTGGTTGGTGGGAGAGTGACTTTGGTAGCACGGTGGTAATTATTTTCATGATTTTCGCAATGATGTTTGCAGGTGGGGTAGAACTGATAAATCTTCTGAAAATTATTGGCGTAGCGGCAGCAGTATTTCTGATTTTGATTATCGCGACTCCATATCGCATGCAACGTATTTTGAGCTATAGCGGCGATGAAGGAAGCGACACGTATCATATTGAGAACGCCCTAATAAGTATGGGCACTGGTGGCGTGATGGGTGTTGGGCTTGGTAATAGTATTCAGTCGACGGGCTACTTGCCAGAGGCTTTATCGGACTCGATTTTTGCGATTATTTGCGAGACATGGGGCTTTCTTGGTGCCACATTAATCATTCTGGCGATTACGATTTTGCTTTGGAAAATTCTGAATGTATCGCAGCGCATTAAGGATTCGGAGCAGAGGTTATTCTCGGTGGGTGTTTTTGCCTGGATAGTGAGCCATGTTATAATCAACATAGGCGGTATGACAAATCTGCTTCCGATGAAGGGAATCACTTTGCCATTCCTAAGCTACGGCGGTACGAGCATGTTGTTCGTAGCCTTTGCCGTAGGTATCGTTTTACAAATATCTGGATGGACATCAAGGAAAGCGATAGAAGAAGAAAATGAAGATACTAGTAGTCGGCGGGGGCAGCGGAGGACACGTTACTCCAGTCGTAGCAGTCGTTCGTGAAATATGGAAAGTGCGTCCGCGCGCAAAGATTGAATTTTGGACTGATAAAAAATACTACAAGAACGCCCGGAAGATTACGATAGAAAACGGGCTTGATTTGAAGATTCGTAAGGTCGTGGCGGGGAAGCTGCGCCGTTATACAAATTTTACTTTCATAACTTATTTACAGAATTTCGATGTCGTACTAAAAAATATCGTCGATTTCTTTAAGACGATTGGTGGTCTTTTTCAGAGCTTTTTCCGTTTGGTCGTAAATCGTCCGGATGTTATTTTCTTGAAGGGTGGTTATGTGTGTTTGCCGGTGGGGGTGGTGGCGCATATTTTACGCATTCCATACGTAATTCATGATAGCGATGCGGCGCCGGGATTAACAAACCGTGTCCTGTCGAAGCATGCGGCGAAAATAGCAACTGGTATGCCGCTTGAATATTATAACTATCCAGAAGACAAGGCGGAATGGACAGGAATTCCGATTAATCCAGAATTCAGCCCAGCTAGCGAGGCGAAACAAAAAAATCTTAAGAAAGAACTTGGTTTTGATCCAGAAAAACCACTGGTGGTAGTAACGGGCGGTTCGCAGGGCGCGCAACACATTAATGTGTCCCTACGTGAAGTATTGCCGGAAGTGTTAAAAATAACGAGTTTGCTTTTGATTGCTGGTCGCGAGCGTTATCCAGAAATGTTGGATTTGAAAGATTATGAAACTTGGGAAGAAGGTGAGCTTAAAACAAACTTTCGCATGATAGAATTTTCGGCGGAGATGTATAAGTTGTTTGGCGCGGCCGATGTGGTTGTATCGCGTGCGGGTGCCTCAACAATGACTGAACTTTCGAGCATGGCAAAGGCAGTAATCATGATCCCTAACGAAAAGTTGCCTGGTTATCATCAAGTAAAAAATGCGGCGGCATACGAAAAAGCGAATGCGGCCGTGGTGGTGCCGGACGATAAAATGTTTGAAGAACCAGAGCTCTTATATAAAGCAATCAAGCGTTTAATCAACCATCCGGAAGAACGTGAAGAAATTTCGAAGAATTTGAAGAAGTTTTCAAAGGATAATGCCGCCGAGAGTTTGGCGCAAACAATTATTTCCGTCGCAAAAGAAGAGAAGTAGCGATTTGACATCTTAACCTAAGCGTGATAAACTAGGAGCACTGGTCACGTCGTCTAGTGGTTAGGACTCCAGGTTTTCATCCTGGCAATCGTGGGTTCGATTCCCACCGTGATCACCATATTTGCTATTAAAACCGCCTATTTCGGCGGTTTTTTGTTCTCGCTCGTCCATTAGACGCGCTTCAAACAAAGAAACCGCCAATCTAGACGCTTTTAATAGCAAATACATTATGCTTATAGTAAATAAACCATTTATGCTTTTAAGTGATGCAATGGTATAATTTTAGGTATGAGCAAACTATTTAAACGTACTAAAATCTTAGCGACGGTTGGCCCGTCGGTCTTTGGGGAAGAGAAACTCAAAGCATTAGTGTACGCGGGCGTAAATGGTTTCCGTCTGAATTTCAGCCACGGTACTTATGACGAGCGCGACGAACAAATCCGTATTATCCGTAAATATGCCGCAGAGCGTGGTAAATCTGTTGCGATCGTGCAAGATTTGCAAGGTCCAAAAATTCGTCTTGGCGAAATTCAGAATAATCACATGGACTTAAAGAAGGGTGATGAGCTAATTCTAGATTATGCCGTGAAAGAGCATGATGGTAGTAAGCGTTTGCCGGTTCAATACAACTTAGCCGAGAAAGTAAAAGTCGGTGAGCCGATTTTCCTATTTGATGGTAAAATTCGCACAATTGTCAAAGAAATTGTTTCTAGCACAGCTATTAAGATCGAGGTCGAAAATGATGGCTTTATCATGAGCAAGAAAGGCATTAATTTGCCAGATACAGACATGGGTGGCGATATCATTACCGAGAAGGATTTGGCTGACATTGAGTTTGGTGCAAGTCGCGACTTTGATTACGTGGCAATGAGCTTTATTCAGAGCGCAGAAGATATCGATAAATTACGCCAGATTTTGGTTTCGCATGGTTCGAATGCGCAAATTATAGCGAAGATTGAGACCAAGAAGGCTATCGAAAGCGACGAAAAAATGGAGGAAATCGTCAAGGCTACGGATGGTATTATGATTGCACGTGGCGATATGGCGATTGAGGCTGGCGCGGAAGTTGTACCAATTGTTCAGCGCAAATTGATTGCACTTTGTCGCCAGTATTCTAAGCTGGTGATTGTCGCAACGCAGATGATGTCAAGCATGGTGACGGAACCAGAGCCGACGCGCGCAGAAGTGTCAGATGTTGCAACGGCGGTTTTGCTCGGCGCCGATGCAGTAATGCTTTCGGATGAAACAGCTAATGGTCAATATCCAATTGAGACCGTGATGGAGATGAAAAAGGTCATTCTTTATACGCAGGAGCATTCCAAGATTTTGCCGCTTGATAAAGAGACAACTGGGAATTACAAAAACTATGATGCGATTTCGCGTGCAGTCGTGAAGCTTGCGGAGCAGATTGATGCTGATTTGATTGTTGCGGCAACGAAGACTGGCGCTACAGCAGAAGCAATTGCGGCGCAACGTCCGAATATTCCAATGGTTTCGGTGACAAGCGATCCGCGCGTGGCTGGTCAGTTGGCATTAACTTATGCAAACTCGGCAATTGTGCGCGAATACGACGAAAATTATGCGATTGATGCCGCGCAAGATTTAAAGACTTCTGGCTATCTTAAAGTGCCAGAAGGGAAGGATTATCTTACTGTTGTACTAGTGTCTGGCTTGCGCGATGAAAAAGCGGGCACAAATCAAATTCAAATTCGTAGAATTTAATTAAAAATAAATTAGGAGGCAAATGGAATTTAGAAAGAGGACCATTCGCGATGTCGATGTAACAGGGAAGATTGTTCTAGTGCGCGTCGACTATAATGTGCCGATGAAAGACGGCAAAGTCGTGGAAGATATGCGCATTCGCGCAAGTTTACCAACGATTAATTATTTACTAGATAATGGCGCACGCAAGATTGTCCTAATTTCGCATCTTGGTCGTCCGGATGGGGAAGTGAAGCCGGAGTTCTCGCTCGAGGCAGCCGCTGGTCAACTTTCTGCCCTGCTGCCAGAGAAGTTCGTGACATTTATCAATGAGACGACTGGGACAAAGGTGAAAAACGCCGTAAATATCTTGCCGGATGGCGGCATTATTATGCTTGAGAACTTACGTTTCTCGCCGGCCGAAGAGGAAAACTCCGAAGACTTTGCGCGTGAGATTGTCGAAGCGACTGGCGCAGAATTATTCGTCCAGGATGGTTTTGCAGTAATTCATCGTGCGCACGCGTCTACGGATGCGATTGCACGCATTTTGCCAGCCGTGGCGGGCTTCTTGGTCGAGAAAGAAGTTTCGAGCCTTGAAGGTGCAATTACGGACCCGGAACACCCACTGTTGGTGATTATTGGTGGCGCCAAAGTTGAGGATAAAGCTCCGATGATCGAGAAATTCTTGCCGATTGCGGATAAGATTGCCGTTGGCGGTAAGATTGCGGCCGATGGCTATAATGCGACCGACGATAGAATTTATGTCGCAGAAGATTTTGCCGAAGATGAAAATGGCGCAAAGCTTGATATTGGCGATAAAAGTACCGATAAGATTATTGAGATGATTAATGAAGCTAAGACAATTGTCTGGAATGGTACACTTGGCATGGTTGAGGACGAACGTTTCGCAAAGAGCTCGCTTTTGATTGCTGAAGCAATTGGCAGGTCTGATGCAATGACAATTGTAGGCGGCGGTGATACGACTGGTTTTGTTGAGAGTGTCTTAAAAGATGAGCCGGGTTTGACCTTCAGCCTCGTTTCTACCGGCGGTGGCGCCAGCCTGGAGTTACTATCCGGCAAAGAATTGCCTGGATTTGAGGTGCTTAGGAATCGCTAAAATGGCGTTATTTAGCAAACGTAAGGCCGCAGAAGAGCCGCAAGGGCCAGAAAGGCGTCGTAAATCGTCTGACGAGAGTTTTCGCGTTGGGCGGACGTTGGCTGGCGATGCTCAGAAAACGCGCGAGGACAAAATGGAGCGCGCTGCGGATCGACGCCGTCGTAAGGCGAAAGATATTGCGACGGTAGTCGGCGTTTTGCTAATAATACTTGTATTAATAATTGTAGTTGCGAATTATGTCTCTGAAGTAATTCGTGAACGTGAAGAATCGATGCAGCCTGCGGTTGAGCTTGAACCGACAGTCTCGATAATCGACGAAAATGCCGGCGAGAACATAAGTAAACGCACGAAGACTTTTGTGGCGCGCCTTGAGGATGATGTGAAGGAGCAAGGTCTTGAGCTAGACCATGTAGTGCTGCCGTATCAGAAGGTGCGCGAGATCGATGTCTATATAAAGGACCATACGGAATATTATAAGATGTCGCTAGATCGTAGTAGTGCCGTACAGGCAGAAGATATGTCCCGGATGGTATTGTATCTTGGACAGAAAGAGATTGTGCCGACATATGTCGATTTGCGCGTAGAGGGGAAGGCGTACTACAAATAAAGCCGAACATGGCGGGATGAGGGTGCGTGCCCTATTAGTTCCCTAAGTGTTCGGTTTTTGTTCGGTTCGTTGGAGGGTGGTGTTGGGAAGGGTGGGGGAGTATTTTGCGGTGCTGTTTTTGCGAAATCGTTTTTAAAGGGGTAGGGGAGTGACGAGAAAATGAAACCGTGAAAAAGTCAAATAACAGAGATTTCACGGGCGGAAAATTTCGCGGAAATGTTGTGAAATATGTTATAATATGTAAATTTACAGATAAGAAGCTGGTTTTGTGGCTGGTATAAAGTCAAATTTTGGGCCAGAATTTGCGCTTCCGGCTACCACTTCTGAGTGCTTTTGGCGAAAGTGCTCGTTGTGAATAGATCTTTAGACGTATCCGTAAAATATGATTGGTTAGTAAGTTAGTATCTTTTAGAAGGGCTGATTTCTAGTAGTGCTGTACTGGAAATGGTATGCGCGACGATTGTTTATATAGCCGGCTTTAAAATATATATAAGTCGTAAAATATGCATTGTGCGACATTGAAAATATAGCGAAAAGTCGATTATACACTCGTCTCATTTTGGCGTGTTTTTCCGGCTTGGCCGCCGAGTTCTTCTAATTGTGCCCTATTTTGCGTTGCTAGCGCTATTTGCGCTTCTAGACATGTTCTTATGCGTCTTTTGTGCTTTTGATTATTCTGCGCGATCCTATGGCGTTGCTTACGATTTTTATCAAATAACAGAGGTAGATTTGGCCCGTAACAGGGGTAGGATAGGGGATGTGATCTATAGAACAGGGGTAGGGGAGATAGGCGGATTTGCGCTTCCCCTGCTCCGCCGTCGGTTTGCGTGAAATTTTTTAAGTAAAAATATTTCACGAAATTATTATGTGTACGTTTTTTGTCGGGAAGGGCGCAAATAATCAAAAATTTTTAGTTAATGTCGTAAAACCCACCGAATACGACGTCAATTTCTTCCCTGTTCTGCCCCAGGAAAAATCTCCCCGCGGACGAGGAGATTTTGGAGTTATTTGCGATAGTTACGAATGATGTCGATGAATTCGCGGGTGGCTGATTCTTTATAGCCGATGCGATCGGTCATGAAGTTCACATGTAAGGATGTGGGGCCACCATGGCACTGGATGCCGGCGCCGCAGCGCCAGTCGGATCCAGTGAGATAGTTTGCTTGCGGTAGGTAATCCATCAGCTTACAGGTGACGATATCGGCGTCGCGTGGAACATTGCCGTGAGCGACGATGATGGTGCCATGCGGGTCGGCAATATGTCGCTGGGCGTAAATGCCGATAATATCCGCCCAACGGCTGATACCGCGTACGAAAGTATGCGGGTTGACATGCTCGAGCTTGCGCGTTTCGTCGTCGATATACTCGGCGGCGCCAATCAGGCGAATACCAAGCAGGTTGGCCGCCATGGCGCGCACGGCATCGACGCGGCCGCTTTTACGAATGTAGCTGAGTTCGCCCCAAGTGAAGAAATGGCCGACATACCCGCGATTTTTCATCACGAAATCTGCCATTTCGCCAACATTGAGCACTTCGCCGCGTTCGTAGGCTGCCCAGAGCTCCATGATGAGCAGGGCAAGTCCGGTTCCCATGCAGTGGCTATCGACATAGATGGCGCGATGACCACTTCCCTGATACTCTTCGTTGATGTCGCGATAGAGCATGCTTACCATGCCGCAGGTGCCGCTGAGTGAGCCGTTCATAACGACATACAGGACGTCTTTGCCGCTTTCGAGTAGCCGGCGGGTGATGGTTTCGACACTGGTGAGGCTGTCACCGTTCGGGTCGAAAATCTGGGGCTGACTAGTCATAGCGCGGATGCCGCCGTTTTTAACGCGCGCATCGATAGCCATGAAATCATCAGCGGTCTGGTGGTAGTAGGTTTCATTTTGATGCCCGCCCGAAATGTTGATGGGCGTGTCGATGATGCGTACTTGCGGATGATCGTTGAGCCAACTTCTGGGTAGGTCGGAGACGCTATCCGTGAGAATCTGAAATTCGTATTCCATCTTATCTTCCTCCTAAAGAACGAAATAATAGGGATGTTGATCACTATTTGATATTATTATGCCATATTTAATGTAAATAGTCAAAGAAAGTATTGACTTTTGTTGATGCTTGTGCTTAGATTGAATTACAAAAGGTCAAAAATAAATAAGGTCAAACAAAAATGAAAAAGAGAGCAATTTTGGGCGTTTCTGCCCTTCTCGCTGCGGCCGTATTGCCAGTGGCGAACGTTTTTGCGGCCGATAGTTCGTTGGATTATGCGAATAGCATCGGCTCGCTTGAAGGTAGCGATACGATAAATTATGTTGTCGAGGCGACTTCCGACGGTGGCTACATCGTGGGCGGTCAGGCGGCGAAATGTATTCGTTTCGATTGGAGTAAAGTACCAAAGGCGACAGATTTAGGCAAGATGATGAATGGGGGCGATGTGCCAATTTGGGAAGAATACCCAGAAGCGGCTGAAATAGTCGGAATGTCTGAGTGTCAGGATTCGGTAGTAAAAGGTTCTGGATCTAAATCATTAGACGCGGAAGCGCTAATTGGACGTCGGTCTTGCGATAACTATTATGGTGGTCAACGAGAGGGTACATCGTCTGGCGCGAAACTTGAAGACGAAGAGACTGAAATAGAAGAGCCGGATTATGAATATTATGTTTCTTGCATTGACTATGCCGCGAAGTTCAAGAAAGATGGCGAGAAGGAATGGCAAACGACGATTAAAGATACTACTCGTCCAGTGGCGGTTGGCGAAACGACAAGAGATTATCGTATGATTACTGAAGCTGGTTATCTTTATACTTTCGACAAGGATGGTGAAGAAGGATTATCGACGAACTTTGATCCTTGGAATGAGTCTTATTCGGCTGAGTTCCTTGACGATGGCTCGTTTGTGACGCGTAGTTATTATTACAATGGAATAGCGTTATTTAATAAGAATGCACAATATGTAAGGACTGCAGAAGTTGATGGCGACGAGGATGTTAACCTATATGAAATAGAGGCGATTAGTAGTGATGCTTTATATGTCGTTGGCGAATACAGGGATGAGCAAAATGTATATCATACCGCTACATTTAGGCTATCTAGCGATTTAACGGAAAGCGAACGTATAACTGATTATACGAATAGCGATAATGAGATGACCCCATGGGTTATTGCGGCTAATGATGATGGTAACTATATATTAGAGGAGCATTGTGTTTGGAATAGTGAGTCACATATGATGACTGGCTGTGAAATAAGTATTCGCGACAAAAATGACGAAGTAGTGAAAGAAATCTCCAGTGAAGAATTAGCCGAAAAATATGATGGCGCTCAGTTTATAGATTTTAATCTCATGTTTAATAGGGGCACGAATACGGTCTATCTATTAGACGACAACTATGATGTAATTGCGGAGCATAAGCTCAGTGAGGGCGAAGAGCCACATGATTTTGCGACGCTAAACGATGGTTCAATCGTATTGGTTGGTGCGTCTGATACTTCAAACGATAACTATGAAGTTGAAGGCTCACAAAATGGCATCCAGTTGCGCATCGTGAAGGCGAAGACAGAAGGTGATCCAACTGATCAACCAAGTAACCCAGGTACGTTGGATAATGTTCATATCTTCGCGATTGGTGGTGTAGTAGTGCTTGCTGGCTCTGCTTTACTTACCAAGAAGATGCTTGGTCGCAGATAAATAGAATCCACGACAACTTCTGATAAAAATCCCCCTGCTCTCTGGGGGATTTTTGGTGGGCTTGACGAACGATATCGCTTATGCTACGATGGGTTTACAAAAGGTCAAAAATAAATAAGGTCAAACAAAAATGAAAAAGAGAGCAATTTTGGGCGTTTCTGCCCTTCTCGCTGTGGCCGTATTGCCAGTAGCGAACGTTTTTGCGGCCGATAGTGCGTTGGATTACGCGAATAGTATCGGTCAGATAGAAAATGGTGACACAATTAACCGTGTCGTTGAGGCAACTTCCGATGGTGGCTATATCGTTGGTGGTCAGACGGTTGGTTGTATAAAATACGAACTAGAGATTATTAAAGAAGATTTATATCAAGAATAAGATGCTGAAGCTAAATTGGCTGAAAAACAGCTAATGCCGATAGATTATGTATTTGCGACATTGCAAGAATGTGAAGATTATTTCGCTGAGCAAGAAACGGGCGGGACGATTGCACGAACGAAGTCGGGCGTTTCGCTTGTAGAAGAAATATGCGGCGGAATGATGGCTCCAAAAGACTATTTGTCAGATGCTGACGTTAGAGAGGCTGAAGACGAAGAGACTGAAGAAGTTGAACCAGTCTATGCCTACGATTATATCTGCATGGATTATGTTGCTAAATTCAAACAAGATGGCACCAATGAATGGCTAGAAACGATAAATGATAACGACGAGCCTTTTGCGGTCGGCGAAACGAATAGCGATTATCGTATGTTAACCAAGTCTGGTTCTCTTTATACTTTTGATAAGGCATCTGGCGAGGAAGGTATCGCCACGCGCATCGATGGGCCATGGTTTAAAGCGGCAAAATTCGATTCTGACGGCTCGTTATATATTATTGGCGATAGGGCTTTAGTAAAGTACGGCAAGAATGGACAAGAGGTTGCCGCTCTTCCGAATTCGTCCGACGGAGATACGCGCTTCTTTGCAAATAAGATTGTCATGAATGGTGAAATTTACGTAAATCGTGAAACTTATAATTCTGAAACGGATTCATATGTAGAAGAAATTGTGAAAGTTTCTAAAGATCTTGGCACGGTCACGCCAATCATTACTGTTCCAGAAGGTAAAAACGTTTATGTGGTATCGAGCGACGATGAGGGTAATTTCCTTACGCTTGAATGCGATGCGTTAGTTGAATTAGTAGCGGATGTTAACGCTTCAACAAAAGCTGGTGATGGTGAAGAAAAAGTTGATTGTTGTACGATTAGAAGTCACGACGAAGATGGCGAGGTATTAGCCGAAGAAGCTGATATTGAACGAGATAGTATTTCTCCAGAAGCTTTCTTGGATGGCTACGTAATCTACGATTATGAGGCAAATACGATTGCTAAAATGAATAAGAATCTTGAGCCAGAATTCATCTATACTCTCGATGATGGCGAGATTGTCTATAACGTAACTACGCTTAATGATGGCTCAACGGTTGCAGTTGGCTATAGCACTAATAGTACCGCAAACTACGAAGTCGCGGGTGCTCAAAATGGTATTCAGTTACGCCTTGGTTCGGTTAAGGATACGACTGATCCTACCGGAGATAATCCAAGTAACCCAAGTACGTTAGATAATGCACATATCTTTGTGATTTCCGGCGCAGCTATATTAGCCGGTGCGGCATTCTTCGCAAAGAAGATGTTTGGTCGTAGATAATTTATCTCGATAAATACTTCCGATAAAAATCCCCCTGCTCTCTGGGGGATTTTTGATATATTCGAATGTAGCAGTGATGCTAAGGAAATAGCGCAAAAAATACACGCAAATAAAAATATATCCACGCGGTCGTCGGAGGATATATTTTTATGCCCGTATTTACTGCTTATTTTGCGCTAGGAGCGATTTTTGTTGTGGTGCTTATTACGATTGCGGTTTTTGTTCTTTTGGCCGTTCTGTGCGTTCTGGTTGGCTTGCTGTGGATTCTTGCCGCCATGAATGGTCACATCGCCTTTTCCGGACGAGACGATGGCTGGACGGTCGCTGAGGAGCTCCTCAACACTATTGTCGGCTGGAGCTTCTGGCGCTTTCATATCTTCGTCTTCGTAGAGCGTAATATTTGGGCTGGCTTGTTGGAGTTCGTCCATCTTGGCGTTAACAAGCTTACTAAGGTCTTTGAGCCCATTGCCGGTTTGCTCTTCCCCTTGAGCTTGATTTGGCGAAATCTTTTGTTTGCGAAAATCTTGCTGTGGGGTTGGTACGAACTTATAGCTTGGTTTTTCTTCTTTAGGTTCACTACCGCGAGCACCAGCTTCGCGACCAGAATCAGATAGTTCCTTCTTCCACTTTTCTGCTGCTTCGATATTGGCACGAATTTCGTTCTCGACATCCTCGCGGGTGCGAGCGTAAGTCATACGAGAATATTTAACGATGCGCGGCATAAGGTCGTTCGGCGGTTTTGGAATACTGAGTGTTGTGGCCGAGAAGGCTGGAGTTTTTTCGCCATTAATAATCATCGAAACGACAAAGTGACGGTTGTTGAGATTAAGTAGGTCTTGTGCTTCAAAGACTGGCTCGAACTGCTTGGAAAGAATTGGTGCATCATCGGCAGAAACGCGGAAGCTAATGGTAGTACCAACGTTGCCAAAGACGGCATCGCGGACGGCGTCGGTCATCTGACTAGTGTACTGGTTGGCGACCGTGAGATTGAGGCCGTACTTGCGTGCTTCGGATAGAATAACGGCAAAAGAATCGGTGGCGAAGTTTTGGAACTCATCTACGTAGAGATAGAATGGGCGACGATCGTCGACGTTATCGATATCGGAGCGGCTCATAGCGGCGAGCTGAACTTTGGTAACTAGGAAGGCGCCTAGAATGGCAGCGTTATCTTCGCCGATAAGACCCTTAGAGAGGTTGACGACGAGAATTTTGCCCTCGTCCATGATCTGGCGAATATTAAAGCTAGACTTTGGTTGACCGATGATATTGCGGATAATTGGGTTGGCCGTGAAGGCGCCGACCTTGTTAAGAATAGGCGCGACGGATTCGGTGACCTGTTTTTCGCCCCAGGAGCCGAACTCTTGTTTCCAGAACTGAAGCACAGTGACGTCTTGACAGTATTCGAGAGTTTCTTTGCGGAATTCTTTATCGGTAAGCATACGTGAGACGTCAAGCAAGGTGGTTTGTGGGCGGTCGAGCAAGGCGAGCAAAGTATAGCGCAAGATATGCTCAAGGCGTGGGCCCCAAGAATCACCAAACATGCGCTTGAGCACGCCGATGACTTCTGAAGAAATATTTGGCTTGCGAGCTGGATCGTAAACTTCAAGCGGGTTAAAGGCCATCGGGAATTGCGTATCGGCCGGATTGAAGTAGACGACGTCTTTAATGCGGCTCTCTGGAATAAATTTAAGGTTATCTACGGCCAGATCGCCATGTGGGTCGATAATACAATAACCCTGATTATGATAAATGTCGCTAAGCGCGAAGAGTGTTAAGAGGCCGGATTTACCGGAGCCAGTTTGGCCGATAATATAAACGTGGCGTGAGCGATCGCGACGATACATGCCGAATTGGTGTTTGATACCGCGGAAATCAGTAAGGCCAAAGGCAGAAATATTCTCGTCGAATGTTGGGTCGCCGGTAAGCATTGGCAGCTTGGCCGGAGGTTCGGCGGTTTTACTGGAAGCCCAGACGATGTTTGGTGTTTCAACGTTTGTGTGTGGTAAATGGTAAACCGAAGCGAGTTCGGAAATATTAAGAATAAAGCCATCATCGGTAAATTGGCGTGCCTTATATGCATCGAGTGCATTTTTATCGAAGGTGGCGCCAGTCATCTTAAAACCATTGAGGTTGGTAGAGTTGAACTGCTTGAAGGTGCCGACGAGTGCTTGCATATTAAGCTTAGCGTTCATTTCGTTACTGCCGATGTAAGCGAGGCGAATCTTGACTTGGTAACCGAGCTTGGTGGCCTTCTCTTCGGCCTTGGACACGCGAGTTTTGTCGCGCTCGGAAAGCTCTACCTTAACTGGTTGCTCAGAACCGCCCTCCGGTGGACGCCATAGCGCCGCGAGGACCTCGAGGAACCAACGCCAGTCGATATGGAAGAAATCGAAACCGCCCTTGCCGTCTTTGACGGATTTTATCCATTGATCGGACTTAGTGTGCCAATCGTCGGCGATTGGGCGAGTGAGTATTTGTACCCAAAGCTCCTCGCCGCCATCTGGATTAAGCTTGGCGAGCGTACCGGTAATACCGGCTAGCGGATCTACTTCAAATGATTCAAAGGTTTTAATTGGCAAAGCGTCGTTTTCGGTGAGGGTTATTTCGGAAGAATAAGCAATTGGATATTTATCACGATGGTCGACATAATCTTCTTTCATGCGATAAATTTGGACGCTTGGATACTGGGAATAAATCTGCCCTTCTACGAACGATTGAAGAATCTTTGGTACCCAAACAAAGAAACGAATTTGGTTGCCCGTGGATGCGATTTCAAACGAAAGATGCTCCTGGACGCCGCCGGAATTTTTGAGTTCGTTTTTGTCGCGCAGAATGCCGTGTAACGAGGCAAAAAGCTGCTCAGCGGCAAGCTCTTTCTTGTCGTTGTCTTTTGGAATTTCGAGCATCAAAAGGACGCTCTCGACATTGAGAACTTGGAGACGATTTGCTTTTTTATGGTTACGAATCGTTAAAATCACCAAGATGACAACGATTGGAATCCAAACAATTGGCATCATGAAAAAGCGAATAATTGGCATGCTAATATTTTAGCATAAATGTTAAACTTAAACTATATGACAGATAAGCGCGACCTCAGGGCGGTAGTGATTGGCGGTGGGACTGGCAGCTTTGCTGTGTTGTCCGGTTTGAAGAATTATGTAAAACATATTACGGCGCTCGTAAGTATGGCAGATGATGGTGGTTCGACGGGCGTGCTGCGCGACGAACTGGGTGTTTTACCGCCAGGTGATGTGCGTCAGTGTCTAGCAGCTCTATCTGATTCGCCAAAATTGCGTGAATTATTTAATTATCGTTTCGAAGATGGTGGTCTAAGTGGCCATTCGTTTGGGAATTTGTTTTTGACGGCGCTTGAAAAAATGTCGGGCAGCTTTCCAGAGGCAGTAGATGTTGCGAGCGAAGTCTTAAATATAAATGGTCACGATGTGGTGCCAGCTATTTTAGATAAAGTAACGTTGGTTGCCGAGACGGATGGTAAAGTAATTCGGCACGAGCGAGAGATTCGCGAGACCGCCTTCATTAAGCAGCGTCCGTTATTGAGGTTGGAGCCAACACCGGAACCGAATCCAGATGCTCTAAAAGCGATTGCGGAAGCAGATTTAATTATAATTGCGCCGGGCGGCCTATATGAGAGTTTGGGTGCGACTTTAATTGTGCCCGGTATTGGCGCGGCCTTGAAAAATTCGCCGGCGCGCAAAATCTATGTCTGTAATTTGATGAATCGAGCTAGACATACGGCTGGTTTCTCAGTGCTTGATTATGCTGATGAATTAGAGCGTTTGGCAGGTTGCGAGTTTATTGACGAGGTGCTCTACAACACGCATGAGCCGAGCCAGAAATTAATTGATAAATACGCTCTGGAAGATGAGTCGCCAGTACTACGTCCAGCTGAAAATGCGGCGCGTCACTATCGTTTATTGGGAGCGGATTTGTTGTCGCGCACGATTTGGGAAAATGCGTCCGAGAGCGATATTTTGGCAAATCAGCGTGCGTTAATTCGCCACGATAGCGACCGGCTGGCACGAAGTATTTTAGGCGGTTACGACCAGCAAGAAGAAGAGGTAAAAGAAATCGAAACCCTGTATGTGGTTGATATGGATCGCACCCTGATTCGTACTAGTTCCCTCTTTGATTGTCTTTGTGAGGCGGCAAACAAATTCCAGGATCATTTAGGTGATGAGTTACGAGTAGACTATCAGAATTATCTGACAGCGCGCGATACGGAGTTTGCCGAGTTGGATTTGAATAGCGAAAATGATTACGTCAAAATGCGCCTGGCTGGAAAACATGCGACATTTGATCCGACCACGGCGCTGGACCGAATTTTATCAAAACGCCAAAGCGCGGCGACGGCGCAAAATGTTTATGACTCGATGGCAGAACAATTGTCCGAAAATGATAAATATGAGGAATATTTATTGCCGGGCGCCGAAGACATTTTGCGCTATATTTACGAGCGTGATAATGCCGAAATGGTGATTCTGACTTATGGCGAGCATGCTTTTCAGGATGCGAAATTTGCCGCTGTAGTTTTGCCGCTAATTCGCAAACTTGGTATTCGTCCGCGCTTCTTGGCGACACCGGATCGCAAGAAGGCTAGTTTCTTCTATGATCATCTGAATCGCGATGGGAGTTTCGAGATAAGTGGCGTGTATGGTATGGATAATATACGTGCGCGCAAGGCGGTGCAAATCGGCGACGAGCGCGACGATATTATAGGTTTTGAAAATTTGGATAATTATCGGGCTTATTGCGTAAAATCGCCGCTTGATCATTCGAATCGCGCTTGGCCGACGGACGAAGAACTAGAGAAAAATCACTGTCAGCTATTTGAAGACTTGCGCGAAGTGATAAAAGTTGAGAAAACAATTCAATAAAAAAATACCTCCCTTTCGGGAGGTATTTTTGTTTAGGCTGCTAGTTTATAGCTATCTTTGCCAACCTTGGTGAATAAGCTTTTATTCTGGAGGTTAAGTAAGACAGTAGTTTCTTTAACTTTGCGTTCCTTGAGGACTTGCTTGACGATTTCTTTGCGAGAAAGACCTTCGTCGCCAGCGCTCTTAAGGATTTTGGTAATAATGTCGGAAACGGTGCCCTTTTGATAGCCCCAGCTATCAAGTGCGTAAATACCGCGACCGATGAGAACAAAGCGAGAATCTTTAATGAGCTCGTTATGGATGGCTTGAACGGTAACATCTTTGCGTTTAAAATCGGAGGAGCTAATAGCCTTTGCAATATCGTTAAAGTGCATTGGCTCCTTATGCTCTTCGAGAACAACATAAATCTTGTCGCGGATATTCTTTGGGTTGACAGTTGGCCATTTAGTTAGGCCCCATTGACCATTAAGCGTAGAAAGAAGCTTGCTAATGCGAGCGACGGCCTCAATGTGGCTTGGGTGCTCATAGTTGAGCTTTTCGTCGAGCTCGTCAATGCTGACTGGCTTTTTGTTGGCTTTAATTAAGGAGACAATCTCGTCGACTTTGTTGCGGAGGGCTTTTTCGTCGCCATACTCAGCAATACCAATTGCATTATGGTATTTGTCGTTTTCGGTAACAATAGTTAAAACTGGAGAGATTTCGCCGAGGAAGCTAAAGTTAGCTTTGTCAGTTGCGGTAGCTTCGTGGCCAAGGATTTTCTTGGCAAGATCGGCGGCGCGAGCAACACGGCCCATCTCTGTAAGATTACGGATGATTAATTTTTCAGCAGGTGCGAGGTCGGTAATTTTTCCTTCTTCGGCTGCAATGCGGAGACGAATAAGAATCGCCTTTTCGAGTTGGCGCACGCGTTCGCGTGTAATAGATAACATTTCACCGATTTGTTCAAGCGTTTCCTTATGTCCGTTGAGACCAAACCTACGCGAGATTATCTCACGCTCGCGTTCTTGTTCAATGATACTAAGACTATTTTTAATGGCCTTAGCAATTGTTTCCGCATTATTCATGCTACTGCTTCCTTATTCTCCGTCGTTAAGGTTTATATCTTATTTTTAAATATCTTAACATCTTAATGCGATGTTGTCAATAAGTAAATTATTATCTACTTACAACTATATTACCACATTTTTGGCAGACTACATAAAAAATTACATAAAAGTTTAAGCATAAGCGGAATTGTGGCAGAAAACTTGCATTATTTCCCTGTTTTTGGCATAAAAAATGCCCGGATTACTCCGGGCTGGATTGCCGCTCGCGCAGACGTTGAAAGAGGTCATTCACGAAACGGTCCTGGATTTCGGTGAGTTTTCTGATGTAGACGTCGTAATCTGCATCAGTATAGGTTCCGTCTTGTATTTTCTGTAAGTACTCCTGTTGGAGTGTGTCTGCCTCGGCTTGCGCTTCGGCTTTGCGCCGCTCTGTCCAGCGGTCTTCGTCGGTGTAGTAAGATGCTTGAGCTGATCTGTTGTGATCGCGCGCCATAATAACCCCCCCCTTACTAGCATAGGCTTATCTTTTAATTATATCACACTATATCTAAAATGTCAATGCTTATCGGCGCATGCCACCGTTTCCACCCCTGTTCATACCGCCATTGGTGCCATAGCTAGTAACCGTGCTATTGATAGTGACGGTGGCCACTTCGGCGCCGCCAGTGTAGGCCGTGTAGCTTTCGCCGGTCTTGATATTTGGCGAGGATATGACAATACTGGCGTATTGTTTGCTTGGCGTATATGTCAAAATTGTGTTCCCGCTAGTGTCTTTTAGGACAAATTCTGTTCCAGCACTTGGCGTGCTACTAAAGATGATACAGATGCTATTTTGCGTCGATGTCGTAGATGGAAGCTCGAGCATGCCACTAGAGCCGGCCGCGATTAGAGTGCCGCCACTTATCTCAAAGGTGCCGTCATGATCAAGTGCGCCATTGCCGTTATTAGTTGGGCCGTCGACGGCGATGTAACCGCCCGTGATATACATGGCGCCATTGGAGTCGAGGCCATCGCCGCCTGCGTTAACATTTATGGTTCCACCATTAATGGTTAGCGTGCCGGTGCTACTACTAAAGAAGCCCTGCCCTTGGCGACCATTAGTGCTAGAAGAATCGTTACCACCGGCTGCATTGAATCCATCGTCGCTAGCAACGATATTGATTGTGCCCGCGTTAATTGTGATTTCAGCCGATTCGATGCCTTCGTAGCTTTGGGCAATATCTATGGTGCCACCGTTTATAGTAAGGCTTGTATTGGCATGAATGCCATCGTCGCCGGATTTAATACTAAAAGTGCCGCCATCGATGACGATGTTGGTGTTGGAGTGTAGCGCATCGTCGCTGGTACTAAGAGTGAAAGTGCCGCCGCTGATAAGAACATATTTCTCGGCTTTGACGCCTTTGGCCGAAGTGTTGCTTTCGGAATTTGCGTTAGTGCCGCGCCAATTGCCCCACTGCGAATAATTTGTGCTAGTGTTTTTAGCGCCGCCACCAGTAGTGATGTTGAAATTTCCGCCTGTAATAGAGACGCGCGTTTCGGCTTGAATAGCGTCGCCGACAGAATTGATTGTAATATTTCCGCCATCAATAGCGATATAGCCGAGCTTAGTGTCGCTGTCGTTATTGGATTTAATCCCGTCGTTGTCGCAAGTGATATTAAGCGTGCCGTCTTTAATAGCAACGTAATCTTTGCCCATTAAACCATTCCTGCTAGCAGTAATATTGAATGTGCCACCAAGAACCTGAAGATAATCTTTGGAATGGATGCCGTGATAATGATTGCCGTTGATAGTTATTTCACCATTGCCAATGAGTGCGATATTTCCCTTGCTATAAACGGCCGCATCGACATCTTCGGTACCGTAATTTTCGGAATAATTAGTGCCGTCCGAAATGGTATTAGTAGTGTTTTCGGTAGCGGCCAAATAGAGCGTAGCGACTTTGGTAGCATAAATAGCTGCGCCGTTATCATTGGAGATATTTGCGCCATCTAACACGAGGTAGACATCGGATTTTTCGGCATTGACAGTTATTAGCTCAGTAAAATCTCCTTTAAGCACATAGACGCCCTTGTTGCTGATAGTAACTGAACCGTTTTTGGCGACTGCCCCAGAGCCATTTATGGAAATTTCGCCATTTTCGGAAGTTATATAAGTTGCGTTCGATAGATCGAGCGTATCGGACAGATATTCAATGTTTATTTCGGATACGTCGTCTGAGCTAGTATTTGAATTATTTTGAAAAATTATACATGCAATGAGAATGCCGATAGCAAGGAGAATAACTGCGCCAATGATGGCGAATAATTTTTTTCTAGGCATTTGCCCTCCTATAAGGTGTTATCTTCAACAATTGGTGTGCTGAGAACGACTTTGAGGTTGCCATTCTTAGTGCGGAGTTCGTCAATAAAGTCGCGACCAGAGACATCGTTTTTCATTTCTACTTCGTAGACTAATTCATAGAGACTGCCCATATTGATGGTCTTACATTTAATAAGGGTAGCTTCGTTGGTGTATTTTTCGATAATTTTGTCGAACATTTTTTCGTAATCGAGGTCTTCTGGGACGACAACTTTAAGGCGTTTGATATTTTTACCTTCCGCGAAGTGGAGACGGCTGGCAATGAGTAAAATAACACAGGTCGCAACTGTAAAGACGACAGCGAAGAGGATTTGACCCATACCGAGCGCAAGACCGATGGCCATTGCAAAGAATACGCTAATAAGTTCGCGGGCGTTACTCTTGATACTGCGGAAACGAATGAGACTAAAGGTGCCAAGAATGGCGATGCTGGTACCAAGGTTGCCGTTTACCATTACGATAACTACTTGTACGAGGACTGGGAAAATCGCAAGTGCGGTTAAGAATTTCTTATTTGATCGGCCTTCGGCGGCGTGCGTGAGTGCGACCAAGATGCCTAATACGAGTGCGACGCCAAGACAAATCAGCTCGCTTTTAATATCGAATACTCCTGAATCTGAACTTAATATACTTTCAAACATGTTACTTCCTTTCTTTAGCTGTTTGTCGTTTAAGGTGTTTTAGATATGCCTGTTTTGGCTTTGAAAATTTTCGCGGATATATTTTGAGTTTTGCGAGTAGGCGCGATAGGTCAAGTGGCAGACTATCGAGCGATTTTATTTCCATGATGTACATGTTTTTGTCGATAATATGATGCATGTCGTCGCCGTTGGTGAGGTCCGGCTTAGTGGTGCGATATTTAAGATTATGGTCGAAAGTGATGCGAAGGTCTTTATTGCCTTTAATGTAGTATGAATAGCGCTCGTAATTTATGAGGATGCTTGGTTGTAGGTGGTATTTTTGAAAATCATAATCTAGCTCAGCAAGCGTAATGGGGTTGGCATTTTTGGGGCGATTCCCTTTTTCCATGTACTTATAAAACTCGCCCAGTGTCATTGAAATACGGCGCTTATGACTGGTGCCGTCAAACTTCTTTTTGATTTCGAGATAAACTTTAGAGTCCTCATTTTCGGCAAGACCATAGCTGCGCACGCGGAACTTTTCTTTGTAGAGCGGTTTCTCCATGGACTGAATAATCAGGTCATAGTTGGGCGTGTCGAGATAGAGATTATAGATATCGTTGTAGTAGTATTCGTCTTTAACGAGCTTATTGCCGAGCGCTTTTAATAATGCATCGTGTTGCTCGGCGGAAATGAGATATTTTTGTTCGACCCTACGAAATATATTCATAAATGCTTCTCTTTATGATTATATTTTATTTCGTAAATATGAACAAAAGCTTAAAATTCTAAAAAGATTATTCTTCTGGATCAGCAATGCCGTAGCCTATAATGCCGTAACGTGTATCTGAATAACTGATGCGGTGCATCATTATTTTGCCGTTTTCATTGCCGCCAACGGTCAGAATTTCGTCGTAGTCGGTCGCGACGACAATATTGGTATGTTCGCCAAAAATGCCATGACGATAAATAACAACATCGCCAGGTTGCGGTAATTCAGAATCATATACATGCCAACGGTCGTTCTTTTTGAAGTATTCTTGTAGAGTATGTGTGCCAGGAATGCGCCAGCTGCCACTGTTTGGATTTTCGAACGGATGGTCGGCTTCAAGATAAATCCATGAAACAAAATCGGCACACCAAGGCTCTTTGACGCCGTCGGAATAGCGCAGCATGTCGCCTGGTTTATTAAATTCTTGCTCGACAACGGCGAGAATGTCGCGGCGTGTTTTGCTAAGTGCACTATAATCCGGAATATTGCCGCTTCGTTCGGCACGATAATCAAAGGAATAACTGGATTTAAAGAAAGTGATGACCGCAATCACAAGAACAATAGCCGCAATTACAGAGCCGATACATACGGCAATTAAGCGGTTTAATTCTTGGCGGGTTTCGCGGTCGTCCATAAGCTCATTTTACTTCTTTGTAGATTTTTTGGAAGAGGCGCGACGTTTTGCGGGGCGACGAGTTTTCTTTGGCTTATTGGCTAAATACTCTTCGGCCTGTTCTTTAGTAACGGTTTTTGGGTCAATGTCTTTTGGTATGCGCACAAAATTGCGGCGGCCTGGACCTTTGACATATGGACCATAAGCGCCATTAATAATCTGAATTTCGCCCCAGTCGGCAATGTAAGAATCGCGCTTAGTGACGTAGAGTGGCTCGGCTTCTTCTAGTGTGACTGTATATGGGTCTAGATCTTTAATTGGAATATTATATTTTCCAGCTTTGAGGTATGGGCCGAATGGGCCGGCGGCGGCAATTATTTCGACACCATCTTTAGCCTTACCAAGAATGCGTGGAAGTTGTGGTAATGCTAGCTGTTTTAGGGCCTGTTCAAGTGTGACGGTTTTAACGCTTTTACGTTTTGGCAGTGGCGCAAAGCGAGGCTTTTCGCCGGCGTCTTTTTCGTTTTCTCCGAGTTGGATAAAGCCGCCATTCTTGCCGACTTTGGCATAAATAGCTTTGCCGGTTTCTGGGTCGTGGCCAAGAAGGCGGGCATTGTTGTAGCGCTCAATACCTTCGCTAGCGAGTACATCGTTATTGAATGGGCCATAGAAATCGCGAAGCATTTTGACGCGGTCGAGTTTAGCGTCAGCGATGAGGTCGAGATCTTTTTCGATGTTGGCAGTAAATTTATAATCAACAATATTTTTGAAATTGTCAGTAAGGAAAGCAGAAATCAGTTCGCCAATTGGTGTAGGAATTAACTTGCCTTTATTGGCGCCAAATTTTTCGGTCGATTTTTCGGTGGTGACTTGGTTATTGCTTAGTGTTAGAACATTAACCTCGCGCTCTTCCCCGTCAGATTCACCCTTAACTACATAGCCGCGAGCCTGGATGGCAGTCATGATAGTGGCATAAGTACTTGGACGTCCAATGCCGAGCTCCTCGAGTTTCTTGACGAGTGAACCTTCGGTGTAACGGGCCTGTGGCTTTGCGAAAGTCTGGCGCGCAATTATGGAATTGGCAATGACTTTTTCGCCAACGCTGAGCTTTGGTAACTCATTTTCTTTGATGCGGCCGTAAACTTTTAGAAAACCATCAAAGGTGACCACTTCTCCTTTGCCAATGAAGTTATGCGGGGTTGGCGTGGAAATAGTAATAGTAGTTGTTTCGACTTTTGCGTCAGCCATTTGGGTGGCCAAAGCGCGGGAGCGAATTAAAGCATAAAGACGCTTTTCGTAATCGTTCTTGCCGGCAGTTTCGCGGTTGATGTCGGTCGGACGAATAGCCTCGTGAGCTTCCTGAGCACTTGCGTCTTTGGTTCTAAAATTGCGAACTTTTACATAATCTTTGCCGTATTTTGATTCGACATAACTAGCCATGCTAGTAATAGCTTGTTTGCTGAGGTTAAGGCTGTCGGTGCGATGGTAAGTAATCATACCGGCTTGGTAGAGTGCCTGGGCGGCGTTCATAGTGACGCGGGTAGAAAAGCCAAGTTTGGAGTTGGCCTCGATTTGCATTGATGCGGTAGTAAATGGAGGGGCTGGCTTGCGGATGCCTGGGGTATTTTCGACAGCATTGACTTTATACTCGGCGCCTATCAAGTCGTTCAGGAATTTCTTGGCATCTTCTTCTGAATCGAATTCATGGTCGAGTTTAGTATCAAAACCAAAATCGCCAGAAACCTTGTAGGTATATTTACTAGCGAATTTCTCGATGGCTTGCTCGCGTTCGACAATAAGACGAAGCGCTGGGCTTTGAACGCGGCCGGCAGAAATGGCGCCTGGGACTTTTTTGCGCACCACGCCAGACAGATCGAAACCGACTAGCATGTCGAGCGTTTGGCGGGCTTGCTGTGATGAGACCATGTCCATATCAACAGTGCGCGGGTTCTTGATGGCATCTTCGAGTGCGGACTTGGTAATTTCATGGAAAGTAATACGCGCGGTGTCTTTTGGTAGTTTGAGGACTTCGCAAAGGTGCCAAGAGATGGCTTCTCCTTCGCGGTCTTCATCCGTTGCAAGCCAGACTTTATCGGCGTCTTTAGCGGCTTTTTTAAGATCGGTAATAATACTTTTATGCCCAGGGTCAATTTCATAAGTGACGTCAAAAGTATTTTTATCGACCTTAGTATCTTTGCGAATATGCCCTACGGAAGCAAGCACGGTAAAATCTTTGCCGAGATATTTCTCGATGGTGTGCGCTTTGGCAGGAGACTCTACGATAACTAAATTTTTGCTCATGTGCTATATAATATCATACTAAATTTGACAACAAAGCATAAGCCTGAAAAAATTGAAGTATGTTTGGATTCTTTAGAAAAAAAGATAATATCATGGTTGATTACTCGAAGCCTGCTTCGAGTAATAATAATACAAAACTGTCCGTCAGTGGCCCCGGTAAACTTGAGGTTGAAGATGTTTTTTCGATTAAAGGTCGCGGTACGATTGTTACGGGTAGGGTTGATGAGGGCTCTTTTCGCATAAACGACAAAGTCGTGATTCGAAAGCCTGATGGCTCTGAAATTATATCTTTTATTACTGGAATTGAAGCTTTTCGCCGGTCTCTGGATCTCGCCCAACAGGGCGATAATTGCGGTTTATTATTATCCGATATCACGCGCAACGATGTCGGGCGCGGTGATATGGTAGAAAAAGTTATTTAAGCTTCGACCCTGTTTTTATAAACTTATGGAAATCTTTCGGACAATTTGCAATTGGAAACATTAATAATTGCGCAGAATCTTCCTTTATTGGTGTGAGCTGAATATAGTTGCCGGATTCGAAATAATAATATTCAGCATAGTTAGTTTCATTAATGAATTTTTGATCATTTATATGCATGTCGATAGTATTGTTGTCGATATAAAAGCTCACTTTTATAGTGTCCTTTGATTTAAAAAAATCAAAGTAGTATTTTCGAGTTCTTTGGATATCAAGGTGAAAGAATAAAATTACTAGAAGTGCGTATACCAAAAAACTCAGCAATATGCCCCTTATGTCGTTTTTCATGTTTATTGATGCTAGATTAAGGCCGCCGAAAAATAATGTCGTATATAGAAAAAAGCAAAATGTGCCGAAATTTTTCCAGCTGGTTTTAAAATAGCGCCTACGCGTAAGTTGAAGAAAATCTTGGTGAGTTAGATTATAGTTTATCTCGACTGGATATTGTTGATAATCACATAGTCTCATAAAAATATTTTACCACCAAAAAGCCCCAGGTAAGGGTGGGCATCACCTGGGGCTATTTGGCCCTACAACACACCTCCTAAGGCATCCGGAGAACTCCGGAAGCGTGACCCACCTCACACATTGGGGTCCGCCGGTTATAGGGATTGCTAGCTTTAGAAAGTGACTTTCTAAGTGGAGGTAATACTTTTCACTTCAAGTTATGGAAAGAAAACTTGAAGGCCGAAAGTGATTCTAAAGCACGCAACAAATGCTAGTTAAACTAGCAAAGTTATAGATTATTTAGGTGCGGCTTTCAATCCAATTGGATTGAAACTAGACTTATAATAGCACATCTTTGATTTTAAGTCAATAGTTTTTTCACGATTTTTTATAATTTCAATAGAAAAATCGCCCCTGTTTTGGCTAAAAATGGAGATTTTACAGGGGTGAAAATGCTTATTGTTATTTTATAAAAAAGTGTTATAAAATTAGCAAAAAATTAGTATTTTATAATAAAATCGTCTATTTCGCGAAGAACTTCTGGCAGCTTTTCGTGTTCCTCGGGCGTAAATTTAGAAAGCACAAAATCAACATCGCCGATGCGGCTGCGGAGCGTATCGTTACCAGTACCAAGACGCAAGCGTGGAAAATCCTCCGTGCCGAGATGCGCAATCGTGGATTTTAACCCGTTGTTACCGCCTGCACTGCCCCGCTCGCGAAACCGAATTTGGCCAAACGGCAGATTAAAATCGTCGCAAATGGCCAGAATATCTTGCGGGTGAAGCTTATAAAAATCACAGATACTGCGAACACAGAGCCCAATATCGTTATAAAAAGTTTGCGGTTTGACGAATAATATATCGTCGAATTTGGCAATTTCGGCTTTGAACTTTGGCTGCGGTTTAAATTCGAGTCCGTGGATTTTGGCATAAAAATCTAGCGCCAAAAAACCAAAATTATGACGCGTAAAATTATATTGATGTCCGGGATTGCCGAAGCCAAAAATGACCTTCATGAACATAATTTTACCACATAAAAATGCGCCCCCCGTAGGGAGCGCGGTGTGCTTGCACGTGCGGCTTAGTGATCGAGACGGCGCGCGATTTCGCGGGCGGCATCCGAACGCGTAATCTCGCCCTCAGTCATTGTGACGACGGCGGCGTATGGGCTGCCGGCCATTTTGGTGGCGGCATACATCAGACCGTTGCTGTGGTAATCCATATGCTTATTGAACACTTGGTGTGGATCGCCGGTGATAACCATCTTGGAACCTTCACCGATACGCTTCATCAACTGGTTGATCTGGAAACGCTCCATGTCTTGCGCTTCGTCGTAGATGATCCAGCAATCCGAAATCGAACGTCCGCCCATATTGATAATGGATACGAACTCGAAATGATCTTGGAGTGCGAACTCAACCTTCTTCTTGATGTCGGCTGCGGTTTGTTCGCCGTTACCCTTCTTTCGATCGCCTTTATTCTTGAAGTAATTATAAAGGCTATCCAAAATGGGCATGGCTTTGGCGATGGTCTTTTGAGTCTCGTCGCCAGGCAAGAAACCGATTTCCTTACCAAGCTCGGCGTCACGCGGAACCACAAAGATGCGGTCGTAGAGTGCCTTTTCTTTGTCGGTGACGAGGAAATGTCCGATTGAAGTAGCGAGATAGGTTTTACCGGTACCAAAAACGGCTGGACAGATTACGATTGGGATCTCGTCTGCGGGAGCCATTAATACCTCTGCCAACATAGCCTGTCCGGGCGTGCGCGGCTGGATGCAACGCGGAAGCTCTTCGACGTAGTGAAGACGGCGCAAGATGCCGTTGCCTTCTTTGTCGATGGGTTCATAACGCCCAACAAACATGATGAAGTTGCTGAGGTTATGTACTCCGTAAGACGAGGCGATGATGGGATCGACGCTGAACTCGACGAACTCATTCAAGAGTAGCGGATTCTCGTCGCCGAAGAATTGTGTAAACTGCTCCGTAGTGATCTGACGATCTTTGAACCAGCTGCCATAAAGTTCTTCGGGCAAAACCAGTGTACGGCGCCCAGTGTAAACATCTGGGTTAATGCGAGCAATATCGATGTCTTGGGCAAGTGCTTTGCTGGACATGTAATTGTCGCCGGTCAGAATTGCTACCATGCCAGGATCTTTCAGCTTTTCCTGGGCCCATTTGGCGGTTGCCAAAGCGTGAGTGTTCGCCCCGGTGCGTCCGTTAGTGGAGACGCCGGAGATATCCTGTGGTGGCACGAACTGAATCTGCATGCCGTTCTTACAGGTGAAGGTCTTGTCTGCGCTATCCGTGTAGTGAGTTGTTTCGAGAATTCGCGAAAAGAGGCCAAGCAATTTATTAGCGGCTTCGCCGCGACTGCTCTGCTCATGGCGAAACTCGCGAATACGATCAATGTACTGCATCGGAATATAGAGCGTCTCTGCTTTGAGCTTCGTGCTGGGTTCCGGTGCAAGTATGTCCGGATCACCTATTAACGCGTCGAGGGCAGGCACGAGCGCAGGATGAAAATCTCTTCGTTTAGCCATATAATCCCCTCCTTTGATTTTTTTGGCGTGCAATGCTGCTAAGGAACATAACAAAATAAGCTTAAGCCGTAACTTAAGCCCACCTTGCAAGTGTAATTATACCAAATTAGTCGCGATTGCGGAACGAAAAGAAGATTGGCGTACCGGTGAAATCGTAAGCTTCGCGCAGGCGGCGTTCAAGATAGCGTTTGTAGCTCCAGTGAAGGAGGCTGAGATTACTGCCATACACTACGAACCATGGTGGGCAAGAATCAGTCTGAACCATATAACGGAGTTTTGGATGGGTATTTTTGAGGCCAGCTGGTGGATGTGAGGTAACGGCATCCATGAGAAGTTTGTTGAGATCGGAGGTCTTAAGCTCGGCGTGGCGCGCCTTGTCGATTTGCTGGGCCAGCTCGAAAATCTTAGTAACATTTTTACCAGTAAGGCTAGAAGTCATAACGACCGGCGCAAAAGGTACGAAGTTGAAATCGTACTCGAGATTATCGAGGATTTCGTCTGAATCTTTGTGCTCAAGATCGGTTTTAGTGACAACAAGAATAATGCCTTTGCCGGCTTTAATAATTTCGCCAGCAAGAGATTGGTCGAGTTTGGAATGCGGCTCGGTGCTATCGATTAGGAGGCAGCAAACATCGGCTTCCTCGATGGCGGCGAGACTGCGAAGCGCGGAAAATTTTTCGATGCCAACTTCGCGTTTGCCTGGTTTACGAAGACCAGCAGTATCGAGTAATTCAATAGTTTGTCCTTTGTATTTAAGCTCAGTGCGATTAATGTCGCGAGTGGTGCCACTTAGGTTGGCGACAATGGCCTGTTGTTTTTTAGCGAGCGAATTAAAGAGCGAACTTTTCCCTACATTCGGGCGACCAATTAGCGCAAGTTTGAGTGATTTGTCTTTGGCGTCTGCTTTAGCATTAGTATTAAAACCAAGGCGCTTTAACTCGGCAAGAATTTTGGCGCGGAGTTCGTTGAGATTGAGTCCAGTAGTAGCGGAGACACAAAGCATATCTTGGATGCCGAGGCTATAAAACTCCTCTAGCGGCAAGGCTTCACCGAGGTCGGACTTATTGAGTAATAGCATGACTGGTTTGCCGGATTTGAGAGCTTTTTTGGCAATGAGTTTATCGTCGTGATTTGGGTATTTGGTTGCGTCCATAGCAATCAAAATCATGTCGGCGGAAGTAACGGCATCGTCGATTTGATCCTGAATGTGGGCTTCGAACTCGTCTTCGGCCTCTTTAAGACCGGCAGTATCGATAAGGATATACTGATTCTCGACTTTGCCTACGACATTATCACGCGTAGTACCCGCTTCATGCGCAACAATTGCCTGCGATTTGCGAACGAGGCGATTAAAAAGACTAGATTTGCCAGCGTTGGTCTGGCCAATAATTGCAACTACGGGTAATTCCATAGCCCAATTTTAACAGACTTGACAAAAATGCGCAAGTGTGATATAATGGAGATATAGTTCCCCGAGAGGGGTATTTTTTATTCCGCAGAATACTTAAGTGCCTGGAGGCGAAGACGGAAGAGGCGCCAGAAACAGAAAATGGCAATATAGAGCAAGATGCCACAGAGACCGGCGAGCGTATCGATTAGAACGTCGCTAACTTGGGCGCTGCGACCAATGACGGTAATTTGGTGCACTTCGTCGATAGCGCCATAGACGGTCGTGATAATGATTGGATAAACGACTAGATTATGGGTTGGGAAAGTGCTTGGGTTGAGCCCTTTTACGAAACTGCAGAGCGCATAACCGAAAGCGCCGAAAAGAATAATATGCGCGAAGGTACGGGCGACCTCATTACTAAGGCCGAACATCTGCGCAATGCGGAGTGATTTTGCGTCGGATACATCGCCGGTTTGCGAGGAAAAAATCCAAATAATAATTGCTATAACAATTGGGAAAATAATGCGCCAATAGCGACGAACGTAATACATATTTTTAATAACTCCTCTATCTGGCGTCATTATACACCATGCCCTATCTGTTTGCAAAAGAGTGGTTTTTCTGTTAGAATGAGTCCAGTTGGTCTCGTCGTCTAGTGGTCCAGGACGTCTGGTTCTCATCCAGAAAATCGAGGGTTCGACTCCCTCCGAGATCACCACATTTTAGCCAAAATTGCCTATTTAGGCATTTTTTGTTGCTCGCTCGGTAACAGACCGCGCTTCGCATCAAGAAAATACCCAACTAGGCAATTTTCTTCTAAAATGGAATTTTCTCCGAGACCACGGATAAATATTTTCAGATATGACGAATCCCCGGTGTTACCCGGGGATTACACAAACATGAGTTTTGGTCCAGAACGGACCCTAGAGAAGATAGAAGTGCGATTAGAAAAGGTGCAGCGATGCGAAGATTGGTGAAAGTGTGTTTGCCACTGTAGACATCAGCTTGATTGCTATGTCGAGTGCCACTCCCACAACGTCCTTACGCGTATCGCCCACGGTGTCGCCCGCGACTGCGGCTTTATGCGCGGCAGAACCTTTGCCGAAGCCTTCCAGCTGACCGGATTCGATATACTTCTTTGCATTATCGAAAGCGCCACCGGAATTGCCCATGAAGATTGCGCGCGGAATAGCCACGATGGTAGCACCAGCCAGAATACCGCCGACGAATTTGACGCCAAACAGTAAACCGCCGATGGCCGGAACGAATAAAGCAAGTAATGACGGCACAAGCATTTTCTTCAAAGCTTGGCGTGCGGCCATGTCAATGCACTTATTGTAGTCCGGTTTCACAGTACCTTCGAGGACGCCCGGAATCGAAAGTTGACGATCACCTTCTTCTGCCATCAGATAGGCAGAATCGATTGTGTGGTGCGTCAGAAGTGAAATAAAGTACTCGATGAAAGCACCGCCCAGAATTGCTCCTCCGATTACCATGAAGTCAGCCACGTTCAAATCCGGCGCTCCGGATGAGTAGCTGCCGACATAGGCAAAGATGAGCGAAACTGTAGCAAAAGCGGCACTGCCAATGGCGAATCCCTTACCGATAGCAGCCGTAGTGTTACCAACGGCGTCTAATTTATCGGTAATGACACGAATATCGGCATCGAGATGACAGCTTTCGGCGATACCGCCCGCATTGTCTGCGATCGGTCCGAAAGCGTCGATGGATACGGTTGTACCAACGAAGCTCAGCATACCAAGTGCTGCAATGGCAATACCGTAGATGCCGCACAGAATACCTGAAATAATCAATGCGAGAACAATCGTGCCCATTGGTAACAGACACGAGCGAGAGCCGATGGCATCACCTTCCGTGATGACAAATGCTTCGCCTTCGGTAGCCATCTTGGCAAGTCGTTTGACTGGGTTAAAATCGGTACTGGTGTAGTATTCAGTGATTTTTCCGATTGCCACACCACTAGCGATGCCGAGTACGCTCGCAATCCACGGAGACATCCATCCAACTAAGAAGCTATCGTAGACTTCAACGTTGCCGAAGACAATTTTCGACGCGAAGAAGCCAACGAAAATGACGACAGCCGCAGAAATATATGTGGCCATGTCGAGTTCTTTAGAAGGGTTTTTGCCTGCCTTGTGGGCCAAAGCGAACATAATACCGGCGACGCTGCCGATTAGGCCTGCACCCGCGATGATGACTGGGAAAATGCTGGTTGCTTTAAACAATGCTTCATTTGTACTACCGGTAGCCAGAGAAGCTGCGATAAGCATGCATGCGACGATGGTTGCGACGAAACTTTCCAACAAGTCGGAACAGTTTCCGGCAATATCGTTAACCATATCACCGATGAAATCGGCGATAGTGTTCGGCATACGGCTATCGTCTTCTGGTAGGTCGTGACGGATTTTTGCGACGATGTCTGCAGAAATGTCCGCCGCCTTCGTGTAGTTACCGCCCGCAATACGATTGAACATCGCGACAAGCGAGCATCCCAACGAATATGTCGTCAGGCGCATGATGCTTGGATTGCAACTGAACGAAACAATGAGTCCACCGCCCGTTGCGCCAAGCTTGACTCCACCAAAGATGAGCAGTGTCAGCATCAGTCCCAGCAATCCGAAAGCCGGTACGCTGAGCCCGCTGATACTGCCTCCTCTGAGAGCCGTTTGAGTGGTCGGTCCAATATCCTTGGTTTCGCGCGCGGTGTTGGTAGTACGCACATTGGCGTAAGTTGCGCTACGCATACCAATAATACAGGCCAGACTGCTCATGATTGCCCCTAGGACGAAAGTAATGCCACTAGTTTTCTCGATGAAACATGAGAAAATGGCGGCAACAATGATGATAACCGGAATGATGATCTTGTATTCGGCACGCATGAACGTACGCGCTCCGCGACGAATGATGCCGGATATGTCAACCATTTCTTCCGTGCCTTCATTCATGCGACGTAATCGAACGTGATTAATTGCCACATAAACAAGGGCGAGCACTGCAATGATGACGACTGAGAAATACACCATAGAATCAACCTCCTCTGATAAGGTGCAAGGGATATATTATCCCCGAGGGCAGAAAGATTTACCCTCAAAAAAATCACATGCTCCTCCCTTCAGCAGCATGCGATTTAGATTATATGACTTTCTATAGATTTTTCAAGAGGCATTCAAGGGGTGGCATCTATTTAAAGATGTTCTTAAGGGTACTTTTAATGCCTTTAGAAATGCCGCTCGAAATTGCGTTCGTGACGCCGCGTTGTACGCCGGTCGTGACGGTTTTTTCGATTTTGCCACCTAGGCTATTGGCCTTTTTCTTGGCCGCAAGCGCCTCCTGCTGCTTTTGGATGGCCAACTTTTGGCGTTCTTCGGCGGTTTTGGCACGCGCTTCGGCAGCGGCTTGGCGCTCGGCTTCGCGAGCGGCCTTAGCCTCTTCTTTGCGCTGCTTTTCTTCTTCTTTTGCCTTGGCGGCTGCGGCTTTTTCTTCCTGAACCTTCTTTTCCTCTTCGGCTTTTGCGGCAGCTTTTTCTTCGTTATGTTTAGAGATTTTCTCGTGGGCGGATTCGTTATCGATTGCTTCATCGTATTTACCGCAGAGGTCGCTGTTGTTAATAATCTTCATACGAACCATATCGTTAATGGCACCCATATAACTTTGTGGTGGCAAAATTGTGGCACGCTCGACAATCTCTGGCGCGCCTTTTTCGTTCTGGAAGGAGATAAGGGCTTCGCCGGTGCCGAGTTCGGAAATAGCATCTTGCGTGTTGAATTTTGGATTAGTGCGGAAGGCATCAGCGGCGGCCTTGATAATCTTCTGCTCGCTTGGCGTATAGGCACGAAGAGCGTGCTGGACGCGGTTGCCGAGCTGGGCGAGAATCTCGTCTGGCACATCAGTTGGGTTCTGTGACACGAAATAAAGACCAATACCGCGCGAGCGAATCAGCTTTACTACTTGAACGATGCATTTGAGACGATAGCTTGGCATGCCATTGAATAACAGATGTGCCTCATCGAAGAAGAAGACCATCTTTGGTTTGTCGAGATCGCCGACTTCCGGAGAGCTCGCAAAGAGCGTGTTGAGCAGCCAAAGCAGGAACGATGCGTAAAGGTCCGGACTTTGGAAGAGTTCAACGGCGTGAAGGATATTAATGATGCCGTGGCCGTCGCTATCTGCGCTGAAGAAATCGTGAATATCAAGCGCTGGTTCGCCAAAGAACTTATCGGCGCCTTGTTTTTCGAGTGCGAGTAAGCTGCGCTGGATAACACCAATACTTTGCGTGGTAATATTTCCATATTTGGTAATGTATTTGTCTTTGTTTTCGGCGACGTATTGAAGAGTCGAGCGTAAATCAGCGAGATTAATTAGCTCAAGACCTTCGTCTTTGGCGACCTCGAACACGATGGCTAAGTTGCCTTCCTGGGCTTCTGAGAGGCCCAGCATCATCGATAGAATGTCGGAACCGACACTGGATATGGTCGTGCGAATTGGGTGGCCATTTTCGCCATATAAATCCCAAAAGCGAACTGGGAATTTCTTGCACTCGTAGCCGTATTGTTCAAGGCCGAGTTTGGTAACGCGTTTCTGGATGTTTTCGTTAAAGTCGCCCTCAATGGCGGTGCCGGCCAAATCGCCCTTCACGTCGGCGAGGAAGACTGGTACACCGGCATCCGAAAAGCTTTCCGCCATTACTTTAAGAGTAATAGTTTTACCGGTACCGCTAGCGCCCGTAATAAGGCCGTGGCGGTTAGCCATATTTAAGAGAATGGAGAGCTCTTTATCTTCATTCTTGCCCACTAAAATTTTGTCGTTGGTATACATAGAAAATCTCGCTGTTAATTAATTCTATTGTAGCATCAAAAAGCACCCCTTATAGAGTGCTTTTAGTTTTAGGCGAAAATGGATTGACGATCGCCCTTCTCTAAGTCTTTGAGCTCTGGATAATTATCCGAGTTAAATTCGTCGTCGCCGCCCTCATGTGGTTTACCGTCGTCTTTTTTCTCTTCCTCGGCTGCCTCTTCTGATTCGGCGGCATCAGCTTCGCTCTGGGCTTCCGAAACGGCGGTTTTGGCCTCTTCGGATAGCTTACGGGCTTGAGCAACTTTTTCGGAAACTTCCGTGCCGGATTCGGTGGCACTATTTTCGGCCGTATCAATTAATGTGTCGAGTTCGGCGGCTGCTTGGGTGAATTCGGCGCTTTGCGTATCGGCCGTAGCGGAACCATTTTCAATAGCCGAAGCTGTATCGGCAGCCTTTTCTTTAACTGCTAAGGCGGTTGCGGCGGCGTCAACGGCGAGCTTTTCGGCTGTGGCCGCTTCTTCCTCGGCGGATTCTGGCGACCCGTCGGTGCCAGATTCAGCGACATCGTTGGCGATATCGGCTTTCATGTCTGCGACTTCGTCGGCAATATCTACGCCATCGCCTTCGAGTTTGCTACCAATGCTATTTAAATCGATTGAGCCTTTGCCGGAGTTTTCAGCAACGGCTTGTGCGACGAGGTTGTCGCTATCGTAACGAGTTTCGGCTTCTGGTAAATCAGACATGGCGCCGTCTGGTGCGGTAACCTCTGTAACAGCTTGAGCTTGAGCACGTTGTTCTTCTGGTGATAAAGGCTGAAAGCTGGATGTATCATTATCGCCAGCATTAAAATGCTGAATTTCGGTCGATGGAGCTGGTTGCTGCTCGGCAGTGGTTTCTTCTTCGCCGGCTTCCTCTGGCGCTCTACTATCGTCGCCGCCCTCGCCATCTTTGGCCATCTGTGCAGCGGTATGAACATTCTCAACAAAGTCGGCAACCTGATTAATGCCAACACCTTCATTGAGGCCTTGTTCGGTGATGGTGATAGCGTCGGTAACGGCGTCTGCTACGACTGCGCCGGCCGGCGTTAGGGTTTTCATATTTTCGATAGTGGCATCGGTACTAGTCTGATTGACGTCTTGGCCAGGCTTGGCGTCGGTGTGCTTAAACTTCCTTCTTGGGCCACCTTTGCCGTCTTCGTCTTGCTCGGATTCTGGCTGCTCTTCCAGGTCTGCCTCTTCACTTTCGACGGCCTCTTCTGGGGTTTCTTGCGCAGCTTCAGTGGCAGCAGCTTCAGCAACAATTTCGGTGGCGACATTTGGATCACCGGCGGCAATTGCAGATTCGGCAGCAGCCTGAGCAACATCTGGAGCTACTTCGTGGTCATCCATCGCGGCGGCCCATTTATCTGCCATCTCTTGCTGTTGAGGCGAGAGCTCTTTATTCTCGGCTTTTGCTTTTTCTAATGATTCTGGATTGTATGCTGGGTCGTAGCCACCAAACATTGTCTTGTTCCTTTCCTTTAATTCCAGTTTACGGTGCCAATTGTATCTGGATAAGCCACTACCCATGTTTGGCCGCGATTTAATAATATTTCTGCGTTATCAGCGTTATAAAACTTAAGTGGATCGTCTGCAGTATTGCGACGCCATTTACCAGCCGTAACAGTGCCATCCTGGAAGACGAAGCAGTCGCCCTCGCCATAGGTAACATGATCTTTGTAGCCATTAACGTCACCAGCACGATTAATGACGTGCACCTTCATAGCTACGACGACGGTTGGCGCAATCTGTGTCAGAGAGCCATTTTCAGCCTTGTCCATGTGGGCGCCGCCGCGCTGATGATAGCGCAAATAAGTGTTCGAGGCGGCATCATAAGTGAATCCTGGATTATAAGAATTATCGCCAGAAAGTTTAATCGTAATGTTCGTGGCATCACGCGTTTCAACTTCGTTTCTAGTATCTGGTTGAATGCGCGAGAATGGCGTGTAGCTCGAGCTAGTGAAACCTTTAGAATAATTGAACTGGTCTATCCATGAAAAACGTGAATATACATTATGTGGCGCATAACGACCGCGACTGATTTTACGGGAGACATATTTTTCTTCGTAAAAACCGGCGTTAAAATCACGATAACCGTTTCTTAATTCATTAATAGCATTAGTGGCGCCGCCCATGTGGACGTAGCTACATTGGTATGGTTTGGCAAGCTGAACAAAAGTAAGACGCGCGGAGCGAATTGGGCCAAGATATTCTGGTTTGTTATCTTGATAGACGGCCATAAAGCGCGAAATACCGCCTTCTGCGATGGCTTCATAGACGACACCAGCAGCGCGAAGGCCGGATTGTGGACGAGCGTCGGTGCTGTTTTCAATCATGACGCAGGTAACTGCGGCGTTAGCTGGGACGTTTTCACTAATTTCCAGGCCGGTTAAGGCTGAGTAGTAGATATTGTCGGCCGGCGTATCTTCGCCGCGGCCTTGACCAATGATGTTTTTAGCGATGCTTGGCGTGAATAGCCAAAGTGCCCCCATAACAATGCCAGCTGTAAGAATGGCAATTAAAAGTAGGATAATAATCGTTTTTTTGATAGATGATTTACGCTTCTCTTTTTTGGCGGCTTTTTTGCGAGCCTTTTTTGCGGCTGCTTTTTCAGGAATATCGGTCTGGACGGTATCTTCGGCGTCGTTAATGAAAGCGCTAATATCGTCGTCTAAATCATCGTTTTTAGACTTGGTTTTAGTATCCTTTGAAACGGAGTTTTCTTTGGTATATTCGCTCTGTTTATAGAGATTCACGAGCGTTTGATCTTCGTGCTTTTTATCGCGCACGTAAACTCGGGTGCCTCTATAAGGCTTCTTAAAACCATCCATAAAATCATTATAGCATAAGCGTGTAAACTAATCACGCGCGAAGGCTGTAATGACCGCATTCATGCGGGCGAGACTGGCGTTCTTGCCGATGACGGCGAGCGTATCGTGCAGCGCTGGGCTAAATGGCGCAAAGCTAATAGATAAGCGAATCAGGCCAAAGAGCATCATTGGCTTTTGGGCGGTTTCTTCAAGAAGTTCATTGAGTGCAGCTTGGAGATTTTCGGCTGTCCAATCTTCTATCGTGCTGAGTTTAGTGACAGATTTACGGAGTAAATCGCAAACTTCATGCTCGGAAAGTTTTTTGAGGGCCTTATTGGCTGTAATCATATCCATGTCGACTTTTGGATCTTCAAAGAAATAAGTCGTCATAGTCTTGAGATCGCCGAGAGTTTTGAGGCGGTCATAAATAATGCTGAAAATCTTGAATTTATAATCATCATCAAAGCTGGCCGCGGTCTCTGGCCAGAAATCTTTGCTGCGTTCGTAAAGCGCGTGTGCGTCTTCTTCGAAGAGGCGGCGAATCCATTGGCCGTTGAGCCAAAGAAGCTTTTGCTCGTCATAGCGAGCACCGGCGCGCTGAATGCGAGCGAGGTCGAACTTTTCGACGAGTTCTTCCTTACTGTAGATTTCTTGCTCGGTGCCGTCGTTCCAGCCAAGACAGGCGAGGAAGTTGAGCATCGCTTCTGGTAAGATGCCATCTTTGCGGTAATCGTTAGCAGACTTAGCGCCATCGCGCTTCCCCAGCTTCTTGTTACCGCTTGGGGCGAGAATATGCGGGAGATGGACGAACTTTGGACGTTCGAGACCGAAAGCTTCGTAAAGCTCTAGATAGTTGCCCATGCTTGGCAAATATTCTTGGCCGCGCATGACGTGCGTAACGCCCATCGTGGCGTCGTCAACGATATGTGCAAAGTTATAAGTTGGCAAACCGTCGGCCTTAATGAGAATAATATCGTCTTGGGTTTCTGGACCCATATGGAGGTCGCCGTAAACTTCGTCATGGTAATCGTAAGCTTTCGGCTGGCTCTTGAGGCGAAGCGGCATACCAACTTTCCATTCTGGGGTATTGTCTGGGCGGTAGTTGCGGTAAAGAAAGGCTTGCTTATTCTTATTGGCTTCTTCACGGTATTTGGCAACAGTTTCGGATGGAGTTGGGTCGGCATAAGCGCGGCCTTTAGCGATGAGCTTCTTAGCCCATTCGTAATAGATTTCTTTTCTCTGGGTTTGATAATATGGACCATGATCGCCGCCCTTGTCTGGACCTTCGTCCCAGTCGAGGCCGAGCCAGATAAGCGTGTCCTTAATAAGATCAGTGGCGCCCTCGACGTAGCGAGCCTGATCAGTATCCTCGATGCGCAAAATAAAAGTACCTTCTTTGCCTTGCTGTTTGGCGACAAGGTATGGATAAATTGCCGAACGAACGTTACCAATGTGAATATAGCCGGTCGGCGACGGCGCAAAACGAGTAACTGCTTTCATGGAACATATTATAACATAATTATCTCTTAACATCTCGCTTACATTATCGGGGCGCATCGGCTTGGCCCGTCGTTACGGGCGAGCCGTGCTCAGGCTCGGTCGTGACCTGCGCATCCCCGCTATATAGGCGAGATGTTAAAGATAAAAAACTATGTTCCATGAAAGCGGATTATTGATTCAGAGAGTGCTTACGCTTGACTTTTTGCGAGGAGTATGCTATAATATATAGATATAGTTAGTTTTCTTCAAATTTTACATAAACAATAGTGTCGTAGTAGCGGTTGTCTAGGAACTGCTCATCTTTTAGGAGTGCTTCACGCTCAAAGCCGATGCGCTCAGCAACAGCGACGGAAGCGTTATTTTCTGGTGCAGCTTTTATGACGACGCGATGCATGCCGAGATGTTCAAAAGCATAGTCGGTGAGTTTGGCGGCGACGCGAGTCATGATGCCTTTGCCCGTAAAATCTTGGTCGAGCCAGTAACCAAGGTCGCAGTGATGGTAATCTTCGGCGATGTCGTGGATATCAATCGAACCAGCCAACTCACCGTGGTAGAAAATATCGTAGCCGAATAATGTGCCAGCCTCGAAGGCTTTAATTTGGTCCTCGGTAAAATTAAGCATATCTTCAAACTGGTGGTATTTGTCTGCCCATGGTAGCCATGGCAAAAGGTGGTCATGGTTCTTGAGAATCATCTCGTATTTGAGTTTATCGATATTATGCGCGAAACGCTTCAGGGTTATTTCGTCGTCGACGATGATTTCTGGGTCTGCGGTTAACATAAAACCTCCTATTTGTTATGAACATCAATTTGTGGATAAGGTACGCTAATCTTGTGCTTTTCGAGAACTTCAAGAGCCGTATGAAGCGTGACGCGTTTGGCGTGGATACGACGCTTTGGTAAAGCGGTGCCGAATAGTTTATAAAGGATAGCCGAATCGCCAAGTTCGCTGACGCCAACATATTTGAGCTCGTCAATATCTTCGTCTTTTTGGGCTTCTTCGGCGATTTCGCGCATGATTTCTTCGGCTTTTTCAAGTTTAAGCTCGTATGGAAGCGGAATATCGATACCGAACTTAGAGCCAACTACTTCGGCGCGCTCAATGTTGCGGTTAGCAATTGTAACCACATTACCAGTACCCTGGTCTTGGAGTTTGGTGGAACGGATGCCAACGGAGAGAATTTTGCCGGTGGTGTCGCCAATAGTAACGGTTTCGCCAACTTTGTAATAATCGTCGGAAACAATACTGATGCCGCGGATGATGTCTTTGAGTGTGTCTTGGACAGCAAGACCTACAACCACGGATGCGATTCCAGCTGCGGCGATAAGGCTTGATACGTCGATTCCGTTTATTTGGAGAAGTATTAAAACGACAATGACGATATACGCTAGGCGAATAAAGCTAGACATCATGGAAAGGACGGTATTGCCCTTTTTGCTCTTATTGATGCCGAGTACGCGCTTAATTGGCCAACGGAAAATCTGATAAATCAGAATGGCGACTAAAATGACGATGAGCGACGAAATGATGGTTTCGAGCTCGATTGGTAAACTGTTGATAAATTTTTCCATAAATCTCCTTATTTTTTATGGTCTAATGCCGATTTTATGTCTTCGATTTGATCACGTAACTCAGCGGCGCGCTCAAATTCGAGATTGGCGGCAGCGAGTTGCATTTGCGATGTAAGTTCTTTAATAATTTGCGGATATTCTTCACGCGGGATTTTGCGGAGGTCGAGTTTATTACTCTTCTCTTTTTCTGGGATGATAGCGCGAAGTCCGGCGCTGATTTCCTTAGCAACAGACTTTGGCGTAATGTTGTGCTCTTCGTTGTATTTCTGCTGAATTTCGCGACGGCGGTAAGTTTCTTCGATGGCGTGTTGCATACTGTCGGTCATGTTGTCGGCGTACATGATGACTTTGCCTTCAACGTGACGAGCGGCGCGGCCAATAGTTTGGATTAGGGCAGATTCAGAGCGCAAGAAACCTTCTTTGTCGGCGTCAAGGATAGCTACGAGTGAGACTTCCGGTAAGTCGAGACCTTCGCGAAGAAGGTTGATGCCAACAAGGACATCATAAGTACCATTGCGAAGGTCACGCAGGATGTCGCCGCGCTCAAGCGTATCGATGTCGCTGTGGATATAGGCGGTTTTGACACCGAGTTCAATTAGATGTTCGGAGAGGTCTTCGGCCATGCGTTTGGTAAGCGTAGTGACAAGCACGCGTTGGCCTTTGGCGATGCGCTCATTGATTTCGTCGACAAGATTATTTATCTGATTATCGCTTGGGCGAACTTCGATTTCTGGATCAAGTAAGCCAGTTGGGCGAATAACTTGTTCGGCTGGTTTTGGTGAATGTTGTAATTCATATTCGCCTGGCGTGGCGGAAACATAAATGACTTGGTTGATGTGGCGATCAAATTCGGCGAAGGTGAGCGGACGGTTATCGAGAGCACTTGGTAGGCGGAAGCCGTATTCAACAAGCGTCTCCTTGCGAGCGTGGTCGCCATTATACATACCGCGGACTTGCGGCAAGGTCATGTGCGACTCGTCGATTAACATTAGGAAATCGTCTGGGAAAAAGTCTAACAAAGTGGCTGGTGGCTGACCTTGAACACGGCCGTCAAGATGGCGTGAATAGTTTTCGATACCTTTTACGAAGCCGGTCTGTTCAAGCATCTCAAGGTCGTACTTAATGCGTTGGCTTAGGCGTTGTGCCTCAAGATATTTGTGCTCGCGATTGAAGAAATCTAGACGTTCCTTATATTCGGCGCGAATTTTATCAATGGCGAGATCGAGCGAATCCTTTGGCGTAGCGTAATGGGTGTTTGGAAAAATACCGATTTCTTCTGGTTCGGCAAGCACTTCGGCGGTAAGCGGGTCTATGATTTTGATGCATTCAAGCTGGTCAAAGCCAAATTCGAGTCTGTATGCGCGGTCGCCGGAGGCTGGGAAGACGTCAATTGTATCACCGCGGACACGGAAATTGCCACGCTCAAAAGCGAGGTCGTTGCGGTGGTATTGAATTTCGGTGAGTAGATGAATAAATTGCGACATGTCGCGTTGTTCGCCGCGGGCTAGTCGGATTGCCATAGCTTTGTAATGTTCTGGCGAACCGATGCCGTAAATACAAGAGACGGAAGCGACAATTAAAGTATCGCGGCGCGTGAGGAGAGCCTCAGTGGCGCCGTGACGGAGGCGGTCAATCTCTTCGTTGATGGCGCTGTCCTTCTCGATGTATGTATCCGTGCTGGCAATGTATGCTTCTGGCTGGTAATAGTCGAAATAAGATACAAAATAGTGAACTTCATTTTCTGGGAAGAATTCACGAAATTCGGAGTAAAGCTGTGCGGCCAGGGTTTTGTTGTGAGCGAGCACTAGGGTTGGGCGATTATATTGTTCAACGATGTTGGCCATCGTAAAGGTTTTACCGGAACCGGTTACGCCAAGCAAAGTTTGCTCGCGGCAACCTTGACGAAGCCCATTCATGAGGGTTTCGATGGCTTGAGGCTGGTCGCCCGTTGGCTGATATTTGCTATGCAGCTTGAAGTTCATTTCTCTTCTATTTTACCATCAAAAAGCTCACCCTTGCGGGTGAGCTGATTGTATTTTTAAGCTTGTGGCTGATCGTTACCGGATACCCATGGATCTTCAGGGGTTGTAGTAGCGTTAGCGGCAGCGGTTGGCTGTTCTGGGGCGCCATTGGCGGCAGCTGGTGCTGGAGCCTTATCCTTATTGAGGAATGACAGGCTGTTCATATCGATGCGGGAAGCATCCCAGGTGCTGCTGTCGAAAGCAAGGATAAATTGGAAAATAAGCGTAAGAAGGACGTAGCCTACGATGAAACCGGTATCCTTACCGAAGCCTTTACAGAGGCGAATTGCTGCGAAGATATTGATAGCAGTCATACAAAGGCTGCCTACGCCTGGTACGAGGACTAATAGAATCCAAATTGGATTAATGTTGACGATTTGAAGTTCGACAACGAGGTTGTAGATTGGCACAAAGGCTTCCCAGCCCTTTTTGCCGGCCTTCTTAAAAATTTTGTACATTGGGATAGCCGTAAGAAGGTAGACACCCAAGACGGTGAAGAGCCAAATTAATAGTATTACGCCAATGGCCAAGCCGGCGCCAGCGCTTGAATAGCTGCTACTGTAATCATCGTAGCCGTAGTCATAGTAGTAACTATAACTCATTAAGTGATTTAGCATTATTGCTCCTTTTATAGTTGTTCTTAAGCTTATTGTACAATATTTTTAACTAAATTACAGAAATCTTTTCCGCGTTCTTCAAAATTCTTGTAAAAACCATAGCTAGCGGCGGCTGGCGACAGTAAGCAAGTATGCCCTTCCGCAGTCAGCTCGTAGGACTTTTTCACAGCTTGGGCCATGTTTTCCACAGGGACAAGGAGTTGGGAGTGCGGAGCTTCGTTAAAAATGCGTTCGAATGACTCAATGGTGTTCGGAAGCAAGATAATGTTTCGGACGGAGCTGGTGCGTAAAAATTCGACTAAAATATGATAATCGAGGCCGCGGTCCATGCCGCCAAGAATTAGCGTGTCGACATCACCAATAGCCTTAACGGCACTAATGACGGCTTCCTGGGCGGTAGCGATGGAATCGTTATAAAACTTAATGCCTTTAAATTCGCCAACATATTCTAGACGATGTGGCAAACCATGAAAAGTGGCGACGGCATTAAGGATGTTATCTTCGGCGACACCGCAGGCTTCGCAAGCAGCCGTAGCGGCGAGTATATCATAGTAGTTATGTTCGCCGATAAGGTTAGTCTTAATGAATTCGCGCGGAATATTTATGTCGTGATATATATCTATCTTCTGCATTGGATATGCGTCGAGTTCTTCATGACTGGCGTGCTGGAAAATATCGCCATAAATAAGGATGTCTTCGGCGCTTTGATGGCGGAAGATATTTTTCTTAGCATTGTAATATCCCTCGGCGTCAACGTAGTGATCGAGATGCTCTTGATAGATGTTGAGCAAGATAGCAATATGTGGGCTGGCCTGAATGAATTCTAGCTGATGGCTGGACATTTCAAAGACGATAATAGTTTCTGACTTGATGTCGTCGATGACGTCAAAACATGCTTTGCCGATGTTGCCAACCAAGATGGCATCTTTGCCACAATTATGCAGGATATGATATATCAGAGACGAAGTTGTGCTCTTCCCCTTGGTTCCAGTTATACCAATGATGGTATTTTTCGTGAAGCGCAAAAAGAGGTCAGTTAGCGAAGTAATTTTAGCCTTTTGCTCGTCGTCGAGGTAATCTTTAATGACGACGCCTGGCGATTTAATAACAATGTCGTACTCTTGGACAGCTTCAAGATAATTTTCGCCGCAAATCGTTTTTATGCCATCTAGTTCCAATTCTTGCTGATCGGCGATAGCGTAGTCGGCATCCGGCAAGTTTTTCTGGATGAATTCCAGTGCGCTTTTGCCTTCACGGCCGTAGCCAAGAATTAGGATGCGTTTGTCTTTAAGAAAATCGATGATGTCTTGCTTCATTTTTATGCGTTTAGGATTAATTGTAGATAGTTTTCTGGGATGTAATGTTGTGGGTTATAGTAGTTTGCGACATTAAACACGATATTCGGATTATAGAAATTATCCTTGTACCACTTTAGCAGGACCGGCGGTTCGCCCTCGGTTTTTTCGACGGCCAGCTTGAGACAATAATTAATTTCTTCCCTAGTGCCTACGCATTCGAATGGCTTAGTGGTGTCTGGATTAAGTAATCCCACAAAGACATTGAATAAGCTTTGGTCGGCAAAGAGATCGGCGCCGAATATTTTGATTAGTTTTTCGATTGGCACGAATGGATAAAGCATAATAAATACGTATAGGCATTTTGCGCAGTGGCCGCACCATTTATTCTCGTGTGTGCCAACATTACAGCTGCGGAAAAGATTGAGATACATTGGGTAATGCAGGAAGCGCTGCACAATCTGGAACTCATTTAGGCAACGTAGAAGGCTAAAGTATTGGATTTGGTCGGTGAAATAACGGCTAACGTAATTGCGGAAATCATACTCGAACTCAAAGCTCTTGGAATATTGATGATTGATGGATGTGCCGGCAATATTGCCCTCGTTGGCGGAAGCTTCGTTTGAGAGGACGATATAGGCCTTTTTATTGAGATAAGCCATGATATATGATGCAAAAGCTAGACAAGAAGAAAAAGGAATATGCCCGTTGTAATAGCCTTCTTTGTTTAACTCGAGCATGTGTGGGTCGAGCGTAAGGTTGAAATCTGCAATCAAATCAGTTCCGTAGCCAGCTTCTTTAATGCAGTCCAAGGCGGCGCGGTTGGCTGGATAAATATCGCGGTTATATTGGAGGCAAATGTTTTCGTCGCGCATGGAGCGGAGCGCTTCGAGTGTAACGACCGAATCTTTGCCGCCACCAACGCAAATAAGGTTGCCAGAGTAACCTTCGCCAACCTCAAACTCTGGTGCCTTGTCGGCATCGAGCTCGGCGGTTTCGATTTCCATAAGGTTGCTGTAGTCAAATGGGAGGTTATTTATGTATAGGAATTCGCCAAGGCCGTAGAAGAATAATTTTTTGAAAAAGGTTTTTTGGTAATCGTCGAGGTAGCCCGCTTTGACGACAAATTTTGGTGCAATAGTTAGTTTATAGTAGTTAATCGCATTGATAATACCGAAGTTAAAGAAAAGATAATCAAGGAATTCTTCGTCTATTTCATCGTTGCGCGTATCGGCAGTTGGGATGTGAACGGTTGGCGTAAAAGTGTGTTCGCCTAAAGTGTAAGTATAGGTAACGATGATTGCTTCTGGCTCATATTTAATTTCATAGGAGTCGAAAACAAATTCTGGATATTTGTTGCGATAGAATAGATTATCTTGCGTGCTACTAATCATAAGTTCATTATAGCTATAAACCGTATTTTTTGCTAAATTCGCGATAAACGGCTTCTCTGTCGATGCCGTCGAAGTATTTGGCTATGATGCGCAGGCGCGTGAGTTCTTCTGGAGTGTAGTCGAATAGTTCCTCGAGTTCTTCGTCGCTGTCGTGGTCGCCCAGCATTTCTTCGGCTTCGATAAGTGCGTCGACGGCCTCGAAATTTTCTTCGGACAGCTCATAGTCGTAAAGATTTTCGATTATTAATTTTCGGACAAGGTGCTGCGTATAGTAATCAAGTCGAGCGTTGCGCCAAATGTCGATATCTGGTTGGTCTTGATATTTTTCGATGAATTCTTGCGCCTGACGCATAGTGGATTCAATTAAGATGTCCGGCGCGAAGCCGGTTTTGCCAACTTTTTTAGCGAGACTAATCACGATGCGCAAAGTTTTGCTGAGTATTTCCCGTTTTTGTTCCTCGCTATATCCCATACCTTATATATAACATGAGCATATTGACTTTTTCAAGAAAATTTGGTATAATTAGAAGATGGCAACTTCTCCTTCTTTTGATGACCAAAATATGATTAAAATTCGTGGCGCACGGGCTAATAATCTCAAAAATATTGATATTGATATTCCGCGCGACAAGTTAGTCGTGATTACTGGTCTTTCTGGTTCAGGTAAATCTTCCCTGGCTTTTGATACGATTTATGCCGAAGGTCAGCGTCGCTATGTAGAGTCGCTTTCGTCTTATGCGCGCATGTTCCTGGGCGTGATGGATAAGCCGGACGTAGATATGATTACTGGTCTTTCGCCGGCGATTTCGATAGATCAAAAGTCTACTTCACGTAATCCGCGCTCAACCGTGGCGACTGTGACGGAGATTTATGATTATCTGCGTCTATTATTCGCGCGCATTGGTGTCCCGCATTGTCCAATTTGCCATTCTGAGGTGGCTCGTCGGACCGTACAGGATATTATTGACCAGGTAATGACCTGGCCAACGGCCTCAAAATTGATGGTATTGGCGCCGATTGTGGTGCAGAAAAAAGGTTCTTTCTCGCATATTGGCGAGCAGTACCTCGCTAAGGGTTTTGCGCGCGCTCGCGTAGACGGTATTATTTACGCGCTTGATGAATGGCCAGAGTTAGATAAGAATCTGCGCCACGATATCGAGATTATCGTGGATCGTTTTGTGATGGCGCCAGATTTGGAAAGCCGCGTATCGCAGGCGGTGGAGCAGGCGCTTGAGCTTGGTGATGGTATTATGAAGATTCTGTGTATCAAGGATAATTCGACGGCGATTGGTCAAAATAATATCAATACGGCTGGCGCCGAAGTTGTAACTTACTCGCAGCGCTATGCTTGTCCGAATCACCCAGATGAACTTATTCCGGAATTGGAGCCGCGTCTCTTCTCTTTCAATGCGCCTCAGGGTGCCTGTCCAACTTGTACTGGTTTGGGTACACGAATGGAGATTGATCCGAACTTAGTTTTAAATCCAAATCTCACTATCGCTGAGGGTGGTATTCGCCCATATAACCGTATTAATCAGGATTCATGGTGGCTGAAGCGACTGACGGCTGTAGGCGAGCGTCATGGTTTTTCGGTGCGCACGCCAATTCGCGAATTATCCGATGATGCAATCCAAATTATTCTTTATGGTACGGGCGATGAAAAATATCATGTACGTCTCTCGAATGGCTATGAATACGATGCGGTTTATGAAGGCGTAATTTCGAATCTCGAAAAGCGTTATAAAGAGACCGAATCGGATTTTGTGCGCAAAGATATTGAGCGTTTCATGCGCGAGCGTGTCTGCCAGACTTGTCATGGCGCGCGCTTAAAACCAGTTGTGCTAGCGATAACAATTCATGATTTGAATATTATGGATATGTGCGCAATGGACGTCGAACAAACCTTGAACGTGCTTAATTCTGATTTAGGTTTGACCGAAAATGAGCAGATGATTGCTGGCCCAATTTTGAAGGAAATAAAGGCGCGCGTGGGCTTTATGAAAGATGTTGGTCTTAATTATCTAGAGCTTGGCCGTTCGGCAGCAACACTGTCTGGTGGCGAGGCGCAGCGTATCCGTTTGGCAACGCAGATTGGTTCTGGCTTGCAGGGTGTCTTATATGTGCTCGACGAGCCATCAATTGGATTGCATCAACGCGATAACGATCGTCTAATTGCGACCCTGAAGCATCTGCGCGATTTAAAAAATACTGTGATTGTAGTTGAGCACGATATCGATACAATTAAGCAGGCGGATTATTTGGTAGATATTGGCCCAGGTGCGGGCGTAAATGGCGGTAAAGTGGTTTCGGTTGGCACGCCAGACGAGGTGGCAAAAGATCCAAATTCAATTACTGGGCGTTACCTAAGTGGCGCGGCTAAGATTGATACGCCACGTAAACGCCGTAAAGTGACGAATAGATGCCTAGAAGTAATTGGCGCTCACGAGAATAATCTTAAAAATATCGATGTAAAGTTTCCGCTTGGCGTAATGACGGTAGTTTCGGGCGTGTCTGGCTCTGGCAAATCTACGCTAGTAAATGAAATTCTTGCTAATGAACTTTTGGCGCGCCTTAACCGTGCGCAAACTGTACCGGGCGCGCATGAGCGTATAGATGGTATAGAGAATTTGAATAAAGTTATCGTGATTGATCAGTCGCCGATTGGGCGTACGCCGCGCTCGAACCCGGCTACCTATACTGGTATTTTTAATAATATTCGCGAGTTATTTGCGAATCAGCCAGAGGCGCAAGTACGCGGCTATAAGGCTGGTCGCTTCTCTTTCAATGTGAAAGGCGGTCGATGCGAGAATTGTCAGGGTGATGGCGTAATAAAGATTGAAATGCATTTCTTGCCAGATGTTTTTGTAACTTGTGATGTCTGTCATGGCAAACGATATAACCGTGAGGCGCTGGAAGTTAAGTATAAAAACAAGACGATTTCCGATGTGCTCGATATGACAGTCGATGAGGCGGTGGAATTCTTTGAGAATTTGCCTTTGATTGCTGGTAAACTCAAGACTTTGCAGGAAGTTGGTTTGGGCTATATCCGTCTTGGTCAGCCAGCTACAACTTTCTCTGGCGGCGAAGCGCAACGTATTAAGCTTGCGACAGAATTAGCACGTCGTTCAACTGGTAAAACTCTTTATATTCTCGATGAGCCGACGACCGGTCTTCACTCGGATGATGTAAAGCGTTTACTTTCGATCTTGCAACGCCTAGTTGAGGGCGGTAACTCGATGATTATTATCGAGCATAATCTTGATGTGATAAAAAGTGCGGACTGGATTATTGATATGGGCCCAGAAGGTGGTCAAGGTGGCGGTAAAGTTATCGCAACTGGTACGCCGGAAGATGTTGCAAAAAATCCAAACTCCGACACGGGTAAGTATTTGAAGCAGATTCTTTAGTTGTCTAGGAGATAATCGAGGCGCATTTGCAGTATTTGCAACTGACTAAACCAGAGTGCGTTATGGTTGGCGTACTCGCCTTCTTCGGAATATGGTAATTTCTCGCGGTCGGAAATAATAAACTCAATTTGTTCCAGGTATGATTTGAGCACAGACTTTCGATAAAAGTCTGCGATGTCGAGATTGGCAAAATCATCTTTGAGGTTGCGCAAAATGTTGGCCGTAAGGATTAAACTTTCGCTAAGCGTCAAGCTTTCTGGTTTTTCGCGCTTAAATTTGCGTACGACTGAGACAATATCGCCTACTGAACTACCGTAAATCTCGCAAATTTCTTCATATTTATGCTGCGGAAGTTGCGACAGTAAACTGGCGGCAAGAATAGTGTCGCGACGGCGATAGGTTTTGCGAATCTCTGGAATCGCAGGAATGTCGTCAATATAAGTGTTAACTGAGTTTACGAAGTCGACGATTTTGCGCAGATTGATTTTTTGATTCATAGTCGATTCAAGCTGCGTCATATTATAGGCGTGTTGAGTGAGTGGTAACTGGTCGAGATGTTCCTGGAATGACTTTACGTATGGTTCACTGTTCGGAGCGAGGCGGAGAGCGCAAATGCGCCAATAGTAATCAAACAGGTGGCGTAGGTTATCGTCGCGCATGCCTTTGCCGTCGACGATGGCTTCATAAAGATCTTGGCGACGATAATAGCTGCAAAGACGCATGGCTTGGTCGAAATATTCGCGTCGAATTAGTATAAAACGCCCCTCGCCGAGCGAGATATGAATCCAGTCGATGTCGATGAAGTGGAAGTATTCGGAATGAAAGAAATAATCCAACTCAATACCGGCGGCACCAACAAGGCTGCTCTGATTGCCAGCGGCACCAGCGCTTAGAAGCTGTTGGGCGCTTGGCGCAAGTAGGTCTGTAGTTATTTCATAGGCGCGATAGCTGCGGTTGGACTCATTAATGACTTTAACCTCGGTGGTGTCACAATAAAGGAATTGGATGCGTTTGGCGGTAAGATGGCGTTGTTCGGCGTGATTTGGTTTAGAATACTTGTTCGCCTCAATTTCGAAAATGTCAGCGATGGCTTGTGGCCAGTATTTATCGATATGCCCAAGTTGGGTTTTGATGGTTGGGACAATATTGACTTGGGCGATATTTTCAGAAATAGCGGCGGCAAGTTCTTCGATATAGATATCCTGTTTGCGATTAATAAAGAGATGGCGGTGGTCGCCAATAAGGTAATGCATCCAGTTATGACTAAAAGCACCAAGACTGAAGTTGATGCCGTCAAAAGAGGTAATGCGTTCGTCGCCGTAATCTTTCTGGAGTTTTTTGAAGTGGTTTTCCAGACGCACAGATCGCATGAGCGGAAGAAGCACTTTGGCGTAATCATCGATTTTTAGTTGACTGTCGAGGTAATTATCAAAATAAAAAGTGAAATTTTGTCCGTCGAAGACGGCAATATCAATCATGCCACTAAAACGTCTAGCATCTTTTTCGGCGTAAGTAAAAGCGATTACTTGGTCGGTGTCGAGATTTTCGAGGATGTTGCGGTCGATGGCTTTGACGCTGAAATCATTCATATCTTAACCTTATCTTAATATAACTTTTTTAAAAAATAAAATGTATTATAATAAGTTTAATGAGTAAGAATAAGCACGAAGGCTCGGGCGAATCGACATATAGTGTTGATGAGGGTGATGTCTGGGCAGCTACGATGAGCGATGCGCCGAAGTTTGAAGCGCAATTTATGGCTTTTTCCGTGAATGGTAGTGGCGAAGATGCAAGTGTTCAGCCACGCGAGCGTGCTGTAGTAACGCCATTGTCTTCCCTCTCTCCAGAAGAACGTCGCAGACGTATTATTCAGACAAAGAATCCGAATATGCCGGGAAAACTGGTAGCTAGAGTTTATCAAGATAAAGAAACTGGCGAATATGATACCGTTGAAGATTATGACGATCGCCCAACGCGAACACTTCGCGCTGCGGATACGAAAGGTGATGTCTCGAAGATAAGCACAAACGTAGGAGAGGCGGCATCCCATGATACTGAAGGTGATGCGGCATCGCAAGAAGGAATGAATGGCACGCAGCGCGAGTTGATGCAGGCTAAGGTTGAGGCTATGAAAAAAGAGATGGAGGCTATTGAAAAAGCCTTAGGCGACGAAGGTAAATCTCCAGAACAACTCAAAGAAGAACGCAAACAGAAATTTGGCAAAGCGGCCCTGAAAGTATTTGTAAAAACAGCCGAAATTGTTGGCGGCGCCGCTGCTGGTGCAGCGATTCCGATGCTAATGAACGCGATTGCGAGCGCATTCTAGCTTATTATTTACGCTTACGCTTGATTTTATCTTGTGCTTATCTTAAAATATAGGTTAAGTCTAAAAATAGGAAAATTATAATTTATGAGCGAAGATAAATTGTCTCTCGCAAAGCGCGAGTTGACTGGTAAAAAAGTTAAGAGTTTGCGCGAGCAAGGCTTAATTCCATCTGTTATCTTTGGCGGTAAGGGTGATCCAATTTTGGCTCAGTCCGAATATGTTGCTACTGAGAAAGTTCTTCTTAGTGCCGGCTACCACTCCCCTATCGATCTTGATATTGATGGCAAAAAGCAAATGGCTCTAGTCAAGACCGTTCATCTTGATCCAGTAAAGCGCACGATTATGAACGTTGAGTTCCAGGCTATTTCGGCTGATCAGGTCGTTGAAGCTACGGCTCCAATTGAGATTATCAACTTTGAACAGTCCGATGCTAATAAGGCGCATCTCACTATTCTCCAAGTCATGGAAGAGATCGATGTTAAGGCTAAGCCAGCCGATCTTCCAGAAGCTATCATTGTCGATGCATCTGGCTTGAAGACTGTCGAAGATAGCATCAAGATTGCCGATCTTAAGCTTCCAAAGGGCGTCGAACTTGCCGATAAGGAGCTCGATCCAGAGCTCGCTATCGCCAATGTTTACGATCCAGCTCAAGAAGCTGCTGAGCGCGAAGCTGAAGCCGAAGCTGACAAGGCTGCCGAAGAGGCTCGTGCTGCCGAAGCCGAAGCTGCCGCTGAAGCCCCTGCCGAAGCTTCTGAAGAAGAAAAAGCTGAGTAATTCTGCTTATCAAAAATCTCCCCTTTCGGGGGAGATTTTTTTGTTGAATCCTATTTTTTCTTAAGTGCATCGGCGTTAGCGACGAGGCGGAGGCGGAATGCTTCGCGGGCGGCATCAGCATTATCGTTGTTGCCTTGCCAAGCCTTAAGGGCTGGATCCTGAAGCGCACGGGCGTAAGAGAATGTAACTGGCCACGGGAATGGACCTTCATTAGTGATGGCCTGGAGATTCTCGGTTGCCTGCTCGACGCTTTGACCACCCGAGAGGAAGACTACGCCAGCTAATTCACTTGGCACATGCATGCGAAGTACTTGTGCCGTGGCATTACCAACTTCTTCTGGCGTGGATTGTTTTTCTTGCTTCTTGCCGGCGAGCACCATATTAACTTTGAGTACACAGCCTGGCAAGCTGACATCTTTTTTCTTGAGCTCGGCAAAGAGCTTATCGAGAATACGACCAGTGTATTCAATGTTTTGCTCGATGGTATAATCTCCGTCATATACTAACTCTGGCTCAACAATTGGCACGATGCCAGCATGTTGACAGTCGGAGGCGTATTGAGCGAGAATTTCAGCATTGCGTTGCATGGCCATTTCGCTTGGGCTATGATCAGTTACTTCAAAGGCGGCACGCCATTTGGCAAAACGGGCACCCATATGATAGTACTCAGCGAGTCTCTCTGGGAGTCCTTCGAGCCCCTGTGTGTATTTTTCGTCGGAGCCTTCAAACTCAACTAGGCCTTGGTCTACTTTAATGCCGCTCATGACGCCGCGGCTGGCAAGAAAACTAATGAAATCTTGCCCGTCGTCAGCGAGCTGACGGGCGGTTTCGTCGAATAAAATGACGCCATTGACATATTTTTCGAGATCTGGAGTAGTAAAGAAGATATTGCGATAATCGCGACGATGCTGTTCGTCGTCTGGAATATTCATGCTTTCAAATTTCTTGTGGATGGAACCGCCAGATTCGTCGGCGGCAAGAATACCTTTACCTGGTGCCATTAATAGTTTTGCATTGTTCTCTACTTCGAGCATTTTTGGTCCTCTGTCATTAAATTTTTGTACGAGATAATAATCGTCCGCGATACTGCGTTCAAGTTTTTGGAGACTACTGGTGCTGCCGAGGTTGCTATCCTGGACATTGGCGCGCGCCATCAAGAGGGCTTCGGCGGATGGCTTACCAATCATGCGGGCAGCTAGAACTGTGGCGGCAATTGTTAAGTGTGAGCTGAGGCGCGTAACGATGTCTTGGCGCGAATCAAGCGTCCACGGCACACGTTTGTTGTGAAATTCGATATAATCTTCGCCAATACGAATAATGTCGCGGGCTTTCTGGTCAAAATCAACATCGGTAATGATGATGTCGGCGCGTTCAATCAGGTCGCGCATGTGGTTACTGTATTGATTGCTGTGCTCGCCGATAAACAAGGCAAGGCGAGTGTTTTGACTAAGATTGACGAAGCCGAGAATTTCTTCGGCGACTTGTGGGCTAATAATGGCAGAACGATCAATATAAATCCAGTCTGGATTGTGATCTGGGATTTTCCAAGTCGTGCGGGCTTTTTCGCTTGGGGTTAAATATGCGACGTTTTCGTCTTGACAGAGAATGTAGCGATAAGTGGTGTCGATTTCCTTGGCGATAAATTGGCCATCAAGGAAAGTGGCTGGTGTATTAGAGATGCTAGCATTGAGGCCGAAGCGCGAAAAAACTTCGAGTGAAATGCTGGCGCCGCCGTAGATAGCGACACGGGAATAATATTTATATGCTGACCCATCAAAGGCGATGTCGAGCCATTTGGTGTTATTTTGGTCGGTTTCGAAGTTATTCTTGCGGTTGTCATAGCGCAAGTAGACGTCCTTCGTGACGTTGCCCACAATCAATACATTCTGCATATGCTTATTATAGCACGCCCCAGTCTTTCCCTATCGTAGCGTCTACGGCAAGCTTGACTGGCAATTCTGGCGCAACACTCTCCATCTTTTCGACGAGGAGTTGCTTTACTTCTTCGACCTGCTGGTCGAAACATTCGATAATGAGCGAATCATGAATCTGGAGGATAATTTTAGCGCCGTCTGGCAGAGCCTTATCAACAGCGAGCATAGCTTTCTTCATAAGGTCGGCTTCGGTGCCCTGAATTGGCATATTGGCAGCGGCACGTTCAGCGGCAGCACGGACAAGATAATTTGGAGCAGATAAATCCGGACATGGGCGACGGCGGCCAAAGAGCGTCTCGACGTATCCATTTTTGCGACCATTTTCGAGGGTTTGGTCGAGATATTTACGAATAGGCGCGCGCAACTCGAAGTAGCTTTCGATGAATTTTTTAGCCTCATAGAATGTCATGCCGGCGGCATCGGCAAGACCTTTCGGACTCATACCGTAAAGTACGCCAAAATTGATTACTTTAGCGGCGCGACGTTGCGCTTTGGTGACCTCCTCCATTGGGACATGAAAAGCGTCCGAGGCTGTCTTGGTGTGGATGTCGAGGCCAGCATTAAAATCGTCGATGAGCTTTTGGTCTCCAGCTAGTGCGGCGGCAAGACGAAGCTCGAACTGGGCGTAGTCGGCAGAGACAAAACTGCGGCCCTTTTCAGATACGAAACAATTACGAATACGCTTGCCATCGTCGGAACGCACTGGAATGTTTTGGAGATTTGGGCTGAGGCTAGAAAGGCGTCCCGTGGCCGTAACGTCTTGAGTATAAGTTGTATGGATGCGGTCGTGTTTGTCGGCAAGGGCTGGTAATGGCGTGACATAGGTAGTAAGAAGCTTATTAATTTCGCGATAGCGTTCGATCTTGGCGATAATCGGATGTAGTTCGCGCAGTTTATCGAGTTCTTTGGCGCCGGTTGAATAAGCGCGCTGGGTTTTCTTAATTCCCTTCGTTGGCAGTTGGAGTTTTTCGAAAAGGATAGTGGAAAGCTGAATCGGCGAGTTGATATTAAATGTTTCGCCAGCGAGCTGATATATTTCTTGTTCAATTTGTTGGGTTTCGGCCGAGAATTCCTTGGCAAGCACGGCGAATCGTTCATGGTCAATCTTAACTCCAGTTTCTTCCATTTTGTATAAGACTGGAATTAGTGGTAGATCGAGTTCTTCGGCGACTTTTGCGAGTTTCGGAGTGCTCATTAAGCGTTGCTGCTGGTCTATATAATCGCCTTTAGTGTCACTAAGGTCGACCAAACTAAGCTGCGCTGTGCGTCTGGCGAGCGGATTTAGTAAGAATTCAACTTGGTCTAAATCCCAAAATGGACGACCGCTCAGAATCTCTTGTGCGAGCTTTGGGTGGTCATGCATGTCACTTTTGACGTTGTGGCCAATATAAAGATTGTCTGGTATCTTGATTTCTGTTGTGTTTTTTACAACATGTTGAGATTCCGGCTCGGTTATTGTTGTATTTTCTATAACATTCTGCGGTTTCTGTAGCTTCTCTTGCGGGAATAGTTTAATGAACTTACGTAATAACGAATTAAACTGAAGTTTCTTGAGTTCGTCGACAACTTTTTGGGCGTTAAAATCTGCTAACTTGGTGGCCTGCGGGTCGAATTCTAGTGGTGCGTCAAATTGAATTTGGGCGAGCCGCTTACTAATGAAGGCTAATTCTCTGCCGTCAATGAGTTTGCGTCCGGTTGCGCCAGTTATTTCGTCGATATGTTCATAGACACCTTCGAGGGTGCCGTATTCTTGGAGTAACTTGACGGCTCCCTTCTCGCCTATGCCTGGTACGCCCGGAATATTATCAGAAGAGTCGCCTTTGAGTGCTTTAAGATCGAGGAATTGAGCCTGCTTTAGGCCGTACTTTTTCTCTACGGCTGCGATGTCGAATTGCGAAACATCAGAAAAGCCGCGTTTAAGTTGGTACATTTTAATGTGCTCGTCTACGATTTGGAGCATGTCGAGGTCGCCGGAAATAATTTCTGCGCGCACGCCGGCCGTCTGAGCTTTGCGAGCAAGCGTACCAATAATATCGTCGGCTTCATAATCGTCGAATTCGTAAAGTGGAATATGAAAAGCTTCAAGAAGTTCCATGAGGTAAGGAATTTGGGCGTAAAAATCTGGCGGAGCAGGTTTGCGATTAGCCTTATAGTCCGGATAAATTTCGCGACGACGGCGGATGTTGGTTTTGGACTTGTCCCACGCTACGGCGATGTATTCCGGCTGTAATTTCTCAATAATTTCTATGAGCATGCTAGCGAAGCCATAAACACCACCCGTTGGTGTGCCGTCTGGGAGCGACAGGTGCCCCATGGCATAGTAACCACGATAAAATACGCTTTTGCCGTCGATGATTGTCAAATTTTCGCGTTCGTCCATAAAAATAGTATAGCATCTCTTAAACTTTGCATTTTTTTGCTTATGTTTATATATTTAAAGTATGAAGAAGAAAAGCGATGGTCCAAAATTTAGTAAAAATGTGGTGATTTGGTATCACACGATTATAATGGCATTGATGGCGGTGGCGTTTTTGGTATACTTTGGTATTCGCGCATACGAAATTCGAACAAGCTGTGGTCTTGAGAGTTGTCCAGATGGGCCGGCTATTACTTTGTTGATGCAGGCGCGTACAGAGGCGATGATTTCCTTTGGCTTCGGCATGGCGTTCTTGATTGGCGCATTGACTTATAATCATACGAAGCGTTTTATTGGATAAGAAAGTAGGCCGGCGCTGGTTTGCGTCGGCCTTTTTGTTGATTATCTATAAGCTACGGGTTCACCGAAGAAGCGGATGCTTTCGACCTGGTAGGCCTGAATAAAAGACGACGTCTCGTCGGTTGCCTTTTCGGTGAGGATTGTAGGAATGCTTGCTGCAAGCTGGCACATATGTTTGCCGCCATCCTTGCGAACGAAATTGTAGAGATTGGGATATTCCTCGGCGTAATCGTTAGCGTGATTACGAACGTCGAAAGTGGCGTTGAGGATGATCTGGGCCATATCGGCGGCGGCCAGATCGCGGTAAGGCAGTAATTGAGCCACCAATCTCGCAAAATCGTTTAGCGCGGGCGAATCGCTATTTGCGCCCATTAAAATATCTTTAATTTCTAGCATATAGTTCCTCCTTTTCTGCTAGTCTTTCAGATATCTTGCTAGATAATCCGAAGGTTCGACCTCGCTCTCCCGCGAGCGAAGGTAGAGTGTTATCTTAACAGCTTTTTCTGTCTTAAGCAAGCATGAGCATTATGTAATGGAATGGTCGAGATAGCGAACGGAACCAAAAGGAATTTTAGTTTTGACATGGTCGGTGCCCATGCTGCGAGCAGAATGAACAGTGCGTGCGCCGAAACGAAGATTTATTTTATCGATGGCAGTGCAGATATTTTGGGCGCGCTCAATTCTTTCTTGCTCGAAGCAGAGTTGTGCTTCCGGGTGGTTTTGGAGTTTATACAAAGTAACACCGATAATACGTACCGGTGATGGCAGCGCGTCAAAAAGTTGCATTACGACGCGGCAAATATCTGCGTCGGTATTAATGACATTCTTGAGAATAATAGACTTATGCGAGTAAATATCGTCGTAGCCATAGGTCCAGACAAAGACGCCACGTGCATAAAGTTCTTTGCTGCGCAAACGGTAGCCAACATCTTCGGCGAGATGGAAAATGCGCGCGGAAGTCTCTTCGCGAGTGAGGAGTTTGCTTTCGAGTACATATTGGCGCCCGACGGATTTGATACCGTAGAGGACGTCGTCGACTTCGATGCCTCGAAGGCGGCGGTACCATTTGCTGCCGTCGATACTTTTGCAAACGAGTTTAACGAGAGTTTCTTCGTCTGCGTCAAGAAATTGAAGTGGCGTATAGATACTGACGGCGTTGAGACGACGCTCCATGCGCACATTAATGCCTGGCAGATCGGTGAGTTTAAGGGTGGCGAATATGTCGCGTTGATTTTTGGGCGTGATTTCATCGAGGCCATCCGGTTTATGGAGCTCGCCGGCGAGCTTAGCGAGAAAGCGATTGCTGGCAATGCCGACATTACAACGCATCCAATCGCCGACTTCGGTGAGGAGGCGCTGCTTGATTTCGTAGCCAATCTCATAACGATTTCGCTCTTTAATATGCGGCGGCGCCTCGGCAAGATCGATAATACCTTCGTCGATAGACTTCATGACAACATTGGCGGAATAGTCCTGCATGATGCGTTTGAGTTTTTCGTGCACAAAAATGTATTTGTCTGGCTCGGTCTCGGCAAAAATCAGATTTTTACAGAGTGCCTCGGCCTCCATGCGGCGCATGCCAACCTTGACTCCGCGTGCTTTTGCCTCATAGCTGGCGGCAATAATACAGGCGTTTGGCGTAATGCGATTAGTGATGGCGACGGGGCGCCCGCGTAGCATGGGGCGAGCCTGCTGCTCAATAGTGGCAAAGCAAGAATTGAGATCGATGTATAAGATATCATTCATAATGATCGCCTTCAAATTCGAGATACCAGTTAAGCGCTTCTGTATCGAAAGCTAAACGATAATCGGTGGCGCCATCGGTAACATCGAAAGCAAAAGTAGTCTTAAGCCCATCATATTTAGGATGCACGAGGCCAATTTGGGCGATTTGCACTTCTCTGCCGCTTGAGGTGCGAAAAGCCAGCGGCCGGCAATGCCCCAAAAAATTTCTAGAGAAGGTGGCATCGACGTCGATAATTTCATGTAAGTTTTGATTCATAAAAATCCTCTGCGAATTAGCGTTTATAAGATGTATTTGACGCAATATTGGCGTCGGATAAATATGAATCTGAGTCAGGGGCCGAAGCATGACTCGATTAGTATTAGTATAGCAAAATTAGCTAAAAAGTGACAATCGCGGGCGTAAATAACAGAGGTATAAGCATAAGCATACTTGACAAAAATGGACAAGTGTGGTATAATGGAATCATACTATCGTTTGGGCGGGAAATGAAGCACATTAAAGTCTGAACAGAAAAATATGGGGGTGTTCTCTTGAATAAAGCAAAAATCGGTTATTGGGGTATGGCAATTTTGATTTTCATCGCGTTTATTATCCTTGTGATGTCGCCGAAAATCGTGGCGGCTTACGCGGAATCTAACGCGCCGGAAGCTGAGCCTACCACAGAGGTAGAAGAAATTCTGGAAGCAGTGCCTATCATGGGCGATGTTCTTCCGATTATGCAAGCCGCAGAGGCGGCAACGCCACAGCAAATGTATGTCCTGGGGGATCATGTTTGGGTACGCTCGCAGCCGAGTGCTACCGAAGGAAATCGCATCGAGATGCGTCAGGCTGGCGAAATCGTCACTGTTACGAGTAAAACCGGCGAATGGTGCCAGATTGGCGAGAATCAGTACATGCACGAAAGCATGTTGACCGCGAATCGGTCCGACATCGTGGAGCATTTCCTGGAAAACTACCAGGACCTGATTGTCGTCGATATTAGCGCGCAGCACGTAACCTACTATTGGTACGGCGAAGCGGTTGCCGAGGGTGATTGTGTCACTGGCGATGCCTATGCCTCACCGACGCCGATTGGCCTGTATCCGTGCGGAACCAAGGATAATGATTTCGATATGAATCATAATCCGGCGACTCATGTACAATGGGCCACGTATTTTAATCAGCGTATTGCCCTGCACGATGCAGACAACTGGCGGAGTGCCTATGGTGGCAGCATTTATCAAGGGAGCGGATCGCATGGTTGCGTGAATGTGGGCGTTGAGCTCGCAAAATATGTTTATGATCATGCGCGCATGGGCTACACTTATTTCTTAGTTCTTCCCTGATTTTTCTGTCAGTCAACCGCGCCTGGATTCGTCCGGGCGCATTTTTTGTCTGCAAAAATGCTCGTCCTCGATGCGCGAATGGGCGCAGGGCGAGCATTAAAGGCGGGCGAATGGGCCCAATGGTGGCAGGCGGTTAAGCCTTGCCGGTACCATTGCAATGGGGACAGGGCGTCTCGGGGCCGAAGAGATGGGTAATTCGGCCGGTACCATTGCAATGGGTGCAGGTCGGTCTGCCGTTGCCGAATGGGCGATAGCCGGTGGCTCCCAGGTAGGAAGCACAGTTATCGCACAGACCATCGCGACAATAGGTCAGGCGACCGCAGCGCGAGCATCTCATGTAGAGTGGTGCCGCCATCCATATCACCTCCTTTGGTTGGAATGAACAAAACTTGTTGAATTATAGCATCGTTTACCTCTTTGGTCAATAATCTATAGGCGATGCTTTAAGGTGTTTAAAAAGCATAAGCACTCTTGACAAAAAATGGCAAGTGTGGTATAATGGAATTGTGTCTGTTAAAAAATCGGACGGACAAGCATCTTGAGAACCTATGAAAGGGGTTTTGGAAACATGAAGAAGTTTCTCATCTGTGCTGTCGCAATCGCGGCTATGGTCATTCTGTCTCTCTTCTTCATCACCGCTGCTCACGCTGAAACGATGTATGTGAGTGGCAACAATGTGCGGGAACGCACGGAACCCAACACCAATAGCACCATCGTGACTACTCATAACAAGGGTAAAGACGTCGAAGTCGTTGCGATTCAGGGCAAATGGGCGATGCTGGATAATGGAAATTTCATGCATACTGACTATTTGGTACCTGAATCGGAAGCGGCTGATCTGTTCTACAACCTGCCGATGTATCTCACTGCCGCTAGCGTTCGCGAGCGGACTTCTCCGGATACTTCCAGTAAGAGCAATATCGCTCACACCTACCAGGGTGGCGAAATTGTCCGCGTAGCGGCGAAGCTCGATAATGGTTGGTATCTGTTGATGAACGGTAATTACATTCGGGGGGATTTCCTCTCGGCTGACTTCATGGATGTGGTGCGACACTTTGCGGAAGAGTATGACGATATCGTAATCGTCTCTATCTCTCAGCAGAAAGTCGCCTACTTCAAGAATGGTCAAGCTATCGTGACCGGCAACTGCGTAACTGGTCATTCGACCAAATCGCCGACTCCGACTGGTTTCTATACGGTTAACCGTAAAAATCATGATTTCGACATGAACGGTAATCCGAAGAACCACGTCAAGTATGCCGCCTATTTCAATGGTGGCATTGCTCTGCACGACGCCGATCATTGGCGGAGCAGCTACGGTGGGAGCATCTACATTAAGCATGGTTCGCACGGCTGTGTGAATCTGCCCGAGAGTGTCGCCAAGGTGATTTACGAGAATTGTCGAGTGAATCGGACGCGCGTGTTGGTGGTCGAGTGATTCCTTTCTGGTTAAAATATGCCTGGGCTTTGCCGCCCGGGCTATTTTTGTGTGCCAAAAATACATAAGCGGCGTGCTATTATGAAGATATGAAAAAGAAAAAGCCAGAAAAAGTCTGGGGTTTTACGGTAGCAAGTTTCTTTGCCCTGCTAGCAGTTTATGCTTTGAAGTATGTGTTAGATTTTCTGATTTTGCCGAAGCTATTTCCGCAATTTTATCCGTATAGTTGGGGCGCTTTAATTGCATGGTTACTCTCGACAATAATAGTGACGGTGGCGGCAATGCTGTGGATTTCGCGCTTTGGTTGGTTCTATCCGATTGCAAATCTGGTTTATGTGGTTTTAGCTTTGATTTGGCCGCTTGGCTTATATGGCATGGGCGATTTCTGGCATCCGTTGGTAGCCGTGATTGTTGGTGGTGTGGCGATGGATATTATTCAACAAATCATTTTGTGGATTTTTATTTTCATCGGCTTCGCTCGAATGTAGTATACTGAAAGTAGATTAACATAAGGATTCTATTTTAATGAACGACGCAAATCCAGCTCCAGCTCAAGCTCCAGCCGCTCCAGCGGCAGCTCCAGCCGGTGCTGCTAAGACTATCGACAAGAACCTTCATGTCTGGGTATAGTGTTTCCTACTCGGCGGTTTAGGTATCGATCGCTTTATGCGTGGCCAGATTGGTCTTGGTATTGTAAAGCTATTGTTCGGTGCTTGGACGATGGGCATTTGGGCGCTCGTAGACTGGATTATTGCTCTTTCTAAGGCTTATGGTGCATCCTACAAGGATGACAAAGATTTTACCTTTGGCCCAGATGGCAAGTATCTCAAATAGTTAGTCTATTTTAAAATACCCCCGTAAAGGGGGTATTTTTTTAGGCTTCAGCGATGAGCTGATCGTAGAAAGCTTTAGTCGGATTGCTAGTAGCTTGCGCATCGGTGATATCTGGGAAATCGAGTGCTTTGATGTGACGGAAGACTACCTGGATGAGGTGTTTAATTTCGGCAGCTTCTTTGTCGTTAAATTTTAATGATAGTGAGACGATATCGTCTTCTTCGTCTGGCGAAATATAATCAATGCGTCCATCGGTAACTTTATAGTTTTTGTAATCGCGCGAGCCTTCCAGAAGGAATTTATAGAAATAGAGCTGGATTTTATAAGCAAAGGTTGAGTCGTTTGTGCTCCACTTATGTTTAGGATTGCCGGTTTTGAAGTCGGAGACGGTGATAGTTTTATGCTCTTCGTCGATTTCGACGCGGTCAATTTTACCAGTTAAAATGGCATCGCTAAGTGTAATTGTTTCAGTAAAGAAGCCGCGTTCGGATTCGGCGTTAGTATTACGGAGTAAATCGCCGCGTTCGGCTAAGAACTTTGGTAGTTCTGCCTCGGCACGCTTTTTGAGGTCGTCCTTTTCTATGTCCTCGGCGTCGGCAGCATCAATTTTCGCCATAAAACGTTCGATGGCCTGTTCGTTGGTAATATTCTCTTTATTGATTTCGTCCATAATTTCGTGGATGTATTTGCCATAGTTCATAGCGAAATTAGTCTCACTTGGAATATAGAGAATATAGTTTTGGAGGAAACTGTATGGCCCGTTACCATAGCGTAAATCGAGAAAAGTATTAAGATGGGTTGGCGAAATGCGATAATGCTCGACGCGTGGCTTAAGAAGGTTCTTACGCGTTTCGTCGTCTGGGACGTATTGATCAAACCACATATCTGGCGAAATGAGCTCCGGAGCGATATCCGTACAGTGGCTTTGGATGACTTTTGCGAATGGCTCCGGGATAATTTTGCTAATAAGCGTCTTGTTCTCGTCTTCCCTTTCGTCGAGATACTTGAGGCGATCAGTCTCGTGGCCGGCAAAATCGGAAAGGCTATAAGTAAGGCAAAGATTTGCCTTAGCGCGCGTGATAGCGACAAAGAAGACGCGGATTTTTTCGTCGGCTGAATCACCGGTATGGCGAACGTGCTCGAGGTTGCGCGGAAGTGTAATTTGGTCAGTATTGCCGCGAGCTTCGGACCAGTTTTTGTTGTCGGCGGCAATCAGGAAGACATATTCGTATTCGAGGCCTTTGGCGGAGTGAACGGTCTGGAGTTGCACTGCCGTATCGGATTCGTGGTACGGCGATTTATTTAAAATTGCCATTTCGGCGTTGTTGTATGCGGTAATGATGTCGCAAAAGTCACGCAGCAGGAGTTTTTTGTTTGTGGATTTATTGAGTAGTGTATCACGGAGCGTATTGAGGTTGCTGTAGAAATCATAATTATCGGTGTCGGCAAATAATTTGGCGGCAAGATTGGCAATTATGAAGTCCGCGGAATAAGAGTCAACTTTGGCGGCAAGCTCAACGAAATATGCGGCGACATTTTTGACGTCTTCCGACTCGTCAGCGAGCATCTGCTCAATGATAATCTTATGTTCGTTGCGGGCGTTTTGGATAATTTCGATAACTTTTGCGGCAGAAATATTCCAGCAGTTGAGCGACAAAACTTCAAACCAGTATGGATCGGCGGCTTTTAGTGAGTTCTTGAGCGCAAGTAGTAAGTTGCAGGCGTTGAATAATTCGATAATTTGTGGGTTCTCTAGGATATTTTCGCGGCGCGCGTAGGAAACTGGAATATTAAGTTTATGTAGATATGGCAAAATCGAAACGAGATATTTGTGTTTTGGCGCGATAATAGCAATTTTTTCGCCAGATACACCGCTGTCGAGCAGGTTTTGAATTTTTTGGGCTACGAAAGAATATTCTTCCTGATAGGCCGGAAATTCGCGCAGCTCGATTTCGGTATTATCTGGCGGATTTTCGGCGGTAATATTCTTGTCGATATTTACATTTGGCGATTTGCAGAAACGGTCGAGCGATTGCTCGATAACATTATGGGCAAAATCAAGAATTGGCGCGGAAGAGCGATAATTCTTAGTAAGGAAAATATGCTCTGGGTGGTACTTTTCGTCAAAGTCGAAGAAATTGGACGTATTGGCGCCCTGGAAACCATAGATAGCTTGGTCGTCGTCGCCTACGGCCATTATATTTGGGCGACCCTCGTTAACTGGGTTGTCGGTTAGAAGCGACACAAGTTGCGCCTGGGCGTCGTTGGTATCCTGGAATTCGTCGAGCAAGATATATTGGAAGCGTTCCTGGGCATTGTAGCGAATTTCGGCGTCGTTCTTAAGTAAAACAATAGCATATAAAATCATGTCGTCGTAGTCGAACATGCCAAGAGTGCGGAGTTTTTCGGCATAAAGTTCCATGATATTGGCTAGGCTGAGTAATTTTTTATTAGCGATTTCATCACCGAAAACATAGCGGCCAGTTTTATCGACTTTGAAGAATTTTTTGCGCCATTCGCCAAGTAACTTTGTAGATGGTTTTTCTGCGCTTTGTTCTTTTAGTAGAGCTTCTTTAAGACTGCGGTAGTAGATTTTTGAGATTGGCTCAATTTTGCCAACAATATATTCTGGCGTCGATGGAGCGGTGGCGGCAGATTCGATAGCTGCTAGAATGCGTTCATAAATGGCTTCGGCTTTATTAAAACGGAGTCCCTTAGTGGCTTGAATGTCTTCTTCGATGGTCGCGTAGATTTTGGCGCTGTCGATTTGATTGCGCTCCACAATATGGCGAATGTCGTCTGGACTAAGAGCGGCGGCCTTAAGGTCGGAGATGGCGGAGATGATTTTTGATGTTTGATGCTCCGGACGTAAAATGTCGGTTGGATGAAGCGTAGATTGAATTTCGCGAATGAGCGTAAAGCGTTCGAGCTCGTCGATGGCAGTGTTTAAATCCGGACGATGTTCTTGAAGAATATATGAACCGAAAGCGTGATAGGTTTGAATTTGGACTTTATATGCTTCGGGGCCGATAAAATCGGAAAGGCGTTTACGCATGTTGGATGCCCCGGTTTCAGTAAAAGTGAGACAAAGGATATTTTCTGGACTAACATCGGTTTGTTGAAGAATGTTAGCGACGCGGACGGAAAGAAGCTGTGTCTTCCCTGTTCCTGGACCAGCGATTACTAATAGCGGGCCGTCAATATGATCAACGGCGGCGCGTTGTTGTTCGTTAAGATTTTGGTATGCCTTTTCGAATTCCATACCTTAATTATAACAATGATGGACTACTTTGAGTGGCTAGAGACAAGGTCGCGTATTTCGCGGAGAAGCTTGTAATTTTCTGTATCGGCGTTCAATAAAGCCGTGAGGCCTTCGACGGTTTTTAGCTCGTCGGTAATTTCTTCAATGCTTTTCCCTTCGCGTAGGGCGACGCCACAACGGTAATTGCGCGAAGTGTCATTAGTGCAAGTTAAAATAAGGTCGCCAAGTCCGCAAGCAAGTTCGGCGGTTTCGGCACGAGCACCGTGGTCGGCAAGATATCTCTGCATTTCGGCGTGAGCGTGCTGCAAGAAAGTTGCACTCATATTTTCGGAATTGCTGTAATAACCGGCGCCGATGGCATAGATGTTCTTGATGGCGCCACACATTACAATGCCGGCAGTATCGTCACAAAGTTCAACTGTGACCTGCTGATTTTGAAATAGCCCCATTGCAAATGGGTTTGAGGCTGTAAGTGTGGTTGGTTTGCCATCGATTATCTCTTCGGCAAAGCCTGGGCCAGATATTACGGAAAATTGAGCAAAATCAGCGAACTTGTTTATATCCATCATACCTTTTGACGCGAGAATAGTCGGAATCTTTTTGAGATGATTTGGATATTCGTCTAAGAATGACTCAAGATACATTGAAGGAATAGCGATAACGATAGCATCTTTTTCGTAAGTAGCTACCTCAAGTGTTACGTCCGGGTAAACGGCGGGGTCATAAAAACTAATATCGTGTTGATTGTCTGTCAGGATTTTTGCCAGAGCGCGTCCGTAGGCGCCGGCACCGATAATCGCGATTTTCATATATATTAGTGTAGCATGAAAAAGCTCCAGCGTGATGCTGGAGCTAGTGAGGAGGTTGTTAGCGTTCGTCCTTTTGTTTGAAGAAAAACGACAGAACGGTACTACCAGTATGGGCGCCCACGATGGGGCTGACATGCGTGAGCTGAATTTGCTCATCGCTGAGTCCGGTTTTTTCTTTGAGCAGACGAATAAACTTTTCAGCGCGCGGAAGTTCGGCTGCGCCGCCGTAGCCGATGCGAACGAATTCATTGTCGTCGGCGACGTGCTCTTCGTAGTATTTTACCCATTCGTGCAGAAGCTTGTCGCCACGGAAGACTCTGCTGCTCATCGAGAGTTTGTCGTCGCTGGGCGCATACATCCAAGGGCTGATATGTGCCATCGTCATCATAAGCATCGCGATACGCTCAACGATGTTATAACGACCGCTTTGCGCGGAGTAACGAAAGTCGCGCTCGGTGAAAAGGTGGACGATGTGTTTGCGTAGCTCTGCGGCATAGCCTTCAATGTCGTCGCCATCGTATTTGGCGAGGTATTCCAGGAAAGCTGCCTGGCCGTTACTGATACACTGTGTGTCGATGTAGACGAATTTACGGTTTGGATACTTCTCGGCGTAATCTTCGAGGGCGAGTTTGACGGTCGTGACAGTGCCGGACGACATATACGGAGATACGCCAGCATAAACAATAGTTGCTTCGGGGTCGGCTTTTTCGATGATATCATCGAGCACGCGGTAAGCCTCGCTGGCTCCGCATGACGCTGTTTTGAGCGATCCGGGCGGATACTCATCGTTATCGAAGTGTCTATAGAACGACTCGGCGTCCAGATGTGGAACGCTTTTGCCGTCGCAGGTCATGTCCTGAGTGAAGACTTCTGGCCAGATGCCATATTTTTTCCGTTCATCTTTGGTAAGGTCACAGGTTAGATCTGAAAAAATCACATACTTCATGGTTCATTCCTCCTATTAATGTGCGATCGTGCCCCAAAAAAAGAGGCGATGGATTTTTCTCTTATATATTCTAACATATTTTTCGTAAAATGCAAAATACCGCCCGGGTGGGCGGTGTCATGAGCCGATTATGGCTCGGTGTAGATGATATGTAATGGTACATTATCTGGCGTAGAGTCGAAGTGTAAATCACAGATTGGCAATCCAAAACCGTTAGCCTGGCGGGCGCGCCGATACTCATGGATATGGTTCGCGGCCGTAATGGCATCGTAACCAGAGAGTATGACTATACTGCCTTCTTTAGCAGCATTAGCAACAGTCTCGAAGACGTAGCGTTTGCAACTTTCGGTAGTCATTATCTTCGTCATCTGCCATGCGTCGCCCTTCTTTTCGGCGAGCGCACTATATAGGGTGTCACCTTCTCTCTTGCCGACAAAACTGACATCAAATTGGTCTGGTAGCCCGATGCTTTCAGGCATCATTAGTGTAAATGTGGCGCTAGTGACGGGAATAATGCACAAAACCCGGTCCATAATAATCCCCCTTTCATAAAGTACAATAACCTTGCTTTATTATACTCTTTCTAGAATTGCTAAGCTTTCAATGTGTGGGGTTCGCGGGAAGAAATTGTATGGTTGTATTTTTTGGATTTGATAATTGTTGGTTAATAAGGCAATATCGCGAGCTTGGGTAATTGGATTACAGCTAAGGTAGACGATTTTTACTGGTTTAATTTCATTTAATTTTGCAATGAGTTTAGTATCGCAACCGGCGCGTGGCGGATCGAGTATAACGGTGCAATCCGGCGTAATATATTCCGTAACATCTTCAGATTTCGCAAGAACACATTTGGCGTTTGTGCCCTTGGCGTTGTTTTGCATTTCTTCAAAAGCGGCGCCATTAACTTCGACGAGAGTTAAATCATTGTCGCGCGCTACGGAGAGGCCAATGCTGCCAACGCCTGCGTAGAGGTCCAGGACCTTGTTGGTGCTAATATTTCTAGCGATTTCTTGGAGTACCATCTCGTAAACTGGTAAGTTTATTTGGAAAAAACCATTTGGCGAGTAGGAATAATTATAGCCGTTAAGAGTATCGTGAAGAATTTGCATTTGCGGATGAGATTTGCCGTTTTCGAATAAATCGCCGGAAACATTTCCCTGCTGATCGCAGCGCAGAAGTAGTGATTGGTAAGTGCGTGCTTCGGCGTGCTTAGCATTCAATTCGTTAACGATAGCTTGGGCGCGCGCAAAGATTTCTGGGCGCTCAATAGAACTTTGCGTGATTGGTGTTTTGCGATGCGTGCCGCGAGTGTGGAATGCCAAGTGGATTAAACTATCATCATGACTCCAATAAAGTGAATATTCCATTTTATTGCGATAGAAAAAATCTTTGCCGTCAGTAAGTGTGGGTAATATTTCAACGTTGAGGTGCTGTTGCGTGAAACACTCTTGGACGAGTTGGCTTTTTTGCTTGAGCTCTTCGGCATAATCTAGAATTTGCCAAGGACTGGTTGCAAGGTAGCATTCGTCACGCGGAGCGATACGTTCTGGTGCGGATTGAAAGATTTTTGTAGCGATGCCCTCGCAGTATGATTTTTTATTTTTGGTGATTTCGAATTCGATAAGTTCGCCCGGCAATGCGCCCCAAATAAAAGCTTTTTTGCCATCATCGAGAGTTGCAATGGCTTGACCGCCCGGAACAAACTTATTTATTTTTGCTTGCATAAGATAGATTATAGCATTTTTTGACAAATATGATATAATATTATGGAGTATAAAACTCAATGAACCTGAGCACAGAAAAAAAGTGAGGAGGTGTCGCTATGGATGCTTTTGTAATGCTGTGTCATGGGTTAGCATATTTCGGCGTATGGCTACTGAATGTAATCATCTACGAAACGGCTGCGGTCATAATTTGGTTTGCGGTTGCGATGGGGACTGGTTTGTCGTCGAGAATTCCGGAGAACGTCTCCGATGAGATTACGAGGATTACTGCGATAATCCTTCTCATTCTGTTGGTAGTTGCATCAATCGCTTGTGCTATTGGATGGTTTCGGATTGTTCCAATGCCGGTTTTCGGCTAAGGAGGTGATGTCATGTTCACGATTATCTTTGCGATTATTTGCTTTATGATCGTGGGCTTACTGATTGAGTTCGCATTCTGGATGTTTATCGGTTGGCTGGTTTTCTGTTTGATCTCGTGGCTTTTGAGTCTGGTTGGTCTGCAGGATTATGCCTGGCTGGTTTTCATCATATTCGTTTTGTGGGCAATGTTTAGATAAGGCCATTCGCACCAAAAAGCCCCGCTTCGGCGGGGCTATTTTTTATTCGTAACGTAGGGCGTCAATTGGATTTTTATGTGCCGCTCTTCTGGCTGGCAGAGTTCCAGATAAGAATGCGATTGCCATTATTAGAATAGTTACACTAATCATGTCTGGGATCGTGTAGGTTGCTAGATTGAAAGTTGGAAACGCTTCGAGAAATCCGCCTTCGGCATGGAAGGCTGCGTTAGCAGCATTACCGATAACCATTGAAACAATGATACCAAAGACGGAACCCCAAAAACCAAGTGAAATTGCTTCAATTGTAAAGCTAAAGAAGACTTTTGCTGATGACATACCTAGTGCCTTATCGAGGCCAATTTCGCGCGTGCGCTCCTGGACTGACATGAATAATGTATTGATAATGCCAATTGCGGCTGCCAACAAGGCAATTAAGCCGAAGATTTTAAAGACGGTCAATATTACATCAAAGAATGTTTTGATAGTGCCAATGATGTCCTCGATAGTCATAGCAGAAAGACCGATTTCTTCAAGCTCTTTCTTAATGTCGTCGGAACTATATTTTTCAAAATCGTAGTTAGCCGCAACGGCAAATGTTTGAGACTTTACTTCTTCTGGATAATACTTCGTGTTTTCGTCATAAATATCGTCGGCTAGCTTGTTGTTCGTGTATTGATATCCCATTGAAACTACGCCCGGCGCAATAATGCCAACTATCTTTGCGTCAAAAGTTTTTTCTTGATGTGTATATTCATCGACTACTATGAGTTGGATTTTTTTGCCGATGGCGTCTTTGTTAGAATAACCCAGTGCGTCGGCATATTTTTCTTCGAGTAAAATTTGATATTCATCGGCGCGTAAGTCGAGTTGTTTGCCGGTTACGAGATCAACTTTAATATTTCCTGGCGGAAGAGCTTCGGCGGTAATGAGGTATTTTTTGTCTGTTTTTTCACTAGTTACATAGGAAATACTAAGAGTTTTTTCTTCGACAATGCTATCTGCGTCAATGCCGTCGATTTTTTTGAGTTTTTCGATTTGTTCTTCCGTAACTGGGGACATGCCGGTCTGTATTTTGTCTGGATTATATTCGATCAGTCCGCCACCGCCGCCCATTGCGCCCTGTAAACCCTCAAGTGCGTCAAAAGAATCTTTGGAAACAATTGCGAGATAGCCATCACCGCCGTAGCTATCAACTTGACTATCAATGAAATCATTGACGCCGGCCTGAATGGCGGATGTTGAAATAATGGAGAATGATCCAATAAAAATAGCTAATATTGTCAAGAAACTGCGAAGTTTATTGCGTAGTAAATTGACATTGGCGTCTTTAATAATGTCAATGAGTTTCATTAGTCTTCCTCCACGTCTATACGTTTAGTGGTGTTATGATCGCGCATACCATCATTGTCGCCATCGCCATCAAAGTCTTCCGCGTTAATGCTTTTGCTCCCGGAGTCATTAATGATTTGGCCGTCGGCGATATGGATTTGGCGATTACATTTACTGGCGAGTTCCTCATCGTGCGTAACAATAATAAGTGTGATTCCTTTCTTTTTATTGAGACCAAACAGGAGTTTTTCGATACGCTCACCAGTGGCAGAATCAAGGTTGCCGGTTGGTTCATCGGCGAAGATAATTTTTGGATTATTGACGATGGCACGGGCGATACAAACGCGCTGCTTCTGGCCGCCGGAAAGATCATTTGCTTTATTTTTTGCTTTATCGGCGAGCTCGACGACACGAAGCGCCTCCATGGCGCGACGGCGGCGTTCGCGAAAGCCGATGCCATTGATTTTGAGCGGCAAGATAACGTTATTTAGAACGGAATCGTTTGAATTCATGAAAAAGCTTTGGAAAACAAAGCCAAATTCGCGATTGCGGAGTTCGTTAAGTTTGCTGGTATGTAACTTACTAGTGTTTTTGCCGTTTAATTTTATGGTTCCCTGGCTAGGTTTATCTAATAGGGCAAGCAGATGCATTAGAGTAGATTTCCCCGAGCCGGATTTTCCGATAATTGCTACCGATTCACCTTCATAGATATCCAAGTCGATACCTTTAAGGGCCTCGAAGCGAGTGTCGCGCTTTCCGTAGACTTTATGTAAGTTGCGCGTACTTAAAAGTGGTCGTTTACTCATGAGATTATTATATATCAAAATATGAGCTTATGTTTGCGGGGCAAGATGACGATAATTATAATTGAAACATCTTTTATGATTGGGGGTGGCCTAAGTGGATGATCAGGAAAAGATTGCTCTTTATCAAAAGCTCGTACAAAGCAGAATCGTAGAGAGCCCAACGGGATTGATTGAGCTTCCAATTGCCGCGTTGCAAGAATATCACGATAAGGTAGGCCTTAGCCCTGAGCAGCTTTGCTATTTTGGGTTGCGCTTACCCGGCGCCGAGGATGGCATATATGACTATGTGCTGGGCCTAGATTGTGACGACGAGGCATTGGTGCAGATTATGGATGCCTACTACTACGACATGGAGACTGGCGAATCGGCTTCGTTATCTCATAGTGCCGTTCTGGAAGCTTCGATTTATCGTCGTTATTACAATGGAGACGCGATGGTATGCGGTGATCTGTTGATTGACCAGCTAGGGCGTCTTTGGATGTGCGTGATGACTGAGGATAATATTGGTGCGCAGATGTGCATTCAGTTCAGTGAGCAAAGCTTTGGATACGAGATTTGCCGGGAGGATTTGACCTTTATTTCCCGGCTATGGTTCGATGGTAAGACCTTCATGTTTTCGCCGCAGGCGATAACTGGTCATAGCGGTATGCCATCTTAAGGTCGCGCCGTGGCTCTCCGTTGCCACGGCTTTTTAATTGTGCTAAAATGTTTTGCAGATTGGGCCGTCGCCAAGCGGTAAGGCACTGGGTTTTGGTCCCAGCATTCGCAGGTTCGAATCCTGCCGGCCCAGCCATAAAGAAAAATCCCTAGGGGGAGTTTTTTTATGGAAATAAGTATTCTGCTTGCGTTAATTAATGCTGAAAATTATAATAATTCTTATGGATAGTAAAGGTATTTCCGCAATAGCGTTTGCTGTGATTCTGATTCTTGCAGCGGGCGTATTCGGAGCGATTTCCTCATCTAAGCCTGGCGAAGAAGGAGATGGCAAAGCTCAAGTTAATGTTTTGCTTGTTCCGGAATCGGCTAAAGTAAAAATCGGCGATAGCGAGTATGGCAGTGGCAACTTCCAAATCGATGTCGGAACGTATGACGCTACTATTTTTGCGGATGGTTTCACATCAAAGAATGTTACCCTAGAGGTCGTTGAAGATGGCGATAATATCGTCACTTTTTATAACTACCTTGAGCCAACTAGCAGCTATTCCGATAAGGATAAAGAACGCTTAGATTTAATTCGCAACTATTTATAACAAACGTAATGTAATAAGAAGGAGAAAGAATGCGTCTAAATATTAAAACATGCAGCATAGCTCTATTTGCTATGTTGGCTGTAAGTGCCTTTATGGTCAGCGGAAATGCTTCGGCAAAGACTTATTATTTTGGCCACAAGAAAGTCGATTCTTATAACTATCGTCAAGATAAGACTTGGCTGAGTGGCTGGAATTCGGGTAAGTATGGTTGCGGTCCAGTTTCGATTGCTACGGCGGCTAGCTATCTATATGGACAGAAGATTACGCCTGCAACTGTTGGCGCGGCTGCAAAAAAGATGGGTTATAACTTAAATTCTGGTTTCAGCGGTAGCGCATTTAAAAACTTAGCCTCAAAAGGTTTAGCCGTAAAGACTTTAAGCAAGAATGCTAACACGATTGCTAGCCATGTCAAAGATGGTTGGATTGTGGCATTGCACGCACATGGCGGTCAACCGTTTAATGGTGGCCACTGGGTTGTAGTTTATGGCGGCCAAATAAAAGTGAATAGCAAAGGTAATATTACTGCTAAAGAATTCTGTATTTCTGATCCTGGCCATTCAAAATATCGTGGCAAATGTGGCTCGGCTAGTGCTTTGCTTAAGAATATGAAGAGTAACATTGATGTTGTTGCGATGAAGAGGAAATAGTTGGAGATTAGATAATGAACGAACAACAGGAACAAATGATTAATACTCAAGAAGTTGCGCCAAACAAGAAGAATAAAACGCCGCTTATTATTTGTAGCGTTTCTATAGTAGTATTAATTGCTGCCGTTGCTACTGCTTTTGTCATTAGCAATAAGGGTGGTTTGGCGGATGATGACGATAATATAGTGGCAATAGTGGACGATGAGGATGACGAATCTGAAGAGGACCCAGAAGAATTGAATTCTTTTATAGACTCCATAGAATATACCGAAGATATGGATTTTGTGCAGCTTCAAGCAAGCTTGATTAAGGCTGGGTGGACTGAGCCGACAGAAGATGGTGAAGGTGAGGATATCGCCGACGATTATTGCGGTGATGGCGAGAAAACTTCTATCGATATGGAGTGGACGGACGAATTCTTTGCCGCTTATACCGATCATGGTGCTCGCGCAATTTTGGATACAGTGTACGGTTACTTCAAGAGCGTGTATCCAGAATATGAATCGGTTGCCGTCGTAGAAGATAGCTGGTATGGTAGCACTTTCAAGATTAAAGCCGATGACGGCACTATCTTTGAGGTAAATGCGGCAACGACTCCTTCTATTTCTGGAAATCTGCTTGACGTGACGAAAGTGTCAATTTACACAGAAGGCGAAAAGCAACAATTATTCGTGCGCGATATTGGTAAGAATAGTAACACGGATTTAGATGTTGCGATGACTAGCGATTTGTCTGACAATGAAGCTACGAATACTATGAGTGGCCTTGTTGGCGAAGAAGATGGCGAGTAAATAGCGCATATAAAAAGGCCCCGTTTGGGGCCTTTTTTGTTATTATATTAGTATGGACGAAGACGACGAGAAAGCTCTCGAAATATTGGAATCTTGCGATGACGATGATGATTCGGATGAGCTTTTGGCTTGCGGCGAATAATTAACGATTGCTAATCTTCTTAAACACGCAGAAGTCGCGATAGAACCAAGACTGGTTTTCGCTGAATAGCTTCTGCGATTTTTCTTGGTCGAAAATAAAACGATGATTCTTAATATAACGTTTGTTTTGCTGGTTCCAATAGGCGATTATGGCGCCTTTATTAGCGAGTTTATTAAGTTGATGTATGTTTCTGCGGAAATCTTTTTCGCTCATATATTCAAAAATATCGGAAAGGTTGAAGAAATCAAAAGACAGATTATTGATGGCTAGCAGGTCGCCATATATTAATTCGATTTTATTTAGATTGGCTTTTATCTTGTAGTAATTTTCGCGTTTCAGATAATATGGTAGACTTTCGTCGGTGTAATTACCGAAAGCAATGTAATTAAGGTAAGGATTAGTTCTATTAACTGAATGTGTGACGCCGTATCGCACTCGAGCTTCGATGTCGTTGCCACTCTCTTTTTTATCGTTTTTGTCGACGTATTTATAGAAGTTCTTGTCGCGGCCGAACTTCCCCATCACCTTTGCGCCGAAATATATTTTAAATAAGGCGCGATAACGGCGAGTGCGAATTTTCTCGTCATAGAATCTCTCTTGCTCTTTAGTGTCGTTGAGCCGGGCAAATTTTTGAAAATCGGCTTTTTTACAAATAATTGGCACGATGGATTTGCCGAACATTCTGAGAAAACGGTCGAATTTTCCGATGTGAATAATCCCATTATTAATGATGTCTGGATTGATGTCGAAGTATGCGCGAGCTTCTGAGGTGAGTTGATTGGAAATGTTACGATAGAGTTCTTGGCGGTTCTTGCAGTCGATTACGCCAAGCAGCTTGAGGGTTTTAGCTCGATTATAATTGCGTATAGATGCGATTTTGAGCTCCAGACAATACAATTGGGTCTTATTGAGATCGAATGCGTATACTTTTTCTGGGTTATGAGCGAGCATGGCCAGCGTGTTGTCGCCAGCCGAGGCGATGGATAGTCCGATTTTATGCTCGTTTATTTCGAGGGCATCCAAAAGAATATTGGTGTCTTCCCAGCAGTTTGAATAACGAATAAATGAAAAATCAGTTTGTTTGCTCATCTTTTGCGCGCTTTATGATTTCAATTGTACCATTTTTGCCGTCAACTTTGACTGTATCGCCATCTTTTACGCGATCCGTGAGCCCGCGCACGCCCACGACTAATGTGATGCCTAATTCTCGCGCTACTACGGCGGAATGCGAAAGAATACTACCACGTTCGATAATAATAGCTTCGGCCATTGGGAATAATACTGTCCAACCTGGATCGGTGCGTTTAGCCATCAGTATGTAACCTTTGACGTCTGCGTTATCTGGGCTTTCGACGAGTTTAACGACGCCGGTTTTTATTTCGCCACCGCCTGCTACGCCGCTTAATACGCTAGTGTTTAATTGGGTTTCTTGGCGACTATAGATTGGGAGCATGTTCTCCTCCTTTATGTCGCCATAAAAATACATGCGCTCATTGGTTGGTTTCTTGTCGTTCTCTTCGTATTCAAGTTTGCGTTTAGCAATTTTTTCTTTAATTTCTTCTTCGCTATACTTTTGACGACGGATAATTGCAGTTATCTCGTCTTTTTCGAGGAAGAAAATATCGCGTGGGCGCTCAAT
>JAUNHY010000015.1 GCA_030523715.1 Candidatus Saccharimonadota bacterium
TTATTTTCGTCGCGATAGCCAGTACAGACGGAATAGCGGCCAATTAGCTCGACGCCAGTTTTGAATTGGCGGCGAATGTCGCGACGAGTGTCGATAAACTTGCCAAGTGTAATGGCGCCACCACCACCACCGTAAACCGTGCCGCCGTGGCGACTATAATTTTGAAGCACAAATTCGAATCCGGTGCGATCAAACTCGTCCATGAGCATTTCTGTATCGCCGCCGCCAATATAGATAGCAGAAAAAGCGCCGAGATGCTTAATATCGGAAAGGTCGTCAGCAAATAAATATTGGATATCGGAGCGATTGTGCATGCGAATCATGTCTTGCATCCAATCGGAGGCCGTAGCGATGCGTTTACTCTCGTGGAAGCCAGTTGCGATATACAAGATGTTTCCGCCTTGCGGAATTTCGGCGAAGAACATTTCGTCGAGCATTTTGGAGGCATTTTCGTCGCCACCGCCAGAAAGAAAAGTTTTTCCAGTCATGTTTTCTCCTATTTTTTTGATTTTTTCTCAGTTTTTTCAGCTTTTACTTCGGCGGCTGAGGTGGCAGCAGAAGCTTTTTTGGCTTCGGTTTGTTTTTCTTGAGGTGATTTTTTGTCGCGTTTAGTGACATCTTCGCTCGGTTTAGGGGTGAAATCTGGTAAGAGTGCGCGTAATTGGCTGACGAGTTTATGGCGGGCGTGCTTACTGAAAACTTTATCGAGCCAGCCCGGATTTGGTTTAGAATTTTTCTGAGTAATAATCTCGACGACATCGCCTTGTTGAAGCTTAGTTTTGAGATCGACCATTTTGCCGTTAACGATGGCGCCAGTGCAGGCGGCGCCGATTTCGCTGTGGAGACGGTAGGCAAAGTCGAGTGGCATGGAGCCTTTCGGAAGGTCAATGATGTCGCCCTTTGGGGTGTAGACGAAGATTTTATCAGCAAATAAGTTGAGTTTGAGCTTCTTTTCGTCGATTTTTTCGCCAGCCGTAAGTTTGGTGGCGGATTCCTGAAGCTCTTTGATCCAGAGTAGATTTGACGGGAGTTTATTGATACGCCCCTCGGTGTATGCGGAAGTTAGTTTTTGTTCATTGTAAAAGAAAGTGGCAGCAAGACCGCGTTCGGCATAATCGTGCATTTCGTTGGTGCGAATCTGGAACTCCACGATTTGTTTATCGTTGGTAATAACAGTGGTATGAAGCGATTGGTAACCATTCTGTTTTGGCATCGCAATATAGTCTTTAACGCGACCATCCATCGGATGGAAAAGAGAATGAATGATGCCGAGGACGAGATAGCAAGTGGTAGTATCTTCGACTATAAAGCGGAGCGCGATAATATCGTAAATCCGGTCGATGTTTTGGTTATATTTGGCCAGTTTCTTGTGCAGGGAATAGATAGATTTAACGCGACCATCGCATTTATACTTTATGTGTTCTTTTTTGAGGGCCTGTTCGACGGCCTCTTGGGCGGCTTTCAGCTTTTTGTCGGCCTTTTTGAGGCGATCGGCAGTGAGTTTTTTGAGCTCTTCGTAGCGTTTGGGATTAACATACATGAAGCTAGTTTCTTCAATTTCCACACGAACACGTCCCATCTGGAGACGATCGGCGAGCGGCGCAAACACTTCAAGCGATTCGCGGGCGATTTTCTTTTGTTTTTCTGGTGGCAGAGCGCCGAGCGTACGAAGATTATGGAGGCGATCGGCGAGTTTGATGATTAAGACGCGGATATCTTGACCGGTTGCAATTAGTAATTTTAGAAGGTTGTCACTAGTTTCAGGGAGATACTCGTCCAAATCGCGCATGCCTTTGCGGGCTTTTCCAAGTTTAGTGACGCCATTAACGAGAAAGGCGACGTCTTTGCCAAATTGGTCTTCAATTTCTTTAAGGGTGAGATCGGTGTCTTCAACCGTGTCATGCAGGATGCCAGCAATAACAGTGTCTTCGTCCATGTTCCATTCTTGGAGAAGTTTCATTACCGCAAGCGGGTGGATAATATAAGGTTCGCCAGTCTTACGAAGTTGTCCTTCATGGGCTTTAGTGGCGACCGCTATAGCTTGCTCGATGCGGGGCGAAGGCTCACTCATAGATTAATTATAACATTTACAGATAGAAAAGTCTTTGCCAAGAAGCATAAACATTATGATAAAATAATCTTAGGAAAATAAAGAATGTTCGGACGAAAACTAAAAGATTATAGCGCTGTCTGGAACGCCGGCGTGGGCTTTATCTACTTGCTTATCGGCACCTTTATGGGGTTGATTGGTTTCGACTCTCTGCATCTTCATGGCAATATCCAAGAGATGATCGATATAGTAGTGCAAAGATTTACGTCTTTGAGCGCTTGGGAAATAGTCGTTGTTGTATTCTTTGCTTTGATGTGGTTGGCTGGGTTGTTGAACTTCATTTATGTCAGGCGTTACATTTTGGAATATAAAATAAAGTCATTTGTTGGGTTTGCGGGGACGATTTTGTTGCTTATTGTGAATACGGTTGTGACGCTTGAGGTATTTTTCGATATTCAGATGGACAATAACAGTTTGAGCTTCGTGTCGCGTGAGTACTTGGCGAATGCAAACTGGATAGTTTGGACTGGTGTTGGGGTGGTCTGTTTTAGTACGTTTATGTCTTTAATCGGTATTATTTTAATGATTAAAGGTGCAATAACTGGTGTGGTGGTTGAGACGGAAATTGACAAGATGGAAAAGAAGCGCAAAGAGAAAGAAGCGAAGGCGCGCGAAAAAGAGCGCAAAAAAGAGGCGCGGAAGAAGAAAAACGAGATGCCAATTGCGCCTGCGGCAAGCCGAATGAAAGTAGACGAGAGTCAGATGATGTTTAAGAGTGGCGATAATAACGAAGAAGATGAGGAATTGGCGGAAGAAATCGCAAAAAATAAGCCAAATCCATTTATTGAGAAAAAATCAGAAGAGTCGGCAAAGAAAGAGGAGCCAAAGGACACTAACGTGAATGGCGTGCCGAATTCAGTAATCAAAGAAAATCCAGTGCTAAACTCGCCAGTTAGTTTCGCGTCGCCAAACATCTCTCCGAACTTTGAGAGTTCCGAGCCTGAGACGCCAGAACCAGATAAGACTAACACTACGCCTGTAGCAGGTCAGTAAGCTTATATTCTTTGAGAGTTGTTTTTAATTTGTTGCGCGCAGAGATCGGTAGAGCGATGACGTTTTTGTCTGGAAGATTTGGGATAATAATGACCGTGTGCTCGCCATAGACAATAGCCTTAACGTCGTCCCATTCGGTTCTAATGTCGCCGACTTCTGGATAGTGGATAGTAATAGATTTTTTGGAGGTAGTGACGCTTGCAGTCATATTTGAATCGCCAAGCTTTTTGAGGCGTCTGGAGGTCATGAAATAAGCCGCCAAGATGACAATAAGCGCAAAAATAGGCAAGATAAGGTACGGAAGAAGAGAATTGTCGAAAAAGGCTAGAAAGCCTACAGTTACGGTAAAAAATAGAGCGAAATATACAGATGGAATTAAGTGCTTAGTGACATATTTGATCTTTCGACTTGGCTTATGAATAAATTTATTAATATTCGTAAGGACGAAATAGTATTCCTCGAAATATCCGCGACTGAGGTTTTTAAACTCCATCTTCATAACTATTTTCCTCCTTTGTATTCTATCGGATTGCGGCAAGATTTACATTGACCGACGGTGCCGGTTATGGAATTGGTTTTGCCACAATGTGGACATTTGACGACATGAGGCGTTTTTTGTTGAGACTCGATGACTTTTTCCTTCATCTTGAGATCGTTTTCTTGAAAAGCCTTGGCTTCGGAAGCCTGTTTGGCGGAGAAGTATTCGCGGAGAATGCGCGAGATGTTGCCGCTAAGCTTACTAGAAATAGCTTTAATAATTGCGGAGACGATGAGAAATACGGTACTGATAATAAAGATATTCTGAGCGTAATCGACGAGTTTTGGGTAAATAGTTGAGCTTAAAATGTCGTTTAGATATGGAATAGAAAGATTAAAACCAAAGTTGGTCATAGCCAGCTCGAGACCGCGCGGAACCAGTAGAAGTAGGCTAAAAATAAGAATAATGATTGGCCCGCGGTAATAATGGCGGCTACCGTAGACGAAATAACGTGCGATGAGCATGATTACGCCGAGTACTGGCAAGAAATAGAGAACGACCAGTACTACCGGAAGGCTGAGGAGGGCTTTTAGTAAGTTGTTTGTAGTAAATAATCTGCGCAATGTCATAATTCTATTTTAACAGTTTTACCACTAGCTTTATATTTAGTAAGTTTAATACCACATTTCTTAAGCATCATTTTGCTGGCCTTAGTGCCATCCGTATTAGCGTATTTGTCGTCGCCATAGACAACTTCTTTAATTCCGGCTTGAATGACGGCTTTGGCGCACTCATTGCATGGGAAAAGGGTAACATAGAGTGTGCAACCCTTAAGATTGGCGACGCTATTAAGAACGGCGTTGAGTTCGGCATGACAAACATAGGGATATTTCGTGTCAAGAAAGTCGCCTTCGCGTGCCCATGGCATATCGGCATCGGCGGCACCAGTTGGCATGCCGTTATATCCGACGGAAACAATTTTATGCTCATTATTGACAATACAAGCTCCAACCTGAGTGTTTGGATCTTTGCTGCGTTCGGCGGCAAGATGAGCGATGCCCATAAAGTATTCGTCCCAGGTGATGTAATCTTTGCGCATTTTGTCCTCCTAAATTACTTCTAGTATAATATAAATAAGATGAGAGGTCTAAAGATTCACGGTATATATCAACACTTTAAAGGCGATTATTATTTAGTGGAGGGAGTGGCGCGTCATTCCGAGACGGACGAAGAGCTGGTGATTTATCGCCAGCTGTATGGAGATGGCGGTTTGTATGCACGACCAAAAGAAATGTTTTTATCGGAAGTTGATCACAATAAATATCCAGATGTTAAGACGAAATATCGTTTTACTTTGCGAAAAATTAAGAGCGTAAAGGAATAAAAATGAAGATTTATTCTTGGAATGTAAATGGCCTTAGGGCGATTCTTAAAAAAGGAAATTTACAAGAATTTATTGCCACTGAGCAGCCGGATATTTTGTGTCTTCAAGAAACGAAGGCCCAGCAAGGCCAGGCCGAGGTAGATTTTTTGGAATATGAAGAGCTTTGGAATTCGGCGGAACGAGCAGGTTATTCGGGAACGGCGATTTTTACAAAAGTGAAGCCACTCTCGGTGCGCTATGGTTTTCCAGAAGATATCACGGCTAATATTGCGGGCTGGGAAGATGATTTTGGCGATGCACGTAAAGAAGGGCGAGTTTTGACGGCTGAATTTGACGGTTTCTTTCTAATTGATACCTATGTGCCAAACGAAAAAGATGATTTAGGACGTTTGAAATATCGTGAATTAGTGTGGGATAAGGCGTTGTTGGCTTATATGAAACAACTTGATGCTGAGAAACCAGTGATAGTTTGTGGCGATTTTAATGTGGCGCATGAGGAGATTGATTTGGCGCGCCCGAAACAAAATGAGGGGCATGCCGGTTTTACGAAAGAGGGGCGTCAAGGTATGACGAACTATTTATCAAATGGTTTTATCGATACCTTTCGGGCTTTGCATCCAGATACGATTCAGTATTCTTGGTGGTCGTATCGCGGCGGAGCGCGAGCAAAGAATGTTGGTTGGCGGATTGATTATTTCTTGGCCTCTGAACGTCTGCGCGAACGGATTATAGCGGCGGAGATTTGCGACGAAATAATGGGCTCCGATCATTGCCCGATTATGTTGGAGTTGAAATAATGGCGGATTACGAATACTGGCAAAAACAGGGATTAAAGCCGCTATTTAATGAGATCGATACAGAACGGCCAGAACAGAAACGTTTAGCAGGAAAAATGCTGATTGTGGGCGGAAATAAGGGCGCATTTTTTGCTGTTGCGAGCGCGATGAATGAGGCTAAAAAGATGGGAATGGGGGAAGTGCGTGTCTTGATGCCATCATCGTTGCGCAACCAAATACCGTCGACGCCAGAAGTCTTTTTTGCGGAAGCGGAAGCTTCAGGGGCGTTCGGAAAGCATGCGCTGGTTATGCTATTTGAGCAGGCCGAATGGGCAGATGAAGTGGTTTTGATTGGCGACATGGGGAAGAACGCAGAAACTACAGTGGCTTTCGCGGAATTTATGCAAAAATGTGAGAAGCCGATTTTCGTGACGCGCGATGCGGTAGATGCGATTACGCCAGACGTAATGAATTGGGGCGCCCTGCGTGAACATGAGACGATTTTACTATTGACGGTACCTCAGTTGCAGAAGATGCTAAGAACTCTATATTATCCAAAGATTATTACATTATCGATGCCAACGAATCAGTTAATAGAGACGTTGCATAAATTTACGATTAGCTATCCAAAGTTGGGGATTGCAACCCTTCATAACGAACAGATTATTGTGGCGGCAAATGGCGAGGTAATTACGACGGCTGTGCGCGACACGTCCTTTACGCCAATTAACGTTTGGGATGGCTCACTGATGATTCATATGTCCGGTTTGAGATTTTGGAATGCGGCGGCAGACATGCAGAAACCGCTCGCGAGCGCAGTTTTATACTAAATAAAAAGCCGCCCCGGAGGGCGGTTTTTGATTGCGGAGTTTATTTGCCGGCAGAATCATGATGTTCAGCATGGCGACCAGCCTTTGGCTCGGCAATGAGCGGTTTAATGCGGCCATAATCCACGATTATGCTCACAATACTCAAGGCGGCTACGATGATAATGCTGACAAAACCAGCGATCGCCAGACGGCTCTGGAGGTCCGCGAAGGTTAATGCTATGGCCGAAGAGCCTAGCCAGGCGCACATAGCGCCCATACGGATTTTGTCGACGATACTTGCGCTGACACCGACGGCTCCTAGCCTATCGTAATTGACGAAGAACCAAACGATGAAAGCGAAGTCGCGCAGAACCATGGTGCCAAGGCAAACATAGAACATGACACGCATTGGCCCTGCGGGCAAAAACACGGTGCCCTTAGTGGCGAGGAGAAATGCGATGGCGGTCGGGTAAAAGATAACTTTATCGCCGAGCGGATCAAGTGCCTTGCCAGCTTTAGTAGTCTGATTGAAGTGGCGTGCGATGTAGCCATCGGCGGCGTCAGTAATGATAGCCGCAACGAGAGTGCAAGTAGCAATGAGGCTGCTGGCTTTGCCGAATGGTTGTACGGCATAGAGATGCGGCACTAATACTGATAGCGCCATACGGGTAATAGAAATCCAGTTTGGGACTCCGACACGTCCATGTGTGCCTTCGAGCCAGGTCTGGTCTGACAGATGCATAGTAAGCAGAATGCTATAAAATGCATGGCAGATGGCCGAGACTACTACGACATACCAGACGTAAGTGCTAAGAATGCTGTCCTGACGATGTTCGCTTGCGAGAATGAAGAGAACAGCAAAAGCAACGAGGCGGACTATGTGCGGCGTAGGCGCACGCCAAGGACCATAGGTGTGTCCGCCGGCATCAAGCCATGCGCCGTGGGCGCAAAGTACTAAGATATCGCATATCATGACAATCGCCCAGAGGTAGAAGTTTTGCACGAAACTACCATATAAGATAAAGGCGGCGACATTCAATGCGAGAGCAAGTAATTCGGGTGCCGAGATTTGGCAGATGGCTATCCCGAACCAGCGAAAGGCTTTTCTCAACATTTTTCATCAACTCCTTTTCAATGTGCGAGAATAATCTATTCAACTGTTGTAATTATAATATAAATATCAAATATTGTCAAAAATGCTGTTGTAAAAAGCCCCGGTCTTACCGAGGCTTAACTCAGAGTGCGAAATATGCAATGTCGCCGTTCTTCATATGGAAATGCTTGAAGAAATATCCGGAGCGGACGTGGTTCTCGTTGAGAATTGCGTTGATAGTCGTGGCGACGCCACCGTGGGAGAAAACGAGTATATTTTGGTCGGAGTGCTGCTGGCGAACCATGTTGAGAAAATCCTCAACACGAAGCTCGAGCGTGAGCAGGGTCTCTTCGCCGTAGTGCGATTTAATAAAGCTGGAATCGTAGTCCCAGACTTTACGCATTGCAAAAGGCGCGAATTTTCCGTCGATGGTACCGAAGCTGCGTTCTACGAGGCGGTTATCAATGATGATAGGTGGACGATTCAGCCTGCCACCGGTGGCGATGCTGGCGGTTTGACGGGCGCGCTGGAGTGGGGAACAGTAGATTGCGCTAAAATCGAGCTGGCTGATGGTGGGGTAGCAGTTAGAGGCTTGGATGGAGCCACGCTTGTTCAGGGGTAAGTCGATAGCTCCGCTGAAGCGAAAACTGCGGTTGGCAGCGGTTTCTCCGTGGCGAACGAAGTAGATGCCGGTGCTAGACATATTTCACCTCCTATTAATGTGCGAGATGAGCGTATTATATCATGCCAAAATGCTTAAGTTTCATATATAATGAGGATATGGCTAATGAAGAAGAGAGAAGAGAAAGTAAAAAAATCCGGACAACTTTAATGATTTGTCTCCCTTTGATAATCGTAAGTCTTATCGCTTTGACGATTTTTGCATCTACGCGTGAATATGTGGTGTTTGACAAGACATACGCGCGGTCATTCGGCAGTGATCATATAAAAGTACATAAAAATGGCCGAGTTTATTGCGACTCAGAGACGGAAGAACCGGACCATAAAGAAGATTGGCATTATGTGACGACGCTAGATGAGAAGCAGATGGAAGAGTTCTTGGGGCGGGCAAGTTTTAGTACGGACGAAGAAGTACGTGAGTATATTCACGAAAATATTGGCTGTGTAGAAGGTATTTATCAGTAATTTTAGAGAGAAAAGCATAAGCATGCTTGACTTTTTGAACTTTTTGTGCTATAATGGGCTTATGAGTTGGTTCAGAATGGCCAACTAGCACATTGAGAATGTTTACTTCTGGAAAACTCCTAGCGCGTTTCGCGACTCGGCTTAGTTATTCTCTTGGGTAGCTAAACCGAGTCGCGGGACAACCTGCGGCGGAAACCCTATCTTGCCGGCGGGCATAAACGCAAGGAGGAATTATCCTATGAAGAACCTGAAAGAGAACAGCATCCACATCTACAACACCATCTCCGTGATCTGGCCCCAGATGGGGGACCAGGAAGAAAGCCTCGACATGTCGGACGTGAGATCGAAGTTCAATGGTGCCTTCTGCACGAATAACTCAACGATCTGCTTCGTTACCGATGATGGGGTTTTCGTGACGCCTTACACCCGCGAAGCGATGGCCGCGATTCTCGGCTCCGGTCTGGTCCGCAAGGACTTCTATGTCCCGTTCAGCAACGGCGACTACCCGAAGTACGAGAAGGCCAAGTGGCTGCATCTGCGCGATATGGCGCGGGAGTCCTACTACCGTGAGTATGAGGACGACTGCCGCCGGTGGTGCGATCAGCATGGTATTGGCGAACTGAGCGAGGAGATCCTGGCGAACTGCTTCAGGATGCCCCGCGAAGGCGTGCCGGTGAAGCACCTCTACTTTGAGGACACCTACTATCCGGCTTGCAACGAACGGTGCGTGGACTGCACTGTGGTCGACAAGCTGGGGCGCTTCTGCTCCAACAACGGTAAGGTGGTTTTCATCTACCGCGACGGCCACACCTATGTTACTAAGGGCTACAAGATCATCAGCGCGCTCCGCGCGGCTGGGTTCAAGGATGCGGGTATCTTCGTCCCGTTCAGCAACGGTGAGGAGATTACCAATCCGGCCCTGGCGGCTCAGTGGAATCAGATTTCCAAGTAAGCATTCAACCAACAAGCCCCCGACTTCTGCACAACCAGTGCAGGGAGAGCCGGGGGCTCTTCCTTTGCGATAAAAAATATAGCCTTTTGGGCTATTTTTTCGTTATGGTGGGCGAGGAGGGACTTGAACCCTCACGGCATTGCTGCCAACAGATTTTGAGTCTGTCGTGTATACCAATTTCACCACTCGCCCAAGAGTAGTGCATGGTCATATTCTATCATGAAAGGGCAGTTTATGCTAGAATAAGGGAAATGGATAATAAAAATGGTGGGCAGATGAGTACGACTCCTCCGAGTTGGAATGTCTGGGGGCAGGCTGCAGCAAAAAATGCTCAGCAGCAACAGAATTCTGGCTCTACCCAACCGCAACAACTTACGTCGGCGCAACGTCAACAACAGACGGCGACGGAGTTGGCGCGCAAAAAAGTACTCGAAGCCTACACGCACCAGCCTCAGAATTATAAGACTGCTACTGCGCAGTCGACGGCTCCGCAAATCAAACAAGAAGATTGGCGGAAGTATCATTCGGCATGGCAAAATTATTATCAGAAGTATTATGGTGAATACTATGGCAAGGCGGCGCAGGAATATGTAGCGCGCGAGAAGATGCGTCTAGAGCGCGAAATGGCCGAGAAGGCGCGCAAAGAGCAAACTTCGGTATTTTCGAAGGTTGTGGAGCCGGTTGCTGAGCCGGATACGACGCCAGAAGAAGTTGAGGAGATTCAGAATAGCTTCCGTGAACGGATTCGCAAAACGGCCGAGAAGCGCGCAAAACGTTCAAGCAAAGTTCGCAAATGGATTCCGTTGGGAATTGGTGTATTTGTTTTGATTTGCGGTATTTTATTGCAGTATAACCAGGTAATTGCGGCACATGTGGTAGCTTATATGTCGCCGGGCGATAACACGAGTAATACGATTAAGGCGCTTGACCCGACCCTAACGATTGCGACGCATGATTCGCCGTATTTGATGATTCCGAAGCTCAATGTTGAGGTGCCAGTAGTGTTTGGCTCGAAGACGGATGTAGCCTCGATGAATATTGCGATGGGAAATGGTGTTGCGAATTTCTCGATTCCGGGCGCTTCGGCAAAGCCGGGCGAGATTGGCAACTTTGTGATTTCGGGCCATTCGGCGGGAAATGTGTATCAGAATACGAACTATAAGTTTATTTTCTCTGGTTTGCCGCGTCTGGTGGATGGCGATTTGATTTATATGGATTATGAGGGGAAACGCTACACATATAAAATGATTGGGCATATGATTGTGGACCCGTCGGATGTAAATTCTCTAGTGCGAATTGCGAATGAACATCCGGATAAGCCGCTAATAACGCTTTTGACTTGTTATCCGCTTGGCACTTCGCGCCAGCGCTATATTATTTATGGCGAGCAGATTAACCCGTCCTACGAAGATGCCGCTTCTTCTGCGCCGGCAACTGGCGAGGAGGAGGCTGGCGAAGTGATGCCAGAGGGCGACCCAACGCCGCTTGAACAATTCTGGAATTGGTTAACTGGTCAAGAATAATCAAAAAGACACTCTCTGTAAGGGTGTCTTTTTGTGTTGTGTAAGTTTAGATGTTGAGTTTTTCGCGCTTTAGAACATATTGAATAGTTTGAGTTTCGGCTTCGGAAGTGGCTTCGGTTGCTGGCTCGCCTTCTTCGGTCTCAGTGGTTTCGACTTCCTGCTCCTTTACGTCGAAATAATAAAGCCATTTATTGTTTGCCGTGAGGCAGATTGGGAGCTGATTGTCGGTTTCGGTGATGAGGTCGCGATAATTATGACCATTGAAGTCGCGAATCGTAACCTTATCTTCCTCGTATTGCCAGATAATGTAATCGTCGAGCCAGTAAGTGGATGTTTCGGAGTTTAGCTTAATATCGTAATAATCTTTGGTTTCGAAGTCGAAAGACATGACGCGACCGGCGTCGGCATAGGCAACAATGCGCTGCTCGCTTGTGGTTGAGATGCGGGTTGGCGCATAATCGATTTCGCGCTTAAGGGAAGTTTTGAGCGTATTTTTGCCAGACTTGCCATAAGATGGGTACTTACCAGTTAGAATAGTGACTTTATTATTGGAGCTGTATGATAGCCATTCCTCGCCCCAATAAGTGCCGAGGGCGATAGTGAAATTGGTAGGATTATCCTCGGTAAGATCGGCGACGAGGGAGGCGCCAGATTCGCCTTCGCGGAAGGTCTCGAGGTAACGAACGGTTGATTCTACGCCCGCATCGTTAGTAGCAATGCCAGTACGAAGATAAGCAACAACGTCGTTGTTATTATTGATATATTCGATGCCAGTAATTTTAGCGGATGAAATGGCGGAATTACTAAGATCAATGAGGCGAAGGTTGCCATTTTCGACGGCCCAGAGTTTGGAGGCGGAGTCGTTGGCGATGAGGATTCTATTGAACACTAAATTAAATTTTTGAGTCAAATTGATACTGTTTTCTGGTTTTTCCAGATCGGCAAGAATCCATTCGATAATATTATCGTGCGTCCAATTGAGAAGCACTTTATTGTTGGCATTATTCCAGGATATGACAGATAGGTTAGCGGCGCGAAGCGTGTCGGAGTCTTTAGTATCAAGAATATCCGACAAGTTAATCTTATTGGTTTTTAGGGTGTCTCCCTGAAGATTGATAAATTGAAGCTTGGTGCTGTTTTGCTCAGAATAGAGGAGGTTCTTGTGGTCTGAAGAGAAGCTAATTAGGCGAGCTTGCTCGTAGGTGGAGACATCTTCCGTGACTGGATTAAGCGGGAAGAGGCGGACCCAGCTAATGTGGGTTAGGAGACCAGCGTCGACGCGGACTTTGGTCTCCCAGGTATCGTAACCAGATTTAGTAATTTTGACCTGATGCTCGCCGGAACTGAGCATTTTATTGATTTCAGTGCGGCTAAATTGGGTTTCGCCGTCGATTTCGACGGTAGCGCCACTAGGATGTGAAGATAGTTGTAAGAGGCCGGATTGTTCGAGGCCGCCATTCTCATTAAAAGAAAAGCCCATTGCGACAAGCATTAATATAAAGACGATAGCGATGACAGAAAGCCCCATAAAAATGTTAGTCATCACAATACGAGTATTCTGAATCTTTTTAGTCTTACTGCGATCCATTTAAGTTTTTATCCTCACTCCACAATTCTATATAATTATATATCATTTTCACGCTTATGTTTAAAAAATTTAGCATGGCTGTACACAATTTTTTAAAACGCTATTGATTTCTTGAAAATAATGTTTTAAGATAGCTTTAGCAGAATAAAGTGAGGTAAGATGGACGGAGTTAAAAAAGTTTCTAGAGGCGCTACAGCGAATCATGCGAGTTCGCTAGATCATCGTCGTATCCAAAAATCTTCCACACTGAACCGTAAATTCGTAAAAAAGCCGGTTGCAAGACCAAAGATTACCGCTGCGGCGGGTGCAGCTTCGCGTTCGCTTAGGATTCAACAGAACCAGCGACAATTGATTCAGAGACAGAATACCGTTAAGTTGCAACCGAGCCAAAAATTTACTCAGCAGCAGAATGGTGGCGCTAAGCAAGTTCAGCAACAGGACGCTCAGAAAGTTGCCGTGCGCCAACAGCAGCAAGAGGCTATTGCAGTTCGTAAACAACAGCAGCCTCAGCAGCGCCAGCAGCAGGCTCAACAGCAGACACAACAGCGTGCAGTGCGTCGTCAAATTGTAGATAGTAAGAAGCAACAGCAACAACAGGATTTGCCGGCTCAGAAGCATCAAACCGTTGAAATCGCAAAAGCAAGAATGGCAGCCCGTAAGAAGGTCGTTCAGCCTGAGCATTTGAGTGCCCAAGAGCTTAAAGAACGTGCTATTCAACAGGCTTTACGTAAGGTGGATCACATTGATGGCGATTCAACTATGTCGGCTCAATTTAAGGAATCCGGCCAACAAAAAGTGCATTTTTGGCAGAAGAAGGGTTTTGCGATTGCTGCTGGTATGGCGGTAATTTCGCTAGTGCTGCTTGGCTACTTAGTACACCTTAACTTGCCAGATATTTCGGTACGTGTGACGGCAATGCAGACTGGTATAGAAAAAATTTATCCGAGCTATGTTCCTTCCAATTATCGTCTAGATGGCTTAGTAAAGGAAGATGCTGGCCGCGTAACGATGAATTTCAAGAATAGTGATGGCAAGAAGTTCGTGCTCTTAGAAGAAAAATCTAACTGGGATTCTGCGGCGGTGCTATCTAATTATGTAAAAAAGAATTGGGGAAATGATTATACGATTGCGAAAGGACAGGGTTTGACGATTTATGTGTCGGGCTCGAATGCCGCTTGGGTAAATGGTGGTGTGTTCTACGTCATCTCGGACGATAGTGGCAGTCTAAGTACTTCGGATTTGCACGATATTGCAGTGTCCCTATAAATAGTTTTCAAAGCCGAGCCGAAATAAGCTCGGCTTTTTGGTATAATTAAATATAGAAATAAGGAGGTTGGATGATTGAGTTTAAGTACACGCCGAGCAAGCTGATTGATGAAAATTTATATCAAGAAAAGATTGAAGAGGCGCGCGGTTATGTGGCGCGAGCACAACAGGATGACTTTGGTGGCTGGGTTGATTTGCCATTGAATTATGATAAAGATGAATTTGCGCGCTTAAAAGTGGCGGCAAAGAAAATAAATGAAGATTCGGATATTTTAGTTTGCATTGGAATTGGCGGTAGCTATCTTGGTCACCGTGCCGTAATTGAAGCCTTGGGCGGCGAGCGTGGCCGTACAAAAATTGTATACGCTGGCAATTCTTTAAGTCCGCGTATGCTGGAAAAGGCTGTGGCAGAGATAGAGGGCAAGGATTTTTCGGTTAATGTGATTTCGAAGTCTGGCACAACAACTGAACCAGCCGTAGCCTTTAGGATTTTTAAGCAATTATTGATTGATAAATATGGGGAAACGGAAGCCGCAAAGCGCATTTATGCAACGACGGATGCTAATAAAGGCGCGCTACACGATGAGGCAGTCGCGAAAGGTTATGAGACCTTTGTGGTGCCAGATAATATCGGTGGTCGCTATTCGGTACTAACCGCGGTGGGTTTATTAGCTATTGCGGTGGCTGGTATTGATATTGATCGCTTGATGGATGGTGCTGTTGAAGAACGCACGGCTTTGATATCTGATGGCGGGAAAGCGGCTGAATATGCAGCGATGCGCAACGTTTTACTCGAAAAAGGATATGATATTGAAATTCTGGCGAATTTTGAGCCGCAATTTAGTCAGTTTAATGAATGGTGGAAGCAGCTCTTTGGTGAATCCGAAGGGAAGGATGGTAAGGGTATTTATCCGGCTAGCGTAGTGGACTCAACGGATTTGCATTCGATGGGGCAATATATCCAAGAAGGTCGCCGGGCTTTGTTTGAGACTTTTGTGGAAGTTGGCGGTAGTTATCGCGGCGTGATTGTGCCAGAATTCGGCGAGAACTTAGACGGCTTACAGTATCTAGAAGGCAAAGAGATGGACTATATTAACAAAACGGCGAATGAGGCTACGCGTGAGGCGCATATAGCGGGTGGCGTGCCGGTTCTAGAGATTGTAATGCCAGATATCGACGAACGTTCGTTGGGCGGCCTGATTTACTTTTTTGAAATGAGCTGTGCTTTAAGTGGATTTACGCTAGGCGTGAATCCGTTTAACCAGCCGGGCGTAGAGGCGTATAAGACGCGCATGTTTGAGCTGCTTGGCAAGCCAGGTTATGATAAATAAATGTTATTAAAATACCTACAGCTATTGTTAATTTCGATGTTGCCCCTAATCGAGCTGAGGGGTGCGATGCCTTTTTCGCAAATTATGGATTTGCCAGTATTGCCATCATATATTGTTTGCATTGTAGGTAACCTAATTCCGATTCCATTCGTATATCTATTTGCGGGGAAGTTTTTGAAGTGGGGAAAAGATAAAAAATATATTGGAAAATTCTGTAAATGGTGTCTAGAGAAAGGAAACAAGGCTGGTGCTAAGATTGCCGAAAAGGCAGGGCGCACGAGTATGTTCTTTGCATTGATGCTATTTGTGGGGATTCCGCTTCCGGGTACTGGCGCTTGGACGGGAATTCTGGCGGCTAGTTTTCTTGATATGGGTTTTAAGTCGGCTACGACGGCAGTTACACTTGGCGTAATACTGGCCGGTACGATTATGATGGTGGCGTCGTACTTAGGATTCGGATTAATATAAGTATTTAAAAAGCCTCCCGGGAGTGGGAGGCTTTTTGGGAGAAAGAGATTTTGGCTATTTTTTGAATGGATTATTGAGTCCAAGCGTGCGGTTGGCTTCCGCGATACGCATGAGCTCGTTGTATTTTGCGATGCGCTCGGTGCGGCTGAGGGAGCCAGTCTTTATTTGACCGGTGCCAAGACCGACGGCGAGATGCGCGATTGAAGTATCTTCAGTTTCACCGGAACGGTGCGACATTACACAAGCGTAGCCGTTTTCTTTGGCGAGAAGAACGGTGTCGATGGTTTCGGTAAGGGAGCCGATTTGGTTTGGCTTAATGAGAATTGAGTTAGCGGCGTGTTCGTCGATGCCTTTTTGGAGCAGTTTAGAATTGGTTACGAAAAGGTCGTCGCCAACAAGTTGAGTGCCCTCGCCAAAACGATTTGTAAGCATTTGCCATCCAGTCCAGTCATTTTCACCGAGACCATCTTCGATAGAGACGACTGGATAATTTTCGATGATCCATTGATACCAGTTAGCGAGGTCGTTGCTAGACTTCCAATCGCCATTGGTTTTAAGTTCGTAATGATCATCCTTGGCGAATTCGGATGCGGCAATGTCCATTGCAATAGCAATATCGTCGCCGAGTTTGTAGCCGGCTTTTTCGACGGCGAGCTTAATAAGTTCGAGCGGTTCATTGTTGCCGTCTTTAACAAATGGAGCATAGCCACCTTCGTCGCCAACCGTCGTGGCGTAGCCATGCTCTTTAAGTACATCCTTAAGCGCGTGGAAGACTTCTGCGCCCATGCGGACAGCTTCGGCAATGTTGCCGGCACTGACTGGGATAATCATATATTCCTGGAAATCAGTGGACCAATCGGCATGTGCGCCGCCATTCATGACATTCATCATTGGCATTGGTAGGCACATTTCTTCGGTGGTGCCAGCGAGCTCGGCGACATATTCATAGAAACGTTTGCCTTTAGCGTGTGCTACGGCTTTGGCAGCAGCGAGCGAAACGGCAAGAATTGCATTAGCGCCAAGATTCGACTTATTATCCGTGCCATCAAGATCAAGCATAAGCTGATCGATTTGACGTTGGTTACTGGCGTCATTACCAATTAAGACGTCGCTAATTTTATTATTGATATTCCAGACGGCTTTTAGAACTCCCTTGCCGCCATAAGCTTTCTCGTCGCCATCGCGAAGCTCGAGTGCCTCACCGGCGCCAGTAGAAGCGCCGGAAGGTACGGCTGCGCGGCCAGCGTGCCCGCTTTCCAGAACTACATCGGCTTCGACGGTAGGATTTCCACGCGAGTCAAGAATTTGACGGGCATGGATAAATTTAATATTGAAATTTTTTTCTTGCATAGATGCCTTTCTCCCTTTATGCGAAAAATCTCTTAGTATAATTATAGCATAATGCTTGTGATATTTTTTGGAATTGAACAAATTTTGTGATATATTTAAGCTAAAGCACTATAAAGGAGGGCATTTTGCTATGGCGACGAAATCTGCCGCTAAAAAGAAAACTGCTGCTAAGTCTGGCAGCAAAAAAACCACTACCACGAAGGTAGTATCAAAGAAAAAAAGCGTAAACCTACCAGTTGGCGTTTTAACTGAGCGCGAACCAGATAACCATAGAGTTACTGGCAAGTACACTTTCTTCTATGTATTGTTTGCTTGCACGACTTTGATTTTTGCTGGTGTAGCAGTTTGGTTGTTCGTTTTCTCGACCAATCTTCTCAACAAGTATGAGAGCATCGAGGCTTGCGCCCGCAATCATACTACTTGCGAAATCCGCTACGTAGAAGACGGAGAATAATAAAAAATGCCTGACGACAATAACGCCAGAGAAATGGAAGCTGCGCTTCACGAGGACGATGAGCCAGAGGTAGTCGACGATAAGACTCCTGAAGAAAGGCGCATGATTGAAGAAGAAGCTCTAGCTGAAGAGGAGTTTATTGCCGATCAGGAAGACTCTGTAAACCCCCTAATATTCGAAGAGGGTAAAGAAGAGGAATCAAAAACACCGGAAGAAGAAAAAGATCTTGATGGTGCATTTGGATCAGAGGGATTAGCGGAGGAAGAGCCGGTAATACCAGTTAGTAATGAGGAAGAATTAAGAAAGGAAAGCGTGAACGAAGACGAATTGAACCCTACGCCGAAGTCCGATAGCTTTGGTACCGACTCCAATCCGGACATGGCCGTAGAAGAAATCTCTAGTTTAGAGACTGAACTCACGAGTGATGGTGATGCTGCCATGGCTGCAGAGTCAGAAATTGCCGCGGCTCCAGCAGAAGACGTGGCAGAACCTGCCGTAGCGCCAGCTCCAGAAGAAGCTGCCGCTCCAGCAGTAAATGACGAGATGGCTACTGAGCCTATGGCTACAGAACCAGCCCCAGAAACAGTAGAACCAGCGCCGGCTGCCCCTGAAATGGCGCCAGCGCCTGAGGCGGAACCAGCTCCGACACCGGAACCGACTCCGGCTCCAGAACCAGCTCCAGCTCCACAGCCAATTCTGGCTGGGATGCCAACGACTTCTGCTCCAGCAGAAAATCCGGCACCTGCAGCAGCTGAGGCGCCGAAGAAAAAGAAAACTGGTTTAATTGTTGCATTAATTATTATCTTTGTATTGTTAATTGGTGGCGCTATCTTTGGTGTCATTTGGTACAACCAGCACGAAGCTCCAGAAAAACAGGTTAGCGATGCGATTGATAATATTCTTGAGGCGCCAGTACTCGGTACGGTCGCTAAGTCTGCCACGATTGCGGCTGGCAATACGCCGTCTGTTAGTTTGTCGTTTGAAACCAACGGAGAGCCATTTAATGGTAAAACCATTAGTGCTAACGTAGCATTCAAGGATGAAAGCTCAGTCTACTTTAAAGTTACGGGCGTAAAGGCCGTAATTGACGAAGCGAAGAAAGAATCCGATGCGGATACTAAGGAAATCACCGATAAGATTTACAATTCGATTTCTGATGCCGTTGAGGATAAATGGATTTCCATTAAGATTGAAGGCACCGAAAATGAACAGTATAAGTGCTTGACTGAAGCTGGCAAGAAATTCATGGGTTCCGAATTTCGAAAGAAGATTTCGGCAGCATACAAAGAAAACTCGTTCATTAAGATAAAAGATGGCACAACTGCAATTGCTCGTGACGGCATCAATTATTACGAAGTTGAGATTGATGAAGAAAAGAGTGAAAAATTTGGTGATGCCATTGAAGAAACCGATGAGGTAAAAGATTTCTCCGCCTGTATCGAAAAGTTAATGTTCGGCGAGCAGACCGTCTACGAAAATGAAGATGACGAAGATTACGATTATGACTTCGATGAAGAAGAATGGGATCTTGACGACGAAGAATTCGAAGAATGGGATCTTGATACCGATATCCAAAAAGAAGATACTTCAGTAACGAAGATTTTACTTGGTATTACTCCTTGGACGCATGAATTGAAAGCTATTGAAATTGATGTGACCGACACTAAAGATTCCAAGAAGCATGATGTAATGAATATTTCCTTTGGCACGGTTGCCGATAGTGATATCGAAGGTGCTACTGACGCAAAGAAGATGGTCGAAGATTTGTCTAAGACGATTAACGATGCGATGTCTGATTACTATAAGACATACCTTAAATCTACTTGTGAAGAATATAAGGAGTCTGGTTGGTTGTCGTATTATGGCTACAATTCCGTCGACGAATGTGTTGAAGGTTTTATGGACTATTATGGCTTTGACTCAGATGGTGGGGGCATGAATATTTTGAACATGATGGGTGGAAATTTAACTAGCGCTAGCTCAATCGAAGATTATAGTATTATTAATAATCTTTAATCCGTCAATTAAAAGCCGCTCAGAAATGGGCGGCTTTTTGTGCGGTATAATATACTTATGGCTACAGTATCATTGACGCCGAAGCTCAAAGCGAAACTAAAAGAGCTCCCGAAAGAACCGGGGGTGTATTTTCATAAAAACGCGCAAGGCGAAGTGATATATGTTGGCAAAGCGGCCATTTTGAGAAATCGAGTCCGACAATATTTCCAATCTCCAGAACGTAAAGACGCTAAAACTAGAGCATTGGTGGCGGAAATCGACGATACAGACTGGATTGTGGTTGATACTGAGATGGATGCGCTTTTTCTTGAGTCCGAGATGATTAAGCGATACATGCCAAAATGGAATATCTTACTACGTGACGATAAGACGGTGAGTTATATCCGCATTGATATGAAGTCTGAAGTTCCATATGTTTCGATGACACGTAATCCGGAAGATGATGGAGCAGAATACTATGGCCCGTATTATGGAAAAGTGGCAATTCAGCGCTCGCTAAGGATTTTGCGTAAAATTTTCCCGTATTATGATAAGCCGTACACTGGAAAGAAGACCCTAAATACTGATTTAGGTTTGACGCCTGGCATTGAGGTGGGAAAAATGACGCCGCGTGAATATAAGCATAATTTGCGCCACATGATTAGTTATTTAAAGGGTAATCGTAAGAAATTAGTGCGAGATATCGAGAAGCTAATGTATGAAGCCTCTGAAAAGGGCGATTATGAAAGGGCGGCCGATTACCGAAATCAATACTTTGGGCTCAAGGGGATTGGCACGAAAATCGTATTTTCCGATAAGGAATTATTAGATATATCGTCGGATAGAGCTTTGGAAGATTTGTGCGAATTATTAGGGTTAGAGAAACCGCCAGTGCGCATTGAGGGCTACGATATTAGCCACCAATCTGGGAAGAATGTAACTGGCTCGATGGTTTGCTTTATTAATGGCGCAGCTGATCGCACAAAATATCGTCGTTTTAAACTGCGCAAACAACAAAATAATGATCCGGAAAGTATGCGCGAAGTGATTACGCGGCGGTTACATCATTTGAACGATTGGGGGAGGCCAGACTTGATTGTGTTGGATGGGTCGGTGGGGCAATTATCTGCGATTAGAGAATTATTAGCATCTGAAAAAATCCCGGTAATTGGGCGTGACAAAAGTGGCGACCATAGTAAGAATGCGCGCGTGCGAATAGTTATTTTGGAAGGCGAAGATAGTTATCGGATGGTGGAATTAGCGCCAGATAGCCATATTGCGAAATTAATTGCGCGTATCGACGACGAAAGTCACCGCTTTGCGATTCAGTACCATACTTTGTTAAAACGGAAAGATGCGCTAAAATAAGTGGGCTATTATGATTAAAAAACAATTATTGGCTTTTATTTTCCGTTGGCTAGTGTCGACTGCAGCAATGTATGTTTGTATAAATCTTTTCTGCGGTTTTAAAGAAGGTGCAGAGGGGCTGCGCTCGTCATTTTGGCTATATATTCTAGCAGGGTTTATTTTCTCAGTAGTGAATTCGATAGTGCGACCAATCGCGACTATCTTTGCGCTGCCTTTTATGATGATTACGATGGGGGTATTTACAATTCTGGTAAATGCGGCGATGGTAGGGCTGACGATTTGGGTAATTCCGAATGTGACGATTGGCTTTTGGGGATCAATCGGTAGTTGCCTAACGATTTCGGCTATCAACTACCTTGTCAATTTAGTAGTAACTGATGTAAAATAGTCTGTATGGAACTAGGTGTGTTATTAACTATCATTACTTTCGTATCGGCAATTTTGTTGATTTTATTAATTTTATTGCAACAGCGTGGTGCTTCGCTTGGCGCGGGCTTTGGTGGCTCTGGTGAATTGAACATTGAGCGCCGTGGTCTAGAAAAATCCCTTTATAACGCCACTATCGTCATGGCATTCATTTTCGTCCTGTCGATTTTAGCAACCTTAATTGTTGGATAGATGAAATTACAATTCGAAAAGAGTGGGCAAATAAAAAAGAAGCGGAAAAGTTTTTCGACCCGCTGGAATGAGTTTCTCGATAAGACAGAGAAGCATTTTTCGTCTCGTTTTATGGGCCGCCTCCAGAATGCGCGTGAAGTGCGCTTATGGGTAGTTGAGTGGGTACTATTAGTGGTTGTCGTGTTTCTTTTTGCAATTGTACAAATTTTTTGGTATAGCGACGCGTATGAGACCGAAGCCTATGTAGCGGGTGGCGATTATAGCGAAGCTACGCTAGGTAAGGTTAACTCAATGAATCCGCTTTATGCTGCAACAAGTTCCGAGAAGACTTTAGCGAAATTATTATTTGCAAATATTGTTTCGCCAGATACGACTGGTCATTTGAAGGGCGAGTTGGCGAAGTCGGTCGAGATGGACGAGACTGGCAAAATATGGACTGTTACTTTGCGCGATAATATTTTCTGGTCTGACGGCGAACCAATTACGGCGGACGACTTGGCATACACGGTAAAACTTATTGTTGATCCGACGGCTAAGACGACGATTTCGGCAGATTTTTCGCATGTAGTTGTAGAGAAAGTTGACGATAGAACTGTTAAATTTACTTTGCCATCGGTGTATCGCGAATTTATGGATACGCTTGAGTTTCCATTATTGCCGTCGCATATCCTGAAGGATATTAGCCCGGCTCTTGTATATGAAAGTAGTTTTTCTTCGAACCCAGTATGCTCTGGTCCGTTTGTATTAAATGCAATTCAAGCTTCGAGCGTAACAGAGACAAATATGCAAACGATTTATTTAAATCGAAACGAAAAATATTTCCTAAAGGATACAATGTTGTATTCGTTTGCCCTTAAAACCTATGAAAAGCAGGAAGACATCATTTCGGCACTGAAGACTAATGACGTGCGCGGAACGGCGGAGTTAGGCGCCGAGGTGCTAGGTGAGCTGCCGATGTCGATTGGCCATCGGACAACACTGATTAATGGTGGCGCTTTCGCATTTATGAATACAAAAAGTACAGAGTTGTCCAAAGTTAAAGTCCGTAAGGCGATTCAGCAGGGTATAGATATGGCGAAGGTGCGTGGCGATGCAATTGACGAAGCGCGCGAATTAGATTATCCGATCTTAGCAAATCAGATGGAATTGGATTTTCCGGAATTACCAAAATATGATTTGGAGGCGGCAAAGCAATTGCTAACGGAGGCTGAATATAGCTACGAAGATGGCGTGCTGCTAGATAAAGATGGTGAGCGAGTGCGCTTAACGATAGCTGTAGCCAAACGCGATACAATTGCCGGTGTTGCGGAGCGCTTTACGGATGAGCTAAAGAAATTGGGCTTTGAAGTGGCTTTAAGCGTATTTGATGAAAGCTTATTATCTGAGGATTTCTTTGCAACCGTCGTGCGTCCGCGTGATTATGATATTTTGATTTACGAAGTAGATTTAGGCGTATCGGCGGATCCGTTTGTATACTATAGCTCAACACAAGCATCCGGCTCGGGCTGGAACTTCAGTAATTATAGTAATAATCTCGTGGACGACGCATTGCTTTCGGCGCATATTACGACAAATATGGCTACGAAAAAGACGAAGTATGAGACTTTCTTGAAGTACTGGGTGGCGGATGCGCCGGCGATTGGCCTCTATCGTTCGAGTATGAACTACTATTTTGATCAGAACGTCCGTGTTTATGCGGAAGATGTGGTGATGACGGATGCGCTGGATCGTTTTGCGGATGTGCGCTATTGGGCTTCGGCCAAAGAAATTGTAAACATGACGCCTTAACGGGGCATTTTACAAAAGACTGGAAGTGTGATAAGATATAAATATCTGCGCCCGTGGTGGAATTGGTAGACACGCTAGCTTGAGGTGCTAGTGGCTATTCAAACGGCTGTGCTAGTTCGAGTCTAGTCGGGCGCACCA
>JAUNHY010000005.1 GCA_030523715.1 Candidatus Saccharimonadota bacterium
GAGCGCTTCCATGGCATGGAAGAGGTGAGGAGTTCGAATCTCCTGTGCTCCACCATTTTTGTTATTATAAAAGTATGAGAGAAATTGAGACCCGTAAAAACAGCTTATTGCTTTGGCTGAGTTTACTAATATTTACGTTTGAAACTGTCGGTATTATTACCTATTATTGGCTAAATGGCTATAGTGGCGTCACCAATCTGACGATTAGTAAGTTTGTTGGGCTCAATTTGTGGAGTTCATTGATTTTTGGTGCTGGTAATGCATTGATTGTAATTCTGATGCTGTATTATCTTTCGGCGCATGCACGAATCAAAAATTCACTTTGGCATTTACTGATGGTTTTATATCTTGCGAGCTTTGTGGCGCTTTCGATATTCCCGCATGTGCCGGAACCGGGGACTCTTTCTGAAATACATCAATTTTTCTCAGCAGTAATGTTTTTCTTAATGCTTTTGCTTGGCGTTTTATCGCTAATAATTACAAAGCATAAATCTAGTACAATAATTGCTACATTGTTTACGACATTTTCGGTGTTTTTTATTATTTCGTATATCTTAAGGCCGGACTATTTCATAACTAATATTTTATGGTTTGAATCTGCATATATTTATGCATTTTTTGCTCTTCTGATTAGCTCTAATAGTAAAAAGCTTGATGCATAAAAAAATCCGGCTTTAGGACCGGATTTTTTGATTATTCTTCGGCGTAGGTGTCGTTTTTATCTATAATTTTGATTTGATGTTCGCCATTTGTAATATAGAGCCCGATAATATAGTCGGAAACTATCTTATAGTCACTTTGGCCATATGTACCCTGTTCGCGGTAGCGCACTACGCCAACAATGCCGTTTTTAACTGGTTTTCCTTTTAGATATTCCGATAGACTTTTTAGGTATTCCTCGGCTTCAGATAGGCGGAAGCTGCTTTGGACCATTAAGAGGTTATTTTTGGTGTTGTTGGCTATCTCGATATCATGAATTTGCGTGCTGGCACTAAATTTTGATGCGCCGACATACTTGAGGGAGCGTTGATTTACGATGTCGAATAGGTTATTGACATCTTCGTAATCCGTTGTGAGCGTTTCGTGGTCATCTGAAACACGAATCTCGTTGTGCGAGTAGCTAATTTCGGCGTAGATGGCGCCTTTGTCGGTTGAGACTACGTATGTATCCTTTTCTTTTTTGGTCTGTTTTTTATCGACGATAAAACCATATTTTTGGGTAATGTAGTTATAGATGTATTCTTCTCTTTCGCCGCTCTGAAAGTCGTAATGGCAGGCTTCGTCGCCATTCATGCTGGCAACTTGAATATTGTCTTTCTCGCCAGTGACTTTATTTCTACCGTTATCCAGGCAGACATAAACTTTATCGTTGTATTTTGCGATGTAAGAGCCAGCACTATAGGGATCGTAAGGGCTTTTATTGATGAGGTCGCCAAGTTTTTCGAGGTCAGCTTTAAAGAATACGGATTTCTCGCTTTTTCCGTTCGAGATTTTATCGACGAGTTCTGTAGCGACGTCCTTGTGCCAACTGATACGTTTATTATTTTTAATAATAATTATGGTTGCTGTTGCGCCTCCCGCAATTACGAGAACGCCTATTATAATTCCGATTATTAGTCCTACTTTTGACTTTTTCTTAATGACTTGACCGGCGCCAGTCGGATTTTCGGGCGCGATTGGTGCGTCAAGGATACTATTATTTGGTTGAGCGACATTATTATCCATAAGCTTATTATACTAAAAAATATCTCCCCTTGCGGAGAGATATTTTTTGTAGAAGCGATAAATTAACGCTTGGAGAACTGTTCGCGTTTGCGAGCACTGCGGAGACCGTAGTGTTTGCGTTCTTTTTCGCGTGGGTCGCGCTTCATGAGGCCAGCCTTCTTGAGCACTGGACGGAATTCTGGGAATTCGGTTACGAGTGCACGGGAGACGGCAAGCTTAATAGCGTCGACTTGTCCGGCAATACCACCGCCTTTAACGACAACGGTAATATCGTATTCTTTTTGCTTCTGGGTCATTGCAAGAGGGTCGGTGATTTCAGCCATCAAGGTTTTGTTGCCACTTAAATATTCGAGAGCTGGTTTGCCGTTGATGGTAATTTCGCCCTTACCCTTGTAAAGACGTGCGGATGCGGTAGCGGCTTTGCGGCTACCATCACCGTAGGTGTACTTAGCGTTCTTAGCTGGCATTATTTAATCTCCTTTGGCGTTTGTGCCGTGTGAGCATGCTCTGCGCCTGGGAAGACGCGGAGGCGAGCTAAGCGATCGGCTTGTAGTTTGTTCTTTGGAAGCATACCTTTAACGGCTTGTTCGATAGCAAGAGCTGGGTCTTTCTCGATAACTTCAGCGAGAGTGAGGTCAGTCAAGCCACCTGGGAAGCCGGAGTGACGATAATAGTGCTTATCAGTCATCTTATCGCCGGTAACTTTGAGGTTCTTTGCGTTGATAACTACAACGTAATCACCATTGTCGGTATGTGGCGTAAAGGTAACTTTGGATTTGCCGAGTAGCTTGTCGGCAATAACAACTGCGAGCTTGCCGAGTGGCATCGTAGATGCGTCGACAATCCACCATTCGCGATTGATTTCAGAGGATTTTTGGCTATAAGTTTTCATACTTATTTCTCCTCTTTCTTAGCAGCTGGCTTTTTCTCGGCCTTTTCTTCTTTGACTTCGTCTTTGATTTCGTCGACAAAGGAGATGGTTGCCATTTCGGAATTGTCACCGCGGCGGAAACCGGTGTGCTCAATCTTGAGATAGCCGCTGTCGCGCTTGATTTGTGGCGCAATAACATCTACGAGATTGTTGCCGATGAGTTGATCATTGAGGCGTGCAATTACGAGACGGCGGGAAGCTAAATCGCCTTTCTTTGCGATGGTGATGAGCTTCTCGGCTGGACGGCGGATTTCTTTGGCCTTTGCTAAGGTAGTATTAATTGATTTGTACTTAAACAAGGAGCGCATGAGACCACGTGTTAATGCGGTGCGTTGGTCGTTTTCGCGACCGAACTTGCGCCCTTTATATCCGTGACGATGCATTTAAACTTTTAACTCCGTTAGTTTTTCGCGGACCTCATCTAGAGCTTTAGCGCCGAAGCCCTTAAGTTCCTTGAGGTCGCTTTCTGATAATACGACGAGATCGCGTACGGTGCGAATTTCATTGTTAATCAATGCGTTTGCAGTACGTGCCGAAAGGCCAAGATCTTCGATTGGAAGCATAAGGCCAGATTCGTCTTCGGCTTTGCTTGCAGTTGGTGCAGGAGCGGATTCTACCGTAGTGCTACCGGCAAGCGCTTTGTATTGGTTAACCAAGATGGCTGCAGCCTCTTCGAAAGCTTCACGTGGGGTAATAGTACCATCGGTGTCAATCGTAAGAGTTAATTGCTGGAGGTTGGTATCTTGGCCAACGCGAGTATTTTCAGCGTTATAGCGAACACGTAATACAGGAGTAAAGACGGCATCAAGTGCGATCATGTCGCCATGGATGCGTTCTTCACTGGACTGTTCGATGCTGAGATAGCCACGGCCAGTATCGACAACCATATCCATCTTCAAAGTGAATTTTGGATCATCGATGTTGCAGATAATTTGCTGTGGGTTGGCGATTTCAACTTCGGCTGGAAGTTTGATATCGCCGGCTTTAACGACGCCGGTTCCCTTTTTCTCGAGATGAAGCTCGACAGGAGCGTCGGAGTGAGACTTGATGTGAATGTTTTTAAGATTCAACATGATGTCTACGGTATCTTCGACGATGCCAGGGATGGCGGAAAATTCGTGAGTAGTACCTTCAATGCGGAAAGCAGTGATGGCAGCACCCTTAATGCTAGAGAGAAGTACGCGACGTAGTGAATTGCCAAGAGTGTTACCATAGCCATAATAAAGTGGCTTGATAACAAAGCTGGAACTGTTCTCACCAAGGTCCTTGATCTCTGCTAGTTCTGCTTCGTGAATTACTTTTGTCATACTTCTCCTTTAGCGTGAGTAATACTCGACGATTAATTGTTCGTTGATGCCCACCTCAGCTTCTTCGCGCTTTGGCGTACCAGTGATTTCGATTTTCATTTTCTTGACGTCTGCCTTCATCCAAGATAGAGGTGCCTGGCTAGCAGCACCGGCGACGTTAGCAAGATTTGCGAAATAAGTGTTTTTCTTTGATTTTGGACGAACTTCGAGAACGTCACCTGGGTTCAAACGGATGGATGGAATATCGATACGATTACCATTCAAAGTGAAATGACCGTGAGAGACGAGCTGACGAGCGGCGCGACGAGTAGTCGCAAAACCGGCACGATAAACTACGTTATCTGCGCGACGTTCGAGATATTGAAGAAGGGTTTCACCCGTCATGCCTTCGGCGCGTTGTGCTTCACGCATGAGTTTGGCGAATTGCTTCTCGAGTACGCCGTAAATGCGGCGAACTTTTTGCTTTTCGCGGAGCTGAGTCAAATAAAGGCTGCCACCGCGAACACGCATATCGGCGTGTTGACCAGGAATACCGGTCTTTTTTGCCATGACTTTTTGTGCTTTTGGAGCAAGCGCATAACCTTCACGGCGAGATTGTTTACCAATAGGTTGTAAATCGCGTGCCATTATGGTTTCCTCTCTCCTTTAGGACGGCAACCACCGTGTGGAATTGGGGTTTTGTCCGTAATGCTGTTAATTGAAATACCCATAGTGCTAAATGCGCGAATAGCGCTGTCGCGGCCGAGGCCGATACCTTTGACGTAAACGTCGACGCTATTCATACCATGATCACGCTTGGCGATTTCAGCGACCTTCTCTGCGGCAATCTGGGCTGCGTAAGCAGTACCCTTCTTGGAACCGCGGAAGCCGTTGGCGCCAGCGGAAGAAGCGGCGAGAATCTCGCCTTTCTTGTCGGTAACGCTAACGATAGTGTTGTTGAAAGTAGCCTGAATGTGTGCTTCACCGGCTTGGACAATGCGTTTGCCCTTTTTGGCTTTAGCTTTAGGTGCTTTTGGCTCCATCTCAGGAGCTGTATTGACTGTAGTATCTTCTGCCATATTAACTCCTTAAGATTAAGTTTTACTTGCTGCCTTTGGCTGGGCGCCGCCGACGGCGATAGCTTTACCTTTGCGTGTGCGCGCATTCGTGCGGGTGCGCTGACCGTTGACTGGTAAACCTGCCTTATGGCGAAGGCCCTTGTAGGAATTGATATCCTTGATACGTTTGATATTGTTGGTCACGAGGCGCTTGAGGTCACCTTCAACGGAATATTTACTGGAAATAATATCGTTGAGTTTTTGTTCTTGAGCCTCGGTGAGATCTTTCACCCGAGTGGTCGGCTCGATTTTAGCCGCCGCAAGGATGGCTTTGCTAGTGGTGCGACCGATACCATAGACATAAGTAAGTGCAATCCACACTTGCTTTTCGCTAGGAATCGTAACACCGGCGATTCTTGCCATGCTTAACCCTGCCTTTGTTTATTCTTAGGTTTCTTCTTGTTAATGATACGTAGCACACCTTTGCGGCGGACGACGATATCATCAGGGCTGATTTTCTTTACACTAGCACGTACTTTCATGTATTGAAAATTACCTTTCTGAAAGCATCGGTTCTAAAATGCCCGGATACCGAAATATCCGAGATATTTAGCTTCTCGCTTTCGATTAATTTAATCTTTTTGGCGATAGCTGATGCGACCCTTTGTGAGATCGTAAGGGGTCAACTCAACATCCACCTTGTCGCCCGGCACGAGACGGATATAATTCTTACGCATTTTACCCGACATGTGAGCAACAATAATATGACCGTTCTCAAGTTCGACACGGAATTTTGTACCAGGAAGCGCCTCAACGACTTTGCCGGTGAGTTTAATTACTTCCTTATTTTTTGCGCCAGCTGAAGAATCAGCGTCTCTCTTGGCGACTTTGGTCGTTTTCTTGTGACTAGCCATAAATTACCTTGGTATTATATCAAAAATAAGGTTAAAAGTAAAGAGATATTTTATTGTTTTTTAGTTCAAAATTGCACGAATAATTACGATGGATGTATAGTCGCTCTCGTCGTCACTCATTTGTTTTGCGGTGATTAGCGTGAGTGTCTCTTTGTCATCAATGCGGCGTTGAATGCTTGGTAGCTCGTTTTCGGCATTATAAGCGTCAATAATGCGGATTTCGGCGACTTTATAAGTGTATTTTGTGCCGTTTCCGAGTTCGACTTCAATACTGTCTTTCTTCTCGAGGCTGTCAAGGTTTGCAAAGGCGCCTTTCTTGGTTTCGCCACATTCGAGCCCGCTCATAAGGATTGCGCCACCTTGGCCTGGCTTCCCAGATCCGGCAGACCACATTGCGTCATAGATATTTTGCGGCACGGCCAGAGTCTCGCTGTTGACAGTAGACTCTTTGATGCGGGCTCTTATTCCTAGGCGTTCAATAGTCAGATAGCGTGGCTTGCTAGCCTCGACTTGATATTCATCTAAGTTTGGTTGTTCTTCAGAGGGCGAGACGGCTTCGGCGAGTTGAGTAATTACGGCATCGGACTTGGAGCGTGTCTCGGCGCTTTTTGTGTTGTAATAATTGCGCTCCCACGCCAAAATCTTAACCATGCAGATGGCTACAGCTATTACTAGGACCCACCCGATGATTTTTATGATTCTTTGAACTCTGCGATCAATCTTTAATGCCATTATTGATAATCGTCATAGGTTACCATTAACGCGCGGGAATTGAGCTGACGGAGGTTTTCGAGAGCGACTGTGACAACGATGAGAAGTCCAGTACCGGAAATAGAAAGACCAAGCGGATATCCGAGAGTGACAATGAATACATAATCAACAATATATGGCAACATTGCGATAACGCCTAGGGCGAGTGCGCCAAATAGGTTAAGACGATTGACGGTCTTATTGAAATAAATCTCGGTTTGTTTACCAGGACGTACACCTTCGATAAAACCACCTTGTTTTTGGAGATTTTCGGCGATTTCTTGGGCGTTGAAAACGATGCTGGTATAGAAATAGGTAAACATTACAACAAGAACAAAGTAGAGTGCTGGATAGATATAATCTTCCCATGACAGGCCATTTACATAATCGTAATTAGATGCCGATGGCGCAGAAAACCAATTTACTAAATTAGTAGCGATTTGGCTAGAAGGATCGGCGCGCTGAATGAGCTGACCGATAAATGCTGGTACGGACAGGAACGCGACGGCGAAGATGACTGGTACTACGCCGGCAGCGATGAGCTTAATTGGCATAATGGACTTAATGCCGCCATAGGCGCTATTGCCGCGAACGCGCTTCGCATAATTGATAGTAATAATACGTTGAGCTTCGTTGATTTTTACTAAGAGGTAGAGCACGATAATCATGCCAATGCCGAGGCCGAGTACGATATAGAACATGGTTGGATTGACCGGAAGATCGAGCCAACCAAAGAGGCTAAGAGTGCCTTCGCTGGTGTCGAGGAGGCTGTTGCCAATGTTGGCAATGGTGGTTGGAAAGCCGGAGACGATACTACAGAAGATGACTGTAGAAATACCGTTACCGATGCCCTGTTCTGTTATAAGCTCGCCGAGCCACATTAATAATACGGAACCAGCTGTCATAGCGGTAATAGATAGCGCCCATTGGGCTGGAGTTGGATCTACTGATACGCTGGTATTTGCGGCAATAACTTCGTTATTTAAGATGAAGATATAGGCGATAGATTGCAAGATTGCGAGCGGTACGGTAATAATGCGAGTCCACTGACTAATCTTGCGGCGACCGGTTTCGCCATCATTATTAAGCTCTTCCATGCGCGGAATGGCTTTCGTAAGAAGCTGCATGACGATAGATGAGGTGATGTATGGGGATAGGCCGACAAGGATAATGGAAAAGTTGGTTAGGCCACCGCCGGAAATTAAGTTAATAAAGCCACCGAAATCGGTACTGTTAACCAAGTTGTCGATAGCGGTCTTGAATGTAGCGGTGTCTCCGAGCGGAACTGGAACGTGCGCCAAAATGCGGTACGCGACGAGAATCCCTACGACGGCGAAGATGCGCTTGCACATGTCTTTGTTTTTCAAAGACTTGAAAATCGTCTTAAAATTCATGTTACCTCTTGTTTTTACTCTTTCTATATTATCATAGTTTTGCTCTCTTGACTACAAAAAGAGCGCCACTTGGACGCTCTTGATGCGAATAATGTATTAATTATTCTTCGTCTGCTTTCTTGACGCGAGTTGGAACGGCAACTTTCTTGAAGGAGCCGCCAGCTTTCTTAATGGCCTCAATTGCGGTTTTGCTAGCAAATTGAGTTTCGAGATCGATTTTACTCTTAACTTCGCCGCGGGTAATAATTTTTACCTTTGCGAATGGATCCTTGATGAGGTTAGCCTCGGCGAGAGTAAAGTTATCCACTTTGCCCTTAACTGTGTTGAGAGCGTCAGTATAAACTACCTGTGCCTTACTATGAAGAGACTTAAAGCCTTTCATCTTTGGAATAGCCTGCATAATAGCGCGTTGACCGCCCATAAAGCCGGCTGGAAGTTTGTGGTGACCAGTACGGGATTTCTGACCCTTGGTACCACGACCAGCGGTTTTGCCTTGACCAGCGGAAATACCGCGGCCAATGCGTTTGCGGCTGGCATTCTTGCTAACTACGAGATCGTTGTATTTCATTACTTATCCTCCTTTTTGGCGGATTTTTCAGCCTTTGGCTCGGCTTTCTTGGCGCCATTCCATTCGGATTTTGGAACTTGTTGCTTAAGGCCTTCGATTACTGCGTAGGCAATGTTTGCCTTATTGGTGGAACCGAGAGACTTGGAAATCAAGTTCTTAATGCCAGTGAGACCAATAATCGAACGGACAACGCCGCCGGCGATAATACCAGTACCAGGTGCGGCTGGCTTCATAAGAACATTAGCGCCAGTAACCTTGGTTTCAACTTCGTGGCAAATAGTTTCGCCATTCATGTTGATGGTAATCATGTTCTTTTTGGCGCGGCGTTCAGCTTTTTGAACGGCGGAAGTGACATCGTTGCCTTTTGCGATACCGACGCCAACTTTATTCTTGTGGTTTCCGACTGCAACAAGGGCCTGGAAGCGCATACGGCGACCACCGGCTACGGTGCGGGAAACGCGATTGATAGAAATGTTTACAGTATCAAACTCTTTTTTACCTTCTTCGGCAGCGCGGCGATTGCGGCGATTGTCGCGGCGTCGGCCACGGAATTCACGCTCAGCTTTTGCTTCTTTTGCGGCAACTGCTTCGTCGGTAAGCTTGGTAGTACCAGCTTTGTTGATTACTTTCGGTTGCTTGTTTTCCATATTAGAACTCCAATCCTTCCTTGCGAGCTGCATCAGCGAGAGCTTTCATGCGGCCTGCATAAAGGCGAGCGCCACGATCGAAAACGACTTTTTCGATTTTGGCTTTCTTAGCTTTCTTTGCGATTTCTGCACCAACATAAGCGGCGAGTTCGGTCTTGCTACCTTTTTGCTTACTGCCAACGGTAGTAGCATAAGCAAGGGTTGCACCCTTATCGTCATCAATGATTTGGGCAGTAACATGCGTATTGCTGATATTTACGCTAAGGCGTGGGCGTTCAGCAGTGCCGTGAATCTTTGCACGAGTGCGATTCGCTCTAAATTCTGCTTTCATGATTATTTCTTCCCTGCCTTACCGGCTTTACGGATAATATATTCATTCTCGTACTTGATACCCTTGCCCTTGTATGGCTCTGGTTTCTTAAGTGCGCGAATTTCGGCGGCAACTTGGCCAACCTTTTGTTTATCGATGCCGGACACTGTGATGGTCATCTTATCGGTCTTTAATTCGACACCTTCTGGTGCTTTATATTTGACTGGATGAGAAAAACCAAGTGCCATCTCGATTTCTTTTGGACCACCGCTTAGGCGGAAGCCAACACCATTGATTTCAAGTTTTTTCTCGAAACCTTTGGTTACGCCAGTTACGGCGTTGTTAAGAAGTGCGCGCTGGAGACCATGCCAAGCTTTGGACTTTGGCTCGTCGTCTTTGCGCGTAACTATAATTTGGTTACCCTCGACTTTCGTCGTGGTATTTTCCTGGACAGGAACTGTAAGCGTGCCTTTTGGACCAGCGACGGTAATCTCTTTGTCGCCGACCGTAATTGTCACGCCCGCAGGAATGTCTACAGGTAGTTTTCCGATACGACTCATTGCGTTCCTCTTTGTTAATATCTCGGTAATTTTACCATATCTGGCATTAATTTGCAAGGATATTATATAAATTGACATAACCGGTCTTTTATGCTACAATATATAAGAAGTACCCCCTGTAGTTCAGTGAGGTATTTTTGTAGCTTAAAATGCATTGAATATTGAAAAGAGGTGATTATTTTTGATTCTGGAAGACCGCGAAGGCACTGCGAAGTGCCTGATTGACCCCATAAACGGATTACTGTCGAAGTCTGATTTGTTCCGGTTGTACCGCGCGAAGAGCCTGGATGAGTCGCAGAGTTATCTGTTGAGGATTCCGAGTGACGCAAGCGGAAATGGCCGCATGAACTATGAAGCATCGACATTGAGCCGTTTGAAAGAGATTTCCGATAGAACAGAGGTGGAGTTTGCGGAGCAGCGTAAGGATCCCGATGCACGTGTGCATTATGACTGGCTGATGCCGGTTTTGGTAGACTCTTTCATTTCTAGCGAAGACCAGGGATATCGTCAGATGAATTTGCTGTCTATTGTAGATGGTAATATCGAAGACTATGTTCCTTTGTCTAAGCTGATAGAGAGCTACAAAATCGACGTAAAGTCTGCCGCATGGGTGCTAGGTCGGTTCTTCAAGTTGCAATCATTTTTAGAGATGTGCGATTGTCCGTTGCAATTTCGTGCCGATCAAGTAATCCTAGATCCGCAGATGCATCGCGTGGTTTACCTTGATTGGAGCAGCGCTAAAGGTTGCTCCTGGGGTGAAAATATCCGACGCGAGGCAGAGCTGGTTCTTGAATGGATTAAAGATGGTGGCACTGAGCACGAGGATGAATTCCGCTCGATGTTGGCCTATCTTGCCGATCCGCAGAATGTCGCATCCTTAAATGGCGCTTCCGCGCACGCTTTGCTCTACCGGAATATTGATTCATGGTGGGGGCACAAGTATCATCCGTTCACTTATTCTGACCGTAAGACTGGCGTTTGGCACCAAGTCCAAAATGCGCCCATTTGTTAGGGAGGGATTTAGATGGGTAGAGATTTGTTCACCAGTTACAGCTTCGAGACTGCCGCTCGTTCCAAGGGTGTGAGTTTCGAAAAGAAATCCGATGGCACGCGACGCGCCACCAAAAGCGTGACGCACGCGGCCGAGCAGCGCTCCAAGGCGTCTGGAAAGCTTGATCCGGCGGTGATGGTGATCCGGCGGTCTTTGCCGAGATTCGAGGAGTTGCCCGATGGGCGCTTTGAAATGACGGTTGGCTGTCCGATGGACATGGAGAGTAGCTGCGACACGACCGGCTCGATGGGTAGCAATGTTCAGACGATGATTGAGGTGTTGCCTGAAACTTACGACACCATCATGAAGGTTCTGCCTGGCTATGATCTGCAGCTTGCGCTGGGGATTTTTGGCGATAAGGTAGATAGTTTCGTGATGAATCGTCCGCAGTTTGAGATGACGGCCGAAAAAATCGTCGACTATGTCACCAAGCTTGTTCCGGAAAGTGCTGGCGGTGATTCCCCGGAGGATCCGCAGTATGCAGTTTTTGGTGCGGCTTACCTGACTGACACCTATACGAATCGGCTCGGTTTGAAGGGGTACCATTTCATTATCACGGATGCTCCAATGCATACCGATTTGGACCCGAATATCATCGAGCGGATTTATGGCGGGAAAGTCTGGCAAGAATTGGCTGACAATGGCCATGGCGACATCGATCGTAAACATCTGCCGGATTTCGACGAGATGTTTGCGGCACTGCACGCACGCGCGCATGCGTTCATTATTGGTGTTGGCGGCATTAGTAGCTCTTTCCGGAGATACTATGACGAACAACACCGAGTTGAGATTCGCGATACGCGCTGTCTGCCCGCCGTGGAAGCGGCAATTATCGGATTGACCGAGGGTACACTACAGCCGATGGATGTGAAGAAATTCCTGAGAGAAAATCAGGTTTCGTCCAGCAATATCGAAGCAGCTGTGCCTGGTCTTTCGGCGGTAGAGTTTGCCGTTCAGCGTGCTCTGGAGCAGAAGTCTGGGAACGTAATTCCGAAAAAAGGCGATATCTTCGCCTCGAAGCGGGATCTTCAGCCCGTTGACCATATTGACGTGGCTGACACTCCGACTGATGTAAATACTTGGCTTTGAGGTGATATCTAATGGCCGAAAAAGCATATGTCATTACCGACCTTGGTCCTGGTGATGGTGGTAAAGGCGGAGTTGTCGAAGCGATAACCGAAAAAGTTCGCGCGCGCGTCGTCGTTAAAGAAGGTGGTGCGCAAGGTTCACACGGAGTTGTCCTGTCCGATGGGCGAAAGTTCAACTTTTCGCAGTGGGGCTGTGGCACTTTTCAAGGTGTTCCGACGTATATTTCGAGTCGCTTTGTGATGTCCCCGATTGGCCTTTTAAACGAGGCCGACGCACTGGGCAAGGTTGGTATAACGAATGCTTTCGAGCTGTTATCGGCTGCCCCAGATTGCGTTTGCGCTACTCCATATCATCAGGTTTGGTCACAGCTCTATGAGATTTCCTTAAAGGATCGTCCGCATGGTACGGTTGGTACTGGTGTCGGTAAGGCCTGGCAACTTGCCACGGCTGAACCGGAACTGACCATTCGTAGCGAAATGCTGACAGATCGCGACAAGGTTCGTAATATTCTTGAGAAACAACGTAATTTTGTGTGCGATATGTATGGTCATTTGACGAGAGACGATGTGCTCCCGCAAGACATACCATACTTGACGCGAAATTTGTCCGCGCTCGCAAACGATTTTGCTGTTGATGATATTGCGGATAGGATTTGCCTAGTTGGACGAAACTTGCGCATCCAAGAGATGCGCGACGTAGTGCGTCCGGCTGGCAATATTGTCGTTGAGAGATCTCACGGTGTTCTTACTGATGCGGAAACTGGTTTCAAGCCACATGTTAGCTCATTGCGTACTTTGCCGATTTTTACGAGAAGATTGCTGGCCTATCATGGTTTCAGCGGTAAAGTCGTAAACTTGGGTGTTCATCGCGCATATGAGATTAGGCATGGGGCTGGACCGATACCAACAGAGGACGCTGCACTAAGAGAGTTGCTTCTGCCGCATAGTCATAAAGACAGCAACCGCTGGCAAGGTGACGTGCGCGTAGGAGCTCTGGACCTGATGCTGCTGGCACACGCCTTAAGCGCTTGTGACGGTAGCATTCAATTTGATGGGATTTGTTTGACCTGGTTTGACCAAATTCTGTTAAATGGTATCTGGAATGTTTGTTCTGCTTATTCGATTAATAGGAACATTATTTTGCCGTTTACAAAGCTCGATACGCGAATGCTTGGGTTAGTTAAACCTCTGTTAACGCAGTATGGGCTACCGACTCGGGAAAATAATAAGGAGTTTCTTCTGGAAACCTGCAAAGAAGTCTTTGAATCCACATTCAATCTTCCGGTAAAGCTCATTTCATTTGGGCCGTGCCGCGAAGACAAACAATTTTTGTGAGGAGGAATATAAAATGTCCGAAGAGATCAAGAACACCACTACTGAAACCGCTACTCCCGCCGTTGAGATGAACGACCGCGCTGAACTGTCTGCTAAGATCAAGGAATATGGTGGCGATGATTCTGTTGTTACCAAAGTTGTCGATCTTGGCGCTGAGTCTGTGGCTGATCTGGCGACGTTGACGGAGACCGATCTGGTGTCCGCCGGCATGAAGCTGGTGAAAGCCCGGAAGATGTTGTCCGAGTTGAAGGCAAAAGAAAAAGAGGCGGTGGCTCCGGCTGTGCCCGTTTCTGCGCCGATGATGGCATCCGACTGGAATCTGATTCTGCCTAGCCCCTCTACGGATGAATCCTTCCTGAAGGCGCTCCGCACTGGCGGCGTGCTGAAGATTGAGGATTCTACCTATGAGGCGGCCCTGAGAGTCTTTCTCGCGGATCGTTGTGGTTTGTTCTCGGTGCCCGAGAAGCTGGCTGCCGAGATGGAGCGCTTCGCCGATGAAAGCGATGAGCCTGTGACTCCGACTTTCTTTAAGCTGAAGAAGTCCATTACGCGGCGTGACTATGGCGAGCTGTTCGCGGCCTTCGAAGGGCTGGACGGCACATTTGCCAGCAAGAAGCGCCGCGATGAGTTCATTAAGCGCGTGCGCAACGAGATGTGCCCCGCTATCCGCGATGCCTATGTGGCGCTCGACTCCTGGTACAACAGTATGCTGGCAACCACCAATAATCCGGCCACGCTGATTCAGTCTATTTCCAGCCTGATGAGCGGTGCCGGCATGGGCCTGGGCGCCAATCTGCCGCCGACGGATTCCGTCCATGATGCGGCCGATACGCTGAAGGATGCCATCAATCATGTGTTTCGTGGTACCGCTGCGCCGGTTGGTGCGGCGATGGCTAACGATGCGATGGAGATTGCTTCCATTCTGGAAGACCGTTCCCTGCCCGCTATGGTTGGCGCAGTGAATCGCGACCAGATGCTGAAGAAGCTGGGCGTGAATATTACGCCGAACTATACGCGGCTGGAGCAGAATCTGGTGCGCTTCGTGTTGAGCTATATTAAGTTCGACGAGGCTGCGGCTGGCAACGAGGCCGCCTACCTGACGGCACTGTGGACGCTCGGCAATCAGATTAACTGGACCGACCTGGTCGGTAGTACCGGCGACGGTGTGATGGGCCTGGGCGGCAAGCGCGTTCTCTAAGATATTCAATGCTTCAATAAAAAGGGACCCCTTCGGGGGTCCCATTTTTTATGGTCGACTATGGTAATACGATGTACTTAGCGAAAAGTTGGGTTGCGATTGCGCGGTAGCGGTCATCGTAGAATGCACTTGCGCCGTCGATTCGTGCCAGAGTTTTAGTCTCTTGCGCGCAATCCTTGGGGTGTGCGGCCGGAAATGCTTTATGCATGAGGCGGAATTGTAGCAAGTCCATTTCCGTGCGCAGTAAACTTTGTCTTCGCTGTTCCTCATTGAGCTGCAGATAACGTAGCGCGGCAAAGTATTGCGCTCTTTGGGTACCGCGTTCGGTGTTGCCAATCCAGGCCGAATCGAGAATCAGATGCGCGAAGACGGCGGGACGGTCGACAACGGCTTCATATTCCTTAATGACGCCTGCAATAGGGTCGTAATGGAAAATGTCGAAGTCTGAATCGTTGCGACCGTAACCCTTCAATCTCGAACCGGTTAGAATCAGGATTTGATCATCTGGTACCTCCAATTTGCCGATAGTTTCGTAGTCGATGTTATCGCTAAAGGGGCCGGTGGGGTTCTTGATACTAAAGTTTTCGCCGAAGTTGTAATTCTTAGCGCGGGCTTCGCGCCAATGTCTACGCTCGGCCGTCTCGACGATGAGCGTAGGCGGTTTAGTGCGGGCAGCGATGTTTATTTCTTTGATTGCTTTCCAGGTCTTAACTGAGAGTTTATCGATGAAATACATTACAGATGCGGCATCTTTGAGGCTCCAGCATAGTAAGTTATCGTCATGCATGAAACGCATGATAGTGACGATGTCGGATTCGCCGAGATATTCGTACTGAACTAGCCAAGGAACGAGGTGCATCGCTTTTACGATGCGCTCCGGTTCGCCGATTGCGGCGCTAGATTCATAGATGTCGCCTAGGTTGAAGGCTTCGCGTAGGTCACGATAAGCCCAGCATTCTCGCCACGCTTCAAGATAGCGAGGTCTAAATTCTTTTGGCGCTTCTTTGAGCGTCTTAAAGGGTAGATAGAGTGCGAGGCGCGGGTACTTTGCAAGAATCTCAGTCACGCTCCAGTAGAAATTATTCTTATCTAGAGAGCTGGGTTTCTTGTTATTGAGGTACTCGCAGACGTCTTTTGCCAGGTATTTCCTTTCTGCCAGATGGTAGTTTTGGGCGTCATTTAAGACAGCTTGAAACTGGGGCGGTAGGTCGTGCATGGCATCGATGATTGGTGCGGCTATATGCATAAAGATTCCTCCTTATAGTCGATTTTTAAGGTGCATATTCCTTACGGATAGTATATCTGTATATTATATCATATTTCGATGATTTTGTCTATCTTGGGTGCTGTTTATGCTTGCGTCCGATTGTTTTTTTAGTCATAATCTGTAAAGGCGAGAATTATACTTGCTGATCTTTTAGATGCATGACTATAAAGGAGGAATGCGATATGAAAATGCGTGTTTTTGCATCGACCAAGCCTGGCTATGTCTTGCCGGTCGAAAATGCCCTGTTGCTGGCTGGCCACGAGGCCGGTATCTGCTACATGAAGGACGATTTCGACGCGATTCTGGCCGAACCGAGGACGAGGACTATGAACCGCGTCAGGGGTACGGTTGGCTCCGGCCACCACAGCGTGTCTGGACATGCGAGTTATTGCCTCGTGCTGGAAGGACTTCCGAAAATCATCGCGATGTTGCTGAACAATGAGAAGGACTACAACACCAGCGAAAAATCTGCCCGTTACACCAAGATGGAGACAACCGAGGAGGAACAGCGTATCTACGATAAGTGGATTAACATTTTCCAGGTGCTGATCAAGGCCAAGTATCCGCAGATTAATGAGAAAACTATTGAGAAGCTCGCGATGGAGAATGCCCGCTACTTCATTTCTGTATTCACGCCGGCCACGACGATGGGCTACACTGTTGACTTACGTCAGGTGAACTATCTGATTGGCTTCTGCGAAAAGATGTATACGGAACAGACTAATGATCCTTTTATGATTGCGTTGAAGCCTTGGCTGGTAGAGCTGGCGGACTTGTTCCGTGATGTGTTCAACGTCGACGGCCTTCGCGATAATAAAGGGCGTGGATTCTCTCTGTTCGGTACGCGCGTTCGCCGCGAGAGCGTGGATGAAAATTACTGCGTGAACTATTTCGGTACGTTCTCGCAGTTGGCTCAGGCGCAGCGTCATCGTTCGTTGAACTATGAAATGCTGATTCCTTCGCTGGATGATTGCCAGTTCTATGTGCCACCTATCCTTGATGGCGGTGATCCGATGCTCCGTGAAGAGTATCTGGCGGATATGGAGTCGTTGAAGCATCGTTTTCCGCAGGGTATGCTGATTCATATCAATGAACGCGGACCGATTGAGAACTTCTGTATGAAGTGTAACGAACGTCTTTGCGGTGCTGCTCAGCGTGAAATCTGCATTCAGACGGAAGCAACCTTGCAGAAACTGATGTCTGGTGCCATCGAGGATGACTATCCCGAAGTATACCAGGAGCTTGCAAAGTACGATGGCAAGACTAAGTGTCAGTTTGGCTACTATGTCTGCGATCGTCCCTGCCCGCTCGGCCCGAAACAAGCCTTCACTCGCTTGATTTAACCAGTCTTGCACAACAAAAAACCACCGGTTTGTCCGGTGGTTTTTCTGGTTTTATTACCAAACCTTGACTAGGATTTCTCCGCCGAGTTTATTCTTTACGGCTTCTTGACCAGTCATGATGCCTTTGCTCGTAGATACGAGAACGGTACCGCGGCCAGATTTAACTTTTGGAATCTCGTTGACGCCAGCGTAAACGCGACGACCTGGAGTGGAAACCTTATCGATCTCGTTGATGCGTGTAGCTTCACCTTCGTTATTAATTACGATATGGAGAATGCCACGTGGTTTTGCATCTTCGACTTCTACCTTTTCGAGGTAGTTAATCTTCTGTAACTTGTCAGCAACAGCGAACTTAAGCTTGCTAGTAGGAACACGTACTTCGTTCTTACCGACAGCGATTGCGTTGCGAATGCGGGTAAGCAAGTCAGCTACAGGATCAGTTGTTTGAATAGACATATCTTCTCCTTTCCTACCAACTACTCTTTGTTACGCCAGGGATTTCGCCCTTGCTTGCTTTTTCACGGAAATTAATACGGCTGAGGCCGAAGCGGCGCATATAGCCACGTGGACGACCATCGAGCAAATCGCGGTTCTTAAGGCGAGTTGGGCTGGAGTTGCGTGGCAACTTCTGAAGACCCTCTAGGTCGCCAGCAGCCTTAAGTTCTGCGCGCTTTGCGGCGTATTTTTCGTACATCTTGCGACGTTTTTCATCGCGAAGGACAGCGGATTTCTTTGCCATACTACTTGTCCTCCTTTTCAAACGGCATGCCGAATTTTTCTAACAATTTCATGCTCCCTTCAGGTGAACCATTCTTAATAACGAAAGTGATTTCAAGACCATGAAGTACGGCGGCATCTTCGAAAGATATTTCTGGGAAGACGGTCTGCTCTTTGAGACCAAGGTTGTAATTACCCTGGGCGTCAAAGGCTTTGCGCGATACGCCATGGAAATCGCGTACGTGTGGTAGTGCGATATTGATCAAGCGATCCATGAATTCATACATTTTGTCGTTGCGAAGAGTGGTCATATAGCCGACAGGGGCACCCATGCCTTTGCGAATCTTGAACTGAGCAATAGATTTCTTGGCCTGACGACCAACTACGGCTTGGCCGGTAATCTTTGTCAAGGTAAGTTCTACGGTTTCAGTAAAGCGTTTATCTTCACGCTTTTTGCCAACACCAGAGGAAACCATGATCTTTTCGAGTTTTGGTACCTGATTGATGTTGTCGAGCTTGAGCTCTTTTTGCAATGCCTTAGCGATTTCTTTGTCGTAAAGAGTCTTAAGGCGTGCTTCATATTTAGTTTCGGCCATTACTTAATCTCCCGATTGTTAGCTTGGCGGGCGATGCGAACGGCGTTACCTTTGTCGTTCTTTACGAAACCGACGCGACTGGTCTTGCCAGCTTTTTCGTCGATAACTAAAGCGACCTTGCTTGCATCGATGCCGACTTGAATATCTTTCTTACCGCCAGCGCGATACATATTTGGACGCATGTGGCGGGTGCGATTGCCGATACCCTCAATGAGTACCTTGTTTTCGCTTGGCATTACCTTGGTAACTTTACCGGTTTTGCCTTTATCTGCACCTGAAATGATCTTTACGATATCACCAGTTTTAATACGAGTACCCATATTATAGTACCTCCGGTGCTAAGCTGATGATTTTGGTATAACCGAGGTCGCGAAGTTCGCGTGGAACTGGACCGAATACGCGGGTACCTTTTGGAGTCTTGTCTTCGTTGACGAGTACGGCTGCATTGTCGTCGAAACGAATGGTAGAACCATCTGGACGGCGAATAGCCTGACGAGTGCGAACGATTACGGCGCGAACAACGGCTTTTTTCTTAACGTTGCCGGTTGGGGATGCATCCTTAACCGAGCAAGTTACGATATCACCGACGTGGGCGTAACGAGCACGAGTGCCGCCGAGTACGCGGATAACGCCAAGTTCCTTAGCGCCACTGTTGTCGGCAACCTTCAAACGTGTTTCTTGCTGAATCATTTATTATTTCTCCTCTTTATCGTCACTTTCGACCTCAGTGACTCCTTCTTTAAGCTCAACTTTTCCACGGCTCTTTTCAATTACTTTGACGAGAGTCCAGGTTTTAGTCTTGCTGATTGGACGCGATTCGGCGATCATTACGACATCGCCTTCGTGCGCCTCGTTCTTCTCATCGTGTGCAGTATATTTGCGGGTGATTGAGAACTGTTTCTTATAGATTGGATGCGTCTCACGAGAGGTGATTTCGACGGTGATCGTCTTGTCACGCTTATCGGAGGACACAACTCCTGTTAGTGTGCGTGCCATTATTCATCTCCTTTCGTGGCGTTAATTTGCGTTAAGATGCGTGCAATTTCTTTCTTCAAAGCTTTAATGCGGTGTGGATTCTGTAATGTAGAACCGAGACCTTGCTGTGCGACGAGGAGTTCCTCGCGCTTAGCTTCGAGTTGTTCTTCAAGAGAGAGTTGTTTTTCTGCCATAATTAGAGCTCCTCTTTCTTAATGATCTTGCAGCGTACTGGGAGTTTGTGGGAAGCCAAGCGAAGTGCTTCCTTTGCTTGCTCGTCAGTAACGTCGGCGATTTCGAACATAACTGTACCGGCTTTTACCTTAGCGACGTGGAATTGTGGTTCACCTTTGCCGCTACCCATCTTGACATCAAGAGGTTTCTTGGTGACTGGGGTGTGTGGGAAGATGCGAATCCAGATTTTACCACCACGCTTAACATAGCGGGTAATTGCCTGGCGGGCTGCCTCGATTTGGCGGCCATTAACGCGTTCATTATCAAGGCTCATAAGGCCATAATCGCCAAATGCTACAGTGTTGCAGCGAGTGGCATTGCCTTCGTTTTTGCCTTTGCGAACCTTGCGGTGCGCTTCTTTACGTGGTTGAGTAAGTGCCATAATTTATTTCTCCCCCTTATAGATCCAAACTTTAACACCTACGATACCAGCGATAGTCTGAGCGTGCTCGACATAGAAGTCGATGTCAGCGCGGAGAGTATGTAGAGGCACGGAGCCTTCGATAAACTTTTCGCGGCGGGACATTTCAGCGCCGTTCAAACGACCGGAAACCTCAACGCGAATACCCTTAGCGCCAGCGTTCATCGTAGAGGCGCAAGCCATCTTGACGGCGCGGCGGAAGTTCATACGCTTACCAAGCTGGAAACCAATATTTTCGGCAACGAGCTTGGCGCTGAGTTCTGGTTTTTTAACTTCTTCGACATTAATGCGAAGTGGTGCGCTGGTAACCGTTTCGAGTTCTTTCTTGAGTTCGTTGATACCAGCACCTTGCTTACCGATTACGGCACCAGCTTTAGCGGTACGAATAGTAATGGTAGTAAGGTTAGGGCTGCGCTCAATCGTGATACGATCAATGGTTGGGCGGCTCTTAAAGCGATTCTCGATTACTTCGCGAATCTTGACATCTTCGATGAGCCAATTCTTGAAGTCTGCCTTGCGGGAGAACCACTTGCTGCTCCAGTTCTTGTTAACCTGGAGACGATAGCTGACTGGGTTAACTTTCTGACCCATTACTTCTTCTCCTTTTCTGCTTTAGCTGCTTTTTCGGCAGTCTTCTTAGCTTTTTCTTCGCCTACGACCTCAACGAAGATGTTGGATGAAATCTTTTCATAAGGTAAAGCACGACCACGGCTAGCTGGAACATAGCGGCGCATACGAGTACCAGCGGTGACAGAAATGCGGGAAATCGCAATCGTCTTGGTATCGATGTTGCTGTTAGTGTTCAATAAGTTAGCATTGGCAGATTCAATTGCTTTACGTACAGCCTTGGCGGCGCGACGTGGCGTATTCTCGAGGATTACGATTGCGTCAGCGACGTAACGGTCACGGACCAAGCTAGCAACAATGTTAACTTTGCGTGGCTGGCTGTCAACGCCTTTAATATATGCGTGTGCAGATTTAGTAGCCATACTTTATGCCCCCTTCTTTGCTGCTTCGGCCTCAGCGGCTTTCTTGCCACCGTGGCGCTTAAACTTACGAGTTGGAGCAAATTCACCGAGCTTGTGGCCAACCATGTTTTCAGTTACGAAAACTGGAACATGGACGCGACCGTTATGAACGGCGATTGTGCGGCTAACCATTTCTGGGCTGATCGTAGATTCACGTGCCCAGGTCTTGACGATAGTGCGGTCTTCTGCGGAAAGTGCTTCAATCTTTTTCTGAAGCTTGGCGTCCACATAAAGGCCTTTCTTAAGAGATCTAGACATAGACTATTTCCTCTTCCCTTCATGACGACTGCGAACAATCATCTTGTTAGTTTTCTTATTATGACGAGTACGGTAACCCAAAGTGAGCTGACCCCATGGTGTGCGTGGAGCTTTACCGGAACCGTGGCGACCGCCGTCACCACCACCGTGTGGGTGATCCGTAGCGTTCATAACAACACCACGTACGGTTGGGCGAATGCCTTTGCGGCGTTTGCGACCAGCGGAACCAATCTTGATGTTCTGGTGCTGCTCGTTGCCAACTACGCCAATGTTTGCTTGGCAGGTAGTAAGAACTTTGCGCATTTCGCCAGATGGCATGCGGATGGTTGCATAGCCGTCTTCCTTGGCCATGAGCTGGGCGGTTGCGCCAGCGGCACGAACCAATTGGGCGCCTTTACCTGGAGTTAATTCAATTGCATAAATTTGGGTACCAACTGGGATAAGCTCGATGCTCATGCGGTTGCTGGTTTCAATCGGAGCTTCGTCGCCAGTCTTGATTTCTGCACCCTTGCGCATATTTTGATCGGCGAGGATGTAGTAATAAACACCATTTTGATCCTGAACGCGGGCAATGCGTGCGCTGCGGTTTGGATCGTATTCGATTTCCATAACCTTGAGGGTAAGACCTGCTGGAAGGTTGTGGGTAAGAATGCGGTAATGGCGCTTGACGCCGCCGCCACGATGGCGAACGGTGATGCGGCCAGAGTTATTTTTACCGGCAATCTGTTTCTTGCTCTTTACCAAGCTCTTCAATGGTTTACGGGTAGTAATCTGGTCGAAGTCTTGGGTAGTTTTCTGACGCTGAGCCGGCGTGGTTGGACGATAAGCTTTAATAGCCATTATTTATCTCCTTTCTTGTCGGCCTTTTTATCAGCTTTTTCTTCTTCAACTGGTTCTTCGTCGAAGACTTTGATTTTGTCACCTTCTTTGAGAGTGACATAAGCAATCTTCTTGTCTTGGCGATAGGTTGTACCAGGGTAAGCGTGCTTGCCGCGGCTAAACTTAGTAGCTTTGCCTTTGCGGAGAGTCATGCGTACGGAAGTTACGGTTACGTTATATTGTTCAGAAACTTGTTTTGCGACAGCTTGCTTGCTTGCACTCGTTGGAACGATAAACATGTAAGCGCGCTTGGTTTCTTCGCGATAAGCTTTCTCGGTTTGAATTGGGCGAACTAACATTAGGCGTTCTCCTTTCCGAGCAACCATTCATTGATGGTTGTTAAAGCTGCTTCAACGATGATGATTTCATCAGCGTTGAGAATGTCGAAGACGTTAAGATAAGTTGGACGTACGACCTTGATGTTGGCAATGTTGCCAGTAGCACGAATGATGCTTTCGGTCTTTTCTGGAACTACAACGAGATAGTTCTTGTTGCCTTCGATCTTAAGTTCTTTGACGGCATCTTTAGTTTTGCCGCTCTTGGCGTCAAAGCTAGCGACGGTCTTTACGGCTTTGTCGGCATTTTTCATGGACAAAGCTTGGCGAACAGCTTGAAGTTTAGCATTTTTGCTGATTTTCTTGGTGAAGTTTTCTTCGCCAGTACGACCAAATGCTACACCACCGTGGCGCCAAATTGGGTTACGAGTCGAACCAAAGCGAGCGCGACCAGTACCTTTTTGCTTCCAAGGCTTCTTGCCACCGCCGCGAACCTCACCACGTTTGAGAGTTTTAGCGTGAGAGCTGCGGGAGTTAGCTAGATATGCATCGTAAGCTAATTTGACTAATTCGTGATTGTCTACGGAAAGACCAAATACGTCTTTGTTTAATTTTGCTTCTGCCATATTAGTCCTTTCCCTCCACCATTACGAGACCTTTGTTTGGACCAGGCACAGCGCCTTTAAGACCAATAAGGTTGTGGTCGGTGTCGATATAGGAGACAACCAAGTTTTTGACGGTTACGCGATCGTGACCCATGCGGCCTGCCATCTTCTTGCCCTTGAAGACTTTCTGTGGGTACATGGAACCGATGGAACCAACTTTGCGAATGTCGCCTTTGAAACCGTGTGTGTTACGAGATTCCTGGAAGTTGTGGCGCTTAACGGTACCGGCAAAGCCCTTACCTTTGCTCGTACCTGTAACTTGGACCTTATCGCCAATTGTAAAGTTGGCGACGGTGATTTCGCTACCAAGCGTGACGTCTTCTGGGATATTCTCGACGCGGAATTCACGGATGTGTTTAGGGTTAATATCTTTTCCGGATTTTTTAACGTGTCCGGACACGGCCTTGCTCAGATTCCTACCCTGACCATATGCCAATTGCACAGCGCTATAGCCGTCAGTTTCGACAGACTTAGTCTGAGTCACTGTGCATGGGCCGGCTTGAAGGATAGTTACAGGGGTAACTACGCCATCGTCGCCGATGATCTGGGTCATACCAATCTTGGTGCCGAGGATGATTTTCATCTGTGGGCGTCCTTTCCCATTAAAATCACTTGGCTTGTGAGTGGTATCCGGACTCTCAACCGGACCGTACCTCTTGCGCCAAAGTGACGTTATTTGATAATATACGCGGTTTATTATATCACAAGCCGCCCAAGAATGTCAAACATTTTTAAGATGTAAAAAGGCGCCCTTTTGGGGCGCCGAGGATCATGCTTCGTAGATAAGTTTTTCGATTTCCTTTATGGCTGCACGTAGATTTTCGATTTCGCTATCAAAACCTTCGATTGAAATTGTTTTTATGGAATCATAGCAGATGGCATCGGATTTAATTTTTCTAGTTTCGATGCTGATCTCTTGGAGAGCGCGATGGGTGGCGTATTCTAAAGCTTCAAGCGCATCCATGTACTCGACATATAACTGGAGATGTTCTGGTACTTCATGGTCGTATAGTTTGATAACTCCGGCACTAGATTTGGCATTTTTTAGATAGATTTCGATGAGTGCAAGATAGCCAATGACTTGAGCTTGGCTGTCGGCAAGATGCTTAGGCGCATCGATAGCGACATGAATTTTTCCATGGCATTGATATCTTTCTGCGAGATCGTTTAAGATCTGATAGGCACACTCTAAGTTAACCTGGCACTCTTTCAGATGCCGTAAAATGACAGTATTTAGCATGATTATTCCTCCAAAGGTGCAATTCGGTCGATGAATCGGCGTATATCTTATTATTATAGCACAAACGTTATAAAAAGTCAATGCGGCAACAAAAAGCCACTCCTGTTGGAGTGGCTAGTTTTGCGATAATTACATCTTGATTTCGGCGTCAACGCCAGCTGGCAAAGAGAGATTCTGTAATGCATCAATCGTCTTTGGCGTAGCATTAATAACGTCGATAAGACGCTTGTGGACCTTCATTTCGAAAGCTTCACCACCAGTCTTGTAGACATGTGGGCTCTTTACGACGGTAAAGGTAGAACGCTTGGTTGGGAGCGGAACTGGACCGCTTACATTAGCGCCGGTACGAATAGCGGTATCGACGATTTGTTTTGCGCTCTGGTCGATCAAACGATGATCATAGGCCTTGAGGCGAATGCGGATCTTAAGACCCTCGGCTTTTTCTGCCATTTATTATCCTTTCTGCTTTTCGTATAACCTCAGATTACATCTAGACGTGTAGTCGATGAGTTTTTTACGAAACTATTATTAAGTTGTATGTATGTTATACCAAGAATTATCCAATTAGTCAATGTGTTCTGGGGTGTTATTTTGGAATAAAACCAGATAGTATGATTATAATCGCAAAGGCTATCATGCATCCGCCGACTATGTAGAATACTCTTGCTCCAGATTTGTCTTCCGGGTCATAGTATTCTTCTGTGTTATTTGGATTGATATAGATTTTTCTTTCCTCGCCTTTTTCGACGGTTACTCCGGCAAAAAAGACATTTTTGTGGCAATATTCGACCATATGGCCGTTTACCTCGACTTCCCATACGGGGTGGCATAATGAATCGTCGACGCGCTCGTTTGGATATTCCAATCTGACACAGCGTGCAGTAACTTCGTTGGTGCACGTTTTTAGCCTTCTTTTTTTAGTAAAGGATGGCGCTGTTATTAAAGCGATTCCGGCAAAAAATAATATTAAAACTGGCAGTAAAAACAGCAATAGGGCTAAGTTAATTATCATGTTCATGCTTTGATTCTAGCATATAAAAAACGCCCCCAGTCGAAACCGGGGGCTTGAGATGTGGATCTTTGTTGTGACTTTAGATTTTACCGCTCTCGGCGCGCTTGGATACGGTAATCTGGATGATGCCGTTACGGGCCTTGATTGCGCTGATAGAGATATAGTCCATGCCAACGAAACTGACGCGAATTTGGTCAGAGAAATTCGTTCTCTCGACGATGCAGTTACGCGATTTAACTGAGTAATCGTTGGAAAGGATGCGCTTGTTACTCTGATAGTGATCTACCAACTGGCGCACCAGCTGGCATTCTTCGTGAGCAACGCAGGCCACATACATCAACCCATTGATTTCGCTGACGACTACGGAGCCGTCTTCGATGTCGGTCGCATAGATTTCGACGTCTTCTGGCGCTACAAAGAGCGAGCCGAGACATTCCGTACGATCGACATAGCCCTTGCCGAGGCTGGCATTGTGATGGTTTGGCGTTTTGCGACTGACTTCCCAGAGGGATTTCAGAGTTCCGCAATCGTGCCAATCGAACTCACCGATGGCGACGCGAAGCTCACCGAGAAGCATCATGAGCTCATCAGTGCTAAGCGGTTCTTCCTCGAGGTTAAGAGTATCTGTCGCCTCGAGTATTGTTTTGGCCGTCCAGACATTTATGCCGGTATTGCAGGCGCTGTCGTCGGAACGCATCATTTTCTTGGCGGTCTTTTCGTCAGGCTTCTCTACGAAGCCGGTGACCTTGCGACAGAAGTCCTCGCCTTCATTGTCATAGATGGCGTGTCCGCAACCAATGAATGTTATCAGGTCGCGAATCTTGACGCCCACGATGGTCGGCTGTCCTCCCTCGGCGCTGCGAATTGCCAACTTCATCGTATCGACGAAATTGCCGAAGCCATCCTCCTGGTTAATGTACTGATCTGATGGCGTGTTGATGATTGTGGCCTCGGGGTCCTGTTCGCTGATAAACTCTGCGGCTTTTACCATGGCGCCGGCGTAGCCGTAGCTAGCCGAAATCTGGTAAATGTTCGGTGTAATCACGCCGAGCGGTGCGAGCTGCTTGGCGGCAAGCTCAGTCTGACGTTCAGTGGTCGTGATGACAATGACGTGATTCGGCTTGATGCCGATTTCATAGAACCGTTTGACGGTTGCCTGAATGAAAGTGTTGTCGTTGTCTAGCTGGCAGAACTGCTTAGGCAGTTCTCATTACTAAGCGGAAACAGTCTCGTCCCCTGCCCTCCAGCGATAACCGCCAGCCATAAATGATTTCCTTTGGTCTTTTCTTTGGTCATAAGAAACCCTCCCTTTCTTTCTGAAAGATCCATCGTGTTAATGTGCGACTATAGTCATAAAGGCACAAAAAATGCCGGTTTAAACGACTATTTTTATATTATATCACACTTTGCCAAAAAATGCAATAGACATAAAAATATCTCCCCCATTTGGAGGAGATATTTTAGATTAAGATATCAATTATTTGACGATCTTAGTAACAACGCCAGAACCGACGGTCTTGCCGCCTTCGCGGATAGCAAAGCGGTCGTTGTCGTTCATAGCGATTGGAGCTTGAAGCTTGACGCTGAAGGTTACGGTATCGCCAGGCATGACGATTTCCTTATCCTTTGGAAGCTCAACTTCACCAGTAACATCGGTGGTGCGGAAGTAGAACTGTGGCTTGTAACCATTCTGGAATGGAGTATGGCGGCCGCCCTCTTCCTTCTTCAAGATGTAAACTTGGCCTTCAAATTCGGTGTGTGGGGTGATAGTGCCTGGTTTGGCAATAACCTGACCACGCTCGATTTGTTCGCGCTCAATACCGCGGAGGAGAAGACCGGCGTTATCGCCAGCTTGACCCTGATCGAGAGTCTTGTGGAAGGCTTCGATACCGGTAACAACGGACTTTTGGGTTTCTTTAAGACCAACGATTTCAACTTCGTCGTTGATGTGGACAGTACCCTGCTCGATACGACCAGTAGCAACAGTACCACGACCTTTGATGGAGAAGACATCCTCGATTGGCATCAAGAATGGCTTGTTGAAGTCATGCTCTGGAATGTCGAAGTATTCGTCCATAGCCTTGACGAGCTCCATGATGGCGTCTTCGTTTTCCTTATCACCTTCGAGAGCCTTGGTTGCAGAACCCTTGATGATTGGGCAGTTGCGATCGAAACCGTTCTTCTCGAGAAGATCACGGATATCGTCTTCGACGAGCTCAACGAGATCAGGATCAGCGAGATCCATCTTGTTCAAGAAGACAATGATTTTTGGAACGTTTACCTGGTGAGCCAAGAGGACGTGCTCACGAGTCTGTGGCAAAGCACCATCGTTAGCAGCAACCACGAGGATTGCGCCATCGACCTGTGCGGCACCGGTAATCATGTTCTTAATATAGTCTGCGTGGCCTGGCATATCTACGTGTGCGTAATGGCGCTTCTCAGACTCATACTCCTGGTGGGAAGTAGCGATGGTAATACCACGAGCCTTTTCCTCTGGAGCGTTATCGATCTGATCATAAGCAACTGGCTTATTGATATCAGAAGGAAGTCTCTTTGCGAGAACAGCAGTGATAGCAGCCGTCAAAGTGGTTTTACCGTGGTCAACGTGGCCCATGGTACCGACATTGATATGTGGCTTGCTACGGTCAAAATCTGCCATAGTTAATATTTCTCCTTTATTGTTAATAAATTTTGGGCACTAATATTAACCAGCCCAAAAGTCTATATGGGATTATTTTATATTATTTTGCAATCTGTGTAAAGCATTATCGGATAAAAAATACCCCCCTTTTTGGGGGGGTATTTTGAAAAGCTTATTTTGCGTTGCGCTTCTCGATGATTTCCTGCGCAATGTTCGGTGGGACTTCCTCGTAGCCGAATAGCTCCATCGTAGAAGCAGCACGACCCTGGGACATACCGCGAAGATCGGAGGTATAACCAAACATGTTAGCGAGTGGCACGTAACCAGTGATAATCTTTACGCCGTTATCACGGTCTTCCATATTATCGATGCGGCCACGGCGAGAGTTGAGATCGCCGATAACGTCGCCCATGAAATCTTCTGGAGTTGTAATCTCAATCTTCATGACTGGCTCGAGAAGGACTGGACGAGCAGCTTTAATACCGTCGCGGGTAGCAAGTACACCAGCGAGGTGGAATGCGAGCTCGGAAGAGTCAACATCATGGTAAGAACCATCATAAAGGGTTGCTTTAACATCGAGTACTGGATAGCCAGCAATAACGCCGCCATCAAGGGTTTCCTTAATACCTTCCATGACTGGTTTGCGGTATTCGAGAGGCACGACGCCGCCCTTAATCATATCGACAAACTCGAAGCCCTTGCCTGGCTCATTTGGCTCAAACTTAACCCAAACATCACCGTACTGACCGCGACCACCGGACTGCTTAATGTGCTTACCATGAGCTTCGGCAGTGCCGCGAATAGTTTCACGATAGGCAACTTGTGGCTCGCCCGTGTTAGCTTCAACGTTAAATTCGCGCTTGAGACGATCGATAATAATTTCCAAATGGAGCTCGCCCATACCAGAAATAATGGTCTGGCCGGATTCTTCGTCGGTGTGGACGCGGAAAGTTGGGTCTTCTTCGGCTAGTTTGCTAAGGCCAATAGCCATCTTTTCCTGGTCGGCTTTGGTTTTAGGCTCAACGGCGATAGATACTGGTGGATCTGGGAAAGTAATAGATTCGAGCAAAATTGGATGTGCTGGGTCGCAGAGGGTGGTACCAGTTGTGGTATCTTTGAGACCTACGACGGCTGCAATATCGCCTGCACCAATTTCAGTAATGTCGTCGCGCTTATCAGCAAACATGCGTACTAGGCGTCCGACACGCTCTTTATTGCCGGTAGTGGCGTTCATCACGTAAGAGCCTGCTTCGAGCTTACCAGAGTAAACGCGAATGAAGATTAACTTACCTACGAATGGGTCGGTTGCAATCTTGAATGCAAGTGCGGTTAAAGGCTCTTTTTCGTCGCTATGGCGAACGATATCTTCGCCGGTTTTTGGTGACTTGCCAAGAATTGCTGGAATATCAGTTGGGGCTGGCAAGAAGTCAGTTACGAGGTCGAGAACCTTCTCTACGATAACGCCACGGCCATCGCCGCCGGTTACGAGGAAGAATTGACCATCGATGACGCGCTTGCGGAGAGCTTTCTTAAGCTCATCGGCAGAAATGGCTTCTTCGCCTTCGCTGAAGTATTTTTCCATGAGAGCTTCGTCGGCCTGGACGGCTTCTTCGACGAGCATCGAACGATAGTTCTTGGCTTTTTCGACCATGTCGGCTGGAATTTCGCCAACGGTAAGTTCGTGATCGGCATAATCTTTGTAGGTGTAAGCCTTCATTTCAATAAGGTCTACGACGCCGCAGATATCTTTTTCGAAGCCGATTGGCAAATGAATAGCATAGGCGTTCTTGGATAGGCGCTTATGAATAGATTCAAGAGATTTGTAGAAATCACCACCAATTTGGTTGATCTTATTAATGAAGCAAACGCGTGGAATACCATATTTATCAGCCTGGCGCCAAACAGTTTCGGACTGAGCTTCGACACCCATCTTGCCATCGAATACTACGATAGCGCCGTCGAGAACGCGAAGAGAACGCTCGACCTCGGCGGTAAAGTCGATGTGGCCTGGGGTATCAATAATGTTGATCTTATGACCTTTCCAATAGGCCGTAACAGCTGCGGAAGTAATGGTAATGCCACGTTCCTTTTCCTGTTCCATCCAGTCGGTTGTAGCACCGCCAGTGTCGCCCTTAACTAGGTCAATTTTATGTTTGAGACCGGTACGATAAAGAATCGCCTCGGAGGTGGTAGTCTTACCCGCGTCAATATGGGCAATGATACCGATGTTCCTATACTTCGATAGGTCTGTAACTTTTTCTGCCATATAATTCCTTATTATTTTTTAGACAATAGCAATAATTGCTTCATTAAAGCTTTATCTAATATTAACATATTTTCGCGGGGTGCGAAAGTAGTAATTATCTATAATTAGCGAGAACTTATTATTATCTGCCCTAAATCGTTTTTCAGTGTTGAAACCGTGCGATTACTTAGGTCAAGATGCACATGATAATGCTTTCCTTTATAGACGCGGTCAAAATCGAAGACGCCTTTCGAAGTCGTTCGGCGAACTTTTAGTGAGCCATTTGCTATAACGACGTCGGTTCGCCAGAGGTGGATTAGTTTTCGGTAGAAGTTTAGCACGGAATCTTCATTGTGGTCTTGGAGAATGTATTCTGCCCAGTCGATTGGTTGGCGGGCGTTATCGCGTGAATTGCGTTTAACGGCGCGCATCGCTTGGGCCTTATTCTTGCCTTCGTGGCGAAGGCGTTGGTAAATTTGTCTAGATTGTACGCCCGGATAATCATCAATGTTATTGCTGAGTTCTGGGTTCGCGGTGCCAAGTTCCTGCCCTTGATAGATACATGGATAATAACTTGGCAGTAAGAATTGCAGCATTGCTAAAACTTTCGCATCGGCTTCGAAGCGTGAAACGGCGCGAGGCGTGTCGTGCGTTTCGAGTGCGAAAGAAAATTTCTTTTCCGGGGTCCATTTAGCGAGTTTCTTGAACCATTGCTTATAATGGACTTTTTGAATTTTATCCTTCATCGAGAATAATGTGTCTGCTACATCGAGAGTACCAATATTAAAACTGGCATCAAAGGCTTTGCGGGTAAGCTCGCGGAACTTTGCTTTGCTCATAAAGTTGCCGCCGACGGGTTCAGCAATAGTGAAGATGTTGTGTTGACTAAATAGTTTCTCGAGAATATCGACGGTTTGCGTAGTTTGGTAATAATTGAAGAAGCCAGCAATTCGCGGTAAGTAGCCTGGTTTGAAAGCGCTATCAGCTAGAATGTTTGCTGAATCAACGCGAAAACCGGCGACGCCACGGTTAGTCCAGAATTTAATAATATCTTTGAATTCTTTTACGACGCGTGGATTATAAAAGTTTAAGTCTGGTTGGCTTCTATCATAGAGGTGTAAATAATATTTTCCGCGAACCTGGTCGTAATCAAAGGCGGGCCCGCCAAAGAACGAATTCCAGTTAAGCGGGCGATCGAGCCAGACATAGTAATCCTTGTACCACGGGTCGAGTTTTTCGGAAGCCTTAAACCACGGATGTTCAGTAGACGTATGATTCAGTACTAGGTCTAGTAAGATTTTAATGTCGTATTTATTGCAGACTGTAACTAGATGGCGAAAATCACTCATATTGCCAAATCTTGGGTCGATTTTGGTGTAGTCTGCAACATCGTAACCTCCATCAATCCAAGGGCTAAAGAAGATTGGACTGAGCCAGATATAGTCGACATCTAGGCGTGCAATGAGTGGGATTTTGTCGGCGATATCCCTTAGTGAGCCAATTGCAGTTGGATAGATTTGATAAATAAGTTTATGCCCAGCCATTTGTTTTTATTCTAGCATAAAAATGCCCCGAACTTTCGTTCGGGGCTGGGGATATGCTTATTCGGTCTCTGTGGTCTCGCCGGCATCCGGCAGTTCAGGGTTATTACCCTTGATGGGGTCAGCAACTGCGGCGACGATTTTGCGCACGGTTTCGGTCAGATTCTCGTCGTTGAGAGCGTTGTTCTGAGCGTCCGCCTGCGCGAAGAGCTGCGGAATGCGTCCGAGGACGCTGGTCAGCAGATCTCCGCCGCCTTCACCCTTAGAGCCTCCGCTAAAGTCGTAGAACTTGGCGTTCTTGCCGACTTCGGCCATGACTTCGGCGACGGCCGTCGCGACCTTGACGCGGGTTGTCTGTTCGATTTCCAGTTTCTGGATTTCGAAGTTGACTCTGTCGTTGGCGGCGCGAGCCTCTGACAGCGCGCGTTCGGCTTCGGCTTCGGCCTTACCTTTTGCCTCGATGGCTTCAGCTTCGGCTTTACCTGTTGCCGCAATGGCGGCTGCGTCAGCTTCGCCCTTCATGCGAATAGCCTCAGCGTCGGCACCGGCTTTTGCTTTGATAGCGGCTGCTTCGGCTTCAGCTTCGGTCTTCTTGGCTTCGGCGACACCCTTTGCTTCGGTAACCTTGGCGCTGGATTCACCTTCTGCCTGTGCTTTACGGGCGGCGGCAGCAGCTTCAGCTTCGCGAGTCTTGCGAGTCGCAGCAGCTTCTGCTTCACCGGCAGCCTCCGTCTTCTTCTGCTCGGCATCAGCCTGAGCTTTGATGATGGCGGCTTTTTTCTCCGTCTCGGCCTTGGTTACGGCCACTTTCTGAGCGGCCTGAGCGGCCAGGTCAGCCTGGTTCTGCCGTTCGATTTCGGCGGCACCCTGCTTGACGGCCAGCTGACGGTTGATTTCCTCCTGCTGGAGCTCTCCGGCACGATCGGCTTCGACCTGCCTGCGGTCGGTTTCAGCTTTGAATTCGGCGCGCTTAACGTCGGCATCACGCTGTTTCTCGGCCACTGCTACCTGTGCTGCCAATTCGGCCTCACTAGCGGAGCGATCGGTGTCGGCTTTCTTCTCGCGAATAGAGCGTTGCGCGTCGGCGGCAATGTTTGCCGCATCGCGTTTCTTTGTTTCGCGATCCTGAGCGGCCAGATCTTTGTAGTAGGTCGAACCATCGGCATCTTCCACTTCGTGGATGGAGAGCGTCACGGACAAGCCGAGAGTGCTCATCTGATCCTTGATGGATTTCTTGACTTCATCGTCGAGCTGGTCTTTTTCCTTCATGACCGCCTCTGGCGTCATTCTGGATATAACCGCGCGGACGCCGCCGGATACAATATCCAATACGACGCGCTGAAGTTCTTCTTCACGTTTATCGAGGAAGTTACAGACTGCTTTCTGGAGAGCCTCCATAGACGAGACGTCGGGGCTATAGGCGACAGCCCAATCCAGACGGATCGGCACGCCGGTAATAGTCTTTGTGACGTCACCTCTTACATCTGCCGTGCGAATGCAGCAGTCGAATCGATCGAAGCGCTGAAGGAAAGGCCAGACGATGCTACCGCCTGCGCGGATGATCTTGGGGTTTCCGTTCTTGTCGGTTGCGCCAACGCCAGAGATTACGAGTGCTTCGTTACCTTTGGCGGTCTTCACAAATGCGAAGATGAGCACGATGATGAGAACTACTGCTACAACTACGGGGATGAGAATGGGGAGAATTCCGATGATACCTGCCATTGTTTTTTACCTCCTTATGGTAAGTCTGTTTCGGATACGACTAGCGTAAGAGTTCAATAATAAGCATATTTTTAAAGAACCCCCACACGCAGTATATTATTATAGCACACATTTGTATAAAAGTCAATAACATATAAAAATATCTCCTCTCTTGGAGGAGATATTAAAATCGAATCTGATTTTATTAGGCGCGAGCAAAGTGCGCAAAGGCACGGTTTGCTTCGGCCATGCGGTGACAATCTTCCTTCTTCTTGAAGGCGGCACCGGTTTCATTGCAGGCGTCAACGATTTCTGCCTCGAGGCGCTTGGCATATGGCATGCCAGAACGTTCGCGAGCGGCCTGAACGAGCCAGCTCATAGCAAAGTGAAGTTGGCGATGGCCAGCGATTGGGAATGGAATTTGATAGTTCGCGCCACCAACGCGGCGTGACTTGACTTCGAAATCTGGGCTAACATTACTGATAGCCTTCTCGAGGACCTCTACTGGGTTTTCGCTCTTTAATTTCTTAGCTGCACCCTCGATGGCTTCGTAAACTGCGCGTTCGGCGACGTGTTTTTTGCCATCAAGCATAGATTTGTTAATCAAACGCTGTACGAGTACGCTTTGGTATTTGCGGTCTGGCATAACCTTGCGCTGCAAGCTAGAAGTAACTTTACGTGGCATAATTAATTACCCTCCTTCTTAGCACCGTACTTAGAACGGCCTTGCTTGCGGCCCTGAACGCCCTGAAGATCGAGCGTACCGCGTACGATATGATAACGGACACCTGGGAGATCTGGCACACGACCACCACGGACGAGCACAACTGCGTGCTCTTGGAGGTTATGGCCTTCACCGCCGATGTATGCCCAAACTTCCTGGCCGTTAGTAAGGCGCACACGAGCAACTTTACGCAAAGCGGAGTTTGGTTTCTTTGGGGTTTTAGTGGTTACCTTGACACAGACGCCACGTTTGAGTGGAGCGGCCTGCTTGTAGTAACGAGTTTTGAGCGTATTTACGATGGATCCGAGTGCCGGAGCTTTACTCTTCTTGGCAGCGGATTTACGTGGCTTACGCACTAATTGATTGATTGTAGGCACAAAAAATCCTTTTCTAATTAAATTTATTGCTGTAATAGAGCTCAGTTGTCCAGCATTAACAAACAGAGCTCACGAAACTCTTGGGAGTATTTTAGCACTTTCGCTAATATTATTCAAGCATGAAAAAAAGGGAGCCGTTATAGCTCCCTAATATGGTTTTCCAGGAATTCTCTTTGTCTGCGCAACATGGTTTTTAGCCAATAACTGTGCGCGTCGTCATAGCTTAGACGAGATTCGAGCCATTCTATCTTCTGGATTGGCTTCATCTTCTTGATGGCGCGCTCGTCACGCTTGAATTCCCTTTCTAAATACTTCAAGGTACACTTACGCGGTAGCTTGTCGCTCCATACGTATCCTCCTAGGGTCTTATCGACTTCGTCGTGCAACTCTTTATGAATGTCGCGATTTATCTTCACGGTGAAACCGCCTCGAAGCAAAACTCCAACTGGTCCTAGACGCAGCCATGCACGTTCTGGATAGAGTAAGTGATGCTTATTGCGGCGGACGGAGGGTCTTTTGGCTGCTTTTTCCATTCATGCATCACCATCCTTTCATGTCTGGAAAACTGAGGATAATTGTATCTTATATCTTAAAAAATAAAAAGCCCCGCGGTGCGGGGCGTGGCGCTCAGCTCATCGTATTTAGGGCGATGTTGTGCTTAAGTGCCAGCAGATCATTGAGTGCGCGTAGATTGATGGATAGTGCGTAAAGTTGGTGATAATATTGTCGGTATTTCTTGATTGTGATGGCATTGTAGATGACGGGTAATAGCCAGCGATGGGTTTCGAGAACATTTTTGATAATATTCTTTTCCGGAAGTTCCTCGGCTGTTGTCAGGTTATGATAGCGGTCGATAGCCTTACATATTAAGGCCTCGGGGTCTTCGATGAGTCTTGCATAAGTTTCGCTCTTAACGACGAGTTTCTTGAACATCTTTTCATCATCATCATCGTCTTCCTTGTAGTCATACTTGAATGTGAGGTGCTTAACTCCGCGCTGGACTCTTTCGTTGAATGGCAATTCTTCTGGTTCTACGCCGCAATCTTCGCAAATGTCATGCAGAAGTGCGATGCAAATTTGGTCTTCGGTTTTGGCGCCGATAGCTATGCTGAATGTCGCAACAAACAGCGGATGAACAATAAATGGTTGACCGTTCATCCTGGTCATTCCTTCATGTTTTTGCCATGCATATTCAAGGGCGGATTGAGCCTGGGTCATCTTATGTTCGCTGAAGTAATACTCGAGTTCGCGACGTAACACGTGCTCATCGTATCCATATTGATACATACGATCACTCCTTTCTTGGTAAAGTGCAGACATCTAGTTTCCTCCTCTCCCCGATGTTTGAGAGTTGTCGTATTATATAATGTTATTTTTCTTTTCGCAAGTGTAGTGTCGCGAAGCTTATTAAGCCTGTTCCACCCAAGATTAGTATTGCCCAGCCCAGTGTTGCTAAGATGCTTTGATTATAAACTAGGAGGAATGGATATGGACCATCTACGACGCGACACAGATTAAGAATTATTAGGACTATGGCGTAGAGTAGCGTTGCGCCGATTGGCCATAGTATGTCCTTATTTTTTAGATTGTGTTTTTCTAACAGTAGGAATGAAGCAATCGCTAAAATTGGACAGATTAGATGATTGTAAAGCATCTGATCAGTGAGTAATAAGATATATAATCCATTTTCTAACATCGGAGAAAGTACGAAGATTACGGCTAAAAACGTGACAGCCAGCATCGTAGTTGAGACATATTTTAGAATGTTCAGCCATTTCGGCTGCGGTTTTCCTCGTAGTGCATAAAAGATGTATGCCGATGATGCCGTTAAAGCCAGCAAATTGCTATCCATCGTGTAATATTCTATGCCGAGGGCGCCTTTTACCTGAAGTCGGACAATAATGCCAATGATTTCAAAAATAATAATAGCGATGTTTATTGCTAGGATTATTTTATATTTCATAGGAGTGTAAATATCCCATAGAAAATACTAAACAATGCGCTAATAGCGCCTAGCCCAACTGTGATCCACTTTAGAGTATCTAGGAATGGTTCGGTTCGTTCGTTTAAGGCGCTTTTTGCCATAATGGAAGTTGCGATTGCAAACAGGATTCCCGGTAGTATGTTATAGAATAGTACTCCGCCAATACTAACGTAATTAAAACCAATGTAGCCAGACGCCCATATGAAGGTATGGAAGATGCCGAACATAATTACGAAGACGGACGCTTTAATAAGTGATGTGCTGACGCCGCGATATATTCTAGAGTTTTCTGGGCTTCTTGGCACTAATTCTACATTTATTTCTTCGTTGCGATATTTGACCTTATGTCGGCCCAATGCCTGCTGAATTGATTGACTTTTGGCGTAGAAATATTTGTCTGGAGAGTTGTAGTAATTATGCTTTGCGAAAAAATGTACATTTTCGTAGTCATTGCGAGTTTTTGGATTAACTTTTAATTCTTTTGCAAAATGTACCATCCCCTGGTAATAGCCGCTATCTGTAACGGCGATATGGAGATAATAATCTGGATTTTCACGCGCGCCTTTACGAACTAGTATTTCGTCGTTATGGCTTTTAGCTCTATGGAAATTACCATCCGGAATCGTCTCTAATTTTTTAGCTATGCGTTCGCGATTTTTCTCGTTAGTCACGCTGACAGCTATATCTATAACTGGGTAAGCTGTAATATCGGTTGCCGATGTGGTACCGACATGTTCGATGTATATTACGTCATCGCCAATGAGCTTTTTCAGTTCGGCTTTTATCGTTTTAAATTGCTCACGGTATGTTAGATCGCCATCTTTGATGCGGATACGTTTGTCCAGATGCTGTTTGCTCGTGTCTTCGTACATTACTTTTCCAATATCCCCTTAATGAAATCTGCTTTTGCTGCGGTATATTTCTTGCGCTCATCGGCATATTTGACAGCTAAATCTTTCTTGAGATTTTCGTACTGTTTTAGAGTGTCTGGATGATCGCGTAGGTAATTCCGGAATTTTATATAGTTCTTAAAACGAGGCGCATTTTTATCTAAGACATGGATGAAATGGGTACGATTCTCTTCTGGGCCTTTTCGAACAAGCCATTCATCCTTATCCGAGTCTTCCTTAATTGAATATTGCGAGAGTTTTTCGATAATTGGCCTGTATTTTTCAAATTCATCTAAACTATCTAGGCCGACGGCAATATCGATGATTGGTTTTGCGCTTAACCCTGGCACAGACGTCGAACCAACATGCTCTATCGGAGTTTCTTTACCGAAAATGTCTTGAAGCTCAATCTTTTCTTGCAAGAAGTCTTCGGCCCACTTTGGATTATAAGGCTCAAGACTCACTTTACCCACTGCTAAACCCATATATGTTTATTATATAATGGTTTTAATTGGAGGTTTCATGAAAAAGTATTCTTTGATAGATAAATTTTGGCTAGTTTTCTTACCGCTTCTAGTTTTGGCTATAATAATCTGTAGTCTTTCTGGAGTTATAAAGCCGAGGAGTCTTATGACTACAGAGCTAAGTGTTGCCGCAAAACAAAAACTATTCGAAGAACGAATTTCGGCGGATGGTTATACGTTTGATGACCCTAATATTATTCTTAATCCTTACGGAAACTCCCCCTTAACTGCCATAATCGCTTTCGAAAGCGAAACTCCGATTCGCCCAACCATTAAGATTATTGGGCACGACGATAAAACGACTATTGATTTCTCATTTAATATTTCTAGCACTCACTTACTCCCAATTTATGGACTTTATCCTGGTGAAGATAATAAGATTGTTATTTCTTACGATGATATCGAAAAGGAAATCCATATCGTTACCGAAGATTTACCGGAGGATTTTCCGAAAGCTTCTGTTGTTGCATCGCAGCAAGATTTACTAGATAATCAGCTATATTTCTTTACGCCTTCTAGTAATGGTTATACTTGTGCCTATGATATTAATGGCGAAGTACGTTGGTATCTAACGCAAAAAGCTATTTGGGATATTTCTCGTCTACAAAATGGGCACTTGTTATTATCGACCGAGCGTCTTCTGAATAATCCTTACTATTTAACGGGTCTTTATGAAATTGATTTGCTCGGAAAGGTTCATGCTGAGTATTCTCTCCCTGGCGGTTATCATCATGATTATTTTGAGTTGGATAATGGAAACTTATTGATTGCGAGCGACAACTTTGATGGCGTTAATGATACTGTCGAAGATTATATTGTTGAACTAAATCGTATGACGGGTGTGGTTGAACGAAAATATAATCTAAAGGATATTTTGCCTGTTAATAACACCGGAAATGAGAACTGGTCTAGCGATGACTGGTTCCATAACAATGCAATTTGGTATGACAAAGAGTCTAATGAAATTTTACTTTCTGGTAGACATGCGGATGCGATTATCGCCATTGACTATGAATCTGGAGATTTACGTTGGATTCTCGGCGATTCGACCGGTTGGCCAGAAAACTATCGTCATTATTTCTTGAAACCGATTGGTAATAACTTTGAATGGCAGTGGAGCCAACATGCTGTTATGAAAACTCCCGAGGGTTATATATTCCTATTTGATAACGGAAATAATAAGTCGAAACTTTCGGATAGCTATGTCGCAGCCAACAATAGTTATTCGAGAGGCGTGATGTATAAAATTGACGAATACGAAATGACTGTCGAGCAGATCTGGCAGTATGGCAAAGAGCGTGGAGCAAACTTTTACTCACCATATATTTCAGACGTCGATTACATTGAAGGCGGTCATTATATTATTCATTCCGGTGGTATTGTACGAAAAGATGGCGTAGCGTTAAATCAGCCCGCAGGTAGAACTGACGCTAACGAGCTATTATCTGATACCGCTGAAATTATCAATAACGTTGTCGTCTTCGAATTGACGCTACCGACAAATACTTATCGCGTCGAGAAGATGTCTGCATATACTTCTGCAGATTATAATGGTGTCTCGCTTGGCGATGCGATGCGTGTTGGCTCGTTAGGCAAAACGGAGATTGCAGAGACAAAGTATGGCCTAGTTCGTAGTGTCGATATTGATGATAAATATAATTCGCATAGTATTAATCTAACAAAGCAAGAGGATCGCCTGGTGTTTTCGGGCACATTTAAACGCGGTAGCAATGTGCGACTCGTGCTTGTAAAAGGCCTCGAGCAAAAATACTATAAGTTGCGCGTGACAGATAAGGCTCATGCCGCACTTTGTGTTGCCGTTTTTGACGAGGGTGAGAATGAAGATCAAGAAGAGCTAACTATTACTCGTTTCATAAATGGCGAGGGGCTAAGTGGTAAATACGATGTCTACTTAGAGATTTATGATACGATTTATGACCTAAGGCAACAGGCTTCGTTCTAAACTAGATCGGAATTTAGGTAATAGTAATATTCAAGTAATTCGTGCGAGTAGTTTTTGATTATACCGAGTGCTGGCTGGTCTGGTTCATGGCTCGGCAGGATGAGCATGCGCGTGATTCCTACTTGCTCGACGAAACTTGGATTGTGGCTAACCATGATGATTGTGCCTTCATAGTCTCTAAAGTTTTCACCGATAATCTTCTGTGTTTCTGGGTCGAAATGGTTGGTCGGCTCATCCAAAATTATTACATTTGTGCGTTTGGTTAATATTTTGCATAATGCTACGCGGGCTTTTTCTCCCGGACTCAATACGGACACTTTCTTATTTACGTCGTCGCCCTGGAACAAGAAGTTGCTTAAGATGCTGCGCATTTCTGAATCAGAATAGTCATAAGATTTGACGTTATCGAGTATCGTTTCGCGCTCATCGAGAACTTCAAGTTCCTGAGCATAGTATGCAATGGTCGTGTTTTGGCTCGGTATAATTGTGCCCTCGTCTGGTGTTAATTCCCCTACGATAAGTTTTAGGAGCGTGGATTTACCGATGCCGTTTTCTCCGACAATTAAGAATTTTTCGCCACGCGTTAGGCTAAAAGATAACTTCTCGTATAGTGGTGCTTTTCCTGGGTAATGAAAAGTGAGATTCTGGACTTCTAGCGGTATTTTCCCGGATTGCCTATTCGGAAGAATTCGCATTTCGACTTTTTTGTAATCTTGTTCGCGAACTTCTAGTTCAGCCAATTTCCGATCTAGCATTTTTTCGCGTACGTGACCTTGTTTAATGAGCGCCGTGTTGCTGCGCTTAGCGTTGCGGGCGCGCTCGACGAACTCTTGTATGCGTTTTATTTCGCGTTCTTGTTGCGTGATACGCTTATCTTGTTCTGCCTTTTCTTCGGCGTATTGGCGACGGAAGTATGTGTAATTTCCGCGATATACGGACATTTTGTGGGTGGTTTTGTTTAAGAAGAGTGTTTTATTTGTAACCGTATCGAGAAATTCTGTATCGTGACTAATTACTAGCACCATCCCGCGATAATTGCGGAGGTAATTTGCGACAAAAGCCTTAGTAGTAACGTCGAGATGGTTTGTTGGTTCATCTAATAATAGTAGCCCGGCATTCTCGAATAGGACGCGCGCAAAAGCGACTTTGGATTTTTGACCGCCCGAGAGTTGCTTCATTGGCGCATCCATAAGCTCTTGGAGCCCCATTTTTTCAATAATTTTTAATAATTCATAGTCAAAGTTGGCGATATCGTACGAATCGATGAGGTCTTGAAGATTTACGATGCGCTCCATGATGGCTTGGCTGTCTGGGTACTTGGCGAGTTTTTCATACTCGGCGTTCAGTTGTTCTTGAAGCATATCGACTGGGCGTGCGGCGGCTATGTATTGCCATACGGTAATATCGTCGTGTTTGGAGTCGATCTTAATTTCTTGCGGTAGGTAACCAAGTCGCAAGCCCGGAAGCTCTAGCTCGCCATCGTCTAGCTTCTGTTCACCTAATATTACTTTAAATAGAGTAGATTTCCCTGCCCCATTTACGCCCACAACCCCTACTTTATCCGTAGCATCAAAATGAAAGCTACAATCGTCGTAGATTTTTTCGGCACCAAAAGATAGCTGTAGGTGTTGTGCTTTCATGGCGTATATTATATCGCAAAAGTTGTATAATATAATCAAATGAAGCGTAACGCAACCATATTGGCAATAGCTTTGGCTTTGGTGCTGATTTTGGTAGCGATTTTTCTCCCTCGTTCTAGAGAATTTTCTTTTTCGGATACTCAGATAACACAAGAAGAATGGGATAAGATTATTTCTACCCATATTTATAATAAATATCTGAACCTTGATGGTGTTACTTTTAATGGCTATGAACTCCAACTAGATTCGGATAATGACCGGTATTTTTACTCTATTATTGAAGGTGATGACGATGCCTATGCGCCGTTGGTCTATTTCCCGAAGAATAGCCTCGTGAAGATTGCGACGCTAGACCCGAACATCAGTTATAATCGCACCGCAAAAAATGAGACTACGCGGATGCTTATTTATACGAGCGTTGATTATCGTGAGGTTGAGCTCGTAACTACGACTTTGCCGTTGTTGAATATCGACACGAAAGGCCACCGCAACCTAAGCGAAGAATATAGTGATGCTCATATTAAAATATTTGATAACCGTCAATTTGCTCATTCGCGGAATATTGAGTCTGATACAAAAATACATATTCGTGGCTCGACATCTCTCTGGCAAGAAAAGAAAAGTTACAGACTGAATTTGACTTTGCCGAATGGCGCTAATAACCATATTGGTTTGCTCGGAATGCGCAAAGATGATGATTGGGTCTTAAACAATCTATATGGCGATCATGAAAAAGTGCGCAATATTCTTTCGGCGCAATTGTGGAATGATTGTTGTAGTTATCATAATGAGGCCGAGGCACAGAATAGCTTCGAATATCGATTCGTAGAAGCATTTATTGATAACTCATATGCCGGATTATATCTATTGGGCTACAAGCCAGATAAAAAGACCGAAAATCTTCGCGGCGACGAACTTCTTTTTAAAGGTAAAGATTGGAGCAATGCGGAGGTTTTGGCTAACGACGATAATTTTTCGCGTTACTATGAGTTAGAAAAAGGAGACATAGACGAAACACTAGCTAAAGAAGAGCTAATGAAATATATCAATGCGATTGCCTATGGTTCAGCTGAGGATATTTATCATATGTTTGATGTAGATAACGCTATCGACATTGAGCTGCATGGTATGCTTACTCAGAATGTCGATTATGCCAAAGATAATAAAACTAAGAATCTTTATCTAACTATCAAGCATAGTCCTAGTCGGAGCTATTTATTATATACGCCATGGGACTTCGATTTGAGCTTAGGTAACTCCTGGAAAAATCATACGGCTAATATGTCTAGTACTGATTCTTATGGGTCTCCTATTGATACTATAATTGTAACTGAACAGATGCCGACGGGCGCGTTGCGAAGGCTCGGCGATAGCAATATAGAGCAAAAAATTAAAGCTCGTTATGCTGAATTGAGGGGCGGAGCATGGAATGATGAGCATATCTTCGGTCTTGTCGATAGTTATGAGCGCAAGATATTCGAATCAGGCGCATACTTTCGAGAGGAAACACGCTGGCCGAATGGTAATTATCTAGAAGGAGCTTTTGACCTGAGTGCCTTCAAAAATTATCTCCGTGAAAGAATTGATTTCGTCGATTCCTATTACGGATATCGCTAATTATTTTTTCTTTGATTCATGTTCGCAAAACTTGCGAATTTCTGAGTAGAAATAGATGTTTGCTAATACGAAAGTTGCGCCAAATGCGACGAATAGTGTACTGGCACGTCCCATAATAATCGAACAATCTTGCGCGATGCCAACTATTGTCGTTACGAGAGCGATCATTAATAGGAAAAATGGAATAATGTATGCCAGGAAAAATATCGTTTTCCCATAAAGTGTCTTATTGAACTTTTGAAATGTTTTGCGCATTCCTTTTATATCTAAATCATAAACGCTCATATTTATATAATAGCAAATTATTTGCTACAATAATGACATGAGTAAGCACGAGCGTTACATGAGAAAGAAATCTTTTACTAAAATACTGATAGCAGCGACTACTATCTTTTGCGCTGCCTTTACTATTATTTCTGTACCGTCTCCTGTTAGTGCGGCCACCGAAATGTGCCAATGCACGAATACCTATTCAGATGGCACGACGAAGGTCGAAGAAGGATCCCCGGCATTGATGTTTGCCGATAGCAATGGCTGCTACTGTGGCGGGACGATTAATATAATTAAGACCGCTCTAAATATATTTATGGCCGGGATCGCAGTATTAGGCACTATCGGCATTATTTGGTCTGGTTTTATGTATATGAGTGCTCGCGATAACGAGGCGCAGACTGCACAAGCCAAAAACCGTATGATCCAAATTTTTATTGGTATCGCCGCTTTCGGATTATTCGATGTTGCGGCGAACCTGCTTCTCCCTGGTGGCATGGCGAGCGCTACTCCTACTGTGGTTAGCTCTACTTCCAAGAAGGTCGCTCGTACGGATATGGAGATTGAAAGACCGGCCAGCAGTGCTCCAACCTCTACGCCATCCTCATCGTCTACTTCTTCATCGTCGCCATCTTCTTCCTCAACTTCCTCTTCATCTCCTTCCTCTTCTTCGCAATCTTCAAGCTCTACTCCGCCTGGTGGGAATAATTGTTCCGATTACGGTGTCGGTAGTGGCGGTTCTTTCCAGACGCAATATAGTGATGAAACACAGTGGAAAGGTGGTAACTGTCCAAACTGTCAAATTCGAAAATCTGGTTGTCCGATGGTAGCAGCACTTAATGCGATTATTAAGGTCACTGGATGCAAACTCACTAAGAAAATGTTCGCGCAGCACATGAAAGAATATACTAATGGTTTCACTAATCGTAAGGGGCTGTTCTTGAATGATAGTGATTGGAGCAACACTGGTGGCCCAATAGTTGAACATTATTTAAGTACTTATAAAGTTCATTATAAAACCATCAGTAAAGGACAAGTGAAATCAGCACTCCAGGCCGGTCATGCAGTTGTCGCGCGTGGGAAAGGTACCGATGGTTCAAATCATGTATTTTCTGATGGTGGACATTATGTAGCATTTACTAGTATTAGTGGTAATACTGTCAAAGTCCAGAATCCTGCGCGAAGTGCCTATGGTAGCGTTTCTTATGAAACCGCGGTTAAATATGCTACTAATTTTTGGGAGGTATGGAAATAATGGAAAATTCAAACTCTTGGCATGGTGGTGCTAGCGCAGTTGTGCCCGCTGGATATGATAATCCGGAGCAGCCTAAGAAGAATTTCAAAATATTAATCATTTCCGGAATAGTATTACTTATTCTCATCGTCGTTACAGTAGTAGCGGTTCTAACGCTCGGGAATAATAGTGACTCTGATTATGCGGGCGAAGAATATGATATTAGCTCAGAAAACACCGGCGGCGAAGATGTTGTTATTCCAGCAGATGAATCGCTTGATTTTCTCGATAAATATCCTATTTCGGACGAGAGTAAAACTTCTATCATGATGGCAATATATGATAATCTCGATAAGTTTTACTCAAATTCTGGATATACTGTCGTTCATTACGATCTTGATAGCGTAGAATCTTCGGGATCATCTATTTCATTTAACTTTACGACCGACATCGAAGACGTGACATTTCATGCATTAATTGGTTATGATAAAGACGGCAACATTAGTTATACTTACATAACATATAGTGAAACTGAGTAGTTAAAAAACGCGCCCTACGGGGCGTTTTTTTTGATTTGGCTGGGGATGAGGGATTCGAACCCCCGAATGGTGGGACCAGAACCCACTGCCTTACCACTTGGCGAATCCCCAACGGATTATTCGGTCTTGTTTATTTTAGCGCATTTTTCCGAAAAAGAAAACCCCGGGCGGCGTCGCTCGGGGATTTCTGGTTTAAAAACCACAGATGCGTAAACGATATTTGATTATTTCTTCGGTACTGAGTTCGCTATGATAATGATCGCCAGATAGATCGACTTCGTCTGGCTCAATATCGAAGTAATCGTCATTCCATTCTTTATGTTCTTCTTTACAATTTGGTCTGGCCAGTGAGTAAACCGCGTAGAATAGGTCACGGGAATCATCCTCTGCGATAGCGTCTGGAATATATTGCGTGGACTTCATGATCGCATGCTCGCGGAAACTGAACGGAATCGCAAGCATGATGTCTGTTGGGCACTCTTCGGTGATGCGGAATCGAATTTGTCCGTTCTCGTAATTCTTGTCGTAGAGATTTCCGAGCAGAAAACCGAATAGTTTATTCACGGGTAATCCAAGCGACTTCATGAGAGATTCGTAGCGATAGTCGATTGCGTCAAACTTAAATGCGTGCATGGCTCCACCGCGCTTGCGGAATAGATGATCCCCCATGTGGAGGCATAGTTTTCCAGACACGATCGTGTGTCCATATTGAGTATGAAATGCATTTTCCATCGAGCACATATCGCCCGCGCCACAATAAGCCGTAAAAATTTGGCCATTTTGCATTGTTATTTTCACATCCTTTCAAGGTGCAATATCTCTGTTAGTTATAGCATCATTATTCACAAATGTCAATTTATATGCTACAATGTTAGCAGAGGTCCTAATCTAGTACTTTGAGAGGAGGTGGCTATATGAAAAAGCTACCTATGGAAGAAATTAAGGACATTCCTACACGACAAGTCATCGAAGATCTGAGGGCGCGCAAGTACTCCCTGCTCGAAAGCGCTGGGTGCCACAAGCTGCGCTCGGAAATGAAGTGGCCGGGGCTGGTTTGCCGCCTCGTTATCAACTGGGTTTGGGGCACAAGTGGAATTGACAAGAAATCTTTTAGGCATGATCGCCTGGTCGCCGCTAAGCTAGCAAAGTTGTTAGATTGGGCGGCGCCGTCGGAAATCACTGGAACCATTCCAACTAGAACACATAGTCTAGTAATCGGTTTTAATCATCCTTCTCTTGGCGAGATTATCCGATTCATCCGCATCTGCATGTCCGACCACCACAACCATTCTCATCTGTTCCCCGTGAATCTGCCTTGGTACGAGGCGTTGATGCCCGTCGTCGACAAACTTGAGCGTCTTGGCATCTATATCACGCCTATCATCACTCCGTCTACCTATGACAAAATGCAGAAAATAGCATCTAACGAAGATATGATCGTGATTGAGGAGCTTCGCAAGGGCTTTAGTATGCGTTATGTCGAATTGTGCACCGAGTTCGTAAAGAATCACGGTGTAATTTGGGTGGCGCCGTCCGCAACGCGCCGTCCAACTGTTTTTCGCTCGAAGAACGAATACGATAATCTCGAACGAGCCGAACCGCCCACAATGACACTGATTGCCAGCTCGATGGTTCGCGCCGGTATCAAGGACTGCGAATTTTTGAGTTGCGCCGTAGTGCCGCCACAAGGTGCTACGCGTGGCTTAAACCTGTTCAAAGAGTACGAACTTAACTTTGGGGAGTGCTACGACATGAACCAGGTTGGCTGGTTGATTCGCCAGAAATGCGAGCATCACCGCGGTCGCATGTTTGAGTACGAATTCCTGCAGAGCATCTGTCATTCTTTGAAAAGCATGAACGCTGAACATTTGTTCTATTCCTAATTCTTCCAGCGCCGGCCTGTAAAAGGGCCGGTTTTTCTTGGCTTATTGACTTTTTTTATATTTTGTGCTATAATTATATAGATATGTCTCGTTTTGCGAGAATATTGGCCTTTAGGAGGGGTATATATGACAGAAAAACAGATTTTTTCATTCAAAGTGGTTGTTGTTTGTGTGTTGCTGATGGCTTTGCTGGTCGGAGTGGTTGTTATTAAGGACGCTATCGCTAGTGCTACAAAATCTAATTATGACAAAGCGCGTGAGAGGATTTCAGAAACCAAGACGGATGCCGGTGATGATTGTATCGCCTTTAACTTATTCGACTTCAATGTGGGCAAAATTAACTCTGGCGATTTACGTGCCTTGACATCAAATCTAGCCGACGAATATCAGAAGAAAAACAATTTTCAGCATTTCTATAATCCCATTGAGCTTTATATGGAATACCAGGGCCACGACTGGAATGGCATCACCGATGACATGCATAGCCTGGTATTTAGCGATGGCAGCTCGATTGTGGCTAGTGTCGTGAATGATACATTACATCTGGAATATTGTAGCGGCTGAACCAAGCGTAGCGATGGCGAGCTGGATTGCGGCACCATAAAAGATCTCTGGATTGCATCAAATGGCAGCAAAAGCTATTAATTTTTTCTATCAACAACCCCAAAAACCATCCTGCAAAGGGTGGTTTTTTCTTATTAAAATATGTTATTATAGAAAGGATTAAAGCATAAGAAATAACAAATTAGGAAAACAGGGTGGAAAACAGTAATCCAGATCACAGAGTATATCATCCGCTTGATTCCGTAGAGGAAGCCGAGCAGTTTTACTCTGCGATTAGTCGCGACAAATTAACTCAAAAATTATCTCCAGAGCGCCCATATTGTTATTGGACTATCGAAACTTATGATAAGTCTAATGGCATCCGTGGCGGTGGCGGTCTCGGCGTTTTGGCGGCCGATATGCGCCGTGTTGCCGAGCAGTTACAAGTGCCTTTCGTGCTCGTAACGCCATTTTATCCATGGGAATCGCATCAACGTATGCAAAATATGGAACAAATCGACTATCATGAGGAACGCGACTATCATGATTATGGCTTTAATTATGTCGATAATGTTCGTATTAAGACTTCCACTACTTCCGTTGAATTATCCGTCATAGAAAAACAGATGGGTTCTTCCCGTTTCTTATGTATTACCGAACCGAATTTTGGCGAACTTTATTCTGGCGAATCTGGTTCCGACCATCGTCTTTACCAAGAAGTTGCGCTCGGTTTTGGCGGCTATCAAGCTTTGAAGCTAGTCGGTCTTCGACCAGCGGTTATTCAGCTAAACGAAGTTGCAACCTTCTTTGCTGCGATTGCGCGTCTCGATGAACTAGTAAGTTCTGGTATGAATGTTTACGAAGCAGTTGTCTATACCCGTAAGCATACACTTTATACGAACCATACTCTCGTGCAAGCGGCCGAGGCGACTTTCCACTACGAGCAGTTTGAACGCTATGTCTTCCCAAATATTAAGAGCACTTCGGTGCGTCGTTGGCTGTCTGATAAATTTACAGATGGGGTAATTCGTTTATCCACGCCGACCGTAGAAATTGCAGAATTACGTTCTGGCGTTTCTAAACTTCACGCCCGCGTCGCAAACTATCATGATATAAATGGTCAGCGCATCAAGTTCAAGAGCGTAACTAATGGTATTCATATGCGGACTTGGGTCTTGCCAGAGATTATGGATTACTATCATGAGCATGGAATTCTAGATCGCTTTGATTTGCCGACGACAGTCGATTTTGAGGATGCTGTCGAGAAAGTATCCGCTTCAGATATTCGTCATTTAAAGAACCTCGGCCGACAAAGATTGAATGAAATCCTGGCGCATCGTACCGACCAGTATGGCAATCCTGTCCATATTCCAGAAAATGCCTTCTTATTTGACTTTAAGCGCCGCTTCGTTGATTACAAGCGTCCAACTTTGCCTTTCAACGATCCGGACCGCTTAGCAAGCATTCTAGAGCGTAATAATGCGCATTATATTCTGGCCGGCCGTGTCCATATGGGCGACGAGAGAATGTTCAAGAAGCTCATGAATACATTGCATTTGATTGATGGCCATCCAGTCCTCAAAGAGCGCGTACATTACCTGCCAGATTATGACGAAGAGCTTGGTTTGGCGTTATCCCTTGGCGCAAATAGCTCTATCAATACACCAATTGTCGGCCTGGAGGCATGTGGCACGAGTTGGATGAAAGATGTAGCAAATATGGGAATGTTGATCTCGACACATGATGGCGGTGTAGCGGATATGCCTTCAGATAATTACCTAACAATTGATGGCAAGACCGAAGAACAAGAGACCGAGGATCTCTATCGTCAAATGGAAGTTGCCTGTAAGGCCTGGCAAAATGATTTCGACCTTGAATATTGGATTCATCGCGAATTAATTGCATACCTAGACATCTGTTCTGGTTCTCGCATGATGCGCGACTATCTCAATTATCTGTTTTAGAGAATCATGACCGGCATTTGCAAAAGTGCCGGTTTTTTGTTATACTCTTGACAAGAGTCCGAAAGGACTATTTTTAATGGGAGCAATTCATGGCAAACGTAACCAGAATTAAGGCCAAGGATGATGGCGCTTCAAAGAAAAAAGAAGCCAAGAAGTCCGACGAGCCAGCTGAAATTACTCGCAAGGTCACAGTAAAAGTAAAGAATAGCGAGAACAAAAAGGTCCGCGCTAAAAATCACAAAGAGGCCAAAAAGTTGGAGAAAGCCGAAAAGAAGGCCGCCCGTAAGGCTGCACGTGAAGGTAAAAAACCATTCATTCTGTTCCGCCCATTCGTAGCGTTCGGCCATTATATCCGCGATTCATTCCGCGAAGTGCGCCAAGTACGCTGGCCAGATCGCAAAGCTACTTGGAAACTCGTTCTTTCCGTAATTGTTTATGTAGTAGTCATTGCAGTTTTTATTATGTTGCTCGACATGCTATTCACTTATCTATTTAACTTAATCTATGGAGGATTATAATTATGGCCGTTAACCGCTATGATGGTTCTCGCGCTTGGTATGCGATCAGTACTTACTCCGGCTATGAGGATAAGGTTGCCGATTCTATTAAGCAGCGTATTGGTAGTGCCGATCTTGCAAACAAGATTTTTGATGCTCTCGTCCCAAAAGAAAAACAGATTGAAATTAAAAATGGCAAACGCCGCGTAGCTGATAAAAAAATCTTCCAAGGTTATGTCCTTGTCGAAATGTGTCTTTCCGATGAAACTTGGTATATTATCCGCAATACGCCTGGCGTAACCGGCTTTGTTGGTACTGGCACTCAGCCGACTCCTGTTTCCAAGAAGGAAATTGAAAAGATTAAGAAGCGCATGGGCGTCGATGATCCAAAGTTTACCGTCAATTACGAAATTGGCGAAGTTGTCTCTGTCACAGATGGTCCATTCAAAGGCTTTGAGGGTACGATTTCCGAAATTGACGCCAACAAGGGCAAGCTAAAAGTGCTCGTTTCAATGTTCGGTCGTGAGACCGCAGTTGAGCTCGATGCTCTTCAGGTTAAGAAGATCGATGACTAATTCGAGATGCCCCCTAGATTTGCGTCTGGGGGCTTTTTGATGTATAATATAGCGCGTTACGCACGTTTAATTAAACGTAATTTCCGGTGAAGCGCTTCAAAGCCGGAGAAGGATATTAACAAAATGGCAGAAAAGAAATGCATCGGCAACCTTAAGTTGCGCATTCCTGGCGGTAAAGCAACAGCTGGACCTCCAGTAGGTAGCACCCTTGGTCAGTGGGGTCTTAACATGATGGACTTTATTAACCCATTCAATGAGAAGACCAAAGAGTTCCAAGGTAAGAACGTTATTGTTCATATTAAGGTTTACGAAGATCGCACTTTCGACTGGACCTGCTTAGGTCAGCCAGTTGACGATTTGATTCGCGAAAAAATCAAACTCGAAAAAGGTAGCGGTCGCCCTAATACTGAGAAAGTTGGTAAGATTACCATGGCTCAGATTAAGGAAATTGCTGCAATTAAGAAAGATCAGCTCAATGCCGTCGACGAAGCTGGTGCCTGCAAGGTTATTGCCGGTACTGCTCGCTCTATGGGCGTTGAAGTAGTTGAGTAATTCTACAGATAGACCACTCTTTAGGGTGGTCTTTTTGTTATTTTATGTTATAATATATTTAGCTATTGCTTTCCATACTATTTCACGAGGAGGTGAGATTATGAAAGGGAGAGTAATTGGAGCACTTTGGATTGCTGGTGCATTATTGATATGCTTCTTTGGTTTCGGTGGTGCATATTTCAATGCGCTAATCGCCTTCTGCATCTTGATGTCCGCTGCAGAGATTTTAATCATTTCGGTGGGTCAGCCTTGGCGCATGGAACCTCTTGCCTGCCAACCTTACGGAATATGGGCCTGGCAATTGCTCGTGCTCTTCTTTGCGCTGTTCGGATGTCTCGTGTTGAGTCGTCAGCAAGTTGCAATAGCGATTATTCTCAGCACACTTACCGACGTCGGAGCCTTCGCCGTGGGAAAACTCTTTGGAAAGCATCGTGCAGATTTCGCAAGCCGCATATCGCCAAAGAAGACCTACGAGGGCTTCATAGGTGGTATTATCTGCTCTGCCCTTACGGTATTCTTCTGCCCATTGTTTGGAATTACGCTCACGCCCAGAGTGATTATCTTCCTAGCCGCCGGCGGATTCTTCGCAGAACTCGGTGACTTGATAGGATCGGCGACCAAGAGGCAGCTCGGAATCAAAGATTCCGGTGATGGACTACGAGTTTTTCCTATCGTTGGTTGGCTCGAATTCCCTCTCCGTGGACATGGTGGTTACCTAGACCGTCTCGATTCGATATCGATGGTACTGATGTTCCTCGCAATCCTCCTGGCGCCGTAAGATTCATCTACGGCGCCTTTTTCTTGCATAAGTTTACTTTTTATGATAAGATATAACAAGTTAAATTTAAGGTTGGGAGAGCCAATCGCTCGTTTGCACCACGAAAGGATATTTTATGGCAGAAGAAGCCAAAGAAATTCTTGAGACCGCCCCAGAAGCAGTCGAAACTCCAGCTGAAGAAGTCGTTAAAGAGAAATTCGCCAAAGCTGGTAAAAAATCTAAGAAGCATCAGGAAGAAGTAAAAGCAGAAGCTGAGCGCCAAGCTCGCAAAGCTGAAGCTGCCGCTGAACCAGAGAAAAAAGCTGGTCCAAAGCCTGTTACTCGTACTCGTCTCGAACGCCGTGGTAAGAATTACCGCAAGGCAAACGAGAAAGTTGAGAAAGGTAAAGCCTATAGTCTCGAGGAAGCAGTTAAGCTTGCCGTTGCAACAAGCCCAGTTAAGTTTGATGCCACGCTAGAAATGCATTTCCGTCTCGGCGTAGACCCACGCCAGGCCGATCAAAACATTCGCGCTACCGTAACTTTGCCTGCCGGTACCGGCAAAAGCATTCGCGTAGCCGTGTTTGCTCCACTCGATATTGCTAAAGCCGCTAAGGCCGCTGGTGCAGATATCGCAGAGGACGAAGAATTCACGAAGCGTCTCGATAAAGAACAGCTCGATTTTGATGTTCTTATCTCTACGCCACAATACATGCCAAAGCTTGGTAAATATGCTCGCTTACTCGGCCCTAAAGGTTTGATGCCTAATCCAAAGGCTGGTACTGTTACGACCGATATTGAGAAGGCCGTCAAGGAAGCTAAGGCTGGTAAGATTGAATACCGCGTCGATAAGCAAGCTATCATTCATGTTGGCCTCGGAAAAGTTTCCTTCGGCGCTGATAAGCTTATGGAAAACGTAAACGCTTTCATCGAAAGCCTCAAGAGCCAAAAACCGGCATCTATCAAAGGTCAATTCGTGAAGTCTGTTTACATTACTACCACGATGGGCCCAAGTATCCTCGTAGAGAATATCTACAATTAGTCTAGTTTTTATCTAGCATCTTTGAAGCATCTCCGCTTGCGGAGGTGCTTTTTTCTCCATTAGTCGTTACGCCAGCTTCTATATCAGTAGAATTAGCTCCGTCCGTATTAGTATTGTCCGTCTTGTATACTTTTGCCTTAATGGCATCATCGAAGTTGTAGAGCATATTATTGCCATTATAAACATCTATGCAGTCATATTTGGCGCCGTTTGAATAAGTTCTCTTATCTATGCCGATTTCACTAATAACCTGCATTGCCTCCAACGTGATACTGCGACACAAAACGACCTCGTTTGAGTATGCGTAAGCCATCTTCCATGCGCCACCATCCTTGCGGTAATAGTAGTATCCAACGCCCCCGATGGTTACGTTGGCCAGCATATAGCGATGATCCTTGGTCATACGCATCCAATTCGTGGCGTGGTTGACACTCATGCCGTCGAAGCTAATCGTTATTCTAGTGGCATTCTCGGAATGAATGCGATCTAGAGTCTCATGCGTTAGATCCTCTTCCTTTTCTAAGCCAAGGCCATCTAGCGCAACTTGTATTTTAGAATTCTTTTCTTCTATCTCAGCTTTAAGCTCGGCAATTTCCGCATCTTTCTGGGTCGCATTATTATAAGTAGTAATCCCAAAGGCTACTGAAGCCAATAATAGAAGGAGCACTATCACAAATGATACTTTTAGACCTACGCCTTTTTTCGAGATTGTAAGGTCGGCTATTGTCTCTTTTTCCGGAACAACAGACATCGGCTGCATCTGCTGAGGGGCAGCCATGTTGTTTGTTGGGCCAGGATAGGCAACTTGCTGAGGAGGCACTTGGGTTTGCGGGTTCATTATTCGATGTCCTCGTAGTTCTTTTTATCTTTGAATAGTCTCTGCATGGCTTCTTTTGTAGCGTTGAACCAAGCTGTTTCTTCATCTGTCATATTGTTTGCTTTTTCCGGTTCATAAGATTCATCTATATTTAGATAGTTATGATTCTCGTAAATAATAGCAGTTTTTATGATATTTTTATTCCACTCGTCGTTTGGATCTATCTCAAGGAATTTATTTACATATTCATCGGCCGTAATTGTTAAGTAGACCATTGGAGACGAATCGCCGCTCCAATACGAAAATGAATAATTATCTTGCGGTGCATCTTTGGTCACGCCCCAAATGCAGATACCATAGTTAAAAATAGTATATTTAACACTCTTTAGAGTATCGCTGATTTTAACTTTTTTATTGATGGCTGGGATGTAGATGTAGTCTTTAGCAATAGCCGGCTTAGCGGGGTCTATGCTCGCTAAGGTATTATACGAATTATCTTCCGGCTCTACATCTGGCATATCTGGCTGCTCGGTTTCACTATTGTCGTTGAGCATATTCTTTTTTAGCCTTAGCTCGTAATACTGGCGAATTTGCGCGACTTGTTCTTTATATTCTGCCTTAGCCTCTTCGTAAGCTTCAGCTGATATCTCGTCACGATTCGGCATGTTTGTGTAAGTAAAAGCTAAAATAACACCTAGGGCAACAGAAATCACGGCAAATACTATTCCGATAATCATCCAGGTTTTTGGGTTTTTGACCTTTTTGGCCTCTTCCATCAAAATACCTCCTTTTTCTTTTTATATTTTACCATAAGCGCCCGAATCAAAACATAAAAAATATGCCCTCTCGAGTGGGGCATATTTTGTTTAGCGCTTCTTTTCCTTTACTTCGTTGCGGCCAAGGTTCTTCTTCGTCTCAGTGAAGACCACGTGTTTGCGCAAAACTGGGTCATACTTGCGAAGGCTGAGCTTGTCTGGCGTGTTCATGGTGTTCTTCTTGGTATAGTAAAGGCGAATACCAGATTCTTCAGAAACCAAACCAACAAGCTTGCGCTTGGTATTATTTTTCTTTGCCATATTGTTGATATTTTAGCACATCTGTTAGATTTTGTAAAATGCTGAGTTTGCTATAATTAATATAAAGGAGATACTTATGATAATTATCAATGGTACAAATGACAATTTTCAAAAAGAAGTTCTCGAGTCCGAATTGCCGGTTTTAGTTGATTTTAATGCGACTTGGTGCCCACCGTGCCAGGCTCTTCATCCTATTCTAGAAGAAATCGCCAACGAGGGTGGAGATTTTAAGATTGTAGCCGTAGATATAGATGATGAAGAAGAACTAGCCGAAAAATTCAATATTAGTTCGATTCCCTGCTTGATTCTATTTAATGATGGCGTTGAAGTTGATCGCAAGATTGGCCTTCAGCCCAAAAAACGGCTCCAGAAAATGCTAGGAGTTAAATAATGTACGATATTGCTATAGTCGGTGCTGGCCCAGCAGGATTAACTGCTGGTATCTATGCCGTCCGCGCAAACAAAAAAGTGATAGTTTTTGAGGCACTCACGGCCGGTGGCCAAATCATTAATACTTCACATATCGATAATTATCCAGTCGCTCCTCATATAACAGGCCTCGAGTTTGGCCAAACTCTCGAAAAGCAGGCCAAAGATTTAGACGTCGAGATTGAATACTCCGAAGTAACCCATATCGTGAAAGAAAATAACAGATTCATGATAAGGACTGAAGATGAAACCTATTTCTCTAGGGCCGTCATTATTGCATCTGGTACTTCCCCACGAAAGCTTGGCCTAGAGAACGAAGATGTTTTTGTCGGGAAAGGTATTTCTTATTGCGCCACCTGCGACGGAGCTTTTTACAAAGGAAAGACTGTCGCCGTTAATGGTGGCGGTAATTCTGCTTTACATGAAGCTCTTTATCTTTCTGATATTGCTGCAAAAGTTTATCTAATTCATCGCCGGAACGAATTTCGCGCTTCAGATAATCTTGTAGACAAAGTGAAAGCAAAAGATAATATTGAGCTAGTTCTCGAATCTAGCATCATTGAACTACTGGGAGACGGCCATTTACAGGGTATTAAAACCGATACTGGCCGAGAAATAGAGCTGGACGGTTTGTTTGTTTCGATTGGCCGCACGCCGAATACCAAAAATCTTATCGATGGTTTAGAATTAGTAGAGGGGGATTACGCTAAAGCTAATGAAGATTGCCATACTAATATCCCCGGCGTCTTTGTAGCTGGTGATGTTCGCAGCAAAGAGCTGCGCCAACTCGTTACTGCTACGAGCGACGGTGCGATTGCAGCAACAGAAGCCGTAAACTATCTTAAGGAGGTTCAGTGAACGAAAAAGAAAAAATGCTGGCCGGAAACTGGTACTTAGCTAATGACGCCCAGTTAGTCACCGAAAGAACCACGACGCGCACGCTTTTACAACGCTATAATCTGACGATTGCATCCGATTTTATGGGGCGCGACGCTCAACTTCGTCAAATTCTCGGAAAAGCCGGCAATAATCTCAAGATCGAACAACCTTTCTGGTGTGACTACGGCAAAAATATAGAGATTGGCGAAAACTTTTATTCCAACTTTGGTTTAACTATTCTTGATGGAGCAAAGGTTACGATTGGCGATAACGTAAAATTTGGTCCGAACTGCAACCTTTACACCGTCACGCATCCGAAAGAAACCGAAAAACGTAATCAAGGCTTAGAGCAAGCACTTCCGATTACGATCGGTAATAACGTCTGGCTAGGTGGAAACGTGACAATCTTGCCAGGTGTTTCAATTGGCGATAATGCAATTATTGGCGCTGGGAGCGTTGTTACGAAAAATGTACCAGCTAATACGATTTTCGCCGGCGTTCCTGCCAAAAAGATTTCCGTAAACTATGACACTGAGTGGCAGACAATTATCGACATAACTGATAAGGCGCTTAAAGGCGACATTAAGCTATCGACATCTAATATCCAGCGCGATTTTTCGATTGGTTACGGCCGCGCCGTACAACTTCTCTCTATGATGGAAGATGCCGGCATCATTAAACGCATTGATAACGGCAAATATGAATTATCCATTAAGTCTATTTATGACATTAATATTCCAGAAGGCATCGCAGTCAACTTCCCTGAAGATTTAGAGTATTATACCGCAAACTGGCAACTTATTGTCAATGTTTTGGATTTTGTACTGAAGTCCGGTAAAGATAGTCTAAGCGTCGCTTTAATACAAAAAATCTGTCATATTGGTTATCATCGCGCCACTTTATTGATTGACACAATGGAAGCAAACGATATTGTTAAGCGCGAAAAACAAAATGGTAAAACTGTCATAAAGCTGGCTATTTCTAGCCTTAACGAGATAGAGATACCGAGTAGCGTCAAAATCGATTTACCGAAATAAGCGTATGCTATAATGGCCTTAGATATGCATAAAACAAAGCGTCATCTACTTAAGATAGTTCCTGTATTATCTGGCGTTGCTCTCTTATTCGTCTTAGCCGGTAGCACCGCAATGTTATTGCGTTCTCCGGACGATATAGTAGAGACGGAGACCTCGGATAATCCAGAAACAGCCGAGACGACCGCCGAGGAACCGAAAGATACGTCCGTAAAAATCGAAGCCGATAAAAACACTGATTGGAGTTACGAAATTGAAGATCAGGATATTATCGAATTGAGTGATTCTCAGTTTAATGAGTTTGTTTCGGTCCTAAACGACAAAACTGAAACTACGCATGAGTTTTTCTTTAAAGGGTTGCAAGAAGGCTCCACGGTCATAAGATTCACATCGGACGACGGTAAGCTTGTAGAGTACTCCGTAAATGTTGATACTGACCTAAACGCCACTTTGGAAATTATAGATAATACCGTCACCGAGTAGGATTGACTCAACTGTTATTTTAGGTTATTATATTTTTTGAGTTAAAACTTGCAATTTAAAAGGGGGTGTTTTCGTTGACGGTAAAGAAGGCGTTTCGCTGGCTTCTGGTGTTGATATGGCTAGCGTTTACAATATTTCTCTCTCGCCAAAATGGCGTCGGCAGTTCTACGTTGTCTGGGGGTGTTGCTACTGGCCTTAGTGGTTTTCTCGCAAAAATTGGCATCAAAGTAAACTACTACAGTTTTCATGCGTTTTTACGCCAAATGGCACACTTTGGCATACATCTTGTGTTAGCAATTCTCTTCTACCGAGCCCTCGTGTTGGTATGTAGAGGCTTTAAGACAAGCATCTGCCTCAGCTTGCTCTTCTGTGGGCTGGTTGCACTTTATGATGAGTATGTTCAATATTATAGGCCCGGACGCGTCTTCGACCTGGAAGATATTGCGCTGAACTTATTAGGCGTAAGCCTTGGCGTCATTCTCGGCATTCTTTCCGTTAAACAAAACGAATAACCACCTCGCAAGGGGTGGTTTTTTATAGTTTCGTATCTTAAAATATTATTAATGTTGGAGTTGAGAAATATTTGTTATAAGATTGGGAGGCGCGAAATTCTGCATAATGTTTCTTTTTGCGTTGGTTCTAAAGAGTTTGTAGCAATTACTGGTCCAAATGGAAGCGGCAAATCAACCTTGCTTCAGATTATAATGGGTATTCGTCAGCCTTCTTCAGGGAATATTATCTTTAATGGTAAAGACATATCCAAAATATCTATTACTGATCGCGCAAAAATTGGCCTTGCGTATTCTTTTCAGCAACCTGTACTTTTTAAAGGATTAACGGTAAAGGATATTCTCCAAATATCCGCTACTGGAAATGAGACATTCCTAGTTGATAATGATACTGACTACGGCGAGCTTCTACGGGCCGTCGGTCTCAGCCCAGAAGAATACTTAGGACGCGAGATTAACGACTCATTATCTGGCGGCGAACTTAAGCGTATCGAGATTGCCTCGGCGTTTGCGAGAAACGCTAAACTAACACTCTTCGATGAGCCCGAAGCTGGCATAGACCTATGGAGTTTCGATAAGCTAATTAAACTATTTAGGAATCGTCCAGACAAGGCGATAATCGTGATATCTCACCAGAAACGCATATTAGATGTGGCTGATAGGGTCTTAAAGCTAGAGAATGGTCGGATTAGTGAGGTTACGAAGTTATGATGAATCTCGACGAAATTGAACAGAAATTACTGAAAGATGTTGCCAGCATTACCTCTGTTCCAGAAGGAGCCTATAATTTTCGCGTAAATGGCGAGTCTATCAGTAGACAGAGCTCCGAACATATTAATATTGTGCCAAAAATCAATAAGAGCGGCATTGATATCTATATTTCGCCGGACACAAAAGACGAAGTAGTGCATATCCCCGTAATCATCAGCAAAAGTGGACTAAAGGAGGCCGTCTATAATGACTTCCATATTGGCGATAACTGCGAGGTGACGATTGTAGCTGGCTGCGGGATCTATAACTGCGGCACAGACGATTCGGTACATGACGGAATCCATACTTTTTATATCGGTAGAGGTTCTAAGGTCAAGTATATCGAAAAACACTACGGAGCCGGTCCTGGCGCAGGCAAAATACTAAATCCTGTCACGAACTTATATCTTGAGCCAGGTAGTTACGCGGAATTAGAAATGGAGCAAATCAGAGGCGTCGACTCTACTAAGCGCCTGACTCATGCCGAGCTAAAAGATGGTTCAAAAATTTTAATTCAAGAGCGACTCCTTACTCATGGCAGACAAACAGCTAATAGTATTATCGAAGTTACAATGCTCGAAAAGAATACAAGTGCCGACATTGTTTCCCGTTCGGTTGCAAGAGATTACTCGCGCCAAAGCTTCACTTCCCATATAATCGGTGAGGCTCTTTGTAGGGGCCACTCCGAGTGTGACGCAATCATGATGGAAAACGCACAAGTTGTAGCTACGCCTTCTCTTGAGGCTAGTGATATAAACGCCGAGCTCATACATGAGGCTGCTATTGGAAAGATTGCTGGCACTCAATTGACTAAGTTGATGACGTTAGGATTGACGCGAAATCAGGCAGAATCGCAGATTATTAATGGATTTTTGAAATAAGGCATAAAAAATGGAGCCGCGACCGGGATTTGAACCCGGGACCTCATCCTTACCATGGATGCGCTCTACCGACTGAGCTATCGCGGCAACTTACGTGATTTTATCATATTATGCCAAAAAAATAAAGAGCTCACGCATATATGAACTCTTTATCCGCAATGTATAAGGATTAATCGTTATCTATCATTTCGAATGAGTTTTCGAATATCTTATTTGCTCTACGTTGCATATTTATTGTATTAATAGCCGTGATGACAAAAATAAAAATAGTCATGACAATTATCAATGCGGCAATAATAAAGATAAAAGTATGCGCTGCCTTCATAGGCCTTAGATCAAAGTCACTCGGTCGGAGATGATCTTCTGCCATTTCGTGGTCGTATTCGATGGCAAACTTGCGGCGACACGATTTACATTCGACATCACGTTCGCCTACTTTAAAATCTAGATTCGCATTACAGTTTGGGCACTTTTTCTCAATTATTTTCATATTATCTATTATAGACGTAATTACTGTCTAAAACCCCGTCCGAATTATCTTTTAGTTGATTTTGAGCGTAAAAAGTAAAAGCCAACATGCCAACCGCGAAGGCGATAACGACTCCGCAGATAACTCGCATCATAATCTTTACGAGTTTCGGATCTACCTCTTTCGAGCCGATTCCCTGCCTTGATTTAGCTTTGTTTTTTTCCATTTATTATTCCGCTCTCTCCGTCAGCTCAACATACTTTGGTTGAATATTCTCGATCTTAACGAAAATTGCATTACCCTCAACATCCGTAGTATCATTCGCGGCGATGCTGCTGGTATTAATATAGATGTTATAGTCGCCATCGCGCGTAATGGAGTTGATGCCGAAATATGATAGTCCTTCCATTTCGGAGGTAATTAGAATAACGGAGCCAGAATTGAAGAAGTTTTCTTCTAGCTGCAGGCCGTGTTCTTCCGTACGACCGCCCAGCATATTTACTTGATTAATTGCGTCTTCATACTCCGTATTGCTCTTAATTAGACAATATTTTTCACAGTTGAGTTTTTTGAGAAGAGTATAATACTTTGGTTCTTGATCTTCGGAGCTATCGGAATTAACCTCTGGACGATATGAATAGCTAGCCGAATCATATTTAACCGATATTACTTCGGTTATATTATCTTTATCCGTTAATGCTGGATCTCCGTCTACTAAGGCCATGTATTTCTTATTGATTTCCATACCAAAGAGAATAAGCCCCATTACAATTGCAGCACCCGCCAAAAAGCAGATAGCGGTAGTTAAGACAACTTTAGTATCTATTACTGTTGAATTGTTTTTGTTTGCGCTAGTGCCACCCTTTTCTGACATCACTTTCCCTTTCTATTAAATTTTCATAATGTCTGCTTCTTTTTCGGCAAACAATTTATCAATTTCGGTATTGAAGTCCTTAATCATATCATCGACTTCTTTCTCGGCGCGCTTATGTGCATCCTCAGCTAATTCTGCGGCTTTAATATCCTTGCGCGCATCATCGCGGGCTTTGCGAAGAGAAATTTTTGCCTCTTCGACTTTTCCACTAGCACTCTTAACTATTTCCTTACGGCGCTCTTCAGTTAGCGGCGGAACTGGAACGCGAATTACGCGACCATCATCGGAAGGATTGAGCCCCAAGCTCTGATCTGCGCGAATTGCAGCTGAAATCTTTGCGATATTATTCGTGTCGTATGGGGTAATCAATAACATAGTACCGCCAGATACGGTTACGTTTGCTATCTGGTTTAGTGGCGTAAACTGGCCATAAACTTCAGCCTTCACGCTCGCAAGCATATCTGGGTGCGCACGACCGGTACGGACTTTTTTCATTTCTTCTTTAAAACGGTCTACCGTCTCGGTCATCTTGGTTTTTACGCCGTTAGTATTGAACATAGTCTCTCAAACTCCTTCTCGTTCTTAAACTTAATTACGATATCTCCCGAACCACGGGCGCTAGTATGTACTTTAACCTTGACGCCAAGATGATTGCCTATCTTCTCAGCGCGAGCGTCACTAGAAGCACTTTCTGGACGTTCTTTTGCTTGCTTAATGGCTTTTTTGCGTGCCTTAAGTTCAACCATATACTGCTCTACTTTGCGCGCGCTCCAGCCTTCGGAAATAATGTGTGGCAAAACTGCATTGATTTCTTCTGGTGAGGCCGTAATTAACGGACGCATCTGGCCTTCAGAAAGGTTATGCTCAACCATACTATGTTTAACTTCATCTGGCAATGTCAGAAGTCGCATTTTGTTCACAACTGCAGATTCACTCTTGCCGACACGTTTCGCTACTTCTGCTGGACTAAGATTAAATTGGCTTTTGAGCTTAGCGTAGGCGGTCGCAATTTCAATAGCATTTAAATCCTCGCGCTGAACATTCTCTATTAATGAGATTTCTAGTCGCTCCTGCGCTTCGAGCGTGCGCACGATTGCTGGTACTTTATCTAGCTCGGCAAGTTTAGATGCGCGCCAACGCCGTTCACCAGCTACAATCTTATACTTATCGCCCTCCTTCGTGACGACAAGTGGTTGCAATACGCCATGTTTACGGATAGAATCCGCAAGGGCCTGGAGCTCATTCAAATCAAAATTTCGACGTGGCTGTTCCTCGTCTGGGATAATGTCGGATACTTTAATCTGACGAAGCTGGCTGTCTTTTTTGTCTTCGTCGGCTGTTGGATCAAAAATATCATCAAAATCGTCGGTAGGGATAAGATTTGCGAATCCGCTACCTAAACGGCGAGCGCTCATTTAGTGCGCTCCATAACCTCTTCGGCGAGGTTCTTATAAGACTTTGCACCCTTGCTGAAGCGGTCGTATTGGCCAATTGGGATGCCATGGCTTGGCGCTTCGGCCAAGCGAACATTGCGCGGAATGGTAGTTTCGAATACTAAATCTTTGAAACGTTTCTTCACTTCGGCTAGAACTTCAGAACTTAGAGCCGTACGTCGATCGTACATTGTCGCCAAAACGCCTAGCAATTTAAGATTAGGATTCATGGCTTTGCGCACAAGCTTCATCGTCTCGAGGAGCTGACCAACACCTTGCATGGCATAAAATTCAGTCTGAATAGGTACCAAAACGTATTCTGATGCGATCATACAGTTTACCGTCAATAACGATAGACTTGGTGGGCTATCGATAATAATAAAATCATAATCGTCCACAACAGTTGAAATAGCATGTTTAAGGAGAAGGAATTTGTTTTCCATCTCATTCATTTGGACTTCAACATCAGCTAGCTCTGGAATCGTAGGAGCTACAAAAAGACGCTTGGCCTTGTTTCGAATAATAATATCTTTAAGCTCACATTCGCCAAGCATGACGTCGCACATAGTCTTGTCGAGTTCGCGTAAATCGATACCAAGGCCAGAACCAGCGTTGCCCTGAGGATCAAAATCTATAACTAGAGTTTTTTTGCCGGCTTTTGCAAGATAGAAAGCAAGATTAATAGACGTTGTAGTCTTGCCGACGCCTCCCTTTTGATTGGTAACAGTAATTACCTTTGCCATATAACTATTTTACGATAAATTTCACGATAATTAAAGAGAAACTACCAAATGTAGGACTCAATAATTTGAGGAAGTGGAATTTCAAGTAAAATTAAAGCCTTTTCTTCGTAGCGAGTGCCAAGATAGTTAATCAGGTCGATATCCTTATCGAAGAATTTTACTTTCTCGTTGACTTTTACGCCATCAGGCTTCTGACCGAGAATTAATATCTCTGACATTAGGTCATAGTTAATCTTGTGAATCTTTGCTAAATCGTCGGTAATAAGGATTCTGCAGTTCGCATCCAACTGATAGATAGCCCGAAGTCCATACTTGACAGATGATGCCGATGTTGCGGCACTATCGTCGATAATGATCGAGCCACGCAGGCCCTTAGCTGGAGACATGCGGCCATGAAGTGGTCGAATCGCCTCTGCGCCGGCCGTAATCTGATCGCGATGAATCTTGAATTGGCGCGCAACGCCACAGGCCATAATGATAGGGCGGAGATTATGCTCGCCAATAACCTTAATGTTAACTGGCAGCTTATCGCGTTCTGGATCATAGAAGATACCCTTGAAGCCATCAAGGCTCATGGTCTCGGTTTCTTCATAATAGAAGTCCGCTGGATGCTCATCGCCATACGTAAAGACATCCGGATTCATGAGATATTTTGCATATTTTTGCGGAACATCATTAAAGTTGATGAAAACGTTGCGCGAGCGATTAGCTATTTCGAAATATCTTTCTGCTTCTTCGTCAGTCTCGCAAGATGTAATTACACAAACATCTGGCTTGATGTCTGGAAAATCACTCATTGAATTAAAGTCTAGAATAAGCACATCTTCGAGTACGCTCGTATTAACGCCGAATGTTACCGTTAGAGCTTGGCCAAGAATCGTGCCAAGAGCACGAATGGCAGATTTCCGACCAAAAGAACCAGTTACAACAATAACCTTAATTGTCGGGTACTTCTTGATATACTTTTCGATTTTTCGTTTTGGACTATCAAAGAATAGCATTATTTCTTTGAACCTTTCTTGGTGCGTTGTTTTGCGCGCTCAGCATGAAGCTCAGCCATTTCGTCTTTGGAGTGAATTCCGAAGAATAGATCCGTCAAACCATTAATCATGAGATAGGTGCCAAACACCTTGATGTGAGTTAACTCGCTAAGACCGTTATCTGCAGAAATGACAAAAGCTAAAACACAGCCAATCATACCGTTTACTACCCACATAAAGCGATCCGTCATGTTATCGAAACTCTTGAAGCCCATAATAATCGTAACTATAGAAGCAAAGAGCACATACGCCGCAAGGATTTCTATACGAATCCAGGTTAGATTTTCGGTGCCCATACCCGGAACAACGGCTAAGAGTAAGAATACGGCTATGGCGAGTTCAAGGAGCCCTAGAAATAACGCAAAGCCGATATTGTGCTTGCGACGAGAGCGATGAACGCAGTTTGATAGTTCGATAATAGATAAACCAACCATGGTCCAGCCCACAATTTGGGTTAAATAACTAATTTCTGTCTTACTCGTCAGCATCATACAGAGGCCAGCAATCATGGAAATCACGCCCTTGATTGCAAATGTCAACCAATGGCTCTCAATAAATTTACGTTTTGTGCTCACTTCAAAAAGCTCCTATTTCTTTTATTTTAGTATAAATAAAGCGGAAGCGTTTTGCAAGGGATACGCCTTAAACATGGCGGATTTTGGCTCGAGTTTTTTCAAGAAGATAGGCTAGTTTATATTGGGCCGGTTTGATGACGAGATCGTGTGCGTGCAGATATATCAATTCTTCAACACCAAAGCTGCGCTTGAATTGGCTAACGCCATAAAAACGGTGCTTCGCGTCGTCTAGTGCCGTAATACCCCAAAAATTATAACGCCTTATACCACGCTCACGTGCGTCACGCATCGCCTGCATGTGTAATAGCGGTGCGCCGGAATACTTCGTGCCAAGTTCGGTGGATACACCATAATGGTAGGATGCTTCATTCCCATAAAAGATCATAAAGTTCTGTGCTAATATTTCGTCGCCAAGTTTAGCGGTGTATAGTTTTACTTCGCCATATTTAGCAAAAGCCTCAAACTGTTTGCGCAAGAAGTCTTCGGAGAACTCGACGAAATTATGGCGAGCGGCCGTCTGTAGCTCAATTTCGTAAAACTTTTTAATATCTTTCGGATCTGTACTAGTCGAAACCGTAATGTCGTTTTTCTGTGCTTTGCGGATTTTTCGGCGCAATCCCTGAGATGCGCCGGCCAAAATTTCTTCCTCCGATTTAGAGATATCGAGTATGCCAGCATATTCAACCGATAGATAGATTGGGGCAGGTGTAAGGCCTAAATCTTTGAATAGCTTGCGGTTTTTATCAGATTCGATTATCTGCGGACGCACACGTACGAAAACGCACTTGTTTGCCACACCTTGCTCCTTAATATCTGCGAAAACTGCTTCTCGGAGCTTTTTGTTACTCCAATCCATAATCGGACCGCCAGCAATCGCCATATATGTTCCACGTTTAGCAGTCTCAACTTGCCCTACGTAAGCAGCCAAGATATTGTTCTCGTCATCTACGGCGACGCGACGAACGACTTTTTTGCGTCGCGCTTCATGAAAATCTCCCCAGGCCCATGATTGCAGAAAGTTAGCATCTTCGTGGCTCGAAACAAATTCGTCCCATTTCTTCTGATTGTTTGCGTCGATAATCTTCATTTTATTTTTTCTTTAGCTTTCCAAAAATATTAGCAGAAATACCGAAACAGGCAAAGAATACACCCACGATAGCCAAAATTAAGTTGAGCGGACTCTTTTGCGCCTCCAATCCCGAAATATATTCTTCGGCCGTCTTCTCTCCCGGTTCAATAGAATAGATTTCCTGCTTTTTTGAGGTATAAAATGGCCCGAAGCTATTGCCGACTTGCTTTGCAACTACGGTAACCTTCTTATCTTTAGCGTATTTATATGAGATGCGAAAATCGCCAATTTTTGGGTTTTCGGCGTCAACAACGTTTGTAATATATTCGCCACTGAGTGTGTAGCCGCCAGCGTATAGTCCAGTCATTTCGTCTGGCCCCATATCGGTATCATATTCTAGATCGTTTATAAGTTTATCGCTCAATACATAGGCGCCAATCTGAAGATTCTTCTCCATGTATTCTTCGCTAGTATATTGCTGCGTAGACGGATTCTTGTGGTTTTCGTCATAATTCGACGAATCAATTATCCCCTCGAACCAAACCTTCTCATAAGTACAACTAGTTTCGCAAATCTCTTTCCATTGATAAGTCTCCACGACGCGTTTTAATTTGAAAGTAGCTTTCGAGATGCCGAAGAATTCGTCTTTTAGTGTACTCGCAGTGGAAACAATATCGGATAATATAATTAGCTTGCCATCATTGGCGGCATTGATATTTTTTGAATCAGCTTGGACTATCTCATTTCCAGCTTCATCGACTAGAGTATTAGTGCCGTCTTTGTAAAATAGCGAAATACCGATTAAAATTAAGCCGATTGCAACCAAAACTATATTAAGCGCTGATGAGATTTTTTTCTTAGTTTTTGCCATTGTGCCTCCTTATAAATGACGACGCTTTTTGCGCGCAACCTCTAATATATGAACAAATTTATAACGTAATTTGCGTACTACTAAATCGTGCGCTGGAAGATAAGTAACTTGATTGCCGCCAAAACCAGTTTTAAATGTGGTTACGCCAGCATAGCGATGGTGCGGAGAATTTGGCGGTGCGATGCCAAAGAGATTATAGCGCTTAAAGCCCAGATTACGCGCGTCGCGGATTACTTGCCATTGCAAGGCATAGGCTCCAGGAATCTTGCGACCTTCTTCAGTAGATGCCGCCTCGTGATATATAGCCTCTGGCGATTGCATAATAACTAGACCTTTTGCAAGCGGTTTACCATCAAGCGTTGCCGTATAAATACGTGCAGCCCCGCCGAATGCGTCATGCTGAGCCATAATAAATTCACGAGTGGACGGAATAAATCCTTGTCGCTTCGCAGTTTCTAGCTGTAAATCGTAAAACTCCGAGAAAGCATGCTTACTCGTATCGAATGTCACATTTACGCCCATTTTTTCGGCGCGACGAACCTCGTAGCGGGTTTGACGACGCATGTCTTTAAGCAACTCATCTTCGGAATAGCGCAAATCAATCATCACCGTATGTTCGGCATGTAAATGCATCGGCGAAGGCACAAGCCCGCAATCCTTGATGATTTTGCGATGCTCGCCGGTATCACTAATATTCGGACGCATGCGCACAAACACGCAGTTCTCCGTTTTGGCGACTTCTCTAATTTGATTCATGAACTCTTTGACAAAATGCGGTTCATGGCTCCAGTCCAAGATTGGACCGCCCGGAATTTCAAGATAGCGACCACGCTTGGCGTTTTTAACAATAACTACCGCTGTACCATGCAATTCATCGCCGTCATAAAGACCAAGATAGTAGACTTTTTCGCCATCAATTTCATAAACTCGCCCCCAGCTTGAAGTTTGCAAGAAGTTTGCTTCTGGGTGTTTTTTCGCTACATAATTATCTAATTCTGTTGGTTCGATTGGTCGTAGTTGTATCATTTGCCACCCTTTTGGCTTAGTTTTTCATACTTATCGGCGATTTCTGCCGCAAGCTCGTCGGCGTCAACAAGATAGCGCGAATGGCGCCACCCATCTTTAATGGTTAACTCGGAATTTTTAAGTAGTTCGTGCATCTTTTTGCCTTGGCGGACTGGCGTGATTTTGTCGTCGCTACCCCAGATAATTTGCGTATTCGTCGTAATATTGGAAATATCGAGCTTTTGGTCGGACGTTAGCATGTTATCAAGAGTTTTCTTCATATTGTCTGGTGCCTGCTCGTAATCGCTAGCTCCGAGCACCTTATGAACGACTTTGCGCGCCAATGGAACCTTCTTTAATGGAGCAAAGGTTTTTGATAGGGCTTTAGATAAATCTCGCTTACGGGATTTTTCGTAAATTCCAGCCGCATCAAGAAGAATTAGGCCACCAAGATAATCTGAGCCTTCGCGACAAAGCATATTCAGTAGAATACGACCACCATTGCTATGGCCAAGCGCAATCGCACCTTTCGGCAATCTAGTATGTGCCCAGTCTGAATAATCCTGAATAGTAAACACTTTATCGGATTTCGTGCCAAGCCCCGGAACTTTCAGAAGCTCCGCATCAATATCGTATTTTTTGAGTGCGCGAATAACGGTCTGCCATGGTTCTGGCTTATAAGTCCATCCGTGAATTATATAGAGTTTGTTCATTAGTTTAACCCCCAGCTGGCGCGACGGCGACGGTGCGCCTCGTCTTGGCGAGCAAGTTTATCAACATCGCGCGGATCATCGAGTAATTTCTCGACAATCCATTCGAGATACTGACTACCCTTAAAAATGACGGTTTCCTTACCGGTAAGGTTTTCTTCGAGGTATTTTAGCGCCTGTTGTGGCTTATCAAAAGAATGGACGTTTTTTACCTTATCCTTGAGCAGCGGATAAGTGTACTTTTTTGTGCGGCGACCAATCATGACGATATTTTTTACTTTTGTATCAAGTAGCAATTTGGCGAGTTTCTCGTGCTCTTCGCCTTCTAGTTTGCCCTGATCGATAATATCACCAATAACGAGCCATTTATTCTCCGCCTGGAGTTCTTTTACCATATCTAGCACGGTCGTCATGCTTATAATATGTGCATTATAGCTACTATCAATAATCTTGATACCTTTCTTGCCATGCAAGAAGTTGCAGCGAGCTGGCGGCATCTGGAAATTATCAAGCGAATAGCTGATATCTTCGTCGAGATAATCCATCAGCTCTTTGAGCATTAATAATTGCACTGTGACATCGCGCGGCATCGGCTCATGAAAGACAAATTTATGCTTGCCGAAGTCAAATACGGCTTTGTCCGGAAACACCTCATATCCTTGCAAATCATTATGGTCTACCGATACAACCTTCGCCTTGATATTCTCTGTGCAGCGATACATTTTGGCGCTCTCGCCGTCAATTAGTACGAGCTTACGTGTATTTTGAGGAATTGTCGAAAATTCATGAGCAATAGCTTCGTCGACGTTATCGAATTTACCTTCTTTGACTTCATTCTCGAAGAAAACCGCATGGGAACGACCAAGCGAAACCCAACAACTAACCTCTGGCTTAAGCCATTTAGCAATAAACTCCGCCTCATGTGGGCGCTCGCCGTCGCATTCTACAATATAGAACGGTTCGTGATGGCGGTAGGAAAAGGCACGCAACGGTGCCCTAAAGATGAGCGAAGCCCACTTCCATTTACTCCCGGTAATACCGCGCATGCCAAGAATATCGAAGGCAATACCGAAAGCCGAATTAGCATTGTGCGAATAATGCGCCTTGGCGCCAAGCTGGCTCTCGATAAGGTTCAGCATGGTGGTTTTGCCAGCCGAACCAGTCACGACAATAATGCGCGGATGCCATCTCTTGAGAGAGATGTTAGCAAAAAACTTAAAATATCCCGCCGCAACAAAGTAAAATTTCTTCTTAAATTTGGAAACTATAGTCATCTATTTAATTATATCACGCCGCTTAAGCTCAAGCAGTACTGTCGGTACCGCTGGCGGTGGCGTGAAATAATTCGGCCGCATCGGTAAACGAATGCGTGGCGCATAATGCACGAATAACTGTTTTCCAAGTTGCGAAGTGTAATGGCGATCATTATTGAGGAGTTTAAGCGCAAATTGTTTTTGGAGAATTAAATAAATCGCCTCTGGTGGATTATCTGCCTCGTCCAACTTATGCAGAATTGCCGAGCTAAGATGGAAAGGTGGGTTCGCAAAAACCTTATATGGTCCTTCTGGTAGCTGCATCTCGAGAAAATCCTGTTCAACAATCTGAACATTTTCAAATTTACCAACATTTTTCCGGAGTAATTCTGCCGTTTCGTAATCTGGTTCAACGGCAATGACTTGTTTGCAACGCTTTGCGAGCGCCGCCGTGATTACACCAGAACCGGCACCAATATCAATAACCGTATCGCGTTTTTTAATATTGCTATGCCCAATCAAAAAGCCCGCCAATTTTGGGCCTTTCAAGAAGTGTTGAGATAACTGATATTTACGCATCTTTTGGCAATAATCCCAACTGGCGTACCGCCTCGTACATCGCAACAGCACTAGCGCAACCGACATTAATTGAGCGCGTACTGCCGAGTTGTTCAATATAGAAAGCGCCATCGGATTTATCTAATAATTCTTGAGAAATACCATCAGATTCCGAGCCGAAGACTAGGATTGAATTTGCGAAAATTTGCGTTTTCTGGAGCGCCTTTGACTCAGGGCGATTATTATCGACGGCGATGATTTTCATGCCACGCGCATGCGCATCGTCTACGAATTCATCAATGGTTGCAAAATGATCAATATGCAAATATTTATCTGTCACCATCGCGCCACGGCGGTTATACTTGCGTTTTCCGATGATATGAACACGCGCAACATTAAAAGCATTCGCATTGCGCACAACTGTGCCAATATTAAAGTCGTGGGCAAGATTCTCGATAGCAATTTCAAGCGGAATACGAGTTTTATCGAGCTCGGCAACTATGGCCTCGTTCGGCATACCTTTGAATTTATCAACAAGATTTCGAGTATCTTCGCCCGGCTCCATAAGTCTAGTTTAACTTATTTTTTGGCGAGTTTCTTTTGCTCTTTCTTAAGAGCTTTTTCTTTTTCGTCTTTTTCTTTAACGCGAATAGTTACAACATCAATAATGAAGCGCACAAAAGACCAGGCGACGACGTTCATGCAGAGAGCGATAATTGCAACTAACGGCAAAATGAGCATCGCGACGCCAACTGATTGATTAATTAAGGCGCAAATACCGGCAATAAGCACAGTTACGCCAGCCAATAACAGATATGCCCAGGTGAGCAAGATAACCTGTTTGCGGCTTTTATATAGATTCATGAAATAATTAACCAAGTCCATAATTCTATTATATCATACTTTTGCTTATTTTGCAATAGTTGTATAATAAAACCATGTACGAACGACTGATTGAAGAACTCGAAAAAGGCATTGACCCAGACCGCGCCGAGCGTACCGCGCATTATTTTGGCATCAAAGAAGGCGGTTACGCCGAGCATGATATGATTCTTGGCATTCCATCGCCACACATACGTAAGGTCGCAAAGGATTATAAAACTCTGCCAGTCCAAGATATCCTGAAATTACTCCATTCGCGCGTGCACGAGTTCCGCTTCGCGGCGCTCGTTATCCTGAAGGAACGCTACAAAAAAGCCCCACGCGAAACTGTGGAAATATACCTCGATAATCTAGACTTCATTAATAACTGGGATCTCGTAGATTGTTTTGCGGCACATATCGTTGGGCGTTGGTGCCTCGAAAATCAAGATGAAACCATTCTCATCAAGCTCAACCAAAAATCTGGACTGTGGCGTCGTCGTATTTCCCTTGTCGCCTATCAGGCTTTTTATCGGAAAGGAATTCTAAGTAGTGGCCTAGAACTTATCGATAAGCGTCTAGACGACCCTGAAGATTTAATGCGTAAGGCCTGCGGCTGGATGTTGCGTGAAATTTATAGTAAAGTAGATAAACATGCCGTCGAGTCATACATTATCGACAATTACGATCGTATGAGTCGTACGACATTACGTTACGCTATCGAGCATATGCCCGAAGAGCAGCGTCAAAAATTTCTAAAAAGACAGTTCTAATGAAATCCAATTTTAAACCATACGAGCCAGAAAAGTGCTGGGTCGGTGAGACGCATAAAATTTGCTACCCCGACAAAGAAACCGCCGAAATGAGCGCGCGCCTAACTGAGGCTGAGCACGAATTAAAACCGAATTCGCTGAGCGTTTATAAATGCGAATATGGCGACCATTGGCATCTCGCGCATAATCAGAAAAAATAAGTATCAAAAATCCCCCATTGCGGGGGATCTTTTGTTATTTCTTAGCTTTCTTGGCCGGAGCCTTTTTCGTAGTTTTTTTGGCTGGTTTTTCTTCTTTGGCGAAGGCCGGGACTTTAACTACCTTGGCGTTTGGCTTGTTAATCTCTACGAGTTTATCCATCGTAGCATTAATACGCATACGGTTGCGGATGCTATTTATAACCTGCGGATCATCAAGCTGCGCGACGGCATTAGCATCGTTCTTATAGACGGCGCGCATTTCGGCGACTTGCTTTTCGACGGCAGCATCGTCTACCTCAACCTTGAGCTCATCGGATAACTTCTGAACGATAATCGAACTACAGACGCGGCGAATAGCATTACTGCGAACTTCTTCGGTCCACTGTTCTTCGTTTTGATTATTTTTCTTAAGATAATCCTCAATCGTAAAACCGCGACTCTGAAGATTGCGAAGCATATCTTCCTTAATGCGACCGATTTGCTCTTCAACGAGCGTTTCTGGAGCCTCGGTCTTGGAGTTATCTACCAACTCGTTAAGAAGGTCATCCTTGTATTTTTCTTCTGCTTCATGGTCGGCCTGGGCTTTAAGGTTCTTCTTAATATCTTCACGAAGCTCCTTAAGCGTAGCGAAGGCGCCAGACTTTTTGGCGAGATCATCGTCAATCTTTGGCGTTTTTACTTCACTAACTTGCTTGACGAGAATTTCGAAAACCGTCTTGGCGCCAGCGAGATCTTTGTTGGCATAATTCTTCGGAAAAGTAAGATTGAGATTAAACTTATCGCCGACTTCGTGGCCAACAATACCATCTTCAAAGCCCGGAATAAACTGACCAGAGCCGAGGCGAAGGTGATAATCCTTGGCGGAACCACCCTCAAAGGCAACATCGTCTTTCTTGCCGGTAAAATCGATAATTACTTCATCGCCATTCTTGGCAGCGCGTTTAACAACGCTTGGTTCGGCATAGCTCTCGGCGATGCGATGAAGAACATCCTCGACATCGTCGTCGGAAACAACATGCTCTTCGCGTGGGGATTTGAGCTTGTCATATTTACCAAGCTTAACCTCTGGCATAATGTCGGCCTTGACTACAATCTCGGCCATCTCACCAGGGATATATTTCTTTACGTCAACATGCGGAATAGAAACTGGGATAATACCAGCACCGTCGAAAAGTTGCGGAATGGCGCGGCGAACGGCGAGATCTAGCGTATGGGAAGCGAGATCATTTGGATTAACATGTTGCTCTACAACGTTGGCTGGGGCTTTACCATTACGGAAGCCAGGGATCTTAATATCGCGAGCGAGGCGCTCGAGTGCTTTCAAGCGAGCTGGCTCGAAATCGTCCTTATCGAACTCAACGGTGAACTCGACAGACGTATTTAATACTTTTTTGGTAGATTTCATGCTCAAAATTATAACATGAACAGATAAGCTAATAAAGCGTAGGCGATTTTATTCTTTAGAGATAATGCCCTGATCGTAATCTGTGCGGAAATGACGTAAGACTACGGTAGGCTCAACTTCGTGTTTGAGGCCAGGGTTTAAGATGTCGTTTGGATCAAAAAGTTGCTTGATTTTACCATACAAGTCTAGAACCTCGGCGTCGGCATAGCGGCGCGAGAACATCGCTAAGAAACGGCCTTCTGGAGCGGAGCCGCAAGCGGAACCGCCGGCTTCATTTATGAGCTCCATATAGCGGCGCATAAAAGCGATTAGTGTGCGACGACCTTCGGCGGTAGATGGCGTGAAGCCCGGACGAACTGTGAAGGTGTTAAAATCAACAGAACCAAAGATAGCCAACTTTAATTTGAGCTCATGTGCCAGGGCGGTGACTTTATCCAAGAATTCTACCTGGTTCTCAACTGGAATATAGGCGCCGTCAATAATCGGGAGATGGAAACTGGTTCCGGAATCATTTAAGTAAGCTACGACGTTTTCATTAAAGGCTACGAAATCGTCCTCAGTTTCGTCGTTTTTCTCAATGACGCGCATCGTCTTTGGCAGACGTTTCTTGAGCTTGCGTAGCTTACGGCGGCGGTCACGGCGAATGTCATCCTTGGCGTTCGCGATAATTAGGTAGCCATCATCGTTGGCCTTTCGGAAAATCTTCGAGGATTTGCCAGTATTTGGCGCTTCGTTGAACAGCTCTGTATCGTAAAACTCAATATCGGTGAATTTGAGCTTACGTAGCTCCTCACAAGCGCGCGCGAATTGCGTGGCGTTCTCGCATGGAATCGCGATATAATTCGGTTCCTCAAAGACTGGCTCAACTTTCAGAATGACTTCGGTGATAATCCCAAGCGTGCCCTCAGAACCGCAAAATAGTGGCAACAAATTAAATTCGCGCTTGGTCTTAACGCGGGTAATACCAGAATAGCCGCTCTTGTTCTGCTCAACTGGGGCGATATTTTCGATAACACTAGCGTGTTTTTCAATAAGTTCATTTACTTTGCGATAGAGCTCACCCTCGGTGTCTTTTTGCTTAAGCTTCTTGCGAAGTCCGCGGCGATTAAGCTTTTCGGTCTGGATGATTGAGCCATCAGCTAGGACAATTTCGGCCTGCTGGACAAATTCTATAATTGTGCGCGGCTCGGTATTATCACTTGCGCAAGCGTTTTTAGCGATCAAACCGCCAATTGTTTCATGCGGGTCGCCCATGATTGGTAATTCTAGACCAACTAACAGTAATGCTTTGCGTAGCTCACCGATTGTAACGCCGCATTGGACACGAACGAGGCGCTGGCGCACGTCGATTTCCTGCACGCGATTCATGCGCTCAGATGAAACAACCAGGCCAGAACCAATGCTGGAACCATTCTTATTGTATCCGGCACCATGCATCGTAATTGGTAGTGGAATATTTTTGCTAGCCAGCTGGCTCGAGAACTTAGTGAGCCGACGAATATCCATCACGCTCACTGGCACCGCAACAAGACGCGGATGATACTTCAAAATAGAGCGGTCTGTCGTGTAACCTTCCAAAATGCTCGGCGCACTATAAGCAACGCCGTCGATGTGCTGATTTAGATAAATCGCAATTCGGTTCATAAACCACCCTTAAGCATTACCACTATTTTAGCATGTTTTGGGCGTCAATATGATATTTTTACAAATAAAAAAATGCCCCGGCACGTGGCCAGGGCGGGGTCGATAGTTGTTATCCTCTGATATGAACGAGGCTTCTGCACTCGTTGGCGATATCCGTGTCGATGCTGTCGAGCGAAACGTCGTAGATTGAATTTTCAGTGAAGAATGCGAAAGCCAGTGTGTTGCCATCGTCTTTGTGATGGGTGTGAGCGAGACTCTTGACTGCGGACGTGATGACCTGATCGCCATCTTCGAAGCCCTTGCGGCCGTGCACGTCACCGACAATCTTGAAACGAACGTCTTCGTCGAAGTCGATGGAATCACCATGTTGAGATTTCTGCATGAAACGCCAGATTTTCACCAGCATGTCGCGACGCAGAGCAGGATCGTAGGTGAGCGAGAACTCGGGTCTCCAGTTGGTCAGTTTAGGCATAATTAGCAACCATCCTTTCTAAGGTTCACCCCTTGCGGAGCGTGGAACAGATCCATATTTAATTATACCACTTTTGCTTTAAAAAGTCAATATGGCGTTTGAGTCTGGCGGCACTTTGTGATAAAATAGCTCTGTCTTTAACATGCGCGAGTGGTGAAATTGGTATACACGTATGCCTTAGGAGCATATGCCTTTCGGCGTGCTGGTTCAAGTCCAGTCTCGCGCACCAAACCTAGTTCTGTTCTTAAGAGCCTGGTTAAAGACGTTTTCAAGAGGTTTCTTCCATCTGAAGGAGACCTCATTTTTGTTGTTAATTTCTAGGTTCGTAACCAATTTTCGTACTAACTGGTCCTTTTGCCATGAGTCGGCACTTTTCATCTTGTCAGCGAGGGAATCTAGCTGGTTCGTAAGTTCTTCCAGAATTTCTCGAACTTGGTCAGGATCGTAGATTTTGGCGCTAATATCGTCGCGTTCAGCTTGCAAAGCAGCTATCGTGTCGCGACATTCATTCATTTGCTCTTTGACGAGTTTCTTGGCTTCTTCTGGTGCATCTTTGCCTAGATCTATGAAAGCCTGCGCTAGCTCGCCCTGAGCGCGTTTCTTGGCCTTAATAGCGGCATTAACGCGTAGCTTTTCCTCAAGCAGCTCGTTATGGCGGACGTTAATATAGTCATTTAAGTTGTCGCGAAGCTCGTCGATCTCTTTCTTACCAAAATGTAGCGCTTCTAGTGTGTTATAGAAGTAGTCTAGGAAGACTTGCGCGCGGACGCTCTTTTGCTCGCGCTTGCATTCTGTATTACCGCAACGGAAGTATAGATATTTCTTGCCGGTGCGTGATTTAGAGCGTGCTACGTGCATAAAATTGCCACATTCGCCGCATCTCATGAGCTGGCGGAATGGAATGAAGGTTTTGTCGTCTATCGCCTTAACAGAAGCCGAGATAACCTTCTTCAATTTACCGCGCTTCGCCTGGACTTCGCCGAATTGTTCTTCGGTTAGCATTGGCTTGAAGTTTGGTAGGATCTGGCGCAAGTCTACCTGTTGTCCAGCTTGCACAAGAATACCGTAGTAGAACGGATCGCTAAGGATCGCGCCAATCGTAGAATCACTATCATAAACATTAATGCGCTTTATGTTCTTATTCTTACGCGTTAGCTTCGTCATGCGGTGAACGTTGTTCTGGCGCCAGTAATCTATGATTTCTTGCTGAGAATGGCCCTCAAGATACATCTCAAAGCCATGTTTGATATATTCAAAGTTATCGTCTGGCTCGTAATAGCCAGTTATTTCGCTACGGTTATAACCCCATTTTGGAATACCGCCAGATTTACCCTGAGCGAGGTTAGAATCGACGCCGCGCTGTACGCTCTCTGACAAATGCTCGGAGTATTGTTTGGACATTGCAAACATGATGTTAAGAAGTAGCTTGCCGCTAGAATCGTTTGTGAATTCGAGCGTCGGGAATTTAAGGTCTTTAATCTTGCCGTTATCTACCATATCAACAATCATTCCAGCCTCGAGCGAGTTTCTCGCTAAGCGGTCTGGGTGCCACGCTAAAATGCCGTCGTATTTGCCGGCTTCTAGATCTTTTAACATCTTAGCAAAAACAGGTCGCCTTCCGGATATCTTTGCGGAATGCGACTCTTTAAGCGTGTCTACAACTACAATGCCTTTATTTTCGGCATAGTCTAAACAGTCTTTAATCTGATCAGGAAGAGACTTAGCCTGCGCGCCAACATCTTCAGATGATTTACGAGCATATAACACATAGCGGAGTAATGGTTTTTCTTCGCCGTTTGTTCCCAATACAGACTTGCTTTTCATAGGAATTATTATATCATATATCGGTTAAAAGAGGTAGCTTGGCGGCACTGGCCCATAAAAAATCTCCGGTCGCGATTATGATCTAGCCGGAGATTGGTTTGTTTTAATAGTAAAATTCGACTTCGCCATTTTTGTTTACCGACTTCCATTGGTTCTGAGCGATACGCTCCGGTGTAACTTCAATGCTTTTTAGAAGACTGAGTAATCCAGCGATAGCCGCGGACGTTTCTTTCTTTTCTTCGTCCATAAGGTGCTCCTTGCGTAGCTCACGGGTATGAGCTCATAAGTGGCACAAATGCTCCGCAATAAGCATTTATGCGTACAAACAAAAAATGCGCACATTTTCTGCCGCATTTTCTAGGGCTTCGAGAGCATCTCTAAACTCGAAGCTATTTCTATTATAGCACCTTTATTCGGCTTTGATCTTGTAAAATCCGCAGAATAAGGTTAAATACGAACACTATGAAGAAAGATGATAAATTAGCTTCTGCCGTTAAGCTTGTGAACGAAGCTATTATGGCAGAATACAAGCGTCTAGAGGAGATATCTAAGACTGAAGAAGGCGAGCCGATTATGGTTGAAGGCGAAACGACGGCCGGCTATTTTTGCCAGCTCATGGTTGATCCGAAGGATGTAGCGAAGATTATGCTCGACTACAATTATCCGGTCTGGAGAGTCCTCGAGGAAGATGCGCCTGATGGTATGTGGGAAGAATTGGGCTATAAGTTTGGTTTAGCGCATGTTTGCTCGGTGGATCTATGAAAGCTCGTCAAAAGCGCCACAAATGCCCTAAATGCGGCAAATACTACACCGGTTATCCTGCGTTATCGCGCGAAGATAATAAGACTAAGATTTGTTCAAGATGCGGACTTAGAGAAGCATTAGTTAGCGTTATAGCCAAATTGCCTACTAAGTAAGGCTTCCTTCCAATATGACTCTCTTGCGATAATGTATTCATCTGATACGTCGTCAGTAAACGTTTCTAATATTGAATATTGGAAGTTTTCTTGGATATAAGAAAGGCCTTTTTCTCTTACTAGTTTTTGGAGTTCAATATTCGGGTATTGCCCATTCTCGACTTCGTTTTTATCGTATCCGCTCGTTAGATAAGTAGTCCAGCGTCCGAGTATTCCGTCGGCGCCATATGCGGATCCGACATATTGCTTGCCGGTTTGTCTATCCGTAATTAGATAAACGCCTTTGCGTGATTTCAACGCAGTACGCCACTCGTCTGATAGTTCGATTTTCTTTTTTAGCTCTTTATATCCAACGGTCACGTTCTTGTAACCGGGGAACGCTTTTTCGCCAAGCCCTTTTTCTGGATTCCACAGTTCTATTACTTCGAGTTGATCTATAATCGTATTCGCCTTGACGATACCATTCTGAAAGTCTTTATGGAATTTTACGACAAGTCTAAAATTATACTTTTTCGTTAAATATTCGGCCGTAGCCGGTTGCGCTAGGCCATTGTCTTTTATGACCTTTACAATACCAGTCATTAGCCAGTAATCATCACGAATACGAATAAAGCCAATCGCGATTACTCCTTCTCGAAACGAGATGGATGATTGGCGGTTGAAGACTAAATCTTCTAGATTAATCTTGTTTTGCTTCTCGGTGTCTTCAGCGTCTAGATTCGGATTGAAACCAATGCGGTCGCTAGGGACCATAAAACGAATCTTGGCATTATCTAGTTGCTCTTCGTCTAATTGAAGTATGTCGTTTAGTTTTATGGTATCCATACAGTAATCCTTTCTTTAAGCAGCTATGGCGTCATGAAGAATTGAAACAGTATACTTGATCGGCTCAACATCACCGCCAAACAGCTCGTTCCAGTCAATAGATTTGAACGGATCGGATTCCAGCAAATCGGACAATTCGATATCGCCATTCTTCTGTACGTATTTAACGATAACATTAATGAATTCTTGCTGTTTCGAATTAAGCTGATGAGCATTTAGGTATTCGCCGAACTTCTCGTTTACGGCTTCCTGATCAATGCCAATCAAGCTACGCACGAATGCGGCCAAGCTTTTTCCATTTGCATTCTCGTTATATTCATCTTCTGAACCGAGGTCGAACCAGAGCAATTGTTTCAACTTGTCAGCATCTTTCTGGTCTAGCTTTTCGAGATTGCGAATCTTCTCAATCGTCGCATCGTCGCCATTCTTGGTGAGGTAGTCAATAACACGCTCCTTATAGGTGCGAATATCAATGACGGTACCGTCTGGTTGGAATTCTGGATCAATAAGTTCATCGGTTACGTCAATGTCGATAAGTCTGAGTTCGTCGCCAGTAATATACTTGATGAGTTCGCGGACAGAATCGCGTAGCCTTTCCAAATCTTTAACTTGTGGCTCCGTCCAGCTCGATTCGTCATAGAGTTCTTTAAGGTCGTCTTTCTTCGCTTCAACCTGCGGTATAGTCATCTTATTTTGAAGGAGATACTGTGCAATTTCGCGCACCTTCTTAATATCGGCAGTTGCGTAAGCGGGAGTATTCTTAAGAATAGCCCTTTGGATTCTCATCATCCTAATATCGAATGACAACGCCTTAAAGTCGGAATCAGCACCGCCTTCGATTAGCGGAGCGACAAAGGTCTTCAATTCGTGAACATTTACCGGTGTTAGTGCCATCCAGGCTTTTTCGCTATTGTACTTATCGACATATTTTAGATTTTGACGAACAGCTATGCGATTCGTGCTTTTCTTTAGATCTTTAACGATATCGAGTAAGATTCTTACGGTCTTATTGCGATAGCTACTCAAGAATTCATCTTCTTGGCTCTCGAAGTCTTGAAGGCTATAAGCAATCTCGGAACGTAATGCGAAGATTCTCTGCGAAAGAGAGATTTTATCGCCGCTACTTATGACTTCATTATGTTCGACTTGGAAGTATTCGAAGTTATCGCAGTAATCAAAAATGAGGAATTTCTTCTTGTCGTTGCCTGGGCCAAACAAATCAGGACAAAGACGCGTACCGCGTCCAATCATCTGGACGAACTTAATCTTCGAGCGTACTGGTTTAAAGAACATGAGATTCGATACGGCCGGAACGTCGATACCAGTATCGAGCATATCAACGGAAACGGCTACTCTAAATTCATCGTCAGTGTCAAATTTAACGACCAGATCTTCGGCATAATTTACTGAGTAATCTACGAGTTGGCAGGTATTTGGCGGAAGGTGAGGATAGAATTTCTTAAACTCATTCACGATCATCTCGGCGTGTTTGTGGTTGTATGCGAAAATAATCGTCTTGCCGATAGTTTCGCCGCCATTTACGCGGATACCTTTTTCCATCAAGTCTTCAATGACGCTACGGCAAGTGTCTTCATTGAAGATAGAGCGGAAGATAGCGTTCGCAGGAATTGTTAAATCTGGCGTTTCGCGATCGCCTTCAAGAAAATCATCCAATTGCTCGAGTTGATCTTCGTCCAATTCTTCGCGTTTAATGCCTTGCGTCATAATGCGAGAATGGCGATTTATTACTTCGTAGCCGACAAGATAATGCTCTTTGATTGCGTCTTCTAGCGGATAGTCAAACGTCGGTTCGCCAGATTCGCATTCAAAGATTCCGTATGTACTACTACCGACTTCGTCGCGCGGAGTTGCCGTAAAGCCAACAAGCAAGCTATCGAAGTAAGCAAAAATAGAAGCATAACGGTTGAAGATTGAACGGTGGGCCTCATCTACGATAATTAAATCGAAACGGCCGGTTGAGAAATCTTTATCTTCGGCGTCGATGTAGTTGATCATCGTCTGATACGTACAGAACATCAAGCGAGCATTCATATCCTTATTCGCGTTTCCGCCTTCAGAAAGCTCGCAGATAGTCATATCTGGCAATAGCTTTGCGTAGTTGCGCTTAGCTTGTTTTACGAGTGAAGTGCGGTCGGCGAGGAACAATACATTCTTAATCCAGCCGTTTCTAGCCAAGATATCGGTCAAAGCGATTGAAACACGCGTCTTACCAGTTCCGGTAGCCATAACAACCAGTCCGCGGCGATGACGTGCGTTAAAACGCTCACACATGCGTGTAAGTGCCATCTTTTGGTATGGACGACCGGCAATTTCGTCTTTTGCGGCCATATCAGTGATATTTCCGCGCGTACGGCGCTGAATCATGCGTTCAAGCTCTTCTAGCGTATGAAAAGCGGTAACTTTACGGTCTGGATATACGCCATCGATAACGTGCGTTTCGTAACCGTTTGTATAGTAGATAACTGGCTTGTAGCCAAACTTTTCTTTTAATGATTCAGCATAGAGGTCTGCTTGGTGGCGACCAATTTGCGGATCCTTGGAAGTTTTCTTTGCTTCTACGACGGCCAAAGGCTTTCCGGCGCGGTCATATAGGACATAATCACAGTAGCCAACGCCAGCGTTATTCGGCATGTTGCCAACTTCGATTTCAATACCAGCTTTGCCTGGTAGCGCTACACCTTTTTGCATCAAAACATCCCAACCAGCTTCGCGAAGATACATGTCGATATAGGCGGCACGAGTTTCGGCTTCGGTGAAGAATTCTGGCGACTTGATTGGCTCAGGAGATTCGTTCCTATGATCGAGGAACTTGATAAAATTCTCGAGGTTGTCTACGGCAATTTTGACGTCTTTTTCGCGGACCGGCTGATTATGCTCGGCGCGAATGCCGATAATGCGAATAAAATGCAACGATTCAGTAACTTGATCGTCGTTAATGTAATTCTTGATAGGAGAGCAGTCTATGAGCTCTAGGAGAGAATATTTCTTTTTCTTTTTTACGGACTTTTCTGGGGAGATTTGTTCCAATATTTCACGAAGAACTAGGCGTGACGCCTTTGCTTTTTCTTCTTTCGTGGGTAGCGCTCGAATTAGTTCGAGTTTTCCCATATAGCCGCTCGCAAACATATTACTCATATTATACCATAAACTGCATAAATTCATAAGGCTTATGATGCTGTTTTGAAGTGCAAATTTTGATTTGTCGACCTGTGCGACGAAGGTAGCAAATTGATTTTGCAATT
>JAUNHY010000016.1 GCA_030523715.1 Candidatus Saccharimonadota bacterium
CGTCGACAAAAAGAAGCGAAGAATTCGCTTCTTGTTTGTATAACGAATAGGCTCCCCAGACATATTCGCATTATACATTCATTATCTGCCACCCCAACGGGTGGCTTTTTGTCGCTCGTCGACAAAAAGAAGCGAAGAATTCGCTTCTTGTTTGTATAACGAATAGGCTCCTCAACCTGTTTGTATTATATAAGCATTTTTGTTATTGCAAAAACCGCCATTTATATTCACAATAATATTGATAGGCATACTAGCCTCCGGGCGCCTATCAAAAATGGGATTACAAAGGCTCTGCACCTAATTTTATCGGAGCCTTTGTTTTTTTGATTTCGATTATGCTACGATAGTTTTATGAACCAAGATAATGGCAGCACGCAAAAACCAGCGTCAAAAACAGAAAAAACATACCATCTACAATTAGTATGGCCACACAGAGCTCAGATATTACTGGCAATTTCTTTATCGGGCGCTCTTCTATCCATTGTTATTCAAATTGCATTGACCGCCTTAAGCCATGATGATATTGGTTTTGTCACAGGAGCAAGGCTTGCCGGAGCGGTTTTCTTAGCAATCATGGCTCTAATATTCCAATTCATAGGAATAAGAAAAATGTCTGCTATGACCACCGAAAATGCTCAGGTATATATAAAAAATATCGACGATGATCAGACTGCCATTATTGTGCTTGCAATTATTGGGTGCGTTGGTTCGATTATTGCACCACTTTTGACTTGCTCGATTTGTCTTAATAAAGAGTCTAGCATCGTTGAAGATTTGGCCGAATTAGTTATTATTGCCCTTAATATCCTTTCGTATCTAGTGATGCCTATAGCCATCAAAAACTTCGTCCGTCGCGCAAGTAACGAGATGGATAGCGCAAACAAAAAACTAAATAACAGCTCTAATACCCAATAAAGCGTGGCTCTTGGCCGGTAATCTTTTCCCAGAGTGTTTGCTGGCTTTTTACGCACACGGTAGGGCAGGCTGCCATTTTATCTTTAGATACCCAGCGACAAGGTGAATCACAATCGTTACTTATAATAATTAGATTTGCGCCAATAATAAAAGTAATAACGAAGACCGCAATGGCGACGACGACATATGCCCAGACATTGATCTTTTTAGCCTCTTTATTCAGTTGCTTCTTGACTTGCTTCTTCGGCATCTTCGCCTCCTTCTTGTCCATTTAAAACTTCTTCGATCAAATCATCGGCCAAACGATAGAAAGAGAAGTCTAATCCAATGTCTGGCATAAATGGTAGATAGTTGAAGGTATTTAAGAATAATGTCTGGTCGCGATCGTAGTTAATTTGAGCGAAGACGTAGAGCATTAATGCGCACATCATTACACCTTTTGGGCTTCCGGACGTATCATGGTAACCAACCGCCATAATGCTATCGCTACCTTGGATGTATACCGCACTAACATCTTTAAGATTACGATAAACGCGGATATCTGCCGGATTTAATTTTTCTTTTGGTGCATTTTCTACTACTGCGTCTTTCAGATCAACCATCTTGTTCCCGGCGGTCGTCTGATCTTCTTGCCCGCCTACGTCTATATAATCTAGTATGCGTCCACCGTCATTCGCAATCTCGATAAAGACTGCATAGTCCCTATTATCTCCACCACGCATCTCCTCGAATAAAGTCCTACCAATCGGTCGCGGGAATAGCGTCCATCCGAGATTCATTATATCTTGGCGTAATTGCACCGGCTCGTCGAAATACCTATCTGGCACTTCGGTATATTGATCATCTTTGGAGCTTGCTAAGCCATTCTTTAAAAAGTCTGTTATTTTGCCCATCTTACCTCCTTTTATTCGGCTTTCTCGAATGGATTTACGATTTCGATTTTATTTTCTTGAATATATTTCTTTGCATCTTTAATGAACTTTTCGCACACCAACCATAGCCACTCCGTAAATTGCACCATCTTATTAAAAATTGGTTTAATTAAGGCTACGAGCGCAGCGCCAATAATGACTGTTTGGATATTCATGCGCGTCATGCCGAATAATCCTGGCAAGAATGCGTAACAGAGGAATAGACCAGCAATACAGAGGCCAATCACAATCTTTTTATACCAATCTATCGGCTTGGCGGCACGATTTACCATGATAATGCCTACAATTGCAATAAATATTGTGCACGCGGTTGAGATATGGGCCTCTTCTATATTAAAGATATAGCCTAGCAACATCATCAGGGCAATCATAACGGTATCCGTTAGACCACCCGGGATGGCGCGTTTCAGGATATTTGTCACGAAGTGGCCCTTAATTAAATCGTGGTTTGGCGCCTGCGATAGCAGGAAGCCAGGAATACCAATTGTGAACATTGATATTAATGAAATTTGGGCCGGAACCAACGGGTATTTAATAGCGAAAATGATGGCAATTAGGGAAGTGAGTACCGAGAATACGTTTTTAACCAGGAATAGGCTACCGGAACGTTCGAGATTATTAACGACGCGACGTCCTTCGGCTACAACTTCCGGCATTCTAGCAAAATCAGACTCGAGCAAAACAACTTGCGCTGCTTGCACGGCCGCATCGGAACCGCTCGCCATCGCAACCGAACAATCCGCATCACGAAGCGCCAAGACATCGTTCACTCCGTCACCGGTCATTGCCACAGTCTTCCTATCAGCCTGGAGCGCTTTCACGAATTTTCGTTTCTGCTCTGGTGTGACGCGACCAAAAACCGTATATCTGCGCATTGCATCGGCAATTAGCTCGTCTGTATCAAGCGTCGATGCATCGACATATTTCTCGGCACCCTGAATTTTAGCGAGCTTGGCAACTTCCGATACGGTAACAGGGTTATCGCCAGAGATCACTTTTATCTCAACACCTTGTTCGGCAAAGAATCTGAAAGTCTGGGCGGCATTTTCGCGCACCGGGTTGGCCAGTAGTACTAAACTGAGTGGTTTCACTTTTTCGCGGAGTTTCTTGCCGTGCAACTTTCCGTCATATTTACCAAACACTAATACGCGATAACCTTTCTCGCTCTGTTCTTCAATTTCGGCGCGGTATTTCTCGTAAGTTTCGCGTAATACAAATTCCGGTGCGCCCAAAATATAACTTTCTCCATCTTCGAAATTCACGCCGCTATATTTATACTCTGACGAGAAGGCGGAAACAGATTCGACATCACGATCTGTTATTTTTACGAAGTAATTTTTGAGCGCTATCATGGTAGCGTTATCTGCAGATTGGGCACGGCAAAAATCACTCAAATCTTCTTCCAGTTTTTCTTTCTTAAGTTTGGTCCCGCTCATTGGAATATAGTCGTGTACTGCCATCGTATTTTCGGTAATAGTGCCAGTTTTATCTACGCAGAGCACGTTTACTCGCGCTAGCGTTTCAATACTTTTCATGTTATGGAGCAACACTTTGTTTTTTGCTAGGCGCATTGAACTGACGGCAAGCGCAATCGATGAGAGCAAGAATAGGCCCTCAGGAATCATGCCGATGATAGAGGCAACCGCAGATTGGACACTTTCCTTAATTGGCAATTCGTTACCGAAGTAACCCTGACAGAAGAGCGTCGCGCCAATTGGTATTATGATAATGCCAGCGATAGTAACGATAGTATTAAGCGAGCGGATAATTTCGGACTGCTCCTTAGTTTTAAGCTTCTTTGCCTCGAGTGTGAGTTGAGAAATGTAAGAATCCTCCCCAACTTTCGTCAGCTGTGCTCGGCACTCACCAGAAATAATGAAGCTCCCAGACATCAATTCGGAACCGGCTGTCTTTTGTACCTCGGCCGCCTCACCGGTAAGGAGTGATTCGTTGGCGGCCACTTCACCAGTTAAGACTACGGCATCAGCCGGAATTTGGTTGCCCGCTCGAAACACAACAACGTCATTCTTAACTAGCTTTTCGGCAGGTATAACATGTTCTATTCCGTCGCGGATAACAGTTGCAGTCGGGGCATTCAAGATGGTGAGCTCGTCCAGAATTGCTTTGGCGCGGATTTCCTGGAAAATACCAATGAGCGTGTTTGCAATAATAACCGGCAAAAAGGTAATATCTCGCCAGGAACGCACGGAAATCAAAATAATCGCTAGAATTAGGAAGACGAAGTTGAAATATGTAAAGACGTTACTGTAAACAATTTCTTTGACGGTTTTGCTCGGCGGTTTAACATCGCGGTTTACGAAACCGGCATGCTTCATCGAGCGGACTTGTTCTTTGGTAAGGCCCACCTCTGGATCGACTTCGATAAAATGATTGTCTCGCTTTTCAGAATCCATTACCTTAATATTATATAATAAAATTATTATGGCTTTCTATAACAAGAAGATTTCAGATATTTTTACCGAGCTAAGTTCTACTGAGCATGGCCTGAGCTCTAAAGAGGCGGCTACGCGTCAGAGAAAATATGGCAAAAATACTTTACCGAAAAAGAAAAAAGACAGTATTCTAAAGATTTTTATTCACGAATTTATCGACCCGATGGTGCTTCTTTTGGTAGCAGCTATCGTTGCTTCACTTGTTGTCGGCGAGATTATCGATGCCCTTGTTATTGCTGGTATCATCCTTGTCGACGCCATTATGGGCACCTATCAAGAGAACAAAGCCAATAATACCGCCGAAGCGCTTGCGGATCTTGTTACGGTGAAAGCCAAAGTTTTGCGCGACGGAGAAGTGAATGCCATAAATGCTGAAGATTTAACTCTCGGCGATGTCGTAATGCTTGAATCTGGCGACAAAATTTCTGCCGATATGCGCATCATTGATTCGCAAAATTTCACCGTGGACGAGTCGATTTTGACTGGCGAGAGCGTTCAAGTAGCTAAAAGTTCAGATGTCTTAGACAAAGAGAAGCTATCGATTGGAGATCAGTCGAATATGGTCTTTTCTGGCACTACCGTCGTATCTGGCCGTGCCAAAGCGGTCGTAGTAAGTATTGCGCTCGATACGGAGCTTGGTAAAATTGCGGACAGTCTTGCAAATACCGACGAAGAAAAGTCCCCACTTACGATTCGCGTTGAGAAATTGTCGAAGCAAATCAGTATCCTTGTCGTTTCAGTAGCAGTCCTAATTGCTATTTTGCTCATCGTAAAACACGTGCCATACAATGAAATATTCGTGACGGTGATTGCATTTGCAGTCTCGGCGATGCCAGAAGGTCTGCCGCTCGCACTTACGATGGCGCTCACGATTGCCTCGAACCGTATGGCAAAAAAGAATGTGATTGTCCGCAAGCTCAAAGCCGCCGAGTCGCTCGGTAGTTGTACGGTTATTGCGTCGGATAAAACCGGCACCCTCACCGTAAATCAGCAGACCGCTAAACGCATATTGTTGCCGAATGGTCAGGAATACCAAGTATCTGGAACGGGATTTGATGCTAGTGGTAAGGTTACTGGTCCAGCCATCAAATACGCGGAAGAAATTGGTCTCTATGGCGCGCTTAATAATGAGGCGAGTATTGAGCACGAGCCAACAGGCGACTCGATTGATATTGCCTTCTTAGTCCTTGCCAAAAAACTAGGCGTTAAAACTAAAGGAATTAAGATTATTGATCGTATACCATATGAGTCGGAAAACAAATACTCCGCTGTATTTTACGAGAAAGATGGTGAGACTTATTGTACGGTCAAGGGTTCGCTTGAGGTCGTAAAGAGTTTTTGTTCCACAGTTCGGTTTACGAACGACACGGCGAAAGACTATCGCAAGCTTGATATGCAGAACGAAAATCTCGCCCGTGATGGTTATCGTGTAATAGCGCTCGCAAACGGCAAAATTGCCCGCAAAGAAAAATATACCGAAAAAGACATTAAAAAGCTTGATTTTGCTGGCATGGTTGGGTTTATCGATCCGATTCGCAAAGAAGCGGTTGCCTCCATTCGTGAGTGCCACGAGGCGGGCATTAAGGTCATGATGATAACTGGAGATCATCCACTTACGGCTTTCTCAATTGCTAAGGATTTGAAACTAGTTACAGAGTATGAACAGGTTGCAACCGGTGACGACGTCGACGTGGCATTTAAAGAGGGGAAAGCGCACTTTGACAAATTTGTCGCCAATAAATTGGTTTTCGCACGCGTCACTCCGCTTCAGAAGCTTAACATCGTGAATTCTTTAAAACGCCAGGGTGAATTCGTGGCGGTAACGGGTGATGGTGTAAATGACGCGCCAGCTCTCAAAGCGGCCAATATCGGCGTTGCGATGGGTTCTGGTACAGACATTGCCCGTGAGACGGCCGATATGATTATTGTTGATGATAACTTTAAATCTATTGTGGCTGGCGTCAAAGAAGGCCGCGTCGCATATTCAAATATTCGTAAAATTATCTTCTTCCTAATATCTTGTGGTCTAGCCGAAGCGGCCTTTTTCTGTCTCGCCATCGCTTGCAATATGCCAATGCCACTCGTGGCAGTACAGCTTCTTTGGCTCAATGTGGTTACGGATGGCATCCAAGATTTCGCCATGTCCTTCGAAAAAGCTGAAAAAGGCATTCTCCAAGAAAAACCACGCAATCCAAAAGAATCTATCTTTGACCGTTCGCTCCTGCGCGAGATTGTCATTTCCGGATTAATAATTACAATTGTTGTGTTTGGCGCCTGGTACTTCTTCTATAGTGTGCTCGGCATGGAGCTCGAGGTGGCGCGCGGCTATACGATGTGTCTCATGGTCTTCATTCAGAACGTCCATGTCTTTAACTGTCGTAGCGAACGTCGCTCGGCCTTCAGTGTGCCACTTCGCAAGAATCCAATCATGCTATTTGGCATTTTGGGTACTCTCTTGCTTCAAATTATTGTTATGGAAGTACCTGTTCTATCCGAGCTACTCCAGACGGTATCCATTCCTGCACTCGAGATGCTTGGTCTCTTTGGTATAGCCCTCATTATCCTATTTGTGATGGAGATCTATAAACTTATCGCTAATGCGGTGGTAAAAAAATAGGGCAGGAAAAAGGGCCCGCCTTGCGGAGGGCCCCGTGTCGATAGATGAACTTACCAGCGGGTATTTTTGAGCCAGTCGGTGAACCTGAAGAACAGGCCAACCACAAACAACAGGATCATAATTCCCGCGCAGATAAAGAACACCACTTTGCCAACGAAGCCGATTGCTCCGATCAGCCACGTCAACACGGTCCACTTGGCCGGAATGGCCAGCTTAAGCACGGCCGCCAGAATCCAGACGATCAGCGCGACGAATCCAACTCCGCAGAAGGTAGAAGATCTACCCCAGAGTTTTTCGTGCGTCTTACGAACGTCGGTGTTCCTGATACGGTCAAAGCTCGGCATGAAGCTTCCGCGGACGCGTCCAGTGTCGTAGGCTGCGTAGCTATGCGTGGTATCCCCAGTTCTTGCTCTAGCCATAAAATCACCTCCCCTAATCATGGCCTAGGTCTATCTTGGAATGAGCCTTAGGTGTCATAGTATCGACCTAACTCTATAATTATAGCACAAACACTTTAAAAAGTCAATATGCACCCCTGGTGTATAATGGAAATATGTCTGAAATTAAATGTCCAAACTGCGGAAAAACCTTTAAAGTCGACGATTCCAGCTACGCCGACATCTTAAGTCAGGTCCGCACTCATGAATTTGATAGTGAACTAGAAAAGCGCATCAAAGAAGCGCTAGATAAGGCGGACTCCGCCAACGAATTAGCGCTCGAGAAGGCTAAAAACGCCCAGGCCACCAAGATTACTGAGCTAGAAGCGAAACTGAAGCAGGCAGAAACAGATAAGGAGCTTGCCGTTACGCGCGCATTGGCACCGGTCGAAAAAGAACTCGAGTCTACTAAGGCCGACCTCAAGACGAAGGCCAGCGAAGCTAAGCTTCGCGAGGAGTCGCTTACGGCTCAGGTTAAACTTCGCGAAGCAGCACTTAAAACCCAATATGAGGGCGCGCTCAAGCTTAAAGATGAGGAAATCGACCGCCTCAAAGACCTTAAATCTAAGCTCAGCACCAAGATGGTGGGCGAAACGCTCGAGCAACATTGCCAGACAGAATTCAATCGCCTGCGCGCCACCGCCTTTAGAAACGCCTATTTCGAAAAAGACAACGATGCCCATACTGGCAGTAAAGGTGACTATATTTATCGCGAAAATGACGACGATGGCAACGAGATTATCTCTATTATGTTTGAGATGAAGAACGAAAACGAGACCACCGCCACGAAGCACAAAAACGAAGATTTCTTTAAGGAGCTTGATAAAGATCGCAAAGAGAAGAACTGTGAATATGCCGTGCTCGTGACGCTCCTGGAGGCCGACTCCGAGCTTTATAATACTGGTATTGTCGATGTTAGCTACAAATACGACAAGATGTACGTGATTCGTCCACAATTCTTCATTCCAATGATTACGCTCTTGCGTAACGCTGCGCTCAATTCGCTCAAGTATAAGCAGGAGCTTGCCGTGGTGCGCAACCAGAATATTGATATTACGCACTTTGAAGAAAATATGGAGAATTTTAAGCAATCTTTTGCGCGCAACTATGAATTAGCCAGTAAAAAATTCAGCACCGCCATTGAAGAAATTGATAAAACCATTGCACACCTTCAAAAAACTAAGGAAGCGCTCCTTAGTTCCGAAAATAACTTACGTTTAGCCAATAATAAGGCCGAAGATTTATCTATCAAGCGACTTACGCGCGGCAACCCAACTATGGCTGCGAAATTTGCCGAATTGGAAGAGAAATAGAAAAGGGGCGCCGTTTTACGGGCGCCCCAGTAGGAAGAGGTTGGTCTAGCGTTCACTTGGAAGTTACGCGGGTCAGATTGTAGCACAGCGAAGCTGCGCCGGTGGCCGTAAGGTAAATCGGATGACCAGAGATGGTCACGAGCACCGAATACGGTTCGCTCATATCGAATCCTTCCCAATGTTCTCCATAACCTTGCACTGCGATAGCGCTGACGCGCGGGTTCTTGACGGTACCGGCGTAGATCATGATAGTTTCTTCCATCTGGTCGCTTACCAGAGATACGTAGCAGGCATCGCCAACCGTGTAATAGGTCGGTTTCAGCCCATAGAAATCTTTGAAACCCTCCCAGTCGTTATTGAGCAGCAGCTCATACGACTCCTCAGAGGTTTCGTCCAGGATACAAGTGACATTTGTCTGGATAGCCTGTTCGGCCGCATTCCAGTTGTGGTGGTTAATGCTGATGCAGGTCACCAGGATGGCTACCAGGATGATTACGACGGCGACAAAGACCAAGCTAGTCATGAAGGTTAAGAGTTTGCGCATAGAGGTCGCCTCCTAAGGTGCAAGCTACCCTCATGAAAGGGTGCTCAAGTACTATATCACAGATTTCATTATAAGTCAAGTAAGCTTGACCATTTTTATCCCTAGTGTCAGAATAAAAGTATGGATTCGCATGAAAGAGCAAACTATAGTGCTGGCAAAGTTCTTCGCACTTTATTTTTCTTAGTTTTTATTCTTGTCGCGTTTTATTTTTGTAAAGAAATCCTCAAACATACCGATGGTACTCTCGTTACGGCAACCGAAGACGACCCTGCTTGCCAAAACATAGAGGCTCAGGAAGTATTAAATCAAAACGGCATTGGTTCAATTAAGTGCAAATAAAAAAGAAGCCCCGTTCGGGGCTTCTTTTTGTTGAATTACTCTTCGGCAGACTCTTCGTTCTCGCTATCTTCGATAGCAGAAAGAAGGGAATCCTCAACGTTCTTTTTCTTCTTTTTCTCTGGAGCTTTGGCGACTTCGACATCAATCTCAAAGCCGGTCAAGTCGGAAGCAAGGCGAACATTCTGGCCAACGCGACCAATTGCAATCGATTGCTGATCCTTAGCGACATAGACGGTAGCATGCTTGCCATCAATCTCGACCTTTTGAATTTCAGCTGGGCTCAAAGCTTCGCGAATATATTCGGAATTGTTGTCACTCCAGTTAACAATATCAATCTTTTCGCGATCACCAATCTCGTTCATGACGGCCTGGACGCGTACGCCACGGCCACCAACAAAGGTGCCGACTGGATCAATGCCAGGCATTGTAGCGGCTACCGCAATCTTGGTGCGGCGACCAGCTTCGCGCGCAATTGCCTTAATTTCGACCGAGCCATTCTCGATTTCTGGAACTTCCTGGCGGAAGAGATATTCGATAAATTGTGGGCAGCCACGACTGAGAATAAGTTGCGCGCCACGCTCATTGCGTTCAATCTCTTTAATAAAGACCTTCAGGCGAGAACCAACGGCATAAAATTCGCCGGCAATTTGCTCGGACTTTGGCATAATACCAGTAGCTTTGCCGAGGTCGACGCGGACAATTTTTGGCTCCACGCGTACAATCGTACCGTTTACGACGGAACCAATCTTATCTTCGAACATTGCAAGCACAGCATCGCGTTCTGCTTCGCGAAGGCGCTGAATCACGACCTGCTTTGCGGTTTGGGAAGCGACGCGGCCGAAACCTTCAACTTTGTGTTTTTCTTCGACAAACTCACCAATTTGTTTGCCCTTGGCTTCTGCTAGTGGAATTTCGGTGGCTGGATTATATGCAACGTCATCTTCAATAACTTCGCGCATGATATAAATATCAGCTTCGCCCGTGTTTAGATCGAGCTCGCAGCGCACATCCATGTCTTTGTCGCCATTATCTTTACGCCAAGCGGCGGCGATAGCTTGCTGGATCACATCAATCACAGTCTCTTTTGGTAGGTTCTTTTCTTCAGCAATAATGTCGACCATTGCGACCATTTGCTTTAAATCTAGATCCATATTATCCTTTCTTTTAACTTAAAAACGCCGCCTCTTTTCGAGTCGGCCTGTATCTGTATACCTCTATTCTAGCAGAGAAGAGACGTAATGTCAAAGCCCGAATTGAAGCATAAGGGGTAGACCACTTGACAAAAAAGCATAAGTTTGATATAATATAAAGGTTAATTGTAAAACTCTCTGGAGTATTGCAAGAGACGCAGTATTAACAAATCAAATCATTACTGCGTACAAATGCGCAGTAGGAAGAGCTTACAACCTGTTTTTGCACCCTTGTGGGAGAGGGTGTTAGCCTGTCAGTAATGGCGGGCACATATCGAGCTTACCAGCCTTTGGCAAATACCTTTTAGGAAGGATGGTGATCGTATTGAAGATACAAAGTATCAGAAGAGGGGCATTCATTAGTGCCGTCTGTTTGCTGATTGCGCTTTTCTTGACCGTCCCCACGATTAGGGGCAGTCTCGTAAATGTCGCATATGCTTTCAGCGGCAAGACGATTCACTATTATAACGATGATGTCAATCGCGACAACATCGGCAACAACAATTTTAACTTTGGTCCGGACCGCAAGGTTCAGGCCGATGCCGCTGTTGCAAACGGCACTGCCCAATCTGTCCAAGAGTGGACAGCTACTAACCAAGGCACTGGCGATTTCTTCAGTTCCATTGAGGTTGACCCAGCGCTTTGCGCTGCCGTCGCCCTTCATATGGACGAATCGCTAGTACTGCCAGAGACAATTTTGCGCGACGAGCAGAACGAGCTCATTGGCCAGCGTGCCGATGCGGCTCATAAGCATTTTCTCGCCGATCAGGAATACTGGGACCGCGCCATCAGGCTCATTAAAGAGTATCTGACTAGTAGCGAAATCAGTATCCAGCCGCTTGATCACTACACCTCGCAGATGTATATGTGGAACAATCATCTCGATGGCAACAAGCCCTCTGTGATTGTCCGCGATACTCAGAACGACGGTGGACATGTGGTCGTATTTGACATGGGTAAGCCCGGTCTGGTTAAGTTCAGGCTTGAGTGTGGCTATCAGCCAGTGGATGTTCCTTATTGGACGCCGCCTGGACCTGAGCCGACTCCTCCGCCTGAACCTACGCCAACCCCGACGCCGACGCCGGAGCCTACACCGACTCCGACGCCGCCTGGACCTGAACCCACGCCGACTCCGACTCCGGAGCCGACGCCTACTCCTACACCCGAACCGACCCCGACTCCAACTCCGGAGCCGAAGGATCCCGAGGGAGGACCGCAGGGGCAGACCGATGACGACGATGAGGGTACGGAAGACTTTGGTGGTGGTGAGAATCACGACAGCGACGATGAGCTAACCGAAGAGCCGACTTCACCGGAGACTTATGAGCCTCCCGCTCCTCCGGCACCCGAGCCGACTACTCCGCCGGCTGCAGATGAACCGCAGCCGACAACTCCGACTACGTCAGATGGCGAGCCGGATGGCTCTAGCGGAACTGATTCTGGATCACGCACAGTCGATGAAGACGACGGTACAGTAGAGGAGCATGTGGTTCAAGATCCTGACACAGGCCAGCCAACGACTCAGGAATACGAAGTCGTGGCTGGCGACGGAGAAGACCATGGCGACCTAAACGAAGTCCAGGAACAGGAACACGGTCCCGAGACCGTTGAGCCTGCCGTCCAGGACGACGGCGTCAATGAAGGGGATCTTGATCCCGATGACGTCGAGTAAGCACTTCCTTTTAAGGCTGCTCCCAACAGCCGAAGCTCAGCAATGAGCGTACTTTTCGAGGAGGGGTCCTAGGCCCCTCCTCATTCCCAAGTTTGTACTTAGTAATGATTTGATTTATAATACAAATCTGTCCCAAAATGCACCTTAGAAAGGAGATGCTTTCTATGTCTAGAAAGTCCAAATTCGAACCAACCACGCCTATTGTGCCCAAGCGGTACGGTACCAGCTCTGCGCCCCGCAGCGCCGTGCGTATGTCGCGCATCTTCCTGGCCGTCATCGGCATCCTGCTGGTGATATTCCTGATTCTTGCATTGTTGCTCTAATCAGCTCTGTTGGTCTGTTTTCCTCCTAGCATCCCCGGTTGCGTCGTGGCGCGCCGGGGATTTTCCTAGATTAAAACAGGGGTAAGTATTGACTTTTTAAAGCGTTTGTGCTATAATTATATTTGAATTGACACATTCGGACGAAAGGTAGGTGATTTATGTGTCATTTAGCACATTTACCAACGCAAAGAACGGAAAGGAACTCTATTACTGGAGGCTGGATGCCTGGCTCAAAACGGTTGGCGAATTCAACCAGATCAGGGGAGTCTACGACAAGCTTGATTGCTGGATGCCTCCTGAAGTTCAGTACGTCTTCAATAAATATTACAGCGGCAATCCTCGCATCGTGACGGAAAAGTACAGTGAGCTCAGTGCTCGCATCGAACGTCAGTGGGGAGCTGTAATGGAGAGCATCAAGGAACTCAACTTGGCCTGCACCGATCAGGACATCATGGATTTTCGCTCGATGGCGCGTAGCACGCAGCCGGAAAGCAAATTCCGCGGTCAGATCCGTGAGAAGGTAAAGCGCCTGCATGATGCGGCCGTTAAGGCCCGCGAGAACGCCGCCGCCGGCAAAAAGGTTAAAGAGCAGCCCGTCATGACGCTGCGCGACCTGATTGTCTGGTTCCAGACCCCTCGCAAGTCTCCGAAGAAGAAGTAATTTCCGTTCTGCAACCACGCCCCGCCCTTACCGGCGGGGCCTTCCTTTTTTGACAATTTTTACTCTTTTTGTTAAAATAAAACTACTAAGTTATTACTTTTAGCGCAACAAGTCTTATCTCCTTATTTTGTAGGAAAAATGCGCCTTAAGTGTGGGAAAAAATATTAGTTTTTAACAAAAGGAATAAATGAACGAAAAAAATAAAGCAGAAGCCGAGCGCCGGGCAAAACTTCTTAAGATGCGCGCCGAACGTCTGCCAGACATAAAGAAAGCATTCGAAGAAAACCAAAAACGCAACTTTAATGCTAATTTTGCTCCAGGCGGCAAAGACGAAAAACTTGTCCGCCATAAAACCGCAACCAAAACTGCGGCCACCAAAACCGTCAAGAAAGCTGCTACGCCAGCCTCCAAAAAGGCTACAACTGCGAAAAAATCCAATACCTCCCGTAATTCCAAAGCAACCAAACAGGCTGCAAGCAATACAGATAAAAAACGTGACGTGAGTTTGCTAGTTTCAACCCGCAAGGGCGAAATGGTACATCATCAGCGCATGCTTAGCCAAGATGTAAATGCTCAGGCTACGCAACACATTATTGGTATTCCAGTTAATAAATCTCGTTATAACGGCTACAATGGCCAGCAAGTCACGATGGCGCAAATTAAACAGGCGCGCCAACATCGCGATGCTGTCCGCATTATTCCAATTGGCGGTCTCGGCGAATTTGGCATCGGTAAGAATATGACTGCTATCGAGTATCAGGGCGAAATCGTCCTCATCGATATGGGTACGCTCTTCGCGAGCGAAGATTATCCTGGCGTTAATTACATGGTGCCAGATTCTAAATGGCTAGACGATAATCGCGACAAAGTTAAGGCTATCCTCTTTACTCATGCTCACCTCGATCATATAGGCGCTTGCCGTCATTTATTGCCATATTTTGGTCCACTTGTACCTATTTATGGTACCGCCTTCACGATTGGCATGATCAAAAAGCAAATGTCAGAACTCTCCGATATTCCAGACATGAATTATCACGAGGTAGAACCGCTCAAGCACGAGAACATCAAGCTTTCCGAGCACCTTTCGGCCGAATTTATTCATACCCTACATTCAATCCCAGGTAATACTTCCATTGTGATTCGTACGCCAAACGGTAATATTTTACTCTCCGGCGACTGGCGCTTCGAAAATAATCCGATGGACACGCCGGCCGACTATGACCGTATGCTTGAGATTCGCGACAAAGAGGGCTACGCGCTTCTTTTGAATGAATCGACGAACATTGATAGCCCTGGTACGCACCCGCATTCTGAGTGGGATGTCGGCGAAAATATGGGCCGCGTCATGGACCATTATGCTAACGGCCGCGTAATTATCTCTTGTTTCTCGTCACAAGTTAAACGCATAGAATTAGTTCTTAAAGAAGCGGCTGCGCGTGGTCGCAAAGTGGCCTTTGCCGGTTATTCGATGATTAATAACGTCGAGGTTGCGCTTCGTGCTCATTCGATTAAGGTGCCAAAAGATACCATTATGAAAATGGAAGATATTATCAAGCTTCCAGACGAGAAAGTTACGATTGTCTGTACCGGCTCACAGGGCGAAATGAACGCTGTGCTTAATCGTATGGTCTCTGGCTCGCACCGCTATATTAAAATCAAAGCTACCGACACGATTGTTTTCAGCTCGAACCCAATTCCAGGCAACGAGCCAAAGGTCGTTGGTACGGTTGGCGGCCTCCTGCGCGAGGGCGCACAGGTTATCCAGAATGGCAAAACCCACCTCACAAATATTGGCCCGCTCCACCTATCTGGTCATGCCTACTTCGAAGATCATGTAAAGTTCGTTACCGACATGCAACCGAAGAATTATATGCCATATCACGGCGAGTTCTACATGTTACAGCACAACGCCGAAATGGCCGAAAATGTCGTTGGTATTCCAAAAGATCGCATTATTGTTGCGGACGATGGCGATATTGTTGAATTGATGCCGGACCAAACTATCCATAAAAATGGCCGCATCCATGTTGGCAATAAGCTTTATGATGATGCCGACCAACAGGTCAATGAGGCTGTCGTAAAAGATCGCATTCATATTTCTCGCGAAGGTATTTTTGTTGTAATCCTAACACTTAGCAAGAAAACTGGCCGCCTTATTAAAACGCCAGACATTGTGTCGCGCGCATTTATTTATTTAGATAATTCCGAGGAGTTGATTGGCAAGATTCGTCATTATCTGCGCGCCAAGACTGATCATACTGTTTCTACGGATGAAGATGTTAAAGCGCTCAAGGAAGAAATCAAAGAAGACGTTACGCATATCTTATTCGATGCGACTGGCCATACGCCAATTGTCATTCCAGTCATAAATAAGGTATAATAAACATAAACGTAATAGGAACTCTTATGACAAAGACGAAATCTTCGAGTAAATCTTCTTCAAGCAAAGCTGAAAAGTGCGCTTGCGGCAAAGATTGCAAATGCGCTTGTTGCGAACGCGAAAGTGCATTCCCAATTTGCTTCTTAGCCTGTGTTATGACGGCGGTGTTAGTTGCGCTCGCATTCGCAATTAGCTTTACGACAGTTTTTAGCTATGACCTCAAGCATAAATACGGTACGCGCTTCAGTGGTCAATTCGCTGAAGATTTGCAAAATGCCGAAGACGGCAAAATGTTAGAAATTAGTGCTGGTTCAGTTGTTGATTTTTATGAGAGTGGTCAAACAGGCTTCATTTATGCCTCGTCGGACCAGTGCTCCGAATGTGCTAGCTTCGAAGAACGCCTAGTTAATATTGCTAGCGGTCTCGGTACATTACCGAATGTTTACCACTATAATTACCCAGCCAATAATGATCCGAGCGAATATGATTATTACGCAATGACTATTACGAGTGATGGCGAGACTGACCCAGTCCTGCTTTACGTCCGTGGAGGTAAAATCTATGATCGCCTCGACGATTATTATGGCGAAGCCGGCGTAAGCAGCTTCTTGGCAAAATATAAAGAAGCAAACTAACTCTTCTTAAAGTGGTCGCCCATTAGCGACCACTTTTTTATGCGTTATAATACAAGCAATGGAAGAAATAATTTTTGTCGATAAGCCGAGCGGAATGAGCTCTTTTGGGGCGGTTGCCCGTGTGCGCCGCATTTTATCGCAACGCGAGGGGCATAAAATAAAGGTTGGCCATACGGGCACGCTTGATCCGTTCGCGACTGGTCTATTAATTTTATTAGCCGGCAAAGCAACTAAAAAAGCCCCCGAATTAACCAAACTTGATAAAGTTTACGAAGCTACGATTCGTCTGGGCGCAACCTCGACCACGGGTGATCCAGAGGGTGAAATAACTATCGTCGACGAAAAACCGAGTATTTCGGGAGAACAAGTTAAGGAGACTTTACAAAAATTTACCGGCGAAATTGAACAAACGCCACCGGTCTTCTCGGCCATAAAAATAAACGGACAAAGGGCCTACAAATTAGCTCGCGCCGGCAGAGCAGTAGAAATGCCAAAACGAAAAGTAACTATTTATGAGATAGGAATAATCGATTATAAATCGCCGTTTCTGAAAATCCGTGCTCATGTTAGCAGTGGAACATATATTCGCACACTTGCAGGGGACATTGGGCAAGAACTTGGTTGCGGCGCCTATACTACAAAACTTCGTCGTACCAAAATCGCACAATATGACATCGCCGAGCTACCATTATTTAAGTTGCCGGAATGAGTAGAGAAGAATTGATAAAATATGTCGCTTCTGAATATGGAATTATGCCGGAATTTTTGTGGGATGGCGACAAAATTACCTGTACTTTTCGGCATCTCGGCACCAAAAAATGGTTTGGCATATTAATGGCGGTTCCAGGCAACAAAATTGGCCTCAAAAACGATAAGCCCGTAGATATAATAAATGTCAAACTTGAGCCAGAATTTATTCAGGAATTATCATCATCAAAAAAGCATCAAATCTTTCCGGCCTGGCATATGAATAAGAAACACTGGGTTACGATTTTGCTTGGTAAAAATAATGACTGCGCTCTCACGCAGTCATTAATTCACGAAAGTTTTCGTTTAACAAATTAAACTTCGCCAATATCCCTCTTTAGCCCGAGCTTACGGCCAGTTAGACCAGTTTTTGGGTTGAAGGACCTATTAAAGCTTGGGCTATTACGATGCTTGTATTTACCATATTGCGAACGCGTCACGGCCATGTCGGTATAGGAGGCGCTATCACAAGTTTGTAATGTTATCATCATCTGCGCAAAACCATATACTTCGTCTTGACTCGGCTGGCGTTCGAGGAATTTACCCATGGTTCCTTTGCAGTAATTATAGAAACTATCTCCGGAACCCTCTTCGCCGCGAATCGCCCAGGCCGTTGTTTGTTCCATACCATCGCCAATCATCGAGACGATTAAGT
>JAUNHY010000017.1 GCA_030523715.1 Candidatus Saccharimonadota bacterium
CCAGAACCAACTCCAGAACCGTTGGAGGAGAAGGATCCAGAGCAAATTGAGGAGAATATGGGTGTCGACGACGATGAGTCTACGAACGATTTGACCCAGGAAGAAGCGGGCGAACAAACTGACCGTCCAGATACTCCGGCCGATGGTTCGGAAGGTGCCTATAATCCAGATACGCAGACCTTTGGCGATACAACTCCGGAAGCTGGTACGGGCGATAATGACAATGATGGCGTCGTTGATCCAGTTCAAGAACAAGTGGGCGCACAAGACACTTCATTAGAGAGCGGTGACGGTAGTGGCAATACGGTTCAAGAAGTTGTAGAACAGGCCGACACTTCGACCACAACCGATGGCGGCGAACGTGTATCTGATCAAGAAAACCGTACTGAAGAAGATCAACATGAGCAGACGCAGCGTCAGGAAGCACATGAGGCTGAGCAGCAAACCGTTCAAGAACAGGCCCCAGCGCAAGAAGAAGCGGCGCAACGTGAGGAACAGCATCAAGATCAAACCCCTGAGCAACAACAGCAAGAGGGGGCGGACGTATTCGCTAGCGGGAATTTCTAAAAGAGACCGAGAATCGCTAAAACATTAACCTAGGTTTATTAAAAGGAGTAATAAACATGCAAAAACAAACAAATATCAAATTTAAACGGAGACTGAAGCTTGCAGGTCTAGCCTCGATTCTGCTGACTATATTTATGCCAGCAGCGGGCTTAGCCTGGGGTCCAGAGCGTGATACTTTTACGCTTGAATCGCCAGCAGACCATGTAACTTTCAACTCTATCACGAACAACAACGTGCTAGGAGATGAGCGCAACTTTGTTCGTGTGGCCGAGGTAGGCGCAAACGGCACCTTTACCGACGAGCTCAAGATTGAGCCAGGTAAAGAGTACGAAGTCTATATTGGTTATCATAATAATGCGGCATCTAATCTTAATGCTAGCGGTGTAGGCATGGCTTTAGATGTACGTATTTCTTCACAATTCCCAGGTACTGTGAGTGCTTCAAAGAAGGGCAAGGTTAGTGCGATTATTTCGTCGTCTAATGCTACCCCTAAGGAAGTTTGGGATGAAGCTTACTTTACGACGGATTCCGAAGCGGATGTCGTTTTAAAGTATGTTGAAAATTCTGCCACTATTTATAATGGTGGTCAGCTAAATGGTACGAAGCTTGGTGGCGAGTATCTATTTAGCGAAAAAGGTATATATATTGGCTACAACACTTTGAGCGGTTATCTCCCAGGTTGCGCTGAGTATTCTGGCCATATTATTTACCATCTTCGTGCTGAGCAAGTTGGCGCGAAGGTTAGCAAGAGCGCTTCGCTTGATGGTACTAACTTCTTTAAGGTAGTTAATCCAAAACCAGGCGACACGATTACTTATAAAATTGAATTCGCTAATACTGGCACAACCGATTTAACGAATGTTACTTTCCATGATAAGTTACCAGAAGGCGTAACTTTGATTGAAGGTACAACAATTTTAACGAACAACGCTAATCCAGATGGTGTACAAATGGTTGACCTCATTGGACAAAATGGTTTCAACACTGGTTTGTATGGCGCTGGTGCAACAGCAACATTAATCTATCAAGTAAAAGTTAATGAAGATATCGTAAAAGATGGCGTGTGTGGCACTAATTCATTTACGAATACGATCTTCGTCGACCATGATGCGGGCGAACTTCAGGATAGCTCAGAACTTCAGGTCGAACGTACTTGTACTGAAGGTGAAGAACCGGGCGAACCTCCTGTAGAGTTGCCTAAAACTGGTCCAGGCGAAATCGCATTAGCGATTGTTGCCGCCACCTGTGTGATAGTGGGTATATATTATTGGTATCGCAGCCAAAAAGAAGTCATGATGCTTCAGAAAGCTGCAACCGGTAAGACAAAAGCTTCTCATAAAAAGAAGTAAATAGTCAAAACAATTAGCTCCTTTGATAACAAAATAGCCATCAGCTTGGGTATCCTGATGGCTATTCCTTGTTTTTTTAAGACATTTTTGCTATAATATGGCAAGTAATAAAGGAATTTTATGAAAAAAGCAGTCGTAAAGATTGGCGGCAAGCAATATGTTGTCGCTGAGAAAGAGACCCTCCGTGTGGACCTCCTCCCGGAAGGAACTAAAGATCTCGCTTTAGACGCTTTGCTCGTGATTGACGGCGACAAGACCACCGTTGGTGATCCAACCGTTAAGGGAGTAAAGGTGAAGGCGAAGGTCGTAGAAGCTAAAGTAGCTGGCGAAAAAGTTCGCGTAATTCGCTACCACTCCAAGAAACGTGTCCATACTGAAACTGGCCATCGCCAGAAGTATTCGGAAATCGAAATTGAGAGCATTAAATAAATAAAATCCGCCCGTAGTGGGGCGGATTTTTGATGTCCCGATTATAAAAATACGCTTATGGTGTGCTATCATAGTTATTAGTATGAGTGTGGTATTAGGTATTTTAATTGGTCTATTCATGCTGATGTTTTTGGTAACGGCACATGAGTTTGGACATTTTATTATGGCGCGCAGAAATGGCGTTGAGGTAGAAGAATTTGGAATTTGTTTTCCGCCGCGCGCTATCGCTTGGCGAAAAGTTAATGGAAAATGGCGCCGTTTGAAGAAATCTGAATGGGAAAAGGTTCCTGGTGAGGGTACGATTGTTTCATTAAACTGGCTACCGATTGGCGGTTTTTGCCAGATGAAAGGTGAAAGTGCATCCGATACGGCAAAGGGAAGTTTTGGCAAAGCAAATTTCTGGCGCAAGACGAAGATCTTATTTGGCGGCGTACTTGCGAACTGGTTAGTGGCTGCGATAATTCTGACGGTTTTGGCATGGTCTGGGATGCCGCATTTTATAGATAATCAATTCCAAATTGATGCCGATACTAAAGCGATCGGCTTAAGTAATGTCGTGATTAATGAGGTAATAGATGATAGCCCGGCGAAAGTTGGCGGTTTGGCTGAAGGTGATGAAATTATCAGCATTATTACTCCAGAGAACAAGCATATTAGCATTAATACGGTCGACGAGTTATTGGATTTTGACCAACGACATGCAGGTGAGACGGTTTATATGAATATAATTCGCGACGGAGAGTCGATGATGGCAGAGATTAGGCTAAATCCTGAGGGAAGTGATTATATTCTTGGTGCTACAATCAGTGGTGATGCGGTATATGTTAGTACTTGGAGTGCGCCGATTGTGGGTGTGGGCGTTACCGCACAACTTACTGGTGAGACTTTTAAGGGCGTAGGGCAGCTTTTATACAATTTAGTTAGCGGAGTAGTAAAACAGGTCAATCCAAATGCAGAAGTGCGTTCTAGCGGCGCAGAGGAGCTGAAAGAAGCGGGGGATTCGGTCTCTGGCCCAGTTGGGATTGTCGGGGTACTATTCCCAAGAGTAGCGCAGAGCGGAGGGAGAAACTTGTTGTATCTAGTAGCACTAATTTCGATTAGCTTGGCATGTATGAATGTTTTGCCGATTCCGGCGTTGGATGGCGGTAGATGGCTTCTGATTGCGATTTTTAAAGTGCGCAAAAAGAAGCTCACGAAAGAAAAAGAAGAGAAGATTGTTAGCCGTGCTTTTATGGTGATATTAGCTATAGCATTAATCGTAACAATATTAGATATAACGAGGATAATCGGATGAGTGAGGAACATAAGACAAAACAAAATACCGAGCAGAAAGATGCGCCAAAAACGCGTGCTCGTAAAGGTTTTATTGACGAGATGCGTCAGAAATTAGAAAAGAAAACTAAGCAGAGTAAAAAATGGGCGCTTGCGCTAAAGATTGTGTGGGTATTCTTGATGTTGGTGTGGGTAGCGGTAGTTTTGTATGCTTGCCAATATCTTGTTGCAATAATAATGGTGCATGTTCTGAAGCTCGATCAGGGTATCTTAGAATCAGCAACGACGCAAACGATTTATTCGGCCGTAATATATGTGTTATGTCTAATAATTACGATATTCGTGCCATGGAAAATTGCTCATGACAAGACTACGCGCGATGAGCTTGGTCTACGTGGTGCGCCAACTTGGACGGATATTCTGTTGGCCCCGATCGGTTTTATCGTATTTATGTTTGCTGCGGTAGCCTTAGTGGCCGTGATGCAAGCTTTACTGCCAGGCATTGATTGGTCGCAAGAGCAGAATGTTGGTTTTAATAGTATCTTGTCTAACTCTGATTTCGTATTGGCGTTTATTTCATTAGTAGTGGTAGCTCCAATCGCAGAAGAGATTATCTTCCGTGGCTGGCTGTATGGTAAGTTGCGTGCTAAAATCCCAGCCATTCCGGCTATGATACTTGTTTCTATCCTGTTCGGTATCGTGCATGGCCAATGGAATGTGGGTGTGACGGTATTCGTAATGAGCCTTGCAATGTGCACGATACGCGAAATTACGGGCACGATTTGGGGCGGTATATTGATTCATATGATAAAGAATGGTTTGGCGTTTTATCTGCTATATGTGAATCCAGCAATGATACAATAGAAGTATTATGCCTGAATTACCGGAAGTTGAGACCATTAGGCGTGGGTTGGTTGATTTTATATTGAATAAAAAAATTAAAAAAGTATCAATTTTGTGCGAGAAGAGTTTTCGCGGGGATAAAAAATTTATAGAGGGGCAGAGAATTACAGAGATAAATCGTCGTGGGAAGGCTTTACTAATTCGTCTGGAAAACAATTTTTGGATGATGATTCATTTGCGCATGACTGGACAATTAATTTATATAGGTAATGAAAAATTTGCGGCTGGTCATCCGGATGGCGGTTTTACAGAAGAAATGCCGGGCCGACATACGCGTGTTTATTTTGAATTAGACAACGGGACGCATTTATATTTTAACGACCAACGTAAATTTGGTTTTGTGTCAGTAATGGACGAATTAAGTTTGGCAACGGATCCGTTTTTGACGAAGCTTGCGCCAGAACCGTGGGATATGACGCCTGATGCGTTTTGGGAGATGCTGCAACATCACCAGAGTGCGCCCGTGAAGGCGGTCATTTTAGATCAGTCAAATATTGCTGGAGTGGGGAATATTTATGCCGACGAGGGATGCTTTTACGCGAAGATATTGCCATGGCGAAAAGTAAAATCTTTATCGCGCGAAGATGTAGATTTGCTTCTTGAAGGGCTCTGCAAGGTTATGCAAGCTTCAATTGATAGCGGCGGCTCAACAATGAAGGATTATGTGCGTGCGGATGGGACGAAGGGCAGTTATTTGGAGAAATTTGCGCAGGTGTTTCGACGCGAAGGTTTAGAGTGCCCACGTTGCGGCTCAGAAATTCAAAAGACGCGTACGGCCGGGCGTGGCACGCACTATTGTCCAGGATGTCAGGAATGATACGGATTTTTTACGGAAACGATCGCGTAAAAGCGAAGGAAATGGCCTTACGATTATTAGGTGATGGGCATGAAGTTATCGAGGCGGAGAATTTAACGCGAGGCGATTTGGACTCGGTGTTTTTGGGGACTTCGCTATTCAGCGAATCACGAAAGATTTTAATTAAATCATTGTCCGAAAATAAAGAATGTTGGGAGGCTTTGCCAAATTATCTAAATACAACGCACGATATTGTGATACTAGAGACCAGTATCGATAAGCGCTCAGCGACATATAAATCGTTATCGAAAGAGAAATCAGTAGAATTTAAGGAATTCAAACTAGCGGAAGCGGTTGATAAGAATTTAGTATTTGATATTTTTGAGACGGCATATCGTAGAAATGGCGTAAAAGCCGTGAAGATGTGTGAGAATATAGAAACGACGAACGACCCGTTCATGTTTATTGGCTTAATGGTTTCGCAGGCTTTTAAAAAGTTGGAATTGGGTGAGCGAAAGGCTGCAGCTGTGGTTAAAATTTTAGGCGATTTGGATACGGCTACAAAAACGACGCCGATTGATGCTTGGACGTTAATAAAAGCAGCGCTGTTGAAGATTGCGAACATTTGATAAAATATTTTTATGGCTGAAAGAACACAGAAAGAACGCAGGAATCTCGGCGCCATTTTGCTAGGATGCAGCGCATTAACGGGCGTAATGTCTGTCGTATATTTGATTCGGTTCATTTTTATGGATAACGAGATAGATGGTTTTATTCCGGCGGTCGCTTTTGCGGTAACAATGCTCTATGGTGCATTTCTCGGAATAGGTCTCAATTACACAATTCGTGTGCCGCGCGGAAAAGATGATGATAAGAGCCAGATAGTAGCAGGCATGATTGTGGCGCTACTTGGCACGGCTATTTGTGTTTCGATGCAGACATTGATGGGGATTGGTGCATATAGTATTCTGCCGTTTATCTACTATTTACAGACGGCGATTATCCTAATCGTGTGCTTGCTGTCGTTGAAGTTTTATAGGAAATAAAAAATATTCCGCCTGAACGCGGAATATTTTTTGTTGAGCTATTTAAGCAGCATGAACTTCGACGCGAGTGCGTGGAACATTCTTGCCAGAGAAGTGGCTCTTCTTAGTCTTAACGAAGACTACCTTGCCATCGATGGCGGCATGGATAGTAAAATTGCGGCTCATGAAGGTGCCAGGACCTGCGAGCTTGGTTGCGCCAGTTTGGCGAACGAGAACTTCACCGGTCTTTACCTGTTGGCCACCAAAACGCTTGACGCCAAGTCTTTGGCCGGCGTTGTTGTGTAGGTTCTTGCTGGTACCGCCAGCTTTAACATGTGACATATTCTACTTTTTCCTTAATACTATTATTTGACGCGCAACGATTTGGTCCTCTCGGTAATATAAGAGGTCATCGTAAGACGCATAACGATACTTTATGGCATTATAGCCCAATTTTTCGATTTCGTCAAGGATATTTACCCCTTGATAACTGCCGTCATGACGCTTCCAGGCAGGGGTGGCAAGAACAATTTTAGCCCCGGATGGGATTTGGCTGTTTAGATTTTTGAGAAATGCCGTAAGAAGATTTTTGGCGTCGCCCTGAAGTTCGCGGAATTTTACTTCGGCTGGTGGGGTGGATAATGGGTGACCAAGATAGATTTCGGAGGCGACATAATCTACTGGTGCAAGCCATTTGTGATCGGTGGCATCGCCTACTTCAAGACGAAGGCTAGCCTCTGGCATTTTTTGCGCATAGGAACTGGTTTTGGTAAACCAATCAAGATTCTTTTGAGAATATTGGATCATTTTTTCAGATATGTCGGTTCCGTAAGCGGAGTAGCCCATTAAGATAGACTCTTGTAGAATGACGCCAGTGCCGCAAAATGGATCGAGGATTGTGCCTTTTTTGGCGCCATCGGTAGCTAAATTTATAAGGATTTGGGCGAGTTTTGGCGGGAGCATGCCTACGAAAGCGTCACGGGCAGGACGTGCTTGGTCGCGCTTGGCGTAGGCGGTGATATTTTGAGTGCCGATAGAGATAGCGGTATATTTGCCATATTTAAGAATTTCGATGTGATTTGTTTTTTCGCCAAGTTGGTTGTGATGAGAAGTGGCGGATGGCAGGACGGCGCTCTTGCCGTTTGGAACTAGACGTACATTGCGCCCATGGCGACGAAGCATGTTCTTGTATTTAAGCGCGAGCTCCCAGGTCTTGCGTGGGTTGGCGTGGGTAGAATAATCTGAAATGCCAAGCGTAATTTTGCCGTCTGGGAGGGCGGAGAGATAATCCTGAATTGGCTGTTCGATGATGAGGCCGGCCTTGATAGTGCCGCCGAGACGATTAATAGAAACAGAGTGAGCGGTAACTATGGCGAGATTCGGAGCGATTTGCTTAACTTTGCTGCTAGAAAAAAGCGCCTCGAGCTCAGCGAGGGAAATCTTAGGCTCGCGACCTAATACCATTAGATAATTCATATGCTATAATTTTACCATATGTTTAAGAAAATCTTGAGTGCGATAACTCTGTTGTTGGTGGTCTTTGTAGCCTGGAATGTTTTTACGGCAAGTTCTGGAGTGGTGGTTACGGAAGAGTTGTCGGCAAATTATCCTGTCGCAGTGCGTTTTACGACGGAAGTGAATCAGGTTGAGTACCTGACGTTCTTGGGTGCAACAATCTACTCGCTAAATAATATAAATATAATCGTTCTTTTACTGTTGATACCGGAACAGATTTTAATGTACTACGCGGCAGGGCAAATCTATTTTGCATTTTTGCGTCAGCGCAAGGATTTTAAGATTTCGCAGGCGAAATTAACGCGGATTTCGTTGGAAATTAATTTCGTGAATCATGCTTTGCCGAGTGGCGGCGCGAGTGGTTTGGCGTATTTAATTTGGCGTCTCAAAGATTATAAGGTGTCAGCGGGGCAGATTAGTTTTATTCATATTTTGCGCTATGGCATTTGTGCGGTAGGTAATGCGCTTCAGACAATTATTGCGATTATTATCGTGCTCGCGACGCACCAGGTAATTCAAGGTGGTTTTTGGGCACTCTGGCTAGCGGCTTTTGTGGCTTTTGGCATTATTGGATTAATCATTGTTGCCTGGTTGATTGTGCGTAAGCAGAAGAATATCGATTGGCTATCGGCGACAGCGACGAAGTTTATCAATAAAGTCGTGCGTAAGATCTCGCGCGGGAAGAAGCGTAAATTCTTAAAGGAAGAGAATGTTACGAAATTCTTTGCGGATTTACGCGAGGATTATTTGAATTTAAAGAAAAATCGTCGCATCCTTTGGAAACCAATGATTTGGGGATTATTCTATTCGTTCCTGGAGCTTGCGACGTATTGGGTGGTTGGTTGCGCTTTGGGGCATCCAGAGATTTTACCGCAGATTATGATTGCAGAGGGTATCGCGAGCGTGGTTGGCACTGTGATGGTGACGCCTGGCGGTATGGGCGGTTACGAGGGTGCGTTCGTGGCGGCATTGGTGGCGACTGGCGTAGGCTTCCAAGTAGCGACAATTACCGTGGTGGTGACGCGTATCTTTGTGCTCGTGGGTACAGTTGTAAGTGGATGGGGTTTCTATCAACAGGCTTTGATGTCGCGCGAAGATAAATTTATCGATCCGAGCGAAAAAAAGAAGGATTAAATATGGAACCGGTACAAGTTTATAGCGTATCGGATTTTCAAGCGGTCTGTAATCAGATTATGGAGACCGCTTTTTCTGGCGTAATTGTTGAGGGCGAAGTTTCTAGTTTTAAAGTAAACCAGGGGAAGTTTGTCTTCTTTGATCTAAAAGACGAACAGTCGAGCGTAGGCTGTTTTATGATGAAGTTTGCGCTGCGTTTCCCGTTAGAAGATGGGATGAAAATTCGAGTACGCGCAGTACCAAAGCTGACAAACTGGGGGAAGTTTTCGCTGACCGTACAGGCGATTATGCCGGTAGGTGAGGGCAGTTTAAAGAAGAGTTTTGAGTTGCTGAAAAAGAAACTAAGTGAAGAAGGCTTGTTTGCCCCCGAAAAGAAACGTCCGTTGCCGGAGAGTATTGTTAAGATTGGCGTGATTTCGAGTACGCAGGCGGCTGGATATGCGGATTTTTGTAAGATTTTGAATGAACGGTGGGGTGGGCTGGAAGTCCAGGTGGCGCATTGCCAAGTGCAGGGCATGGTGGCGGCAGACCAGATTATTCGGGCGCTGAATTATTTCAACGAACGGGGCGAAGTGCAGGTAATTGCCGTGATTCGTGGTGGCGGTTCAGCGGATGATTTAGCCGTATTTAATGATGAGGCATTAGTGCGTGCTATTGCGGCCTCAAAAATCCCAGTAATTACGGGCATCGGACATGAAGTAGATGAGAGCTTATGTGATTTGGCGGCGGATGTGGTGGCTTCTACGCCTTCAAACGCGGCGCAAATGCTAACGCGTGATAGAAGAGAGATTATTGCTAGCATCAAAGATGACGTAAAACGAACAAATAATTTGTTCAATACGAAGGTGGATGAGCTAATTGACGGTAACAGGGGTGAAATGTATCGAGTGGGGCAGGATATTGTTGTAAGAATTACAACAATGGAAGGCGAGATTGCGGCGCAGTGTAAAATATTAGAGCAATTAAATCCTGAAAAAGTGCTTGAACGCGGCTATGCGTTAATGAAAGGCGATATTGGAATTGACAATGTTGTAGAGATTACAACATATAAGCAAGAAATTAAAGCGAAAATAACAGAGGTAAAGGAGCGATAATGGCAAAAAATGTTAGCGACAAGATAGCTGAACTTAAAACTGGGGTAGATTGGTTCTATTCTGACGATTTTAAACTCGAAGAGGCAAGCGAACGCTATAAAAAACTGACTGATTTGGCGAAAGAAATCGAAAAAGATCTGAGCGAAATGAAAAATGAGATAAATGTAATAGCGGAGGACTTTAGTAAATAGCGGTAAACACTTGCGAAAACGCTTTTGCTAAAATATAATCGTATTATGGACCAGAATTATGGTGGGGGTGCCCCACAAAATCAAGCTGCGGGGCCAGCGATGCCTCCTGTAAACAACGTAATGACGAATCCGGGTATGCCAACGATGCAGCCGGTGCCAAATATGACGGCGCCAATGGCTGGGCCGATGAATCAGCCTGACCGAAAGGGTTCGGTTGCAGAAACAATCATTCTAGTAATTGTCTGTTTGATTGCTGCAGCAGCGATTGTGGTGGCAGTAATTTTCTTCATGAAGTGGGATGAGCTTAATACTGATTACGAGATGAAGTTGGCCGAAGAGGTTGCGACTGCGCAAAAAGAGCAGAAAGATCTCGACGAAGAGGCCTTTACGGAACGCGAAAAAGAGCCACGCCAACAATTCACTGGTCCAAGTGATTATGGTTCGTTGTCGTTCTATCATCCAAAGACTTGGAGTATCTATGTGAACTCCGATGGCACCCAGAACAGCGACTTTGAGGCTTACTTTGCGCCTGGTCAAGTAAATCCAGTAGACGACGAGAATTCGCGCTATGCTTTGCGCTTTACGATTTTGCACGAACAGGCTGACGATGTAATGCGCAATTATCAGACGAAAGTAAACGATGGCGAAATGACATCAAAGGTATTTACGGCCGGTAATGGTGGCTCCAAGGTATCTGGTACCTTGTTTGAAGGCCAGATTGAAGAAGAGATTCAGGGTATCGTTCTTGTAATAAAGATTAATGATAAGACTGCATTGCTTCAGACCGACGCGGAAGTGTTCCGCGAAGATTATGAAGCCCTGATTGAGACTTTGCGTAAGAATTCCTAGTGTTGTAAAATGGGGGGCATGGAGAGTGAGGTATTTGGCGCTGATTCGAGCGTGACTGTGGTTGCGCATGAGCTAAAAGCTCCGTTGAGCTTGACGCGCCAACTCGCTTTGTCTTTGGATTTTGAAGATACCGTTGAAGGCGCGCGAGAAGTGGGGCGCCAGATTGTGGCGACCTCTGAGCGAGCGTTGCAACAAGTGAATGATTTAACGAGAATTGCGCGGCTCGACGATGCATTGTTTGAGATGGAACCAGTAAACCCGCGTGTGGTCTGCGACGAAGTAATTTCTGAATTGTGGCAACTGTTTAAGTTTAATCGTCGTGAGATAGAGATAGATTATCGAAATAAGCGTCGCTTGGCGGTGGCGAACCGTCAGTTGCTATATTCGGTTGTTTATAATTTTTGTTTGAATGCGATGAATTATGGGGGCGAGGAGCTGCCGAGCCGGATTTCAGTCTATGATAGGCAGAATAAAATCCGAATTGACGTGCGCGACTTTGGCCCGACGGTGCCGACGAAAGTGTGGCGAGAGATTAAAGGCGGCTTTGTGAAAAGGCCAGTAGAGATTGCGATGCGGCCGGGCTCGAGTGGGTTAGGTTTGTATATTGCGGCGAAATTTGCCAATTATATGCATTCGGAGTTTGGCCTAGTGCGCCATCGTGATGGTACGAGTTTTTATATAGATTTACCGATTAGTGGACAGTTGAGTTTAGTATGATTTTAGTCGTAGAAGATGACCGCGGGTGGGAAGCGTACTACCGGCGGCTTTTGCGCGGATATGAACTGGTGTTCTGCCATGATGGTATAGCGGCAATAAACGAAATGGATATTGTGGTGCCGGATTTGGTAATTTTGGATGTGCTACTGACGGGACCGACGGGATTTGCGGTGTTAAATGAGATGCGGAGCTATCCGGAGCTTGCCGAGGTGCCGGTGGCGATTATTTCGAGTGTGGCAATTAAGGATGAGATTGCGCAGCAATATGGCGTGGTGGCGGCTTTTGATAAGGGTGAACTGGAGCCGGCAGATATTTTGGCGCTTGCGAAGGAGTATGATGGCAAAAAATCCGCGTGATTTGCGCACAGAGGCGATAGTTTTGCGACGGACCGACTATGGGGAAGCGGATCGGATTTTGCAACTTTTAACGCCGGAGGGAAAACGGAGCGTGATTGCGAAAGGGGTGCGTAAAGAAAAGTCGAAGTTGGCGGGAGGTATTGAGTTATTTTCGGTCTCGGAAGTGGTAATTCATGAGGGGCGCACGGAGATGGGCATTCTTACGGGCGCGAAGCTACTAGAATACTACGATGCTTTCGTAAAGGATATTGAGTTAATAGAGATGGGCGGCGCAATGATGCGAAGCGTAAGTGCGCGTGCAGAGCAGGTTGAATCGCCAGAGTTCTACAAGATTCTGAAACAATCTTTGCAGGTGATGCAGAAGCATGCTGGAGAAGAGTCGCGCTGGAAAGATGTTTTGCGAGCGTGGTGGGGAATTAATTTAACGCGCGTGTCTGGGGAAGATGTGAACCTGAAATTTGATACTGATGGCGAGAAATTATTGGTTGATGGTAGGTATTATTGGGACGAGGAGCAATCGGCACTTGCGAAGGCGGCTGCGGGTAGAATTGGTGCAGACCATATTAAAATGATGCGCTTGATGGCATCTGGGCCGGCAGAACTCAGCATGAAGGTGACTGGCGCGGACAATTTAATAGACGAAGTGCTGTATGTGGCACGGTGCATGGAAAAAGTGACGCAAATATAAAAAACCACTCCTTATGGGGTGGTTTTTTGGGGTAGAATATAGCGTTTGTCATTGAGGAAAAGAATGAACTGCTTGCCAAGGAAAGTGGCGGCTTTTTGTGGTGCTTCGTAGGCCTTTTTCCAACGGAAGAACTTTTCGGGGATGAAATTGTCCTCGACTTGATAGCGGACGGCGAGTACAGCAGCGGTGATTTTGTAATCGATGCTCTTAATCTTGGTAGCTTCCTCTAGAATAATGCTGCTAGTTTTGTAAACGCGGTCACGCCAGACGTGGATTTTATCAGCGAAATGGAGCGCAACATCGATAATATTGTTCATTTCGGTGCCGTCACTGTGGTTTGCGATGGCGTGGGCGATGATTTCGATATCGACATTACTTAGCGGACGCCCGTCGCCGTAGCGAGCCTGTAAGAAGGCCTTTGCGATTTGGGCGCCGTTTTCGGCGTGCTTGTCGTTGCCGCAGATGAGACCACAATCGTGCAAGAGCCCAGCGATATCTGCCAACATAGCGTCTCGTGCGTTGCCGCCGGCGCGAAGAACGAAATCTTTTGCGATACCTGCGACGGTAGTCCAGTGGTAAATGCCGTGATCGCAGCCGAACTTTACGTCTTCTGCAGTAGTAAGCGTGGCGACTATCTTGGCCCACGCGCGCCATTCTTTATCATGCCTAATGCGGTCATGCAGTTGTTCAATGAAAACCATAAGAATCCCTCCAATCTCATAGATTCTACCTTTTAAGGTGCGTAGTGAGATTATATCTTAAAAGGTGTTATAATGAAAACATGAACGAATACAAATACTTGATGGGTGGCTTTAAAGGTGGCCTTCGGGCCTAGTATTCTTGTGACTCTAAGAGCAGCTTTGGGGGATGATGATAATTGTATTTTGAAAGGAGTAAAAAATGAAAATGGAAGATATTGTTAGCCTTTGCAAGCGTCGTGGTTTTATCTGGCAAGGTTCTGATGTGTATGGCGGGATGGCTGGTACATGGGATTT
>JAUNHY010000006.1 GCA_030523715.1 Candidatus Saccharimonadota bacterium
CTTATATTTATCTCGGCAACGACGACTGGTATGGCTACTACATGCAGCTTGATACACGCAACAGCGGCAAGAGCCAGTCGGAAACTACAATGGACTTCGATGTGAAGTATGGCCTTACATCTGTTACCTGGGGATATCCGACAACGAATTTCTCGCCAATGAGCGTGGAACTGGCGGCCGGTAAGAGCTATCAGCAGGTCTATGACTACTACGACATCGCCTTTGAGCGCGATGGCGGTGGCTACTTCAAGGTTGGCGACATCGATTTCGCGGATTCACAAGGATTCTTAACCTACGAGTTCGACGGCGACATGCCATCTCGCGTAACCTGGGAATCCTATATCGCTAGCGAAGAAGCTTTCGCCGATATTCAGCAGTATCTTGCCGACGAAGGCTATAACTGCCTTGGTGAGACAAACTCTGGCGCCGGCGATAAGGAGTATTCCTACACGATTGATGGCGGCTACATCATGCGCGTTGTTTACAAGAACAGCGAGCAAGAAGGCACCCATGTCTTCGTCTATGTCGATTATTAACCAAGAGAGCTAAACGAGAGTTGAAAGCGTCCGTCCATGCGATGGGCGCTTTTTCTATGCCGATTTTTTAAGATTACGTCGAATTATAATAACGGCAATGATAAGACCAATGAGCGACAGGGCGAAAATCCAAGCATTCTGCATTATATCGTCAAGAGTCCTGGAGTTGTCCGGAGTCGGCGTCGGATTATCAGGGGTGTCTGGCTCGACAATTTCGCCGTCTTTGTAGGCCTCTGCGGCGAATATCCAATCGATTTCGCCCGTGCGGTGCATATACTCGCTGCCGAGTGATAAAGGAATGGTTAGTTCAATTTTGATAGTCGTCGAGGCGCCGTCAAGAAAAGTCCCCAGGAAAACATTTTCCGAAAGTCCATCGAGTTGATCTGGAGACGCGTCAAATATTAGCTCGTCGCGATTCCAAACTTTCATGCTGAGCTGAGAGAGAAAATCTTGCATGCTAGCAATCGTTTCAGTTTCCGCCACTTCTTCACTTAACGGATTCGGCTCGCCGTGTGCATCGGCGCGAATGTATAGTTTCACATAATCATATTCCGGAGCGGTATTGCGAACCTTAAGCTCCTCAGTGAGTGTGTCGCCTGGCATCGCATCTTTGAGTGAACTAAAAATATCCGAATCCGACCATTCCGAGCCAGGATAAAAAACGAAGTTATCTGCCCCACCCTCAAAATATACCGCAGAGCGTAAAGCACTTACAGGCGAAGCCAAGACTAAACTCAAGAGTAAAATTGTTGCAATTTTGATTCCCTGCTTCATTTTTACTCCTCAGGCCAACCTTGGGCTTCGAGAGCCGATTCGCCATTATTCGCAACTTGCACCGCCTCGGCATAAATCGTGAGCGAGAAGGTTGCGTGTTGATATTTATCCGGTAAGTTATCAGGAATTGAAACGGTCGTAAATAACTGCATAGTCGTTTCGCCAGAATGGAGTGGGCGCATGTAGTAGTAATAGCCATCTCTTGGTGACCAACTACGGCTAATATCTAGCTCAAAAGTTTCGAGCGGAATTTCTTCCGTCTCGCCATTTTCTTTTTCGATACCGGCAACTACTTTCATGCGCACAAAAGCGTCGCCATCATCGATATTTTTAACTTTTGGAATTTTGCTGATTTTATCCCCTGGCATAGCGCCCTCAATGTTAGTGAATGGAATTGGGCGGCCATCGGCGCCAATTTCATCCGTATCTTCAATGAGTTCAATGGCGATACCGCTTGTTGTTATGATATTATGCGTACGTTCAGTAAAAGTGTAATAAGCAGAAGTCCCACCAACAACCAAGCTACCAAGAATAGCTATGATTGAAATGGCGAGAATCTTCTGCTTATTCATTCTGTTTCCTATTCGGCAAATGGATCAAAATCGGCGCCGAATGCGGCAGTTACTGCCTCATTAGCATTATTAAATCCAGAGGCTTGAACCGCAACGGCGCGGACCAAAACTGCTACACCTTTATCGAAGTCGAAATTAATCTTAGTGCCATTTTTATAGTATTCACCATCTTTATAATCTACCCCAGCATCAAAGTAAAAACCCTGAATGGCATATTCAGTCGTAGCACCCTTAGCTAAAGTATTAACATAATCGGTAGCGTAAACATTATAGTTTATACCGTCGATATTTTTGACAGTATAATTCCAGGAGCCATCTTCCTTGAGCCAGTTCCATTTTGATGCATATGTCGAAGTCCAAGTACCATTATTATCATAATTACCAAAGTTCCAGTGAATTATATTTAATGATGGATCATCATTATCGAGTTCAGATGGGAACGCAATATATAAGCGAACATAAGCATCACTGTTTCCGGTATTCTTAACTGACACCAATTTATCTACATAATTTTCAGCCGTCGGAAGACCGAATTGATCCTTTTCGCCTTGCGCGCTACCAACGATAGGCATTAAGACTTTATCTTGTTTGAATGTTTCCAATGCCGTACGATCACTGTTACGTTGTTGCTCTTTAAGTTCTATATCGACATTGCCAACGGTGAATGTGTTTTTTACTGCCTCCGTCTTATCTGTGAAATATGAAAGCGTACCAGCGCTAATTACCAACGCTGCTACCCCTAACACTGCGGAAATTGCTAAAACTTTTTTCTTTGTCATTTCTCTTCCTTTCTATTAATTATCTAAGTAGCTAAATGCTCGTTGAGCCGAGCTGAATCCGTAAGCTTGGACCGCATCGGCAGTGATTTTGACGGCGAGTTTGCCATTTTCGTCGACGAAGCCGGATAAATCTACGCTATCATCCTTTAGAATGCTTTGGCATAAACCAATAGACTGATAAATTGGCATCTTGGTCTTGTAGCCAGCATGCAAAGGTTCGCGGCGCGTAAAAGTTATCTCTTTATACTTCTTGCCATCGATAGTTCGGTTTGCGTGCTGGCGAATAAACTCCGAATCCCCAGGGTCATCGTCTGGCAACCTCGAACTTCCACCATAGTCGTAAACGATATAGTCTTTTTCGAATAGATCATATGGCAGATAAATACGCATGCGAACATAAGCATCAACGTTGCCAGTGTTTAGCACATATGGTTTCATGGCAATTTGTTTGCCGGCCTGCACAATGTTAGACGAATAACCGAGCCACTCTTCATAGCCAGCATTAAGATTATTCGCCATCTCTAAGCTGTATGTTTCGCTGGTCACATCGGAATGGTAACGGAACAGCTTAATATCCACATTACCCACTGTAAAATTATTAATGACGGAATCCGAATCAGTGAAGTAAGAGAGTGTCAAAGCAGAACCAGAAATGCCGATGAGCACCATGGCTAGCGCAATTGCAAATATCTTTTTCTTCATTTTCCTCCTTTCTCCCTATTAATTATCTAGTTTTTCTTTTCGCTCGCAGTTTTCTCCTTTCCCTTATTTAAGGTTGGCGCAATAATCGTCGCTAGCAGGAGAGTCCCCGCTACGAGCGCGATATAAATGCCTGGCGGACGTTGAATATAAAATGCCAGATAACCTAGGATAGGAATTTGGAAAGTTGGCACGCCAAGCACGTTCTTGTTATGCACTAACTTTGCGTCGGCAACGTCGTTAGCGTCGCCTCTTGTTTGGAACTTGCGAGTTCCGTCTTCGTTTATGACTTTTTCAATGCGATGCGTGACGACGGTATTGTTTTCGTCGGCCACAAAAGTAATCACGTCGCCTTCTTCCAGCTCGTCCGTGTTGACCTGTTTAACATAAATAAGCGAACCAACATGATACTCTGGCTCCATCGAGCCAGACATAACAGTATAAAGAGAATATCCAAAGAGGCGCATTATAACAAGAACGATTGCGAATACGAAGATAATCGCTACCATGATGGTAGAGAAAATACCCCAATACCTCCGCACAGTCCTCTTTTTATCCACGTATATATTATAGCATTGCGCTTTTGGTTTTGGGCAAGAAAAATCCCGCCTTTTTACGGGCGGGATTTACTACAGGGTTAATCGTCGCGACGTCCAGACGTTACCGATACGACACGGATGAACAGATTCACGATGTCGAGATAGAGTCCAACGCAGGCATCGATGGCGTTGTCGAGCGTATGCGGTTGCTGTTGCGCCTTAGCCCAGTCGTAGCCGATGTAGCCACAGAATATCAGGGCCACCAGCACGTCCCAAAATGTCGGCATGTAGAGTTTGAAAATCAGTCCACAAACCAGCTCGATTACGATAACCGCAATCAACGCTATGCCGAGCGCACGCCCCATAGACAAGAACGCTTTTGGGAAGAACCAGCCGAGCAGCATCATTACCAGAGTTACGAGCGTTGTCACGATGGCGGCATTCAGGATAGATACGGCACTTTGGCCTACCAGGCAGACGCTAAGCACCATACCGAGCGGTACAACCACCATGTTGTAGCCCAGAAAACTGATTATTGGCCTATCGCTGCGGGCGCTTATGATAGTACCCGCGATTGCCAGCACGAAGTACAAAACGATCATTAGGACAGGATTCATGTCGACGAAATACTGGGTGCAATACTTGACCATCAGGTAGTTCACGAAAAACCCGTACAGCAACACGGCGCCGATTATCAGGTTATAGCGCGCAAGCGATTCCTCAGAATCGCCATAATCTGACGCGCGATAGCTGGTGCGGGCGCTGCGATAGCTGTCATGAGCTTCGTAATCCCTGTAGCTACGGGATCCATTTGTTCTCATTTGATCAACCTCCTCAAAGAACTTTCCTATGAACTGCGAAAAAATTTCGCGTTGTTCACTCGAACATTATTATTATAGCACAAACACTTTATTTAGTCAAGTATAGCCGACTTCGCCACCAAAAAACTCCCCGTAGTGGGGAGCTTTTTGTGCGCATTTTTATTAGATGTTTTCTAATTCTTCTGCAGCCGGTTCGCCAGCTATTTCAGTAGCTTCAGCTTCGTCTTCGACGCCGGTATATTCGGCGAGAGACTCAATACCAGTACCTACTGGAATCTTGCGACCGATAATCACGTTTTCCTTCAAACCACGGAGATGATCAACGCGACCGGAGATGGCCGAGGAGATCAATACGCGGGTAGTATCCTGGAAGGATGCAGCGGAGAGGAAGGAGTCGGAGTAGATAGATACCTTGGAAATACCAAGAAGCATCTGCGTAAACTCGGCTGGGGTCTTCCCTTCGGCAACGACGCGAGCATTCTCTTCTGCGACGGCAGCTTTACTGACAATGTCGCCAGTGACGAAGGCGGTATCGCCAGGCTCGTCGATCATGACGCGCGAGAACATCTGGCGGATAATAACCTCGAGATGCTTTGCGGAGATTTCATGACCTTGAGCGGCATAAATCGTGAGAATATCGTTCAAGATGTAGCGCTCGGTTTCCTCGATGCCCTTGTACTTCATGAGATCTTGTAAGTTCAAGGAACCTTCGGAGAGGCGATCGCCTGGCTCAACGCGATCACCTTCTTTAACGGTGAGAGCGAAGTCCATTGGTACGGATACCTTGAGTGGAGTGCCAGCATTAGCGACGAGAACGATTTCGTCCTGAGTTAATTCGGCTACACCATCAAATGGAGCAATGATTGGGTCGGCACCCTTAGTCTTGCTAGCGATAACTGCGCCAGTCTTGACGCTTGCGCCATCTTTAACCTTTGCCTTGCGGCCTTCGAGCTTAAAGTGTTCGGCCTTACCGGCATCTGGAGTGACTTGGACAACGTTGAAGCGACCTTCTTCCCATGTGCTGACTACGCCAGCAATGGTAGAAATGAAGGCTTGACCCTTTGGCGTACGAGCCTCGAGAAGCTCCTCAACGCGTGGAAGACCACGGGAGATAGCACCGGAACCTGCAACACCGGATGAGTGCTTAGTATCGAGCGTAAGCTGAGTACCTGGCTCACCAACGGACTGAGCGGCGATAACGCCAACTGGTTCGTGGAAGGCGACTGGCATACGGGTAGACATATCAATACCGTAGGCCTTGCGTGGCACACCATCATTACATTCAGTAGTAAGGACGCTTTGAATCTTCAAACTGTCAATCTCTTCATCGGCAGCAAGTTGTTCGGCCATCTCGCGAGAGATAAGCTCGTCGGCTTCGAGGCCATATTTTTCGACTGCTTCAGCAGAATAACGGCCATAGATACGATCAGCGAAGCCAATACCAGTGATCTCGCTTTCGCTCTTGTAAATGCGAAAGCCAGGATCTTCAGCTTCGGTTTCGACCGTGAAGACATCCTGAGACACATCAACGAGACGACGAGTGAGATAACCAGAGTCTGCAGTACGAAGAGCGGTTGACACCTGACCCTGACGTGCACCACGGGTTGCGATGAACGACTCGAGCGTGTTGAGACCTTTCTTGTAGCTGGACTTAACTGGAAGCTCGATTTCACGGTTAAACACATCGACCATGATACCGATGGTTGCGGACGCGAGCTTAATGTTGCCTGCGGAACCACGTGCACCAGAGTTAGTCATGATGGAAATGTTCGTATCGAGATGAGCAAGGTTATCCTTAACGAGCTGAGAGATTTGGTCATCGACCTTGCGCCATGCGGCAACAGTGAGGCGATAACGTTCGTCCTCAGTGATGAGGCCATCTTCAAACTGTTGGTTAATTTGCGCAGCGACACCTTCGCCCTCAGCAATGAGTGGCTCAACTTCTGGATAATATGGGTAATCATCCTTGGAAGTGGAGACGCCCGCGATGGTTTCATATTTGAAGGAAAGATCCTTAATGGCGTCAGCAGCTTCAACGGCCGCATCTGCACCGAATTGATCAAGGATATTTGCCATTACCTTCTTGAGGTGCTTGCTATTCTGAACTTCGTTATCGTATGGATATTCCTTTGGCAGAACTTCGTTAAAGAAGACGCGGCCAAGGGTAGTATCACGCTTCTCGCCCTTCGTATGAACACGGATTGGAGTTTGAAGTTGGATGAGGCCCATATCATAGGCAAGCTCGGCTTCGTAGACACTCGTGAAAGCCTTGCGCTCGGTTTGAGCGGATGGCTTTTCGTAGGTGAGGTAATAGCTACCAAGTACGACATCCTGCGTAATTGAAAGAACTGGAGCGCCATCAGCTGGCTTCAAGAGGTTCTTGCCGGCAGCCATGAGCTCGCGGGCTTCCGCTTGAGCTTCCTTCGAAAGTGGAAGATGGACAGCCATCTGGTCACCATCATAGTCGGCGTTGAAACCGTTAGCTACGAGTGGATGGAGCTGAATTGCTTTACCATCGATCAACTTTGGCTGGAAGGCCTGGACCGAGAGACGGTGGAGAGATGGGGCGCGGTTAAGAAGAACGTATTTGCCTTCAATAACTTCATCAAGCGCATCCCAAATCACAGTTTCGCCCTGCTCGATCATACGAGAAGCGGAACGGATATTGTTTGCGTACTCATTCTTAATCAACCAAGAGATAACAAATGGCTTAAAGAGCTCAAGTGCCATCTGCTTTGGAAGACCGCACTGATTAATGCGAAGCTCTGGACCAACAACGATTACGGAGCGACCAGAGTAGTCAACGCGCTTACCGAGAAGGTTCTGGCGGAAGCGACCCTGCTTACCCTTTAGAAGATCAGACAAACTCTTGAGTTTGCGACGACCATTTTGAGAGTTAGCGGTGCGACCACCACGGGAAGCATTGTTGTCGATAAGAGCATCGACGGCTTCCTGAAGCATGCGCTTTTCGTTGCGCTGGATTACTTCTGGAGCATTAAGGTCAACAAGCTTCTTTAAGCGGTTGTTACGGTTGATAACGCGGCGATAAAGATCGTTAAGATCGGTTGTAGCAAAGCGGCCACCAGCCAAGGAAATCATTGGACGTAGATCTGGTGGAATTACTGGAATAACGTTCAAGATGAGGTCGGTTGGCTTAATACCAGCAGATTGCATACCTTCAAGCACCTTGAGGCGCTTCATGATGCGCTTCTGCTTTTGGCCTTTGCAGTTATCGGCTTCTTCATGGAGCTCTTCGACCATCTTGTCGAGATCGATTTCTTCGAGAAGTTTCTTAATACCGCTGGCACCCATTTCGACAGTAATAAGATCTTCGTAACCTTCGTCCATGTCTTCGAGATTGCGGTAATCAACTTCGTTGATGACGGCACCCTTAGTGAAACCAGTTAGAATATCTTTTTTGCTTTGATAGCCAGCTTCGAGTTCTTCGAGCTCTTTAGTCTGGTCTTCGGCGAGCTTCTTAACTACGTCGGCATCCTTATCTTTTGCTTCAGCTTCGTAGCGAGCCTTGATTGCCTGACGAGCGAGATCGGTCTCGGTCTCAAGATCTTCGAGGCGCTTATCGATTTCTTCCTTATTGGCGTCCGTAATAATATATGCGGCAAAGTATACAACTTTTTCGATATTTTTTACGGTAATGTCGAGCAAAAGGCTAAGTGCGGATGGAGTACCACGCATGAACCAAATATGTGCAACTGGCGCAGCGAGAGTAATGTGCCCCATGCGCTCACGGCGGGTAATACTCTTAGTTACAAGATTGCCCTCCTTATCGACAGCGGCTTCGCGGGAGCGAACACCTTTAAGCTTTGGATCATTTGGATTAATATCTTTGACTGGACCAAAGATGCGTTCACAGAAGAGACCATCGCGTTCTGGCTTCTGGGTACGGTAGTTAATTGTTTCTGGTTTTAAGACTTCACCGTAGCTCCAGTTGAGGATATCTTCCTCGCTAGCGATGCAGAGGCGAATCGAATCGAAATCGTTCGCACTAATAAAGTTATCTTGCCAAGCCATATTATAGATCCTCCCCTAAATCAGTTGTTATATCGTCTTCGATGTCACCTTCGGCTTCGCTTTCAACATCGAACTCATCGTATTCTTCATCGCCTTCATCGATGGATTCTTCTTCCCCACCATCGAATCCTTCTTCTTCAACATATTCCTCCGGCGGTATTTCGTCTTTTTGGGCATATATCACCGAATCATCACGTTGACGTTCGACTTCTTCGGTAGTCTTTTCGATAACACGGTCTGCATCACGGGCATCGCCATTATCGATAAGATCAACTTTAAGGCCAAGACCCTGAAGCTCCTTTACTAAGACGTTGAAGCCTTCTGGGAGCTTTGGACCTTCAATGTCAGTATCTTTAATGATAGATTCGTATGCTTTAGCACGACCATAAACGTCATCAGACTTGATGGTGAGCATTTCCTGAAGAGTAGATGCTGCGCCATAAGCCTCAAGCGTCCACACCTCCATCTCACCGAAGCGCTGACCACCATTCTGAGCTTTACCACCAAGTGGCTGCTGGGTCACCATCGTGTATGGGCCAGTGGAGCGGGCGTGAATCTTATCTGCGACCATGTGGTGCAACTTAAGCATATACATCACGCCAACAGTAATGCGCTCTTCAAATGGTTCACCAGTGAGACCATCGTAAAGTTTGACGCGACCATCGGTTTCGAAACCAGCCTTCTTGAGCTCGGCCGAAATTGTTTCATCGGACACGGAGTTGAAGGATGGAGTATTTACCTTGTAGCCGAGTGCACGAGCAGCCATACCAAGATGAGTCTCGAAGAGCTGACCAAGGTTCATACGGGAAGGTACGCCCATTGGGTTAAGGACAACATCGATTGGAGTACCGTCTTCCATAAATGGCATATCTTCGACTGGAAGAATGCGGGCGACAACACCTTTGTTACCATGACGGCCGGAAAGCTTATCGCCGACGGAAATCTTGCGCATCTCAGCAACGTAAATCTTAATCTGCATTAAGACACCAGATTTAAGATCATTGCCTTGTTCGCGAGTAAAGATTTTTACGCCGACAACTTTACCGCCATCAGAACCGTTCATACGTACGGAAGTATCGCGGACATCTTTAGCTTTTTCGCCGAAGATGGCGCGAAGGAGACGTTCCTCAGAACTGAGCTCTTGTTGCTCGCCTTTTGGAGTAATTTTTCCTACAAGCACATCGCCTGGGCGGACTTCGGAGCCGACAGTTACGATACCATCTTCACCAAGGTGGCGAAGGGCGGCTTCGGAAACATTCGGAATATCACGGGTAACCTGTTCAGGTCCAATCCTCGTTTCGCGAACCTCGACATCAAAGTCGCGGATGTTGATACTAGTAAGATCATCATCCTGAACGAGGCGCTTAGAAATAACAATGGCGTCATCCATGTTATAACCACGCCATGGCATGAAGGCTACAAGCATATTCTTACCAAGTGCAAGCTCGCCATTATCGATGGAAGCGCCTTCAATAAGAACATCGCCTTTCTTCACTTTTTGACCACGCTTAACGACTGTGCGTTCGTCATAACAACGATCGTCGTTCGTCTTCATGAAGTGGATAAGGTTGTAGACCTTAGTTTCTTTCTTGCCAGTATATTTTACCTCGACACAGTTGGAATCGGCTTTAACGACTTCGCCGTTTGCTTCGGCGTAAACAATCTGAGAAAGATTCTTTGCGACTTCGGCATCGATACCGGTCGAGACAATAGCGGCTTCCGGTTTTACAAGAGGCACAGCCTGTTTCTGCATAGCGCAAGCCATCAAGGAGCGGTCGACGCGGTTCTTTTCTACGAATGGAATCATAGAAGCGGCAACGCCAAGAATTTCCTTATGTGCGGCATCCATGTGGGTAACTTCGCTAGCCATTACCTGAGTTGGCTGGAGACCTTTGCGGGCGGAAACATATTCATCAACGAACTTGCCGTTTTTATCAAGCTTGGCGCTCGTATCTGCAATTACCATGTTCTCTTCGGCGGCAGCATCGACGTAAACGATTTCATCAGTGACTTTGCCGTTCTTAACGACACGATATGGAGCTTCAATGAAGCCATAATCATTAATACGAGCATAGGTAGCCAAGTTAAGTACGAGACCAACGTTACCACCTTCTGGGGTTTCAACAGTACAAATACGACCGTAATGAGTTGGGTGCGTATCGCGTACTTCGAAGCCGGCGCGTTCACGAGTAAGACCACCAGGGCCCATACTAGATAGACGGCGTTTGTGTGAAAGTTCACTGAATGGGTTAGTTTCGTCCATGAGCTGACTGAGCTGAGAGCTGCTGAAGAACTCTTTGACCGCGGCAGTCACTGGGCGAGAGTTTACTAACTGAGATGGAGTAACCGTTGCAGGATCGCTCATCGACATACGGTCGAGAATGTTGCGCTGCAAGCGGAGCATGCCAAGACGGAACTGACGCTGAACAAGCTCGCCAACCAATTTGACACGGCGGTTTGCGAGAGAGTCGATATCGTCTACTGGGTCTTGAGTGATATTTAAGCGAATAATCTCAGCAATAATTGCAACGAGATCTTTCATTTGTAGTGTACGATGGACTTCATCGTTTGGAGTATCGAAACCAAGGCGTTGATTAATCTTGTAGCGGCCAACACGAGAATAATCATAGCGACGATAATCATTGAAGGTACGCTCAATCATATTTTTAGCGTTTTCAACGGTCGCCAAATCACCTGGACGGAGACGACGATAGATTTCTAGAAGGGCTGTACCCTGGCTATCAGATGGATCCTTCTCAAAGGTGTTTTCGATATATTGCTTTGCAGCATTATAATCGAAGTCTTTATCGCCAACTCTTTCTTTAATGGCGTCAATGATTTTTGGAATAGTCTCGGTCTTCTTCATGCCAAGTGCGCGAAGAAGCGTCGTTACTGGGACCTTTTTACGGCGATCAATCTTAACATAGACGACGCCTTTCGTGTCGGTCTCGAATTCGAGCCATGCACCACGACCTGGAATAATTTTTGCACCATAATAATTATGGCCAGCAACCGTATCGGCCTGGAAGAATACGCCAGCAGAACGGATAAGCTGAGAAACGATTACGCGCTCGGTGCCATTAATAATAAAGCTGGCGCGATCGGTCATCCATGGATAATCACCAAAATAAATATCCTGCTCTTTGACTTCGCCGGTAACTTTATTGGTAAGCTCTACGTTAACGTGTAGTGGAGCTTCGTAAGTTGTAAGATTTTCTTTAGCAGTATAGTCTGTTTCTACTGGATCCTTGAAATAGTAATCCTTGAAACGGAGGCTCATTTTTTGACCAGTATAGTCATCGATTGGATTGAGCTCGTTAAAGACTTCCTGCAAACCGTAATCTACGAATTCTTTCCAAGATTTGGTTTGATGCTCGGTTAAATTTGGTATTGGAAGAACTTGGTCGCCCTCGGTAAAAGATACCCGGCTACCACTCCTTGCGGTATTTGTAGTTTTTGCCACATTCCCTCGCTGTTTATTAGTGTTGATACTTTGGCCGGAAGATCACCGCTTTGACCCCCATTCTGCATTGCCGGAGCAGAAGTTCAAAATAATCAAAGCACACTACTTCTTAACTAACCATTTTAACGTATTTCTACAAGTGCCGCAAGGGGTTTTAGGCACTTTTTTGACCATTTTTTGCCAGTTGCTATTTTTGACATTAGCATTTAGAATTAAATTAATTAGGAGGTTTAAATGTTATCAAGCACTCTGTGGGAGTTAATTATTGGGTTATTAGGTGGCCTAGGCTCACTTATAATACCTGGAATAATCGCAGTTATTATTATATTAGTCGTACACCACGACAATAAACGACGCGCGGCTCAGCTGACGAATATTCCGGCCGCGACGAGCGGATCTTCTGTGCCCGCAACAACTACGCCTCCTACGCCAGCAAAACTACCAAAACAGAAAAATCCATATGCCCTCCTAAATGTCCTCTTAATCTGTGGCAGCTTTTTCTTAGTGTGCGCCATGATCTCATTCATGGAGAATACAAATAATAAGTTAGTCGCGCCTACTGCCATTACATTAACGTTGATTTTCTATATCATCGGCGCCGTTATTTATAAGCTTGTAGACTACCTTAAGCCAGTAGGCCTCGCCTTCGCTTATACCGCGACGGCAGTGTTTCCGTTCTGGGTAATATCGTTTATCACTTTCGGTATCGACACGCAATTATCTTGGATTCTAACCTCCACCATCTCCATGATTGCTTTCGTTATCACTTCACTAATCTTTAAGTCGAAGGTTTTGCCGTTTTTTGCTTATTTTTGGGCCTTAGTGACTGCGTGGGCATGTACACCTATAGGCAACGAAACTGCCACGATCTGGTGGGCATTTGCCGCTCCCGGCGTCTTATCGTTTATTCCATTATTAATATATCGTGGCCGTCCAGCATGGCTACCAGTAAACTTCCGTAAAGCCACATTGGTGGCCGCCTACATACTTCTGCCGTTCGTATTTATGGGTTCACTTATTCTATTTGTCGTTCCAGACATCGCAATTGAGGCGCCTTTCCTGCGCACATTTATGTCGCTATTAGCCATAATCTACGCTCTATTATTCTGGACTAATAATCATAAATATGGTTGGTTTATCGTGGGACGTTTTGCCGTCCAAATCTTGCTGTTCGCGTGTGTAGCAGATTCGCTAAATTATTCGCTATTCGAGCGCTTGTTTGATAGTGCTTATAGTGAGAAGCATCTAGTGGCCGCACTTTCTGCAGTAATAGTATGGGCAATTAGCTTCCTCGCCCAAGCTTTGGCTGCTCTCTTCTTGCCGAAGAAAAACGAAGAAATACGCAAAGCTGAGCATTTGGTTGAAGTACTTTCGTTAATTGGTATTTTTATTACGCCTATCTTTACAGCCGGATTCGATACAGAAATGTCGGCAGTCGTCCAATTGGTGGTATTTAGTATCCTGGCCGTGCTAGGCGTCGCCTACTCGGCTATTCATAAGAATATCCTATGGAGTATCGCTACCCTTGTTAGCCTCGCCTTGATTCCATTAGTCATTAGCGAGGGATTCGACGGTATAACCTGGTCAAGCTGGATCAATATAATCTACTTCACCGTTTATGGTCTATTAATCCTGCTCGGTTATAAACTTACCGGTAAACAACAACCAAACGCCATGCCGCTCGCAATTGTCGGTCTATGTTTTACGGCTTTAGTGTTATTCATTTCGGCGATCGACGTCGGATACGTAGAGGTTGCCTGGCTTATCATAACCCTATTCTTAGCAGCGTTCGGTTACCTATCGAAATACACAATCCTATACGAACTCAGTATTTATAGTGGCGCACTCTGTGTATTTTCATTAATCGGAACTATTGGCGAAACTATCTTCAGCAATAGCAACGCTATGGTTGCAATACCAAAATGTGAAGTTTACGGCTACGCGCAGTCTAAGTGTATTGGCGCATACGACTCATATAGTGCTAGCCGCGAGAACCTATTATTAACTCTACATATGATTCGTTCATTTGTTTTGCCTACCGCACTAATTGGTGTTAGCGTCTGGAAAGAGAGGAAATTGCCAGAGAAAAATCGCTGGCGCTTCTTCCTGGGCTACATACTGCTCACTGTAAGTCTATTATTCGTCGGCTGGAGAGGCGGCGATTACTGGATGCTCGGTAGCGTCTTAACGCAAGTTGCCTTCTTGGTATATGCTGTATTGGTCGACAAGGGCTGGCTAGTCTGGACAAGTATCGCAGTAATGCTAGTAAGCATGCTCTCCCTAACCGGCGGCTTTACATACATCTGGTTCGGCGTAATTGGCATCGTGTTGATTATGATCGTAATCTGGCGCCTAATGAAGCTTAATGACGCCAAGAAGCGCGAAGAAGCTAAGCATTCTCCGGCTAAACCTGAAGAAAAATAGAATACACTAAACAACCTAAAAACCACCCTGGAATCATGGGTGGTTTTTAAGCATATAAGCTCTCAACTTTTTTATGTTTAAAGCTGACTCGCAGTTAGCTTAATGCCTGAACAAAGCATTAGGATTATTATATATCCAAATCGTCCAAGTCTGCAAGCTCTGCGCGGGTTTTTTTCGCGAGTTCGCTGCCCTCTTCGACGCCATCTTCTTCGTCTTCAACTTCTTCTACCTCGTCGATTTCTTCGGCTGGAGCAGGAGTTTCTTCGGTCGCAAAGCTATCATCGGCGGCCGGAGCGGCTTCTTTCTTCGCTTCTGGCTCAAAACCGTCATTATTGACGATCTTTAAGTTGTAGCGAGCATCATTCTTAGTGCCAAGTGCGCGCAAAAGCGTGCGGATGCTTTGAGCGGTAGCGCCACGGCGTCCAATAATACGGCCGACATCTTCTGGGTCAACTTCGAGGCTCAAGAGTACGCCTTTTTCATCGATAGTGCGATCGATAGTAACTTTATCTGGATTGTTTACGAGGGTCTTTACGATATATTCTACGAATTGCTGGTCTATAGTAGCCATAGGTTCTCCATATTGTTAAGTATTTATAATTATAGTATATATTATTTCTAAAAAAATTAAGCATAAAAATATCCCGCCCTCACGGACGGGATATAGTTTATTAAGCTTCAGCTGGTGCCTCGGTAGCTTCTTCGGCTGCAGGAACTTCTTCCTTTGGCTGATTTTTACGAAGCTTATCGGCATGCTTTGCGGCAACATGTTTTTCTGGCGCAGTCTTGACCCATTTTGGCATCTTGATGCCTTCTTTGGTAAGAATGCGGACAACACGTGAACTTGGCTGAGCGCCATTGCTCAAATATTTTTCAATCTTTTCTTTTTCCAAAACCGTAGCTTTGGTGTGTGGGTTGTAGCTGCCGACCTGAGCGACGATACGACCCGAAAGAGGGTGACGTTGCGCTTCTTGGACGACTATCCGATAAAGGGGCATCCCTTTACGGCCATTACGCTGTAAGCGAATCGCAAGCATAATTCTCCTTTAATTTAATAACTTGGTATATTATATCAGATTACGCTGAATTCTTCAACTTCTTTTGGATATTCACGCTTATATTGGCGAATCGCCTCAGAAGCCGCCTTAACCTGCGCCTCTTGTTTACTATGCCCAACGCCGGTCGCTTTAAGATGGCCATTAATATACACGCCAAGCGTAAAAGTCTTATCATGATCTGGCCCCTCTTCCTTCATAACCTGATAAGACGGGGTTACGTTATCAATATGCTGCGATAATACTTGCAGGAATGATTTGGCATCGCGCCATGACTCATTCTCAATAATTTCATTCATGCGCGTCAGGCTATTCTTTTTAATGAAAGCTTCGGCAGTAGCGTAACCCTGATCGAGATAAATTGCGCCGATAATTGCCTCGTAGCAATCAGCCATAATAACATGCAACGCACGCTCGGAACCATTCTTCTCGCCACGACTTAAGCGAACTAAGCTTTGATAACCTAGACGTTCGCCGGCTGCCGCATTAGCCTCCGTATTGACGAGTGCCGCACGCCAGGAAGTCATGATACCCTCAGGTTGTTCGAAATTTTTATAAAGATAGTCTGACGAGACTAACTCAAGCACGGCATCACCGAGGAACTCTAGGCGCTCGTTGTGTTCCGTAGAATCCCGGTGTTCATTAACATACGATCGGTGTGTTAGTGCGGTGATTAAAAGATTAATATCATGAAATTCAATACCAAGTTTTTCTTTTGCGAAAGCAACATAGGCATCAAATTGAGATTTATTCATTAATTGAATTCTCCACTGCGGATTTTCTTTTTAGCTATAAGCATCAACTTTTCAATGTCGGCATATTCGATGGCATCTAATGCGTCACTAAAACTAAACCAGCGAATACCATTCATCCATTTTTCCTTAGTCGGATGCTCCTTATTATTTGTGGACTGCACTAGATAAACCTGCGTAGTCATTAATACAAGCTTGTCGAGACGGCGATATTTGAAATGAATTTTGCCAAGCCAGGTTAAGACATCAACTTCTTTTAGTCCAGATTCCTCGCCAATCTCGCGGACAGCAGTCTGTTTGGCGGTTTCGCCCGGTTCAATATGTCCTTTTGGAATTGTCCAGCGATCTTTACTATCTTGAATTAAAAGAATCTCGATGTCGCGATTATCTGGAGTCATACGAAATACGATGCCGCCAGCGGTTGGTTCGCGTACGATTTCTTTGATTTCTGGCTTCTTACGAAAAACTACCTGACGAATTTTTTCGAGCCTCGGCTCTTTATATTCTTCAGTAGGCAAGGCTTCCGGGATTTTATATGTGCCCCGTTTGTTCCTTGAATTAGTTTTTTTCTTTGGTCTTGGCTGCGAAGAACGCGACATTCGTGACGTCGCGCCTTTGGCTTTAGGCTTCATCCTCTTGTTCGTCTTCGACGTCGCCTGCAGCTTCTGATTTTTCTGATTCTGCATGCTGTTTCTGTTCCTCTCCCCCGATATTACGATAAGCAGTACCCAACACGCCGTTAATGAACTTAGAAGAATTATCAGATCCGAATGCTTTTGCTAGCTCGACGGCTTCATTAATGGCAACCTTTGGTGGAACAGTATCTTTTCGGCGCGTTAGCTCAAAAAGACCAATCCTTAAGACGTTGCGGTCGACGGAAGAAATACTCGAAATTGGCCATTCTGGTGCCATTGGCTGAAGCTCTTTATCAAGCTCATCCATTTCATCAAAAACGCCATGAGTGAGATCATGTACAAAATCAACGTCCCCTAAGGCTTTTGCGTAGGGTTCAATATTTTTTGCGACGATACTATCGATGTCGGCCGAGGCGTCGCCCGCCTTGCTTCGGAATTCGTATTCATAAAGACTCTGAAGCGCGATAATTCTGCCGAGATGTCGATTGCTTGCCACGTTAGTTTGCCTCCCTATTTATTTTGACTTTTTGTCACATTTGCATGGCTTATTGCCACACTTCTTGCAAGCTTTCAACTTGAGATTTGGGGTCTTTTTTGCTGTTTCAAAAGCTTTAACTGGTGAATGTGCGTTCACGCTACGAGCAAGCTTAAGGCGCAAATGACTGCGGCGAAGGCCGGTCTTGCGAGGGCTGCTCTGTTTTTTTGGTTCAGGCATGTAAAAATGCTCCTTCTTTGATATATTACTTTGCCCTAGTTTACTATATTTTTGACTCTTTCGCAAGGGGCAAGGAGCGCCCGCGTAATGCTTCTTATGTTATAATAATTGTTATGAAAATTCGGAAGGCAAAATCTCGTATTAAGATTGCAGCAAGTTGCGTTATTGCATTAATATGCGTGGTTGGCATTGGTTATTCTGGCTACAAAATCTATGAATGGACGCTCGATTCAATCGATACGGATGAGCAGACATCGATGATAAATGAAGCCGCCACTACACGAGAAATATCCGACAATGACGATACTCAAGTTATTTCTTCCGGAGAACCAGATGATGCTCCGTATTGGAAGTATTTAAAGACTAATTTGCTAGATGTAGATTTTTCCGAACTACGCAAAATTAACGACGAGACTGCGGGTTGGATTTCTTTAAGCGGCACTAATATTAATTATCCTTATGTTCAGACTACGAATAATGATTTTTATCTTAAGCATTCTTTTGACAAAAGTTATAATACGGCCGGCTGGGTCTTTGAGGATTTTCGCAATAAAAATGACGGGAGCGACAAAAATTTAATCCTTTATGCGCATGGACGCAATGATGGTTCAATGTTTGGTACATTACGCACTATTCTTACGAATGGATGGCGCAATAACTCCAATAATTTCGTCGTGCGCACCGCCAACGATTCCGAAATGGCGCTTTGGCAGGTATTTAGTGTCTATCGCATCCCGGTTACGACCGACTATATCCAAACCAGTTTTTCAAGTGATGCACAGTTTGAAAAATTCATTACTATGCTAAAAGATCGCAGCGTCCAAGATTTCGGCGCGACGGTTAGCGGAAAAGACCAGATTCTCACTCTTTCAACTTGTTACAACAGCAAAGAACGTGTGGTGTTACACGCTAAACTCATTAAGCGTCAGGCTAAATAATTTCTATCTCGGCAGAAATTGCTTTGTGGTCCGATAAAAGATCATCATAGACACTGAGATCACTTGCTTTGATTTACTATTTTACAACAATGTTCACAAGATGAGTTTTTGGAATAGTGATTACTTTTACAACTTCTTTGCCGTCGGTATAAGTTTTGACTTTTTCGTCAGCCAACGCGAGCTCTTCCATTTTCTTAGCGTCCTTCGCATCGTCTACGGAAGCCATGATACGCGCGCGGAGTTTGCCATTTACCTGAACAACCATTTCTACTTCGTCGGCAACAAGAAGTTTCTCATCCCACTTTGGCCAGATATCGTCCGACTTTAATTCTTCGAGCATCTCGGATGCAAGATGTGGTGCAAACGGTTTCAGTAATTTCGCGAGCACTACGAGATCGTCATGATGGGCGCCATTCTTATAAAGCTCGTTCACAAATTCCATCAAGGCAGCAACTGCAGTATTGAAGTTATTGCGATACATATCCTCAGTAACTTTTTTGGCAGTCTTGTGGCGATAGACAATATTCTTATCCTCATTAATGGTCTTCTTATCAAAGGTGAGCGTCCAGCAACGATTTAGGAAGCGGTAAACGCCGCCGATGGCCTCAGTGCTCCAAGCCGCATCTAAATTGTATGGACCAATAAAGAGTTCGTAGGTGCGAAGCGTATCAGCGCCATAACCTTGGTTAATTACATCGAGCGGATCAATAACATTGCCTTTGGACTTGGACATCTTCTTACCGTCCGGAGCATTAATGTATCCGTTGTAGAGCAATTTCTTAATTGGCTCGCGGAAATTCAAGTAACCTTCATCGGCAAAGAATTTGCACCAGAAACGCACATAAAGTAGATGCGCTACGGCATGATCCCCGCCACAATAAATATCGGTTGGCGCCCAGAAGTTAACCTTCTTCGGGTCCCAAGCCTTTTTGTCATTGTGCGGATCGGTGTAGCGCCAGAGATACCAGCTAGAACAGGCATAGCCATCGAGCGTATCAGTCTCGCGCGTCATTTCCTCGCCATCGATAGTAACTTTCAAGAATTCATCGCATTTTGCGAGTGCTGAACGACCAGATGAATCTGGTTTATAATCGTCAATTTTCGGCAACATCACCGGCAGTTGATCTTCCGGAATAGCATGCGCATTACCATCCTTATCGTAAGCAATCGGAATTGGGCAGCCCCAGTAGCGCTGACGAGAAATAAGCCAGTCACGCATACGATAAGTGACTTTCTTGTGGCCAATGCCCTGCTGCTCAAGCCAATCATTTATTTGCTCGCGAACTTCACTACTTTGCTTACCACTGAATGGTCCAGAATTGACCATTTCGCCTTCACCAGCATAGCATTTAGAATCATCTTTGGAGTCTTCTGGCTTTTCTATTACTTTAACAATTGGTAATTCAAACTTGGTCGCAAATTCGTTATCACGCTCGTCGCAAGCTGGCACACCCATAACAGCACCAGTACCATAGCCACTAAGAACATAGTCGGCAACCCAAACTGGTATTTTTTCGCCAGTAGCTGGATTAATAACATAGGAGCCAGTAAAGACGCCTGTCTTTTCTTTATTTTCCTGACGTTCAATCTCAGACTTCTTAAGCGCTTCTTTGCAATACTTTTCGACCGCATCTTTAGTGTCGTCGTTCACAAGTTCTTTGATAAGTTCGTTCTCCGGCGCAAGTACCATAAAGGTAGCACCAAAGATTGTATCTGGACGGGTAGTAAAGACGGTGATTTTTCCGCCACTATCAGCGATTTGGAATTCAACTTCGGCGCCCTCACTGCGACCAATCCAGTTTTTCTGCATGGTTTTAATTTTTTCCGGCCAATCGAGCGAATCGATTTCGTCGAGAAGTTCATCGGCATAAGCGGTAATCTTGAAGAACCACTGCTTCATTTTCTTCTTTTCAACTTCGTGGCCACAGCGCCAGCAGCAACCATTCTCTACCTGTTCGTTAGCGAGTACGGTCTGGTCTACCGGACACCACCACTGATAGCTTTCAGCTTGGTAAGCGAGACCTTTTTTGAAGAGTTGAAGGAAGCACCATTGAGTCCATTTATAATATGCCGGGTCGGAAGTATTAATCTCGCGAGACCAATCGATAGCATAGCCAAGACGCTTGGCCTGTTTGCGGAAATTATTAATATTAGTTTCTGTCACTTCTTGCGGCGAAATCCCGGTTTTAATAGCATAGTTTTCGGCCGGAAGACCAAAAGTATCATAGCCAAAAGGACGAAGCACGTTCATTTCTTGCTGAGTATAAAAACGAGCAAGACAGTCAACGATAGAAAAGTTGCGCACGTGACCAACATGTAGGCCAGCACCAGATGGGTATGGGAACATTTCCGCAAGATACATCTTGGGACGATTATCGTTGTCTTTGGCGGCAAAAGGCTGCTCTTCTTCCCAGCGCTTTTGCCATTTTTCTTCGATTTTTAATGGCTCATAGTGACTCATAATTAATTATTTTACCCTAAATAACAGAGATTGTAAAAAGCTTATGTTTTGTAGCGCGGACTAGTTTTGATAGTGTATAATATAGTAATGGCAAAAGATAAAACTGCGAGTAAAAAGAAAGCCATCAAGACTAGGAAGACTGTCTCCAAGAAGAAGGAGAGTAAATCTTCGAAGTCTGGGATGAGCCTATATTCCAACTTAGCCTACAAACGTCGCGTCCGCGAAGATGCGCGCGCCCGCAAAAAAGCGGAAGAAATGGCTAAATTACCTAAAAACCCAGTTTTGCGTTTCTTTGCAAAACTACGTCCAGACCGCGTCCTAAAAGCCTGGTTCTCAAAAGAAGGCCAGTTATTTATTTTGAAATGTTTAGCCGCATTAATTCTATTGGCTATTATTGGTGTCGGCGGTTTATTCCTCTACTTCAAGAAAGATTTAGCCGAAATTGACCCAGAGGAATTAGCAAATCGCGTCCAGAATACTGTAAATACCTATCTCGATCGCAACGGCGAAATACTTTGGGAAGATAAAGGTAGTGGCGACTATCGTCTAGTTGTTGATGGTGATGATATTTCAACCTATATGCGCCAAGCTACGGTCGCAATCGAGGATAGAAATTTTTACAACCATATCGGCATCGACTTTAATGGTATTGCTCGCGCCTTGTATATCACCTTAATCAAGAAGGGTGAAGTTCAGGGTGGCTCGACGCTTACGCAACAGCTAATTAAACAGGTCTATTTCTCTGACGAAGCTGGTAACCGCGATGTTTCTGGCGTGCCGCGCAAAATCAAGGAAATGATTCTCGCTATTGAAGTTGAGAAAATGTACGACAAGGAGCAGATTATTACGCTCTATTTGAACGAGTCGCCATATGGTGGTCGCCGTAACGGCGTCGAATCCGCAGCGCAGACCTATTTCGGTAAGAGCGCCAAGGATCTCGACCTAGCCGAGTCGGCACTACTCGCATCTATTCCAAATAACCCTGCCGTATTGAATCCGTATAATATTGCTGGTCACGAGAAGCTACTCTGGCGCCAGCATTACACGCTCGATGTAATGGTAGAAATGGGCTATATCACCAAGGAACAGGCCGAAGAGGCAAAGGCTGTCGATATTATTGCAAAGATTCAGCCAGAAGAAGATCAGTATAAAGATATGCTTGCGCCTTGGTTCGTGCTTGAAGTTAAGTCACAGCTTGAAGCTAAATACGGTATTCGCACTATGCGCGAAGGTGGTTTTACAATTACGACAACCATCGATATGCGCGCACAAAGGCTCGCCGAAGCCGCCGTTGCAGAAGGCGCAAAGTCGTTCTATATTAACAGCTCCGATAACGCAACTCTAGTTTCTCTTGATGTAGAAACCGCACAAGTAATCGCGATGGTTGGTAGCGTCGATTGGAACCGTGAGGGTTATGGCCAGGTGAACGCCGCAACTTCATTGCTGGAGCCGGCTTCTACAATTAAGCCAATTCTTGACTATACGCCGCTATTTGTAGAGCGCGAGGGCGTCAACTATGCGCCAGGATCAATTATTGCAGATACGAACATTGACTCTATTTATTGCCGTGGCACGACTGGCCGCTGCTCGTTGCGCAACGCGAATGGTCGCTTTAATGGTAATATAACGTTCCGCCAGGCCTTGGCAGGCTCTTTGAACGTTCCAGCCGTAAAAGCTCTATATATTAATGGTATCGATAACAGTCTCGAAGTAGCGCATGCACTCGGCGATGTTTCCTACTGCGCCAATGGCGAAACAGCTGGTCTCTCTATGGCGATTGGCGGTGGTTGCGCCGTACGCCCAGTCGAACACGCGAATGCCTATGCAACGCTAGCACGTGGTGGTGTGTTTAAGCCGATTACTTACTGGCTAGAGGTTAAAAATAGCTCCGGTGACGTGATTGATGCTTGGACAGATAGCGAAGGTACACGCGTCGTCGATGAACAAACCGCCTTCATGACCACAAGTATTCTCTCCGATGTTGAGGCCCGCCGTTGGATTTGGGGCAGTTCTTCCTACGCTGCTGGTTTCTATAGCCGTAAAGTCTGGATGGCAGCCAAAACTGGTACTACTGAAAACGGTGCCGGCAAAGCTAAGGACTCTTGGGTGATGACCTATTCTCCAGTATTAGCAACTGCGATTTGGAACGGCAACCATGATGGCCGCGTACTTCGCAACGATAGCCACAATGTGGCCTGGAGGATTAGTGCAGCCTATATTGAGGCCGTCCACGAGCAAGTATATGGCGCCGATGGTAAGTGGAAAGCCGGCGATCAAATCGCGATGCCGGCCGGCATGAAGCGCGCCACTATTAATGGTAAGAATGATATTTGGCCAAGCTGGTACACCCAGAAGAAAAGTGGCATCACTTCCGAAACGATGACCTTCGACTCGATTAGCCGCAAGCTTGCAACTGATTGTACTCCAGCCGAAACCCGCGTTGAGGTTACCGTCAGCAAGATGATTGATCCGATGACGAATAAGGAAATCGTCTATGCAAGTGACTATAATACCGAAGAAGAAGATAATGTACACAGTTGTAGTGATACGAGGCCAAGTGCCAGTATTTCAGTTACTGGCGGCCCTAGCGAAGATGAAGATGATGAAACGACTGGTAGCTGGACTATTACCGCTACGGCACATAAAGGTAGTCCATTTAACTTATCCTCTTATGAATTACGCGTAAATGGCGTACTGATAAAAAGTGGTTCATTAGGCGCTTCTGGCGATACTATCGTCTACGATACAAACACAAAACCTACAAGTATTAGCTTTAAAGTGACTGACGCTGGCGGCTATACTGCGACGGCGTCTAGATAATAAAAGTTCCTCCAGATGGAGGAACTTTTTTAATGGTTCTTGTTTGGTTTACGGCCAGATTTACGGTCGGCAATTTTGCGCTTTTGCGGCTTATTGTTTCTTGGCGCAAGTTTTGCGAACATCATCTTACCGGCGTTGGTCTGCAAATAGCGCACGAATTCAATTTCGACCATCATATTTTTACCAGCGAAACGATCCGCCTCATCAACTACTACCATGGTGCCATCCGGTAAATAAGCTACGCCTTGATGCGCGTTACTACCGACGCTGATTATTTTTACATTAAGATGGTCGCCCGGTAAGTATTCGCTGCGCAAGCTTTGGGCGAGCTCGTTAATATTGATAGCATCAACCTTTTCCGTTGCGGCAACTTTTATGAGGTTAAAGTCGTTGGTTAGAATCATGCCGCGATTCTCTTTAGCGAGCTCAATTAAGCGTTCGTCAACTTTCACCCTCTTAGTATCATCGGCAAATATCTCGACGTCGGCCAGCTCCACACGCTCAAGCTCGTTTACGATATCGAGGCCGAAACGCGCGCGAGTGCGCTTCTCGCTATCTGGTCCATCGGCGAGCAACTGTAGCTCGCGAATAACTGAGCGAGGAATTAAAATCTCGTCGCCAAGGAAACCGCTCTTGGCAACCGCCAAGATGCGACCGTCCATTAAAGTTGATGTGTCTACAAACACTTTGCGGCGCGGCATCTGACCAAGATGGCGATTTTTGCCGCCAAAACTTTTGACGCAAAGTATGGTCGTTTCTGCAAAAATAAGCAGAATTATAATTGTAATAAATAATTTCATGAAATATATTATATAATATTTTTATGATATTGCACCAAATGAGATTACATCCAGAGCCGTTTGAGAAAATAAAGAACGGCTCGAAAATTATCGAAATGCGCCTAAATGACGAAAAACGTCAAAAAATCGAAATTGGCGACAAGATAGAATTCGAAAATCGTGCCAATGGCGAAAAAGTCTCCGCAATCGTAATCGCGCTCTACCATTTCGCAACTTTTAAAGATTTATATAACTCCCTAAATAAACGTGACCTCGGTTACGCCGACGATGAAAACGCCGACCCGAACGACATGGCACAATATTACTCCGAAGAAGATATTCAAAAATACGGCGTAGTTGGCATAGAAATTCATACATTATAAAAAATACCCCTTTGCGGGGTATTTTTTGTTGTTTTTTATTCGCCTTCTTCTACTTCTTTAATGGCGGACTTTAGTGCAGCAATACTGACATTCATCTTTTCTTGCTCATCTTCGCTAAGCTCAAGACCAATGCGGCGAACAATACCGCTGCGGCCAACTACTGATGGATAGCCGAAGTAAACACCACTCATCTCGTCGTAAGAGCTAACCGGCAAGATACGCATCTCGTCGTTGAGAATGCAGTTAGTAATAGCAGCCATACAGCTACCGATGCCATAATAGGTTGCGCCCTTTTTCTCGATAATCGTATAGGCTTCCTTGCGGGCATAATCTTCAATTTCGAGAAGTTCTTCTTTTGGAATTAGGTCCATAATCGGTTGGCAGCCAACATTGGCGCTGTGCCAGATAGCAAACTCGGTATCGCCATGTTCGCCAACTTGATAAGCGTGAACATTCTTTGGATGAACGTGTAGGCGCTGACTGAGGCGGAAGCGGAGACGTGCAGAATCTAGTACTGTACCGGAGCCGATTACGCGCTCGGATGGTAAGCCAGAATATCGCCAGGTAAGATACGTTAATACATCCATCGGATTGCTGACAATGAGGAAGATGCCGTCAAAGCCGGCGGCCATAATTTGACCAATCATATCTTTGAAGATAGCGGCATTTTTCTTAAGGAGATCCATGCGAGTTTCGCCTGGTTTCTGTGGAACGCCAGCAGTAATAACGATTAAATCACAATCGCCCGCATCGGCATAAGAACCACTGCGAACCTTAAGATAGCTTGGAGATACAGCGAGCGTATCGCGAAGATCGATCGCTTCGCCTTCTGCGTCCTCGGTATTAATATCTACGAGAATGAGCTCGTTTACATTTGTACGTTGATGCACCAAAGCATAGCCGTAGCTCATACCTACGTTGCCGGTACCAACGATCATAACTTTATTTGCCATTTGTTTATGATGCCCTTTTATTGACCTTATTATCTGTTTATATTTTAGCATAATCGTTTTCCTAAGCAAGTGCCCAGCGGTCAATTCCGATGGATTTGATATGGTTTTTCATTTCGAGGCTTGTTAATATTTGCGCTAGCTCCCCGACAGACAGCTTTGTTTCGGCGACAATATCAAGATTATCTTGCTTTCCGTCCTTTATGCACTTTAACACGCGACGCTCAGATGGGTCACAATCAGAATAATCGTCTTTCTTAGCCTTACTTTTTATTTTTAGCTCATCGAGTACGTCTTCTATTTTGGTATATGGTATACATCCGTTTTTTATAAGATTATTGCAACCTATAGACATCGGGCGCGTGATATCGCCAGGCATCGCAAAAACGATTTTGCTCTGCTCTACTTCAGCAACATATGCCGTAAAGAGTGTGCCGGAGCGTTCTGCCGCCTCGATCACAACCACCACATCGGCTAACCCGGAAACAATCCGGTTTCGATACAAAAAGAAGTAATTCTTCGCCTCTTCACCCGGATTGTGCTCGGATATAATCGCGCCCTTTTCAAGAATACGCTCCGCTAGGTCAAGGTTACTCCTGGGATATATTTGGTCGATCGCCGTTCCTAATACCGCTATAGTAATGCCACCCGCATCTAGACAGCCACGATGTGCGCAGGAGTCAATACCATATGCGAGTCCGCTCACTATTATTACGCCGTGGGCCGCTAGTTGATTTGCCAGCCGGTAGGCCACGTCTTCGCCATAGCTGGTACAGCGCCTAGCCCCAACAATCGCTACAGTCTTCGGGCGACCGCTTACGCAATCTGGTAGCTTTCCTCGCACCCATAATTTCTTCGGTATGTCTGGGTAGTCTACCATTTGGTTAAGATATGGATGCGTTAAATCTGTCTTATAGTATGTCATGCGAGTATTCTAGGAAATATTTAAAACCCATAAAAGCACGAGCACGAAAAAATGCGCTCCATTTTCTGGAACGCATCTATCTCTCTATTATAGCACACTTTGCCGTAAAAGTCAAGTTACTCGTCACGACGCATTGGCGGGAATGGCACGCCCTCGCGAGCGGAAACACCTTCAAATAGCCAGAAGTTACGCTCTGAATTGCCCCAACCGCAGGTTGGCGGCATGCCATATTCGAGCATCTCAACAAAGTCCATATCGAGCATCTGGGCCTCTTCATCGCCGGCGTCACGCATTGCCTGCTGGCGCTGGAAACGTTCGAGCTGATCGAGCGGATCATTTAGCTCAGAGAAGCCATTCCCCATCTCGGTGCCGAAGATTACAGGATGGAAACGTTCGGTAACGCGTGGGTCTTCGGCGTGGCGCTTCGCGAGCGGTGAAAGCTCCACCGGCTCGTGAATCAACCAGAATGGACCGGCCGATTTCTTGCGAATAATCTTCCAGAGATAATCAAGCAAGCGCGAAGCTTCGGCTTTTTCGTCGAACTTGACGCCGTTCTGGCGCAAAATCTCGTGGATCTTTGCCATATCCGGATTAAAGACATCGATATCGAAGTTGTCTTTAATAATGTCCGCAAATGTAATTTGCGGCCACTCGCAGTCGAGATCGACCTTCATGCCGTCATGTTCAAATTGGAGCGTCCCCCAAGTTTGCATACAGACATATTTGATCATTTCTTCATAGAGAGCCATACCCTCATGATAATCTTGGTAGGCAGCGTAAGATTCCATAGCAACATGCTCTGGAAGATGCTCCTCATCCATACCTTCATTGCGGAAGCGTGGACCAATATCATAAACACGTTCATAGCCACCGCCAATTAAGCGCTTAAGTGGAAGCTCGTGCGAAATGCGCAGATAAAAATCTTGATCGAGCGCATCCATATGCGTAACAAACGGATTTGCGTCAGCACCGCCAGTTGTGACTTCGAGTACTGGAATATTAATCTCGACAAAACCATGATCATTCAAAAATTGGCGCGTAGCGGTCCAAAATTTAGAGCGGCGAATGAAGCGCTCGCGCACTTCTGGGTTGACCGCCATATCAACATAACGACGACGTAGACGCTCTTCCTTATTTGTAAAGCCATCACGGCCCGGAAGTGGGCGTAAAGCCTTTGTAAGGATGCGTGGCATATCACAGAAAACCGAAATCTCGTCAGTCTTGGTGCGGCCAACTTTGCCACTAGCCTCAAGATAATCGCCCGTATCAAGCTTCTTAGTAAACTTTGCGGCATCGTCCTTGAGGAAAATCTGAATGGAACCAGAATCATCGGCGATAACCACAAAGGCTAACTTACCAAAGCTACGTATGCTGACAATTCGGCCGGCAACACAAACGTCCTTGTCGGCATACTTATCGTAACTCTTAAGGATATCCCCGATTTTAGTATTACGGTTAGAATGTGCTGGATACGGATCAATACCCTCCGCCCGGAGTTCGTTTAGTTTGCGAATTCTTTCATCGCGAAAATCTTTAAGAGTTGCCATAAATATAATAATAACATCATTATCTGTATCTGTCGAGCGCGCAAAAACTGGGCCCGTGGGCCCAGTTGATTAGCTTTACCAGGAGGAACCGCCGCCTCCGCCGCCTCCGCCACCAGAGGAACCACCACCAGACGAACCGCCGCCGGAACCACCGCCGCTGCCAGACGAAGATGGACTGGACGACAGAGAACTACTTACTGAGTTCATCATTGAGTTCATACTACCGGATAAGTTATTGATGGAGAATGGGCGGCCGCTAACATACCAATCTGGCTCACTCATCTGCGTACTGAGCGCTTCGAAACGACGCATCCACTTCGTAGAGATACCGAGTACGTAAGCATATGGCAGCAACATATAGGCGTAATTCTTATCACTAGCAAGCATTTGTTTGATATGTTCGCTATCGGCCGTCTTCATGAATGTCTTAAGGCCTTTAATTTTGCCATATAATTCTACGCCTAGAGCCGTGCGACGCGGCATCAACTTGATAAACACTGCCATACCAACAACGCAGAGCGCCATTACGATAAATGCTCCCGTATAGAAGGCGTCGCCAGCGATGATAGAAACATCGGAAAGCGAACCGGCCATCATGAGAGTAAAGTGGAAACATGTAAAGGACAGCCAGAAGATGCGGAATGCAACTGGCATTTTTGCGAAAATACCAATTAAGAAGAATGGCGAATAGAATAGTAACATTACGACTACAACCATCGTGGCTTCTATGTCGCCATTAGCGAGTCCATAAACAACGAACGGAGACAAAGCGCCAATAATCAGCGCAATGACCGCAACGACGTGCTGCCAAGTAGTATTCTCGAAGTATTTCGAGCGATTAGTCTTTTTATTGACACGTGTAGTGATTGTATTGATGGTGCGATAGAATTTATTCTCGAGCGATTTCGAAGTAACATATTCATCTAGTTCAGCAGTTTCATTGTGTGCCTTATCAATCATCTCGCTGGTGACTTCTTCGCCCTGCGTAATAGCATTCATAACCTCACGCATAGATGCAGTCGAATAAACGGAGTGGCGCTTTTTGAACATGCCATCCATAAAGGTTTTTTCGTTCGGGTCGTCGCCATCGTATTCTTTGAGCCTATAGAATTTATAAGAACGCGCTCCAAGAGAATGTTTTTTCTCTTCTTCTTCAATCTTGATGTAGCCCTTGTTCGCAAGTACAAACAACAAAGAAATTACGTCTTTACTATCCACGCGCCCCTTCGTAACTAATGCCACGTCAAGACTATTCATGCCTTCCGGTGGATAAAATTCAATCGTCTCTACGGAATGATCGTCGCGGCCGAATATCAGCCACAAAATCGCACAAATCATCAATCCAATAATAGGTATTCCGTAAGCTAGATATTCCCAATTTTCGGTAAGACTATGCGCATTCTCGAAATAACCTTCGTCGAGCTCCATGCGGACCGTAAGCCCTTCATAGACTCCAAGAATGCCATTAAAGCTACCCGAGATATCATTACCGGTAATCGTAAATAAAATGCTATCACTCTTAGTTGAGCCCACTTCGCCATAAGAAAAACCAACTTTGCTGGCGTCAAATTCTTTCGGCATATGGATGTTAAAGGTTATATTGCCTATAACTGTATCCCATTGCGTGCCGATGATATTAAAATAAAATTCATCAGAGTCAGCAAGCGTATCCGGACCAAAATCGTAAGTATACTTGATAGTGTAAGTCTTTTCGCCTTTAACATAGCGGCTAGCACTACCAATCTTGACATTTAAGTTGCCACCCTCCCGACTGGTCGTGTATTCCTCATCAACCGATAAGTTTTTTACTTTAATACGAGTTGAATTACTGGAGCCGTCAAGGCGCTTAAGATTCGCTTTTAGTGGCAGCGAGCGGATAATCCCATGTTTGTAACTGGCGTTAAAATACGTTTGGATCGTTTCAGTAATATCGTAAGTATTGTCGTCATTTACGACAATATCAACGTCATAAGCGTCGATTACATAGTCCCTGCCATTATAAGCACCAGTTTTACTAGGGGTTGTAGTATCTTCTGCCGGAGGAACATATGCTTCCTCATTCTCATCCGTTGTGACATTGATAGTATAGTAATAAATGTTTTCAACACTTACGCCACGATTCAGAATATCTATATTCGACATCTGCGTAAATGCGACGGTCTGGCTTCCAGATATCACTTGAGTATTTGTGCTAGAAGCAAGTAGATTTTGGGAATACGAATAGTAGTTCACTATCGACGTCATTCGAATCTCGTCGAAGGAATTATTTGTAATTTTTCCCGAGAGACCGAATGCTAAAAGAGAAGTTCCAGAGAAGTCATGGAAATTTACATCATGAAAATCAAGGCTGCCGACTTGCTCGAAATAGTCTTTAGTTGCCACACGAATATAGCCGCTCGGCACATTCATGGCGACTACCGGCACAATAGCGTGGCTAGATACAATTAGCGACGCCAGTGCAAGAAATAGGAGTCTTTTTATGCCACCCTTTTTCATCTAGAACTCAACTTTCACATTCTTGCGCTCTTCTTCGTCGACACCAAACATTTGATGCCCCTTAAAACCGAAGATAGCGGCGATAATATTACTTGGGAATAATTTTGCGAGATCATTGAATTCACGAACGGTGCCATTGTAATACTTGCGTGAGCTAGCAATATCGTCTTCGATTTTTTCGAGTTGCTTATTGAGGTCTTTGAAGTTTTCGCTCGACTTTAAATCTGGATAGGCTTCGGCAAGGGCAAACAATTTGCCAAGGCTAGTGGCAAGCTTGTTGCCCGTGTCGATTTTTTCATCATCAGTCATTGAGTCGTAATCACCACGACGCAACTTAACGATTTCTTTAAGCGTGGAGTTTTCGTGCTTAATATATCCCTTAACGGTTTCAACTAAGTTTGGAACCAAATCCCAACGTTTCTTAAGATAAACATCCATGGTCGAAAAACCTTCCTCGACGCGGTTATTCAACTTAACGAACCGGTTATAGGTTACAATAACCCAGATTAAGATGATGGCTACAAGAACTATTGCAGCGAAAACAAACGGTGACATATTTTACTCCTTTATATCTATGTCTAGTATAGCATAAACGTAATGGAATAATTGTCTATTTCTCTTCCAGAAAAGCGCCCGATTGACGCGACCAGAGCTTGTTGTAGGCACCATCTTTTTTGATGAGCTGACGATGTGTGCCCTGCTCGATGATTTTGCCAGCTTCAAGAACAACAATGTTATCCATGCTAGCAATCGTAGAGAGACGGTGGGCTACAACGATGCTCGTGCGACCATGCATGAGCTTCTCGAGCGCATCCTGAATGAGCGCTTCAGACTCAGAGTCAAGTGCAGAGGTGGCCTCATCGAGCACGAGAATTGGCGCATCCTTTAGGATGGCACGCGCAATCGCAATGCGCTGGCGTTGACCGCCGGAAAGTTTAATGCCGCGCTCACCCACAAGAGTTTGGTAACCGTCCGGCAAGGTCATGATAAAATCATGCGCATTAGCCAATTTGGCGGCACGCTCAATTTCTTTTTGGCTGGCGTCTGGCTTTGCATAAGCAATGTTCTCGGCGATGGAGCGATGGAAGAGTGAAGTTTCCTGAGGCACATAAGCGATGTTCTCGCGTAAAGAAATCTGCTGGACTTTACTGATGTTCTGGCCATCAATTAGGATTTCGCCAGATTCGACGTCGGCAAAGCGCAGAAGAAGCTTGGTTAGGGTTGTTTTGCCCGAACCTGAAATACCTACAAGACCAACCCTCTCGCCAGGTTTAATGCTGAGGGAGAAGTTGTCAAAAATTGCTTCTTTTGCGTCGGCGTGTTGAAAGTGAATGTTCTTAAAGTCAATTTTGCCATTCTTTACACGGAGCTCTGTGGCGCCAGGGATATCTTTTACATCATCCTTCGTATCAAGAATGATAGTCATCTCGTGCGCATCACCAAAGACGCGGTTAATGTGTTTGAAAATGTTATTAACATTCCAGAGTTCGCCCATAATATTCATGGAATAGTTAACGATTAATATTAGCGTGGATACCGATAGTCCAAAGATTGGACTTCCTACCATCATAAAGGCGACTAGTACTGCAATGATGCCAATATTTACGAAGTTAAAGGCAAGATCGCGCTTCATAGTAGCGTTCATCTGAGCAATACCGGCGTTGTAGCTAGCGCGATTGAAGTTCGCATAGCGATGACGCTCGTGCGACTCGCGCCCATAGGACTTTACCGAGAGAATGTTCGAAACAGAATCGGCGAGTTGGCCGGTTTGTTTGTTCTCCGCCTCGGCGCGTTCTTTGCTGAGATGCGAAATCTTTTTAAAAGATAACGCGGAGCAAAGAACGTAAATTGCTATGAATGCGAGTAACGAGAATGCGAACAGTGGCGAGCGCGGTACGAGCACAACCATGAAGAAGACTATCATCGAAACTAAATAAAGAATATCGAAGATAATTAAATCAAAGAAGCGCTCGAAAGAGCCAATGAACTTGTTTGTTTGCGAGACGAGCGAGCCAGAAAAACGATCACTATGGAATCGCATTGACTGAGTGCTGATTGCGTTAAAACAAACTGTCCCTAAGTCATAGAGTGCGAGAAGTTCATACTTCCAACACCAATAAACGCGGAACCAACCCAAGATGGCACTACCAACAAGGTAGAGCGAGATGAGCGTGATGCCTTTTGGCAGCAATACTGGAATGATTTGATCAGCCGCAATTCCGCCAGAAATAACATCAATCATTTCAGCGAAAATTAACGGTATTAAAGTGGTGCGAATTAATACGACAATCGGCGTCGAAATGATGGTGCCGAGTGCGTACCATTTGTATTTTTTGGAGCTTTGCCAATAGTAGTACAGCGTGCGCTTCGCAACTGACGCGCGCTGCTTGCTATTAAGATTTCTCATTTTAAATTTCCTTTATGCTTATTATTTTAGCGCATATAAAAACGCGCCGTTTTTTATTGATTTACGACGCGTTTTAGAAATTTCTTAGTTAATTTGGGCAACTTTGAAAGTTTTGCCGTTTGGCAAGGTGACTTCTTCGCCAACCTTCTTGCCAAAAATGGCTTTCCCAATTGGAGATTCGTTACTGATTTTCCCTTCGAGTGGATTCGCCTCTACGGCACCAACTAAAGTGTAAGTGCTGGTCTTGCCACTAGTTTCGAGAGTAACGACGCTCCCCATGTCGACTTTTTGTTTCTTGCCACCTTTAATAATTTTGGCATGTAACAAAATGTCTTGAATTTCTAAAATGCGTCCTTCGACAACTTTTTGTTCGCCACGCGCAGCGCTATAATCTTCATTTTCGCTTAAATCACCATAAGAGCGCGCTAAGGCTATCTTTTCAGCAATTTCTGGGCGACGGGCAATAAGCTGTTCGAGTTCTTTTTCGAGGTCTTCGCGACCTTCGGCAGTAATACTAACTGTCTTAGCCATATCATCCTCCTTCCCATTAAAAAATCGGGGTTGGCTGTAGTTATTTCTAAGAAAGTTTACTAGTAAACTCCGTTAAGGTCAAGAGTTTTGTTTCGTTAGTTTTACGATTTTTAAGTTCGACTTTATTTTCCGCTAAAGTTTTGTCGCTAATTACGACGCGGTATGGAATTCCCATTAAGTCTGCATCGGCGAATTTTTCGCCAGTGCGAGCATTTTTGCGGTCATCTAAGATTACGTCTTCTGGAGCCATATCGTGCAGTTCAGCCGCTTTCGCTTCGCCTGCTTCGCCAATACCGACAATATAGTATTTATATGGTGCTACTTCTTCTGGCCAGACTAAGCCCTTTTCGTCGCTAAGCTTCTCGGCGATAACGCCCATGACGCGACTAGGACCAATACCATAACTTCCCATAAATACTTTTTGACGTTTACCATCTTCGTCATTAAAGCAAAGATCGAGTGCATCAGAATATTTATAGCCAAGCGTAAAGATGTTGCCAACTTCGGCCGCTTTGCATTGCTCGAGTTTATCTTTTTCAAGACCGAGAGTTTTTAAGGTTTCATCGTTATAGACTTCTTCATTGACTGCGATTTTCTTTTCGCGATCGAGGTAGATAATATCCTCACCGGCGTCACAAATAGTCTGAAATTCGTCACTAAACTGGCTAAATGAGCCACCGCTAGCAAAAGTGCGGAAAGTACAGTCGCCGATGCCTAAACGGTCAAAGATTTTAAGGTAAGAATCCGCAACGGCCTCATAGAACTTCTCGTGCCCTTCACGATTCTTACTGAAGCTATATAAATCCTTCATCATGAACTCGCGAGTGCGCATAATGCCAGATTTGGCACGTAGCTCGTTACGGAATTTAGTCTGGAATTGGTAAACGTAGCATGGAAGGTCTTTATAGCTAGAAATATACGACTTCATAAGGTGCGTAAGTGGCTCTTCGTGAGTTGGTGCAAGACCAAGTTCGCCACCGGCGTTAAGCTTCGTCTTAAACCAGACATCCATAACTTTATCGTCCCAACGGTTGCTGGCTTCCCAGACGTCCTTTGGTTGTAGGCTAGTCATACGGAGTTCTTGGCCGCCGATAGTATTCATTTCTTCGCGAATAATCTGAATAATCTTCTCGAGAGTTCGCATGCCAAGAGGTAAGTAATCATATACTCCAGCCATTTCCTTATAGATATAGCCGGCACGCAAAAGGTATTTCGCACTATTACTGACTTCGTCAGCCGGTGCGGTTTTGGTGGTCTTAGTAAATGATTGACTTAGTTTCATAATTATTATCCTATCACAAAATTTTCACTTTATACAATAAAGTTTGACATTTTTAAAGTTTATGGCGAAATTTAATCTGGATATTCGTCCATCGATGAGATAAGCACTTCACGTCCGCGATTCCCGCCACCCGAATCGCCAACTACGCCCTTCTCTACTAATTCATCAATAATTGCGGCCGCGCGGCCATAACCGACATGTAAACGGCGTTGCAATAATGAAGTTGAGATCTTGCCATCACGAATCGCAATTTCTGCTGCTTGGCGCGTAATGTCGCCACCTTCGGAACCACTAAAGTCCATGCCAACACTGGAGCCTTTGCCGCCAATTGCGACAGCTTGCGAGGTGACCTCTGGGTTATAGTCGGCAGGAGCTTGGCGACGTAGGTAATCGGTAACATTGCCGATTTCTTCGTCACTCACGAAGGCACCCTGAACACGAATTGGTTTACCCATCATCTCAGTGGTAAGGAACAACATATCGCCTGAGCCAAGTAGTTTCTCGGCACCACCCATGTCGAGCATGACACGAGAGTCGGTGTTGTTATTTACCGCGAAAGCGATACGGCCAGGAATATTTGCCTTAATTAAGCCAGTAACGACTTTTACCTCTGGGCGCTGAGTAGCCAGCACAAGGTGAATACCGGCAGCACGACCTTTTTGAGCAATGCGCACAATACGGTTTTCGAGCTCTTTGCCAGCCATCATCATCAAGTCTGCCATCTCGTCGACAATAATTACGATATATGGCATCTTTCCATTGTCGTGCTTCTGCTCGTTGCCATCTTCGTCTGGCATCGATATAGTCTCGCCCTGACGCGCTTTCTTGGCATTAAAGTCGGCAATATTCTTAACGCGCTCCTCTTTCATGAGTGAATAGCGGCTCTCCATTTCTTTCACGGCCCATTCCATTGCACTCAAAGCTTCCGTTACATTCGTAATAATCGGCGAAAGAAGATGCGGAATGGCATCATAGGCCGCCATTTCGACTTGCTTTGGGTCGACAATAATCAGCTTCAAGTCGGATGGGGAGTTATGGTAAAGCATCGACATGATCAAGGCGTTCGTCATGACGGACTTACCTGAACCAGTAGTACCAGCAATTAGTAAGTGCGGCATCTTGGCAAGGTTACCTAAAATGACATGACCAGAAATGTCTTTACCGACCGCAAAAGCCAATGGTTTTTCGCTAATCATGTGGCTCCAGTCGCTAGATTTTAAAAGTTCATGTAAACCGACACTTGCGGCTTTCTTGTTTGGAATTTCGACGCCAACCGAACGCGTACCAGGAATTGGTGCCTCGATGCGGACTTTATCAGCAGCTAAGCGCGCACTCAAATCGCGATCAAGTTGAGCAATTTTGCTAACTTTTACCCCTGCGGGAGGCAAAAGAGTATATTGTGTAATACGCGGACCAACGTTAGCGCCCTCAACTTCGACATTAATGCCAAAATCTTCGAGAGTATTCTTGATAATTTCGGCATTATTGCGCGTATCGCCAGGATCGGCCGGAGAACGATGCTTATTAAGGAGCTCCATTGGCGGCATCTTCCAATTTGGATCGTTGACGGCAAGCATAGCGGTCGGCTCATCATTAGCCTTCTCGACTTTGTCGTTATTATCCTTGACGAGAAGCCCCTTCTTTTCTTTCTTGCTGTCAACAATATCGACATTGGAATTAACTTTAAAGTTGCGCATCGAGCCATGTTCTTCTTCGCCATCTTCGGCAACAGCCTTGGTACGACGAATTACATTTGCATTATCCGCATCTTCGCTTTCCTTTGATTTGAAAATGCCAGTAATCTTACGAAATAGCGCAGCTGGGGTTTCAGCATACATAAATAATGCAGTGATGATAATTAATACAACGTAAATAAATATTGAAACACCCTTGTCTAGATTAGCGACCATGACGCTATTTAAACCATCGCCGATAATACCACCAGTTGGCTCAGGTGTGCCATAGCTTGGAACACCAAATACGCCAGAAAACCAGAAAATGATTAGACAGGATGCGACCCAGACACTAACGTCAAGACGATTATCCGGCGCACGAAAAATAAGGACCGCCAAATAAACCAAGATAAATGGCATCAAATAAGTAGTATAGCCAAACACTTTCATGAAGAAATCGTTGACGGCTTTTAGGGCGACACCACCGCTGCCGAGCCATGCTACGATAAATAAAATTGCACAGACAATCATCAAAAACGCCATGATTTGGCGCCAAAAACCGCCAGGAAGTTCGTGATTGTTCGCGACTTCTTGAGATTTTTTATTTCTACCTCGCTTTTTATTTGCCATATATAATATTATACCATAAAAAATCTAGCCCGCTTTCAGGCTAGATTTTTAATACTTTAGCGGTAGAGACCGTACTTTACGGCGTTAATAATATATGTAACTACGATACTTTCCGTAAAGGTTAGAAATACACTTACGCCAGCAACACAAATTGCGATGATCGCCATGGTCTTTACGAGATTTGGTTTCGTGTAGTAAATGGTCTTCGCAATAAAATGCATGCCGATTGAGGCGCCTAGCAAAATCAAGGTTGGAAGGAAGTTGCTAAGCCAGAGTCCACCTTGGAGAGTTGGACGACCAAGCATCATAAGCGAGTAGAAGATAATGCCGGCCAAGTTGATAATATAAATAACGGAAATGCCTAAGAATAAGTTTGCTACTTTATGCCAAGTTTCACGTTGCGTTTCCTTATCGGTAACCTTCTTAATTGTCACGATGCCAAAAATAGAGGCAGCGAGCGCAATAAAGGCAGCCATCATTTCGGTAGGAACGCCCCACGAGTTGACGCCAAAGAATACTGAAAAAGCCGGGATGCGGAAAGCCCATCCTTCAGAAAAACCGGCAATTGCCGAGAAAATAGCAGCAAAACCGATAAAGCAAGACAAAGCAATTGCCCACGTGTTAAGTTTTGCCATCATAGGCGCAGAAATTTTGCCGCGCTCATATTTTGCAGTTCCGGCGGTCTTCGCATGGCCAGCCGTAGAAGGTTGTGTTGTCATATAGACTCCGTTAATGTTAATTAATTCTATTATATATCAAAAAATATCTCCCGGACTGGGAGATATTTTAAGATTTCGTCTTAGGCTTTTTGATCAACGCCCTTCATCGAAAGGCTGAGACGGCCTTTATCGTCGATAGCATCAAGACGAACATTAATTTCGTCGCCAACTTGCAAAGCGTCAGTCACTTTCGCAAGACGTTTTTCACTGATTTGCGAAATATGGAGCATACCATCAATGCCTGGCAAAATGTTTACAAATGCACCGAAGTCCTTAATGGAAACAACTTTGCCTTTATAAATTTTACCTGGTTCCGGCTCTTCGACGAGAGACTTAATCCAATCGAGCGCCTTAGTGATCTTGTCGTTATCAGCGGCAGAAACCGTAATAAGACCATTTTCTTCAATATTGATTTCGGCACCAGTTTCGGCGGTAATCTTATTAATAGTTTCGCCACCCTTACCAATGACTGTACCAATCTTGTCTGGGTTAATCATGAGTTTTTCAATGCGTGGCGCATATGGGCTGAGGTGGTCGCGTGGACCCGCCAAGACGCTAAGCATATGATTCATGATAAACATACGACCATCGTGAGCTTTCTTGATAGCTTCCGAAAGAACGCTGACTGGAAGGCCATGAACCTTCATATCCATCTGAAGGGCCGTGATACCTTCGGTAGTACCAGTAACTTTAAAGTCCATATCGCCAGCGAAATCTTCAGCGTCCATAAGGTCGGTAAGGACATAAGGCTTATCGCCGTCCATCATGAGACCCATGGCAACACCGGCAACTGGACGTTTGAGTGGCACACCAGCATCCATTAAAGCAAGACAGGAGCTGCAGGTCGCAGCCATCGAAGTGGAACCGTTCTGAGACATAATCTCGGTAACGCTACGAATTGCATATGGGAAATCTTCTTCGCTTGGAAGAACTGGCATGAGTGCGCGTTCGGCAAGATAACCATGGCCAATTTCGCGACGGCCCGGGCTACCAAGGCGAGAACATTCACCAACCGTGTAACCAGGCGCATTATAGTGATGCATGTAGCGGCGGATACCATCAGTAACTTCCATCGTGTCGACGAGCTGACCGTAGCTGAGTGGAGCTAAAGTTACGATATTCATAGCTTGCGTAACACCACGCGTAAAGAGGCTGGAACCGTGCGTGCGCGGCAAAATACCAACCTGAGAGCTAAGCGGACGAACCTCGTCAAGCTTGCGCCCATCTGGGCGAATACCGTCTTCGATAATATGTTTGCGAACGTCGTGCTTAACAGCAAGTTCAAAAGCTTCAGAATAATCGTCTTTGCCGTTAGCTTCATAATATGCAGTCTTGGCGGCGAGCTTTTCTTCGTCAGTCATGTCGGCCGTAACACCGGCAGCTTCGTCGGTAACCTCGGCGATAAAGTCCGCATGCATTTGTTCCTTAAGATCTTTGATCATCTGATCGCGAAGAATTGTATTCTGAGTGCGGAACTTCTCGTCTAGTTTGCCATCAAACCAAGCATCAACTTTAGCCTGAGCTTCTTCGTTTGGAAGAATGAGAGTATATTCTTTTTCCTCAACACCGAGAGCTTCACGTAGCTCGTTTTGAAGCTTGATAGCTGGCTGAATCATCTTGAGGCCCCATTCGAGACCACCAATAATAACATCCTCTGGGACTTCGTTCGCGCCAGCTTCGACCATAGTGATACCAGAATCTTTACCGGCAACCACGAGATCGAGGTCAGAAGCTTCACGCTCTTCCGGGGTCAAGAAAGCCTTATATTCGCCATTGACGCGACCGATGCGAAGACCGGCGATTGGACCATCAAATGGCACGCCAGCGTTCATGAGTGCGCTAGATGCAGCAATCATGGCAACTACATCTGGGCGGAAGTTTGGGTCCATCGATAAGACCGTCGTGACTACCTGGATTTCCTGACGATAACCCTTCGGGAACAATGGGCGAATTGGGCGGTCGATGAGACGGCCAATCAAAACCGCATTGTCAGAAGGTTTGCCTTCGCGTTTGATAAATTTACTGCTACTGATTTTGCCAGAAGCATAATATTTCTCTTCGTAATCGATAGAGAGTGGGAAGAAGTCTTGCATAACTGGCTTTTGGCCAACTACGACGGAGCCGAGTACTACAGTATCGCCGTAAGTCACAAGGACGGACGAAGTAGTACGAAATCCAACGCGATTGACTTCGAGCTTAAGTGGACGACCACAAAAATCCGTCTCCACACTGAAAGTTTTCTTTCCGCTGGGATTTATAATATCCATTTTTTCCTTTCCTCGAGAAAATAATAAGCATCTTGCTCGGAGAAGACTCCGCTCTGGATGTCTATCATTTTCCCGATTATTTAGTGTTTTTATTATACCATACATTGACAATTTGTGTATTTTGTGATACAATTATAGAAGCGCCAGTATAGCTGGTGTGTTTCCCATATGGAGAAAGGGGTGTGATGTCAATATGGGTTTTATAGTTAGAAAAGTAGACAGGACAGAAATCGTTTTAAGTGGCGAGGTTTCCGCAGAAAAGCTGCATGAGGTCTTCGATAAGATTTGCGGCGAGCGTTTAGCTTCACTCAAGGTCGTTTACGATGAGCATCTCGACTTGACGACGGCGTTTATCTATCCGTGCCGCACGTTCAAAATCGTGAATGGGCCTTTCCCTTCGCATAAGCTATCAGTAAGCGAGGAGCGTAAAATTCGCATCACCGGGCGCTTGCCCGAACATTTCGACGTGGTCGATGGCTGCTGGGTTCCTATTCGCAAACGCGCGAAGAAGGAAAAGGACGAAGTGCAGTGGGTGGTAATGTACACTCCGTCCAAGGTGACCGACAAGGAGACTGGTCGCATCAGCACCGAACTCGGCTTCATTGTCGATTTCCGCTGCAAAAAAGAGCTCGAGACCGATACGCTCGACCGCGCTGCCGATGCAGTTTCCGAATGCCTGCGCAAGATGGCAAGCGATATCAGGGTGGACCTGATGGAATCCGCATGGCTATGTGAGCAAATCTCGATGGAATTCAGCGAAAAGCTGGACCAACTTGACCAGGACGAAATCGAAGCCAATTACCGCGCAAAGGGGTTGCGCTACGTGAATACTGACGCCTTAGTCTGATCTACTTTCTAAGCACCTTTATGTTACGGGCCCGGCGTTCTCAACAGCGCCGGGCGATTTTTATGTCTTTTTTTAAACAACAAAAAACTGGCCCGAAGGCCAGATTTTTATTTGCGAAGACCAAGTTTTGCTACGGTAGCTTTATAAGACTCGAAATCAGTGCGTTCGAGATACTTCAATAGCTTCTTGCGCTGACCAACCATTTGGATAAGACCGCGCTTTGCCATAAAATCGTGCTTGTTTGTCTTGACGTGCTCAGTAACTTCTTTGATACGATCAGTCAAAATAGCAATCTGCACCTCTGGAGAGCCGACATCCTTATCACTGCGGGCGAGCTTCTTGATCGCCTTAGCTTTGTTATCTTTAGTAATCATATTGAGCAAATTTTATCACAAAAATAGATAAGATGCAACAGTGTGCTTGCTGGTTTTCTCTATCATATGCTCTAGACACGGCGTTCCGCCGGCCCGTCTTCACGGGCGTCGGCCGCCTCCTGCTCGGCGGCAGCCTGCGCAACGGTCTATCACATATGCTAGGAAAAACCAGCAAACCTCGTCCGCTATTTGTTATTCATGTATTTTACGAGGGCGGAACGGAGGTCTTTGACTGGGAGAACAAATTTATCCTTGATAGTGGCAGGAGCAATGGCATTCTTAAAGCCAAGTTTCTTTGCCTCAGCAATGCGGCGGTCCGGCGCGATAACGCTACGGATTTCTCCGCCGAGGCCAATTTCGCCGAAAACGACGACTTTTTCGTCAAGTTTGCGACCGGCGGCAGCACTGGCGATAGCCATACAAATGGCTAAATCGGCTGCAGAATCATTTAGGCGCATGCCGCCCACGACATTTATGAAAATATCTTTGTCCTGGAGGGTAAGTTTAGTACGTTTTTCAAGGACGGCAATTAGTAAGTTGAGACGATTCAGGTCAAAACCAGAAGCCGTTCGTTTTGGATAACCAAAACTGGTTGGATTGACGAGAGCCTGGATTTCGACTAGGAGTGGGCGGGTGCCCTCAATAGTTGCCATTATAATACTACCATCAGTATTCTGACGCTCAGCGAGCAAAGCCTCGGAAGGATTTTTTACCTCAACGAGACCTTTTGTGGCCATTTCAAAAATAGCTACTTCCGTAGTTGAACCGAAGCGGTTTTTAACGGCGCGAATGGTTTTAAAGCCACCATAACGATCGCCCTCAAAATTTAGTACTACATCGACAAGATGCTCGAGCACCTTTGGCCCAGCAAGTGTCCCCTCTTTAGTGACATGCCCCACAATCACAACGGCCGTACCACTGTTTTTGGCGGCGCGAATAATAAGATTCCCACAGTTACTTACTTGACTGACCGTACCTGGCGCCGAGCTAATCTCTGCCATGCTGAGAGTCTGAATAGAATCCACCACCACGAGGTCGTAACCACCTTCCTCAATAGTCTTGGCAATATCATTGCCAGAGGAAGAACTGGCAAAATGCAACTTATCTGAGCTGGCGCCGAGACGAACGGCGCGTAATTTTACTTGCCCCGCCGACTCCTCGCCGGAAACATAAAGAACGCTATGGCCGGCATTGGCGATATTTGAACAGACCTGCATCAGAATAGTAGATTTGCCCATGCCCGGCTGACCAGCCAAAAGACTAACTGAACCAAGTAAAATACCGCCGCCAAGTACAGTATCGAAGTCCGGAAAACCAGTCGAAAGTCTACTGCCAGCATCGGACGGCTCAATAGTATTAATAGAGACCGCCTCTAGTTTCTTGCCCGAAACTGCGCCCTTGGCAAGAGCGCTTTTGACCTCCGTTTCCGTAGGGGCGATTTGCTCCAATAACGTATTCCACTCGCCGCAATTTTCGCAGCGACCAGCCCATTTCGCGTAGCTTGCGCCACAGTTTTGACAGATAAACCTCGACTTTGCTTTTGTCATATTTTTAGTTTATCATGGTCATTTTTTATGAAAAGCATAAGCATAATCTTGACTTTTTAAAGTGTTTGTGCTATAATAGTAAGATATTGCGTCAATGCAAGGTTCCTTAAATTCTTATCCGGAAGAATCTCGGAATTTTGCGACGCTTAGGAGGTGTTTTTATGAGAAAGTTTTTCTCTATTATCATCATGGTGATCGTGGCGCTTTGCCTCGTTTGTGGCTGTACTAATAGCAACACAGAAGCAACGGTTTCAAGCCTAGACACTACAGATGAGAAATATGCACCAGTGGGGTTTCAGGAAGGGATTCATGATAATACATCCTGGCTAAAAGAGGATGCTTATCGCAATTTCGAAGGCAAAACCGAGTTCGATCTCGTGCAAGACGACAAGATAGATTTCGCCAAATTATTCGAGTTAGCCGGCATGAAATATCGCATTATCGATGACGGCATCATTGCCGCATCTAGCGGTTACAATTTGGAGGAGAGCTTCGTATTCTTCATCCGTATCGACCCAGAATATCATATTGTTAATGGCAGTACTCTTTTCAAGGGCTACCACGACGACAAAACCTGGGAAGAAATAATCGAACACGATTCAGCAACCGATTTCATCTTTGATGCCAAGTTAGGCGACAACGAATACCGAATTGGCGCCGACGAGCTTGATTATCTGTGGCGCGAAATACGCGTTTTGACGGCACCCGCCGACAAAATTGACGCTGTAAATGCCGCAGTCGACGCCGAATTCGAATCATATATGGTCGACAGTATTCCGGAAGAATAAAAAACGCCCGAGGACCGGAACCTCGGGCTTTTTCTTGTGATTATTTTTCTATAACTTCATCGATGATGCCATATTCTTTAGCTTCTTTGGCGGACATCCAATTGTCGCGATCCATGGCTTTTTCGATTTCTTTAGCGCTCTTGCCGGTATTCTTAGCCATCATGTCAATGAGAACCTTTTTGAGGTAAATGCCTTCCTTGAGAGCAATTTCCTGGTCGGTAATTTTACCTTCCGTGCCGGAGCTTGGCTGATGAATCATGATGCGAGCGTTTGGCAAACAATAGCGTTTCCCTTTTGCGCCAGCCGAAAGCAACATAGCCCCCATCGAAGCCTGCAAGCCGATGCCGATGGTTTGCACATCTGGCTCGATGTAATTCATCGTATCAATAATGGCGAGGCCGTCATAGACGGAACCACCAGGAGAATTGATATAAAGCTTGATGTCTTTTTTGGAGTCCTCATAAGCGAGATGTAAGAGCTGCGCAATCACTATATTGGCAGTTTCTGGCGTAACCTGGTCGCCCAAGAAGACAACGCGTTCTTTAAGAAGGCGCGAATAGATATCATAAGCCCGCTCACCGCGGTTGGTTTCTTCAACAACAGTTGGAACTAAATAATCTTGCGTGTTTTTCCTCATAACTCTATTGTAGAGTCTTAGCACTCGCAAGTCAAGAGTGCCAAATTATTCTGTTTTTTCGGTCTTAATTTCGTTTTTACTATTCATGGTGCCGTAAAGTTGCTGCTGACGCTCGATTAGCTCATTGTAGGCGCGGGCCTCGATATTGTAATCTTCGATAAAATCGTTCAGTCCCTTTAATTCAACATCAAGTTCTGCCTCGCGTTTTTTGAGCGACTGATAGCGCGTTTCACTATAAATCCCCTGCGCAACCTGGCTATTGTGATATTCGACGTCTTTATTATATTCATCAAGACGCGTACGATAATTCGTGCGCATAGTCTGGAGCTCCGCATATAATTTATCAATTTCCGCCTTGCCTGTGTCAATTTGCTCGGATAGTTCGTCGATCACATCGTGATACTTATCGTAAAAATCGACCACTGCATCCTGATTACTGAAATACTTTGCGTAATGTTTCTGAAGCGGCTCCGATAAATCTTTATAATGAACGCGCTGACCAATAATTGAATGAAGCTCAGTGTAATATTGGTCTTCATCGTAAGTATCCATATAGTCGCCAAATGAGTCTTTATGGCTCTTATAGAAGCTATCTAACTCTGGATTAAGATTGCTGAGGTCGATATCGTTAAGACGCGCATAGATAGCATGTAAAACCTCATGCGCCAATACTGATTCCTTAACGCCGTCAAGTTCATCGCTGCGAATATCATAAATATGAACGCGATTTTCGCTCGGCATATAACAGCCAAGGGTTGAGATATTTTCGCCGTCGTCTGGGCAATTACCATTAAATGTCTCAGCCGTCTCGAAAGCCGGATGAGTCGCCCGCGCAATCAAATTACCACGCCAAGTAAAACCAACTTTCTCGATGGCATTTGCCATTTCTGGCGATGGCTCAAAAATGGTGCTAGAAATATAATCCCGAATCCACTGACCAAAGAAGAACCAAACTATACAGGCGATTATTAATAAAACACTAATAATAGAAACAATCGTCGAAAGAAATTTTTTCTTCTTTTTTGGCGCCTCGTCTGGAGTCTCCGCCGGCTCAAATAATAATTCGCTCACGCTTTTATTATATTATTCTTTTGCCTTAGATATGGTAAATTCGCCTTTTTTGAAGTCAACTTTAGCGATGTCGCCCTTGTCGAGCTTTTCCATTAAGATTTGATCTGCAAGTAGACTCTCAAGATCGTCTTCAATCTCGCGGCGAAGTGGGCGCGCACCATTCTTGGTGTCGTAACCCTTCTTGATGAGTTGTTTCTTAGCCGCATCAGTAAGCTGCAAACCGATAGATTTTTCAGCAAGGCGCTTCTTAAGATTTTCTATCATATTTTCGAAGATGCGATTGACATCCTTTTCACTAAGAGCGTTAAAGGTAATGATGGAATCGAAACGGTTTACAAGCTCTGGGCGCATGATTTTGCGGAGCGCCTTCATGGCAGCTTCTTCATTAGCGGCATGTTCGGCAGCCAGCGCCTTAGCGTCTTGCTTGGTTTTAACCGAGAAGCCCATTTCGGACTCGCGATACATATCCTCGGCGCCAAGGTTGCTAGTTAGAATCACGATGGCATTATTAAATTTAACTTTTGTGCCTTGCCCATCCGTCAATGTGCCATCCTCAAGAATTTGCAACAAAATATTGAAAACATCTGGATGAGCTTTTTCTATTTCGTCAAATAAAACGACAGAATATGGATGGCGACGAATTTGTTCAGTCAATTTACCACCATCATCGTAGCCAACATAACCAGCCGGCGCACCAACAAGGCGACTCACATTATGTTTCTCGCCAAATTCCGACATATCGATTTTGATGAGCGAATCTTCGCCACCAAATACTTCGCGAGCAATCACTTTTGCGAGTTCAGTTTTACCAACACCGGTCGGCCCCATAAAGATGAATGAGCCAATTGGACGATGCGAATCTGCGATGCCAGAGCGGCCGCGACGGATTGCCTTACTAACGGCCTTGATTGCCTCATCTTGGCCGATAATATCTTTGCTGAGATGTTTTTCAAGATTTACGAGAATCTCTTGTTCGGAACCATGGACGCGACTAACCGGAATGCCAGTCTTGAGACTAATTGCGGTGGCCAAATCGTCAGATGTAACGTTTGGAGCCTCGTCGATATTCTTATTCGCTTTTTCGAGCTTCTTTATTTCTTCTTCAACTTGAGCGGCACGAGTTTTGTAGCTGGCAGCCTTTTCATAATCTTCTTTTTCGGCGGCCTGCTCAATCTTGCCCTGCAGATCGGAAAGCTCAATCTTGTATTTTTTATATGCGCTACCACCTTTTTTATCAAGTGAAACACGCGCAATTGCGCTAGCTTCATCGATTACATCGATAACTTTATCCGGCATAAAACGGTCAGAGATATAACGCTGAGACAAAGTTATCGCTTCCTCAAGAATTTCGTCTGAGATTACGACTTGGTGATAATTTTCGTAATGCTTCTTGATGCCTTTGAGAATGCGCAGAGTAATGGTTGGTGATGGCTCGTTGACCATCACGGTTTGGAAGCGGCGTGCAAGCGCCTTATCTTTTTCGATATTTTTGCGATATTCATCGAGCGTAGTAGCGCCAATTAATTTCATAGAATTGCGCGCGAGGGCCGGCTTGAGAATATTAGCCGCATCCATACTACCCTCGGCTGAACCGGCGCCGGCGAGCAAATGCAACTCATCGATAAATAGAATTACCGAATCGTCACCAACAGCTTCGTCGATAATACCCTTAATACGTTCCTCAAATTCGCCACGGAATTTAGTGCCCGCAACCACAGAACTTAAATCAACCTGGAAGATGCGCTTACCAATCAGCATGCCAGGCACGTCATTCTTAGCAATGCGCATAGCAAGACCTTCGACGATGGCAGTTTTACCGACACCCGCTTCACCAATTAGAACAGGGTTGGATTTGGTGCGGCGACAAAGTATCGTAATAGCGCGCTCAATTTCTTGTTCGCGGCCAACAACAGTGTCGAGTTTTCCCTCTTTAGCAAGCGTGGTCAAATCGGTGCCAAACTTCGAAAGGAAACGATAGCTTTGGCGCTTACCAGCTTTGCGCTTTTGCTCTTCAACTTTAGCCTCACTAGCCTGTTTTTCGACAATTTCCTCGATATTATTGGCGACACGCTCAAGGTCGACATCTAGCTGAGTAAGAAGTACACCAGCGCGAGAATTTGGCTGTCGCACCAAGGCATAAACCATGTGCTCGGTACCGATAATATCGAGTCCGTTTTCGCGGGCAAAATTCATCGCCATACGCAAAGTAAGCACGGTTGCCTCAGATAAAGACATCATAGCCATCGGCGCAGCCGGAACATCAACTGCGACTTTGCCCTGAGCACGCTCGAGCTGATCAATATCAATACCCTCGTCGCGCAAGAGGCGAGCACCCGTCGAAGTATCTTGTGCCAAAATACCCATCAAGAGATGCTCAGTCCCCATGTAGCCTTGATTGTAGCGCTTACTAAACAAGTCTGCTTTTTGCAGAGCAAAACGAGCATTCTCACTGAGATGATTCATTACTTCGCTAAATTCGTCCATCATAATTTCTCCTTTAGCAACGCCGTTTTAGAAGTGTCTGTCGATTGACGTAGCTATATCCTATTGTACGTATTTGGCACTCGCAAGTCAAGAGTGCTAATTTACATTTTTAACACATTTTGAGCGTAAAAATGTTGTAATTTTTACATATTTTCTGTATTTTTTACAACAGATTTGTGGAAAAATTATTCGCCGAGCAATTCGAGGAATTTTTGCTCGTCAATTACCTCTGTTCCATATTTGGCTGCTTTTTCGAGCTTGGATTTTCCTGTGTTGTGGCCTGCTACCAAGTATTTAGTATTTTTTACAACACTACTGTGGAATTCTCCGCCAAGAGCGCGGATTTTTTCGGCTGCCACATCACGCCCCATTGAATCTAGCGTACCAGTTACCACGAACGATAGACCATTCAATCGTCCGCCAGATGTATCTTGATATACTGGTTCGACACCAAGAGACTTTAAATCGTCAAGAAGCTTTAAATTATCCTCATCCGAGAAGAACGCTAAGATTGATTCGGCGACAATCTTGCCAATGCCAGGTAATTCAAGGAGTTCCGTTTCGGTTGTATCACGGAGCGCATCGAGCGTTTTATAATGTGCCGCTAAGTCGATAGCGGTCTGACTGCCAATATGACGAATGCCGATTGCCGTGATGAAACGTGCAAGTGGCGGATTTTTGCTGGCCTGAATATTATCAACGAGTTTATGTGCGGAGATTTCCGCAAATCGGTCGAGTTCTTGGACTTGACCAGCCGTCAGAGTATATAAGTCTGCGATAGAGCTGACCAAACCAGCATCAATTAATGCCTCGACGTTCTTTTCGCCAAGTCCTTCGATATTCAGCGCTGGTTTACTAGCGTAATATTCGACGGCGCGCTTAAGCATTTCATCGGCATCGCTCCCCTTCACGCGATAAACAACTTCGCCAGCTGGGCGCTCGAATTCAAGCTCTGGATATTGCTCACGTAGAGCCTTTTCGTAATCATAAGGTTCGGAATTATCCGGGCGAAGCTCAGTTAAAACACGATTAACTTGCGGGATAATATCGCCGGCTTTATATATAACAACCGTATCGCCAATGCGCACGTCAAGGCGCGCAATTTCATCGGCGTTGTGTAGCGAGGCGTGTTTGACAGTAGTACCCGCAACCTGAACCGGGTCAAAAACCGCTACCGGCGTTGCGGCACCAGTGCGCCCAATCGAAATTACAATGTCCTTTACGATAGTTGTTGCTTCCTCGGCTGGATATTTGAAAGCAATTGCGGCACGTGGCGTCTTACCAACGATGCCAAGCGCTTGATAGACTTTGCGGTCATTAACCTTAATTACGGCACCATCAGTGCCAAATGGTAGATTTTGACGTGATTCGTTGAGGTTATTGATAAAATCCATCGCTTCGCGAAGATTGTGGTAGATATGCTGCTGGCCAGAAATGCGGAAACCAAGTTCGTGGAGTTTTTCGTAAACATGTGCGTTTGTGTCGAGATTTGGTGAGACCATGTCGTAACCCATAAATTTCAGCGGGCGCGATGCGGCTACTTTAGGATCGAGCTGACGAATCGAACCAGCAGCAAGATTGCGCGGGTTGGCAAATTCTGGCTTGCCCGCCGCACGTTGCTGCGCATTGAGCTCTTCAAAATCTTTCTTAAAAATCACAATTTCGCCGCGGACTTCGGTATGCTCTTTTTGCGGAATAGAGAGTGGCACATTTTCGATTGTGCGCACATTCATTGTGACATCTTCGCCAACTTTACCATCACCGCGCGTTACGGCCTGTTTGAGTAGACCATCTTCATAAATTAACGCACAAGCAAGTCCATCCATCTTTATATCGACAAATAATTCTGGATTGATGGCACCAAGCTTAGCAATACGATCGAGCCAATCGCGCACTTCGGCTTCGGAAAAAACATCAGCAAGCGAGATCATACGCTCGGCATGTGTTACTTTTTGAAACTTATCGAGAGCCTGGCCGGCGACCCGCTGCGTTGGTGAATCTGGCGTGATTAATTCTGGATATTTTTCTTCGAGCTGACTAAGCTCATGTTTGAGACTATCGGCCGCCGCTTCGGACATAATTGATTCGTCTAAAACATGATAATGATAACGATACTCATTAATGAGTCCGCGTAATTTCTCCACCCGTTCAATAACATCGGCTGGAATATTAGTGCTCATCGTCTAGCATCCTGCGGTAGTAGAGATAAATATAAGCGGAAGCGTAAATCATGGTAAATATCGTCATTATTTGTAGACATAGTGATGCAAACGGAACATCGGCAAATATCTCAAATTGCTCTTTTAAGACTAGATCCAGCCACATTAGCGGAACCATTATTACGACCCATATTACGGCAAGGAATAATAAACCAAATAATATGCGGATTATGTACTTTGTGCGGCGTCCTTGGAGCAAATCAGTCGCGGCATGGATGGCGGTCATCGGATACATGCCAGGCACAGAGACCGCTACGAGAGCCGTGATGGATACTGGCAATAAATAGAGCGACAATAGCGCAAGAAGGCCACAAAATAGCCAAAACAAGAAGGCATAGAGTGGCTGCTCAAGAAAGCCCGTTGCCGTGGCAGTAGAGTAAACGATGACACATATTAGGATTGGTATAGCATGTACGAAAATAAGTCCTATAACACAAAAACTCGACATTAATGGAGCGAGCGCGTTAAAAATACCGTCGCGGAACTTTGGTTTATTGCCAGCTAAAAGATGACGCAAATAATAAATTGTAATAAGCCATGTGATTGCAAAGAAGAAAATCATAAACACCTGCTGAACTTCCGTCATTCCACTAGTTAGGCCGCCAGTAGTAACAGTAGAAATAAGCAGAAGGCCAGATTTGGCGATACGTCCAAGTTCGCCACCATTTACGACAATTTCATAACTCTCTTCAAGACTATCTTGAACTGCTTCATAAGTCTCTTGATTCATAATTCCGACGAAAATGATATTGCAAGTGACAATTAGTATTAGCAATAGACCGAATAATTTCCAGTTTTTGAAAATAATTTTGAGCGTCGTGGTAGCATGCGAGACTAGGCCCGGTACAGTCAACTCGCGCTGGTAATCTTCACGGTAAGAACGACGGAAAGAATGATGCAATTTGACGCGAGCGCGTTTTTTATTCCACACTTTTTCGCGGGAGTCATAATAAGCTTCCTTGAAACTTTTGCGCGGCTTGCGGGCCTTTGCAACTTTTTCTTTCTTACCCGCCCTGTCTGTCTTTTTCGTCTTTACGTCCTTCATGTCCTTTTCTTCTTTTATGGTTGACTGTTTTTGCTGAAATCGTTTTTTACTTCTTGGCATTTTCGAGCCTTTCTATGCGCGCTTCAAGTGGCGGGTGAGTTGAGAATAGGCGACTAATCATGGATTTTGCGAGCGGGTTTGCGATATACATTGATTCGGTGGCGACATTCTGTTGATGCATTGGCCGCGAATGAGTTTCTAGCTTACGTAGGGCATCTATCATATCGTCGGTACTGCCAGTAATTGTTGCGGAAGATGCGTCGGCTAGATATTCACGCTGGCGCGAGACGCCCATTTGTACAAGGCTCGCGACGATTGGCGACAAAACGAGCGTAATTAGAGCAAACAAAGCCCCAATTGGTGAATTGTTCTCTTCGTTGCGTTTATCGTAAAGCAAAACACGCATGCCAAAATCGGACATAAGGCCAACTAGCGAAACGAGCCCGAAAACAATCATATTAATTCGAATGTCAAAGTTTTTTATGTGCGAGAGCTCATGCCCCATCACGGCCGCAAGTTCACGGTCATCCATAATCTCGAAAAGACCCGTCGTAGCCGCCACGCTGGCATGCTCTGGGTCGCGCCCAGTTGCAAAAGCATTTGGCGCATCATCGTTAATAATGTAGAGCTTTGGCATTGGAAGATTTGCGCTAGTAGTAAGTTTGCGAATGGTTTGATAATAGCGCGGATTTTCGTCTTCTTGAATTTCGCGTGCGCCAGAAGTTTTAATAGCAATTTTGTCGGCCAAGAAATACTGGAAGAGCGCGTAGCCGGCGCTAATAACCAAGAACCAAATCATAATTGAATAATTGTCGTAGAGCCACGAGAATAGCCAACCAATGAGCGTAATGAAGACTACAAAAATAAGCATTAAAAGAATAGTGTTGCGTTTATTCTGCGCGATCTGCTTGCGCATGGAAACTGCCATATATATTTATTATATCCTATCGGAGCTGTTTTGTTCAGTTATTCCCTACAGGAAAGATGACGAATTCTTAGCACCAGCATTTTGGATGTTTTATAATCATAATAGTCTCAATAGTCCCACCAACGTAAATAGATGGAGGTGATTCTATGTTGGACTTTACAGTCATTGAGGCGGTCAGAAACAGCGTGACGGAAGCGATGCTTATGTGCGAAGAGTTGGACGTTACTCAAGTCGTAATCGTCGCCGAAGTCAAGAACTTTAGCTATCAGGTTAGCATCTTGCCGGAATGCTCCAGGTTTGCTTTTCAGGAAATCAAGACCCGCGGAGTCGACAACGAACACTATGTCAATTTCTTGTCCGACCACATGCGCAGAGCGCACGAAGAGCTACTCCAAGGAGAAGTTCCCGCCCGTATGGGTTGGGAAAACAACTGGATCTATGTCGACCACTGCGTGCTACAGTATCCCGACGAACCGTATTGCTACTCCGTCGCCGTCGATGTCATCACGAGCGACAACGACAAGAGCGAAGCTATCCTGAAAAACATCATGCGCGACATTACGGCCTGTCAGCCGCGATAACGCCGCACCGGCGCCACTATGACGCCGGTTTTTCTTGGCATAAAAATGCCCCGGGGGTTAGTCCGGGGCGGTCACAAAAAGGCTTATTCGTCGTCGCAGTCCTGCTCTTCGAAATCGATGCAGTAAACACTGCTCGGGTCGGTTAGCACGCCGAACACATAGCAGACGCTCGGTTCGCTTTCTTCTATGTAGTCGGCTGTCGGCGCATTATTGTCGATGTACTGGATGATTTCGCCGATCAGCTTAGTTTCGTCGATTTCAACCGGATCGTCCACATCCACGGCCACCGCCACCAGCATGTAGTAGTCACAGTCACTCTCGACGGAAAACAGCAACACGGGATTATGCTCAACATCGAAGGCCCAGTAATCGTTCGCGGCCACCTCGTCGAATGCGTTGTGGATGCGCTCCTCCATGCGCACCGCTAACACGGCCAACGGGCCATCGGGGTGCTTGGAAGCGGTCATGATTTCGGGCGCTTCGTCCATGACGACTTCGCCCAGAGCCGAGTCGAAGCGCAAGCCAACCGAAGCCGCCGCCACCACGGCGCCATCCGGAAGTTGATCACATACGAGTTGCGCCAATTCCTGCAGGCCAGAGCCAGTCAGGTCGCCTTTTTTGCTTTGGAAATGTTCACTCATTGCGTTACCCTCCTACGCGTATTTTTAGCCTTGAGCTAGGCTGGTTCAAGAAAGGCCGATTCCTTCCTCATCTAGATAATTATATAATATTTTTAAAGATTAGTCTAGGCAGGTGGTGGCTCGATATAAGCATTGACTTTTTAGTCAATCTGTGCTATAATGGACATATGCACAGTTGTAAGTCTGCATACTGGTTTATGGTCCTAGAGACTGTCGTAAATGACGGCCTACTTTGCATGCCAAATAACCAATACGCAGAAACTGTCTAATTCTTGTAAATCTAGATAAGTTTCAAAGCGAAAGAAGCACCTTATCTAGATAAAACCCCAAACAAAAGTCTCTCCTTTGAAATTTATCTAGCCGTATAAAAATTACGGCTAGTAACTTAAAACTTTTTCGCAACAAAAAGGAGGGATGTTTTATGCGAAAAAATAATCCAAAACGCAATATGCGTCTGGTAATTCTGGAGTCGGCGGCGACGGCAGGCATCCTGGCGGTGCCGATAATGACTCCGTTTTACCTCAGCATCGGGCTCAACCAAGAGCAAATCGCAATGTCGCAGATGGCCTTTACGGTCGTCGTGATGTTGCTCAATTTGCCGCTAGGCTGGGTAGCAGACCGCTTTAGCCGCAAGTGGACAAACGTCATTGGCGACCTATTGGTTGCGATTGCGCTCTTGCTCTACTCTACGGCGCAGACTTTCTGGTTTACGGTTCTCTGTGAAAGTATCTGCGGAATCGGTTGCGCATTGTCACAGGGCGTCGATTCGACTTTGCTAAAACATTTCGCAGAGAAAGAAGACAAATCTGGCAAGTTGTTTAAGGACAAGTACGGCAAGATGACCTCGTGCAACCAGATTGCGTCGCTAGTCGTAATGTTGCTGGGTGGACCAATTGGCGCAATCAGCTTCCGTCTGGCGATTGCCATCTCCGCAATTCCGCACATACTGGGCGCTATTGCCGGCATGCTCATCGTGGATGACAGCGATAAACTGAAAGCCGAAAGCAGCCCGCTCAAAGATATTGCGAGCTTAGTGCGCCGCAATATTGGGAATCGTAAACTACGCCTACGTATCGCCGCTTTTGCAGTAGCGCGCGAGGTAACACATGGCATCATCTGGGTGTTTACGCCTTTGATGTTGGCCGTGGGGGTACCACTGGCGGTGGTTTCGATGGGCTGGGTAATTAATAGCATCGCCGCGTACCTGGGAACTAAGGTGGCACGCCGCTTTGTGAAGAAATTGCCGGCGTGGGTGCTCTTTATTGTGCCGATTGCCTTGGTGGGGACGGCGAGTCTGATTATGTTCCTAGATTTGAACATGATTACGATTTGTCTTTATGCTCTCTTTGGTTTAGCACAAGGCTGGAGCGCAACCACGATGATGCCACTCGTCAAAGAAGAGGTGTGTGCGGCCGAGCAAAGTTCGGTCGAATCGCTCGCAAGGGTATTCGCACAGCTACTCTACATTGGTGCAGTCTGGGCGATTAACCGTACAGCCGACATCGATACACGCTACGCTCTGCTCGCTACAATCCTCATCTTTGTGCCGCTCGCCATTCCAATTGCCTGCAAGTTGCGTAAAGAATAAAAAGTGCCCCGATGCGTTCGGGGCCTTTTTCTGTGTTATAATACTCCTATGGCGCGTTGGCGGAGCAGTCACGCAGAGGTCTGCAAAACCTTTTAGACCAGTGCAACTCTGGTACGCGCCTCCATTTAAAATCGGGCGAGTGGCGGAATTGGTATACGCGGCAGACTTAAAATCTGCTTCCTTTACCGGATTATGGGTTCGAGTCCCATCTCGCCCACCAA
>JAUNHY010000007.1:0-50976 GCA_030523715.1 Candidatus Saccharimonadota bacterium
CCACCATTTTTGTTGCAATAAAAATGCCCAGGTAGGTTTTTATCTACTAATCGTCATTGAGCTGTCGTTTTTGCTAGTCGTAATATTGATAGTAGTATCGGTTACGGAAACCGTGTAGCCATAGTAGTAATCTTGATCGGAATTATAATAGGAGAAATCGTATTCGAATGGCTCCGTAATGTCGTAATACGTAATAAACTGTTCAGTAATATCTTTGACATATTCTGCTTGGAGGCCATTTTCCTCGGCTTTCTTGACGCGGTTTTGGGAGATTTTAATATGCTTGACGGCCTGAAGCTTGAGTAGCTCGTTGAATGTTGGGATATGGCCGTAATCATCCGGGATAGCGCCACTTTCGACATCGAAAGATGACCTGAGTGCATACTCGCTGCTGAAGACTTTCTTCTCGTCTTTTTCATAATATTTTTCGACGCAATCGTCGTAGGCGGCTACCGTTGTTTTAGCGTCTTTGCCGCTAGTAGTAACTGTACAATAGCCTATATCATCGGCTAAAACCACGACATGAAAGCCGTTTCGTCCTGCGTAAGAAAAACCATTATATGAGTCGTCTGCGTCGACGGAGCTGACCGAAAAATTGTGGTAGCCATATTTTTGGTTTACGTAGCTTAGTGCTATAGACGTGACGGAACTAATTTCGCTATTAGTGACATCTCTTGGTCTATTTTGGCTGAGGGCGAAAAAGATTAAACCATAATACGCGATTGGGATTAAGATAATTACCCCAATAATGATGCCGATAACTTTAAGTGAAGAACTTTTCTTTTCCATAATATAAGTATTAGCATAATACGGCGATAAAGTCATGGAATAACTCGTAGTATAATTTTGATATGGGCGTTTATAAAAAAATAAAGCCATTTTTAAAACCTTTTCTGATTATTTTAGCGATTTATTGTGTCGCGATGATTGCGATTTGGCGCGCGAATGTTGCGTATATTGACGACAATGGGCGTCTAATAACTGGTAAAGGCTGGACTTCGGATTTCAATCGTTACTCTTCTTCGTTGCTGTCGTTTCTTTTGTTACAGATGCGCTTTAGTTTGGTAGATATTTCGCCGTGGTCGCAAATTGTAGCGATGATTTTTCTAAGCATTGCGACATTAATTGTTGTTTGGCGTTTCGGCGATATAAAAAACAAGGTTCAGTTAATAGCTGGGGCGTTAATTGGTTTAACGCCTTTTACGCTGGTGTGTTGGTTATATAAATTCGATGCGCCATGTATGGCTTTGGCGCTACTTGCGAGCGTAATTCCATTTATTTTTACGAAGAAGAAAAACCTAATTAAATTTAGCGTTATTTCTTTGATTTGTCTTTTGGTAACTCTGACGTCTTACCAGGCTTTTTGTGGCGTATATATTGTATTGTTATTAGCTTTACTACTGAAAGACATTGTTGAACAGAATAAAGTAGCTGACAACTTAAAGACATTGGGCTGTGGTTTGGGCACCATGATAGCTGCGGCACTGTTTTTTATTTTGATTTTGCCGTCACCAGAAGGATATCGTTCTACGGAAATGTTAGCTCTGGCAGAGTTGATTCCAGGCCTATTCCGTAACGTGGGCGCTGTTTTTGCGCGAATATGGGAGGTATTCCCAATTAACTGGTTGACGGCTTTAATGTGTGTTATTGGTTCATATTTGGTTTCTTTATTTGTTTTTTCGAAGCGTAAAGGTGCGCGTAGGTTATTGGACGTATTGGCCGGTGCATCATTCTTTTGCCTAGCAATTCCGGCATCGTATGGGATTTATTTGCTTTTGGCCGAGGCGCCAACAAACGCACGATCGCTCGTTGGTATAGGCTCGGTTTTTGCATTGATGGCGATATTCACGGTTAACAGAATCTCTAGCAAAAAAATACTTCCCAAAATTGCTTTGTGTGTGCCGGCTTGTGTTTTAGTGTATTTGTTTTTCATTTTTGCTTTTACTACTGGAAACGCACTGGCGGAACAAAGGAAATTTAGCGATTATATTAACGGCGAATTGGCTTCCGATTTGACGGATATTTATGAATCTCGTGAAGAATTAGCGAATAAAAAAGTTCAGATTCAGGGCGGTATTGGCTATACTCCGTCCGTAGAGCACGTGGCGGATTTGTATCCAATTACTTACGATTTGATTGACGATTTTCAGGTGGGTTTGTCGTATTTATCGTGGGGTTCGTGGGCGCTTAGGTATAATTATGGACTCGAATATAACCATCTTGGCTCGCTTGAGTCGGCATGGAATTGCGACGAGATGGAGCAAAAGATGGACGGATATTATTATCGGATTTCGGAAAAAGACAACAATGTTTGCATAGAAATAAAGGAGGCAAAATGAAAATAACTAAACTCGAACATTCTGGCTTGGTGGTCGAAAATAATGGCGCATTCGTGATTTGTGATCCTGTAGAGATTGTAGAGACGTTACCTGCTTTAGAAAACGTAAAAGCGGTGGTTATTACGCATAAACATAGTGATCATTTTCAACCCGATGTGCTAGCGAAGATTCGCGCTAATAATCCGGACGCAAAAATATTTACAACAGAAGAAAATGTGGCAAATATCTCTGGCGCGACGGCGGTAGTGGATGGCGATATTGTGAACGTCGAAGGTTTTGATTTGCGTTTCTTTGGCGCAAATCATGCGGCAATTTTGCCAGGCGTTATTCCATGTCAGAATATTGGTGTTGTTATAAATGGTGCTATTGCAAATCCGGGCGATTCTTTTGATTTGCCGCCAGAAAAAGTCGATTTCTTATGTGTGCCGATTTCGGCACCGTGGTGCAAAGTGCCCGAATCGTTGGAATATTTAAAATCCGTGCGGCCAAAATATGCCATTGCGTTTCACGATGCGATTTTATCAGAGTTTGGCTCGATGATAAGCAATAATTGGCTTAAATCTACCAGTGTGGATTTGGGGGTGGATTATAGGGTGCTAAAACCTGGCGAGTCGATGGTGATATAGAAAAAGCGGCCCCCGAAAGGGCCGCTGATTTTCTGTCTACTCATTTCATGGCTGCTTCGAGATGCTTTTTGCGGATATCGTCGGTGATGCGCGCAATCTCGTCGGGACCCTTAGCGAATCCAGGAACGGCCCAAGAGCCCCACAGCTCGCAAATGGTGCTGTGATTGGGTTTGGCGTCCAGGAAGGTAATCGCATGGAAGGTCGGCTGCCAGCCACAGAAGATAAAGTAGAGCCTTGCGCGCTCCCATTGCCCCGCCGACATGATGACGTGGAGCTGAGAGTATTGGTCGCCGCCGTCAGCGAATTTTTCGGCCGCCATACGGTCTTCGTCGTTGCCGCTGAATACGACCGGGATGGTCGTGATGGCTTCGGCATTGACGCCGTGGTCGATCAGCCATTTGGTGCCAGCCTCGGCCAGCGAGATGGTCTTGTGGCCTTCATGGACGCCGCCGAAGGTCATAAACTCAACGATGAGTCCCTGAGCTTCGAGCTCGGCTTTGACGGACATGGCCTTCTGGAGACGCTGGGCGTACTCGGGGCCAGGCGTGCCGTCGGCGTTCAGCGGATGCTGTGCCTTGATGGCGATGATGGCCTTCTTGCCACCGTGCTGCAGGCGAGCCAGGGTATTGATGCGAGCTTGCTCCTCGAGCACGGCCCACTGATAGACCTCGTCGGTCATCCATTCCTGACGCACTACTTTTGCTTCTTTCATAATCTATCCCCTCCTCAGATTATTGAGTAGATTTCTCAAGGTACTATGCTTATGTTTATAAGCATAGTACTATTATAGCACACTTTACTTAAAAAGTCAATATGCTCTATAATGGGACCAGACTCTAAAAAAGGAAAACATGCAGAAAACTACTCTTGTAATTATGGCGGCGGGCATCGGGTCAAGATTTGGCCAAGGTATTAAACAGCTAACGGCGGTAGGTCCGAGTGGTGAGATTATTGTGGATTATTCTGTACATGACGCAATAGAAGCTGGTTTTAATAAGATTATTTTTGTGATTCGCCACGATATTCTGAAAGATTTTGAAGACGTAATTGGTAAACGAATTCGAAAAGTTTGTGATGTGGAATATGCTTTTCAGGAGCTAGATGATATTCCGAGCGATTTTGATATTCCGGCTGATCGCGTAAAACCTTGGGGTACGGGTCAAGCGGTATTGGCTTGCAAAGGTCTGATTCATGAGCCGTTTGCCGTGATTAATGCAGATGATTATTATGGTAAAGAAGCCTTTGTGAAGGTGCACGATTTTCTAGTTGAGCATGCTAATGACAAGGCGCAATACTGTATGCCTGGTTTTGTGCTTAAAAATACACTTTCTGAAGAAGGTGGTGTATCGCGTGGGATTTGCCAGGTAAATACGAGCGATCATCTTACGGAGATTATTGAAACGCATAACATTGTTGCGAAGACGGATGATGTGGCCATTTCGGAAGATGATGGGCGCGAGATTCCGATGGCGTCTTTGGCATCAATGAATATGTGGGGTGTTACGCCAGATTATTTGGATATTCTCGACAATGGTTTTTACGATTTTCTCGGTCAAATAAAAGACGGAGACATCAAGGCAGAATACTTATTGCCGATTATTATGGGTGATTTATTAAAGAAGCAAAAAGTCGAAATTACCGTGTTGCCGACAAACGACAAATGGTTTGGTATTACCTATGCGGCCGATAAACCAAAAGTTATTTCTGAGTTTTATAAATTAGTTAACGAAGGTGTATACGAGACGCCGTTAAACGGCTAAATTTCGTGTTCGTAGATTTCGCAGTTTTGCATATGCCAACTCCAGAAATCTAAATCATCATCGTAGCCTTCGATGGCAAAATGAAGGCATTTGAGCATAGTGCCATGGCCGACGATAAGAATTGTATCGTCGGTTTTATGTTTCGCCTTAATCATAGTAAGGAATTTGTCGGCGCGAGCGAGCACATCTTTGACCGGCTCGACGCCGTCGGCTCCTGTGTTTAGTTTTAGATCGCCAATATCCAGGCCGTTTTTGCGCAATTCCTTGCCGTGCTTACCTTCATTGTCGCCAAAACTGCGTTCAAGTAGTAGCTCATCATATACGATTTCAACTTTGTGGCCTTCCGTGATAATTTCGGCGGTTTTACGGGCACGGGCAAGTGGCGAGGCATAGCAGTAATCGAAATGATACGCCTTGAGCTTGTCGCGTAATTCTTGGGCCTGCTGGATGCCAGTGAGATTGAGCGGGATATTCTTGCGTCCTTGTGCTATTCCCTGTTGGTTCCAGCTAGTTTGGCCGTGACGGACTAAGTACAATTTCATCGGATAATCTCATGTTTAAAGAATCGTTCTTGAAATTCGGTAAGCGCATTTATGGCATCGTCGGAATAATTTTTGCCTTCCGGAACTAATATGAGTTTATCGTCATCATCGTCGGTGCGATGAATGATAGCAATGCATTTGCCGGTAAACTCTTCTACTGGTTCAAATACTCCTAAAATATAGCAATCCAATTCCTCGCCGTCGCCGCTTGTGGTGTTTGGAATGTAACCGTAATTAACTGGATAAATAAAACCATGCTTTGGATGTTTGCTGCCAAATGGCCGATCGATTTTTGCGGTTAGGGTTTGATTTAAATATTTTTGATTCATTTATTCTCCACTGGTACTGCGTTTTCATAAATTGTATGCAGGAATTCGTCGGTAAAACGAGTGTCGCAGTAACGTTCAATAAAATTGCGTGGTTCGATGCCGTGTCGACGGAGATTCTGCCGATATACGGCAACGCACGAAATTATAATATCAAAGATTAGGAAGATTGCGAGTATCTTGAAGAAGATGTCGCCGATTTTGTGGGGGATTTTGCGATAAATCTTGAGTAAGAGCGGAAAAATTACATAGATAAAGAGTAGAAATAGTGCGCCCCAAACAAACATATATGGAACCGTGGTTTTGCCGCCGATATTTAGTGGCTTGTCGGAATAATCCCAGGAGCGCGTGCCGAATATTTTCTCCTGCGCAACGGCCATAATGTATTCAAGTACGCCGCCGATGAAGAATCCGTAGACAAAATAGTCGTACCACTTTTTGCTGCGCCAACGACATATCAGTAAGAAGATAAGCAAAGCGCCTGTGCCGTAGATTGGGCTGAGCGGTCCATAAACTAGCCCGGCGCGCGGTAACCAAATGAGCTTGCCGTTATCTAAATAAATACAGATGAGCATGAAGATTTGCTCGTAGAGTGTGCCAAAAATCGAGCCGACTGTAAAAATAAGAACCGCTAAATTGAAATAATCGCGACGGCGTTCTACTTCAAAGAGCCGTTTATTTTGCTTTACTTTTTCTTTGCTCATTTTTTGCGAATAGATAGTTAATAACTTCAATAATCGCAATAAGCTCATTTGCGATTAAGACGGCGACGCCGACGATGAATAATATCGACATGTAGCCATTGTATTCTGCCGTATGGGTTAGTGAATTGGTCTGACTAACGGCGAGAAATGCGATGGAAATAATTAGCATAATAATATGCGTATTGGCGTATTTGACGCGCTCGATGAAATAGTCATGGATGCCCGTCCATCCCAATAGTATGGCGTTGAGTATGAAGCGTCTTTGGCTAATCTTTTGATCTGGGTATTTGCGCGTGCGGAAATATGAAATAATATCATAAATCCACCAAGCGATGTTCGCTACTAGTATTATTGTGGCGATGGTGTTTAGTGTGTAATATAGCGTGGTGCTAGCCGCGTTCATGCTGGGGACATAGAGGTTGTCGATTAATTCATAGCTGAATAGATTTATACGTAATTGAGCACGAATATTGGCGAAGTAGTTGATGGTTAAGAGGAAAGAAATAAGGCGAATGGCACCGCGTTCATGCTCGCCAAGATAGAAATTCCGTAAACCAAAAAGCCCAAATAAAATAGTATAAATCCCGACTGCAAATTGGTTAGTTTTCGTTTTCATAATTGGCTTAAGTTTAAGTAAATTATATCATTTTAGGCCTTGATTATCGTATAATTAGCTTAGGTATGAAGGTATTCAAATTCCTGGGGAGGATGATTTGGGTAATAATTGCAATTATTGCTGTTGCAGTGGTTACCTGTGTACTATTGGTTTCAATTTTTGGAACCAATATCAAAACCATCAAGGGCGAGGAGAATACGGAGCAAGTTGCTCCGCCTGAGCCTGAAATTACCGGCGCCGAGATGCGCGTGCTGTTTGCTGGGACGACCTTTTGGGGTCGTCGCACCAATACTGATGCGCGTGCCTCGGAGCTGGGGGTAAAATACCCTTTTTCGCAACTCGATACGCTTGATCGTAAGAATTATGATGCTTGGATTGGTGGCTTGGAATGCCCAGTGACTGATAATGGGCATAATAAGGCAGAAGAAGAAAATATTTTTAAGTTTAATTGCGACCCCGACTATCTACCTGAGGCGGCTAAGTATTTTACGGCTTTTTTGTTAGGTAATAATCATGCTGGCAACCAAGGTAAAGCTGGCCTAGAAACCACCCGTAATTATTTGAAACAGAATGGAATTCAGTATTTTGGCACGCCAAAACGTACCGCAAACGATACGCGTGATCCAGAATATGCAAATGATGATCCGGCCATAAATAACTGCGGAATCGTCGTCTTGCCTGTGCGGATTAGCCTAGATAACGGAACGACTGATAAGTATCAGATTCCATTTGGGTTTTGTAGCGCACACGGCGTTTATGGTGTTCCTGGCGAAGACTATTTGCAAAATATGAAGACTTTTGCGCAATACGTTCCAACGATAGCGATGCCGCATATGGGCGCTGAATATAAAACATCCCATGACACGATTCGTCAAAATTTATATCGTAAAATGATAGATTATGGCGTAGAATCTGTGATTGCAGATCATCCGCATTGGCTGCAAGATTCGGAAGCGTATAAGGATAAGTTGATTGTTTATTCGATGGGCAACTTTATGTTCGATCAGACTTTTAATAATGAGGTTGTGCGTTCGGCGGCAATCGAGGCAAATGCCGTAATAAACATTACGAATGCTCAATTAGAGGACTGGAATGCGCTTGGCGAAAAATGCCTTGAGAGTAATGGTGGCTGCTTTGATGATATAGTAGGGGCTGGTTTGCCTAAACTGTCAATAACCTGGACTTATGATTATCATGGTACAACATCGGCCGGTAACCGAATTACGCGCTTGGCGCCAGAAAATGAGCAGGTGGCGATTGGCCAACGTTTAAATTGGGGCGCAATTCCTGCCTCGTTAAAGATAAGTAAATAATTAGCGTGGACGCGTGGTGGCGACTTTGTGGGCGCGTTGTTCGATGCGGTCGTTGAGCGGTTGGAGTTTCTGAGTTTTGCCGGTTTTGTTTTCGAGGGCTTTTAGAATTAAAAAGTCTGTAACGCGAGGGTTCTTTGGCAAAATTGGCCCATGTAGATAAGTGCCAATACAGTTCTTGTATTTCACGCCTTCGGTCATATCTTCCCCATTATTTCCAGAGCCGGAAATAACAGTTCCGAAGGATTGAATATCCTCGCCGAGGTGCGTGAGACCGGAGTGGTTTTCGTATCCAACAACTTCGCCGAATTCTGGCGTGTTGATTGTGATATTTCCGATGAGGCGAGTTGGTCCGCCAATAGTTTTAATATCTAGGATATGGGACCCCTCAATACGTTGCCCTTCACTGGTTTCGAAATAATTACCAAATAGCTGATAAAGTCCACAAATGACTAATGCTGGCGTGCCGTGTTCGACATAGTCTTTTAGTTGTGGTGCGATTTTTTGAAGATCTTTTTCAATTTTGCTTTGGCCGGAATCTTGGCCACCGCCGCCAAAGATAATGTCGATATCGTCCGGGATGTCGTCGCCTGGCTCATGGTGAATAATTTTAGTTTTGATGCCGCGCCATTCACAACGACGTTTGAGAGCTAGGATATTTCCATGATCGCCATAAAGGTTCATTTCTTTTGGATATAAATGAAGGATATTTATTGTCATAGGATGCTCTTTCCTGAGATTATTTTGCGAATTTCTAGCATGGCTGTGTATGTAGCAAAGACACGTTTTGGTTTCTTGTTGGATTTCGTGAATTTATCCACTGCTACCTCAAGGTTCTCTTCAATTTTTGCTACGTGGATATTGTCATATTTTAGGCGCAAGGCCATATCACTGGCGCGGACGCCGGAAATCATCTTAACGTTTTTAAGCTTGCTAAAATCGACATTCCAAAGCCAAGAGATGTCGCGACCGTCGGCGATATTATCATTGATGGCGATCATATAATCGTGCTCGTCGTCGGCAAACGAGGCGATACTGAGTTGGAATGCGGAAGGATTTTTGACGAGTAGAATTTCGACTTCGGCGTCATTAATATTGAAGACCTCCCCACGTCCGAAAGCGGATTCGACTTCGGCAAGATTGTCGGTCAATAGCTTTGGTTCAGCGTCTTTTAGGATAGTTTTACATAATGCAAGTGCGCCGGCGGCGTTATAGGCATTATAGATACCTTTTAGGGTCAAATTAGTATTGTAATTCTGTCCGTCGATTTTGTAGGTAGCAGATTTTTCATGAAGTTTTTCGAGCGTGACTTTGGCTGGTTTTGTGGATACTTTTACTTCGGATTTTTCGATTAAATTATCGTCGGATGGGAATTTTTTGAGCATGGTTTCGGAAAGGCCAAAGTAGACAGGGTGCTCTGCTTTGATCTTACTAATGCGCGGATCTTCACGATTTAGTACGACTTCTTTTTTGGCGGCAGTAGCGACTTTCTGGAGTAAGTCGGCCGTATGGTCGATTTCGCCAAAACGATCAAGTTGATCACGCTGCACGTTTAATAATAGCGCGTAATTAATTGGTACAACCTCGCAGAATTTGACGGCATGTGCTTCGTCTAGCTCAAGTACAGCAATATCATAATCGAATTTGCCGTTAAGTTTTATATTTTTGAGAATGGCGGAAATGACGCCGCGAACAAAGTTACTGCCAGATTTATTCGTAAAAACTTTCAGGCCTTGTTTTTCGAGTAATTCAGTGACGATTTTAGTTGTAGTAGTCTTGCCATTGGTGCCGGATACCACGGCGACGCCATATGGCAGTTTTGAAAGAACATTTTTAACAAAATTTGGGTTAGTTCGTTCTATAACTAGACCTGGCAAGGCAGAACCGCCATTGCCGCGCAGGCGTGTGATTTTTTGGACACTTTTGCCGAGGAAGATACTTATTTTTTCCATGTCGTGCGTGGGCTCCCGAATAATTTTTTAAAGCTTACTTTGGATGTGAAATCGATTGCGTTGCGACGGAATAAATAAGTGGCAAGTTTAGTCATTAATGCGCTGACTACGATTATGATTGCGAATGCGACCCAAAATTCCCATTGCTGGAGCGTGCCGGATGCGCCGCGAATCATGACAGCCATCGGTGCGCTTGGCGGGAAGAAAGTTAGGAAATATGACATTGGCTGTGGCGGGGTGGTAAGACTGCCGATAAAGAATATTGGCAGGATTGTAAGGATGATAATGACGCTAGAGAAAGAGTTGGCGTCTTTGGCGGTTGGCGAGACGGCACCAATAGCAACACAGAATGAGGTGAATAGGAAATAGGAAGCGATTAAGTAAGCAGCATACTGAGTAAGACTAATAGCATCGAAAGTTAGTTCGAAATCGAAAGGAAGTGCATCATATTTAATGCCGAGCTTATATAGTACGATGATTGGAATTACTAAGACGGTCAGCTGTATGAGGCCAAGCACCATTAATGAGACGATTTTGCCAACAATAAGATTAGTCGGGTTAATGCTGGTTAATACTAATTCGCTGATGCGGTTTTCTTTTTCTTCGGTCATGGCAGCGATGATGCGATTGCCGAGAACTACAATGAGAAGGTAAAAAAGAATTAACGCAAGGACCGGCGCGACAACATCGCTAACGATTTCCTGAAAATCTACCTCGTGGTCGTCCGCGTTGTCATAGGTGGTGGTATTCATTTCGACGGCGCCAGTGATAATAACGAAGTCGATTGGTGAGACATTTTCGGTAGCGCTAGTCGTTAGCAGCGTGCGAATTGGTGCAGAATAGTCGCTAAAGAGAGAGGTGCTTTCTGGCTTGGTATATATTTCGACGCTAGGATTTTCGGCGAAATTGGCCGGAATGTAGTAGAAGACATCGATTTGGTGGTTTTTAACATCGGTAATACCGGATTCTTTATCGTCGTACTTGATAAGTTCTTGCTCTTCTTCGTTAGCATTGACGAACTTGGTGATTTTAAGGTATTCTGCTTCGTCATAAAGACCGAGCGTCATCTCGGTAGTGTCGGTACCCCCTTCGAGACTCTCGCCGGCTTCATAGCCAGCGAGTGCGGCGATTCCAATATAGGCGCCAAGTAGTACTGGGACTAAAATTGCGGCAGCCCAAAAACTTGGTTTCTTGAGGTTGCGCATTACTTCAAAACGGATAACTTCCCAAGTCTTTTTCATTCTGCGTCCTCCTCTTTTTCGCCGTAAACTTCAACGAAAATTTCGTCGAGTGATTTGAAGCGATATTTTTTACGGACATCCGTAACGGTGCCGTAAGCCTTGGCGACGCCGTCTTTAAGTAATAGGATGTGGTCGCAAAGTTTCTGAACTTCGTCCATGTAATGGGTGATAAGAATAATTGTGCTACCCTTTTGGTGTAGTTCTTCGATAATTTCCATAAGTAACTTACGGTTGACTGGATCAAAACCCTTGGTTGGCTCATCTAGAATTAAGAGTTCTGGGTCGTTCATGACGGTAATACCAAGCTGAACCTTTTGCTGCATGCCTTGTGAAAGCTTACTAATTTTCGTTTTGGCGTGCTCTTCTAGTCCGACGCGCTTTAGGTAATTTAGGCTCCATTCTTTTGGATTTTTTAATCCCTTTAGACGGCCGAAATATACCATTGTATCGATGACGCTTTCTTTTTTGTAAAGGCCACGTTCTTCTGGGAGATAGCCGACGCGGATATTGTCGCTTGGGGCAAATTTCTTACCATTTATGAGAAGTTTACCGGAAGTGGCTTCGTAAAGACCAAGGAGTGCGCGAATAGTGGTTGTTTTGCCGCAACCATTACTGCCAAGGAGACCAAAAGTTTCGCCTTGCTTTACCTCGAATGAAAGGTCTTTTATGACGGTTTTGTCTGCGAAGACCATTTTGAAGTGTTTTACTTCAATTATATTTGGCGCAGTTTTATTTATCATACTGCCAATATTTTACCATTTTACAGATAGATTGTAGAGAGTTTATATAAAAAGATTAGGCTCGTGCTTTTTCGGTTTTTGGCTTTTGGCTATGATGGGCGCATGAAAAGATTTTTGAAGTTATTATTTAGCATTTTATTCTGTTTATTGGGCGCAAATTGTTGCTTCGCGGAACTAGTGCCGATTGATGGTAGCGACAATAGTATGGATAATGGCGCGGGGGCTGGCGAATTGACGGGCTGTGCGGACATAGAGTTCATTTTTGCCCGTGGCTCGGGTGCGGAATATATGAATAGCGACATGTGGTTTAAATATGAGTCAGAAATGTCGAAATTGGCGCGCAGATATAATTATTCTTTTCGGATAACGGATGTTGACTATCCGGCGGTTTCAATTATTGATCCAATTACGAATGCGGTCGGTGCTTACATATCGGCGGGAAAGTATTATGAGTTTGGTCGAAGTGTGCGTGCGGGTGTAGATTCGTTGCGTGATTATTATAATGAAGTGGCGCGTCAGTGCCCAGATTCGTTATGGGTCTTGGCGGGGTATTCGCAGGGGTCGATGGTGGTGGCGCAAGCGGTTACTTCTTTTCGATACGATAAGGTTGTTTATATCGCCTTATTTACGGATCCGCAATTGTATTTGCCGGAAGGTGCGGGTTTGTTTCCAGATGCATGCAGTGGCGACAATTTATCAGAATATCGAGTATATGTGCCGGTTTGCCGCACGCATAAAGGGCGGCTAGGTGCGCGTAATCCGTATCAATATGGGGGGTTGGCTGGAAAATATGGTTTATGGTGTGGTCGCGATGATTATATTTGCGGAAGTACAAACGTGCCGTGGCTAATTTCTGGACATACGAAGTATGTCGAAAGAATCCCGCAACTTACTAGTATTTTGAAGAAACAATTGGCGCGAAATGTGGCACCGGTGGCGGTTACGCGTAGCGTGGAAACTGGCGATGTGGTGGCATTACTGTCGCTCGACGAATACTATGCGCATCCTGGAGAAGAAATAAGATTTGATGCGTCGCATAGTTTTAGCTTGGATGCGGAGATTGTGAACTATGAGTGGAGTTTAGACAATGAAGGGTGGTGGTCTGATTCGGCCGTGATTACTTATAGTTTTGATGTGGAAGGTTATCATAAGTTGAAACTTCGCGTGACGGACTTTTTGGGCGAAAGTGCGGAGACGCAAGCGGATGTTTGGGTAGTCGTAGATGATGTAGTGTTCTATGAACTGCCAGCACCAACGGAAGTAACGGCGCGAAGAGAAGGCGCCGAGGTGGCATTGGAGTGGGATTCGCATCCGAACTCCGCGTATTATATGTTCATAAGGATAAATGGCTATGATTTGGGCTATGTCGACGCTAGTCAAAACCACGTTAGATTGACGGACTTAGAATTTAGTGAAGAATTAGTGGTTTCCGTGGCCTGGTCGACTGGCAAAATGAATCTGAGTGAATTTACGGATTTAGAGATCAATGCGGATGATGACTCTAGTGGAGATACGGTGGATATAGAAGCGCCGAATACTGGTATTACATTCGCAGATGGTATATTACCGAGTTTTGCGATTATAACCTGCCTGGGGCTAGTGCGACGGATAATGTGGGCATAAAAAATCTGCCGCATACGCGACAGACTCTTTAAGCGAGGTCCGCTAGGCCTCGAATAATGTCCAGGCCAAGGACTTGGTGTCGAACTCGAGTGTGCACTCGCGACGACCAATGGCGCATTTAAAGATATGTTTGGCGGTGTCGCCAATAAACTTAATGCGCTCGGAGAGAGTTTCGGTAATTTCTACCTCGTCTTCTCCTCCCTTGCGGAAGTATAGCGGTTGGCATGGGATACGGCTGTAATTGAACAGCGCCATGACCTCTACTTTCTCGCCTTTTTGAGCTGGATTGTTAATATTGTTTTTCATAAATTACTCCTTGGAATTTGTTAAATTTTTGGGAGTCATTTATGTGAGCCATGAATTTCGGCTCGGTGCCACCCATACAATGACGAATATGGATGACGGCGTATACTCCGACAATCAGTGACCGAAGTGTGATGTCGTACTTTCATTATAGGTGGCCGATTTTGCTTATGGTAGTCTTGAAATGCAAGATTTTTTTCAGCGAAATAGTGTGTATATCTCTGTTATGCCTGTGTAAAAGTCTGTGGAAAACTGTGTTTGAGAAGTGGATTAGAAACGGAAATGCATCGCTTGGTAGCGATGCATCTGCGTTTAAGTTTGTGGTTTAACGGAGATGAATCGCTTGGTAGCGACGCACCTGCGTCCTAGACAACCTCAATAATTACATTGTAGCATACTCTTGCTAAAAAGTCAATAGTATTTTGTAAAAATATGCTAAAATGGCTTAATTTCGGGCAGAAATACGTAAAAATCCATGTCGTAGGCCATATTTTTCTCAATGGCCTTGGCGGCGATTTTGCATTGTTTCGAGATGCGTTCCCCTCTATAGAGCGGGTTAATATAACGGATTTTGGCTGGATGATTGACGAAATATACTCCTTTTGGCTCGGTCTTTGATCTTTGAAGTTTCTTTGCTTTGCGCCAGGTATCAAATGTTTTGCCGTATTTGGATTTTTCAATACTTTTAATAATTTCGGCTTCCGATTTTTCATAGAGATCTTTTACGCTGATGTCGCCATCCTCGGACATTTTGCGAAGGATATCTGCAATAAGTTGCATCGAATAGCGCGTTCTTTCGTCACGATAAATCACAGATAGTTTGCTAGTCAACTTAACAAGCTCGCGAGCGTGCGTTTTTGTCCTGAAACCAAGCTCGGTTTCTCCTTCTGGGTTCTGCTGGACTTCGATGTCTCGATATATGTTTCCAATTTGCTCGAGGGTTTTGAGTGGGTAGACAAAAGCTGGATTTGACAGTGAATATTCTAATCGGTCAGCCGATAATTGCGGCGTGTCGTTGTCGGCGATTGGATACAGATGATAATTGTCTACTTCGGGGACTTTTATTCCGTCGCGTTGCAATAATTTCATAATTTCTGGAGAATCTTCGATCATTTTTGTTGTTAGTTCCTCGGTGCTCTCCTGGGTCATATAATCGCCGTTCATAAAGTCGACGCAATGTTTAAAGGCTGGCGTGGCGATATCGTGGAAGAGGCCGGCGAGAGCTTGCTTTTTGTCGTGCGTGAAGTTCCAGACGATGAGCGCAACGCCAATAGAATGATCGAGGCTAGTATAGAAACCGCTATCTGGAAAAAGGTCGGTATAAATAGTGCCGCAAGTAATGCTAATGCCAGCTTGTTTTTGCATGGCTGGAGTTTGGATATATTCGTCAAGCCATTCTGGATAATTTGGGCAAAGGATTTCGTAGTAATTGCGATATTTTGTTTTTACCATTTAATTTCCTCCATTCCCCACTCTTTTAATTTGTCGTTACATTTGCTAAAAGGTTTTGAGCCAAAAAAGCCGTTATATGCTGAAAGTGGCGAAGGGTGCGCTGATTCGATGATGTAATGTTTTGTTTGGTCAATCATAGCTTTTTTGCTGCGCGCGTCTCTGCCCCAAAGAATAAAAACAAGATGCGGCCGATTCTCATTTAGATATTTAATGATGTGTTCGGTAAAAATTTCCCAACCTTTGCCACGATGACTGCCGGCCATATGGGCTTCAACCGTGAGCGTGTTGTTGAGAAGCATGACGCCCTGTTTGGCCCAGCGGGTAAGATCGCCGTTGTTCGGGATTGGCGCACCGACGTCGTCGTGGATTTCTTTGAAAATATTTTGAAGCGATGGCGGTATTTGGACACCTTGGTGGACGGAAAATGCGAGGCCGTTCGCTTGGCGCGGCCCATGATATGGGTCTTGGCCAATAATCACGACTTTAATGTCGTTTAGGTCGGTCGTAAATGCCGAAAAAACCTGTTGTTTAGGCGGATAAATGGTTTTGGTTTCGTAGGCAGTGTGTAGAAACTCGGAAAGCTCTTTGAAATATGGTTGATTGAACTCGGATTGGAGGATAGGCTTCCAGGATTCGTGCATTCTATATGCTCCAGAACTTTTTTAGACGTTCGAAAACTTCATCGACAGTACCGGAAGTGTCTAAGGTTGGAACATTAAATTCTTTGGCGACTTTAAGATAGGCATCATTGAGTTTTTTGCCGTATTTAGCGTCCTGAGATTTGAAGAATTCTTTTGTGCGCTTTCCCTGCGAGATCATGCGAGCCTGGCGCTCTTTGTCCGATAATGTAAGAATAACGATTTTGTCAGGTTTAAAATATGGCTCTGGCATAACCATTTTATGTAGGCGCGTAATTAGTGAGCGACTAACTCCGGTGCCGTAGCCTTCATAGATATATGTTGAATACCAATAACGCGTAATAATAACGATGTCGTCATTTTTTAATGCGGGTTCGGCATATTTTTTGAATTGTTCGTAGCGATTGACGAGATATAAGAGAACGCGTGTGCGTTTATCGATATCATTGACGCTGCCGTAGTTGAGTTCGGCGATTTTGCGTACGAATTCATTGTCCGAAGCGGTGCCAGATTCGGCATAATGCACGACATTTTTACCTTGTGCGCGGAAATAATCTGCGAGTTTGGTGGCTTGTGTGTCTTTTCCGGTAGCATCTTGGCCTTCAATAACAATAAACATTATTTTTCCTCCAGGTTTTTAAAATAACAATGTGCGCAGAGGGCGCGATATTCGATTTTGGTCGTACCATCAATTAAAACATCGGGGCCGTCGGTGACCATCTTGTCATTTAACCAACGCGTATTGAGAGTCGCTTTACGGCCGCAGTCGCAGATGGTTTTGAGCTCTTCGACCTTGTGGGCGATTTGGAGCAAGCGCGTGGCGCCCTCGAAGCCACCGTCGGTCATGCGGAAGTTGAGACGGAGACCATAACACATGACAGGAATATCGAGTTTTACGACAACTTGAAGAAGTTGGTCGGCTTGTTTCGGAGTGAGGAATTGCGCTTCATCAACAAGTACACAAGCGACGTCGGCATAATCTTTTTTGATGCGATTTAATAAGTTCGTGCGACGATCGAAGCAAAAATTCGTATCGCGTTCTGGGCCGATGCGAGTTAACAACTTTGTGCCATTTTTAGTATCAGTTGATGGCTTAATAACGCAGACTTTTTGGCCACGTTCTTCGTAATTGAATGCCACTTGTAAGAGCTGCATTGTCTTGCCGCAGCCCATGGCGCCGTAGCGGAAATATAATTGTGCCACGAAAAACCTCCTCCTTAGAGATAGTTTAACATTATGAGAGTGTTTTAAGTGTTGTATTTTTTATTCACTAAAGAATGCAATATCGGAAAAAGTATCATTATAGAGATAAACAAAATAACTATAATTTTTATATTCGCCGTAATACATATTATCGGAATTGCGATCTTTTTTCATATCTGAAAATACCGTCCTAATGTCTTCAAATGAAGTTTTATTGCATTCAAAGATATGATTATCGATATTGTATTTGTTCCCCGGCAAATAATGAATATGAACGTCTACTGGATAGTTAGAGATTTTCTCGCCCACTTTTGTTTTGTAGGAATAATCCATAACGCTGACGCTGATGGCGGCCATCTTTTGCCCGCGATAGGTTGTTAATACGAAAACCTCCGCTTTGGTATCATGATTATTGTCGATTTGCTTGAGATAGTCGTCGATGTCGGTTATTGTCATATATTTAAAAGTGTTTGAATCTTGGTAATATACCGGATATTTTTCGGCTAAATTTTTAGCGCAGTCGGAAAAAGTGCCTGCTAATTTGAAATAACTGTCAGAGTAGCCAATCATAATCGAATCTGAACTGGTTGGAATTGTGTCTGAGCTGTTATCATTGTTGGCATTTGTGCTTGTATTAGGAAACAGGCTGTTGCTATTATTGTTGACCATGAAGCGCGCGGCGAAGGCTCCGCCGACAAATATTGCAACAAAAGCAATGATGGCGATAATGATACCGGTATTAGATTGCTTAGCTTGTGGGGTTGGGCTCTGACCTGCTGGCTGGACTGGCGGTGTTGGTGTGACGGGCGCTGGATTTGGTTGAGGCATTGGTTGGTTGTTTTGGTCCTGCATATTTTGATTATAACAGCTTATGTTTAAGGTGTGCTATGATTGAAGTATGATTACGCTTTTTGGTGCCACTGGTAGTGGTAAAAGTGTGCAAGGTGAGCTTCTGGCAAGGCGACACCATTGGACTTGGATTTCCTCGCGTGAGATTTTGTTGAATTCGGCTGACAAAGAGTTGAAATATGCGCTTGAACATGGGATGTTCGCGGATGACAAGAAGACGACTGCTTTGATGCAGGGCGTATTTGATCGTGCGCATGGTTCGCGCAAAAATGTGATTTTAGATGGATTCCCTTCTAGTTATCGCGAAGTGCTCTGGATGATTGACCACGGTGAGATTAAGAATCTGACTGGTGCGATTGTGCTACGCGTGCCACGCGGCGAGCTGTGGAAGCGCTTAGTGCAGCGTAAACGCGTCGACGATACGCGCGCGGCAATTGAGCGGCGCTGGGATTTTTACGACAGACAAATCACCGGCATGATTCGAACTTTGACTGCGAATGGTGTATTGGTACGTGAGGTGAATGGCTGTAATGAACCGAAAGATGTTACGGATCGCATCGATGAAGTTTTGGCAGACTGGGGCCTAATTGCCGAAAAACAATACGATAAGATATCCCAGTCGACTGTTTCGCGCATGGCAGCAAATGTAACGCCAATGGATGGTGGCACGAAATCTAACTCAGCAAAAATCGATATCGCTTCAGAATTGCTAGATGCGTTGCTTAGCGCGGCTGCAAATAGTTAGAGTTGAAGTTCGCTAGTGCCGCCAGTCTTAAGATCTTTGGCGGTATATTTTTGGCTGATTACTTCATCATTACCGACAACTACGGCGTAGTCGGCAATTTTGCCGGCGCGATTGAACTTGTCGCCAAGTTTGCGGTCGGATAGGTCTACATCGACGCTCTTGCCTTTGGCGCGAAGCTCGGCAGCGAGTTCGAAAGCGTCTTCATATTCGTTTGGCGTGATTGGGAAAATAATGTAATCTACTGGATTGGCGGAGCTCATATCGATGAGGTTATATTCGCGCAAAATAAAGAAAAGACGCGTGAGACCGATGGAGCCGCCAACGCCTGGGAATTTTTGGTCGGTAAAGTTGCTGGCGAGGTTCTCGTAGCGGCCACCAGAGGCGATTGAGCCAATCTCGCGATAATCTTCAAGCATTGTCTCAAAGACGGTGCCAGTGTAATAATCGAGACCACGGATAATCATGAAGTCGATAATGTAATTACTGGTCTTCTCTGCCTCGAGTACGGTTGTGACTTCCTTGAGTTCACTGAGGCCTTCTGCGACTGCGGTAAGGTCGCCAAGAATCCCGCGAAGTCTCAGTTCGACCTCGTCGTAGCTACCTTTTGTAAACATGAAAGCGCAGACTTTATCAACGAGCTCGTTACTAAGGCCAAGTTCGGCCAGCGCGGCGCGAGTTTTTTCGGCCGGAACTTTCTCGGCATGATCAATAATGCCGGAAATGTCGGAGGCCTTATCAGTAAGATTAAGTGCGGAAAGGAAGCCAGCAAGGACCTTGCGGTTGCTAATGCGGATAATCATTTTTGGCAGATTGAATGTTTTTAGAGCGGCATAAATACAGGAAATAACTTTGGCGTCATAAGCGATTGGAAGCTTTTCGCGGCCGATAATATCGGCGTCGCATTGATAGAATTCACGGAAACGGCCACGCTGTGCGCGTTCGCCGCGAAAGTTACGATTTATTTGTGTTACTTGAAATGGAAAAGCAAGATCATTGTTATGCTCGACGACATAGCGTGCGAGTGGTACGGTATGGTCAAAACGGAGAGCCTGATCGGCGGAATCGGCACTTTCGTCGGTCTTGGATACCATGTAAATTTGCTTTTCGGTATCGCCGCCGGCTTTGGCTAGAAGGATATCGGTACGCTCGATTATAGGTGTTTCAATATTTAGGAAACCGTAATGATGGTATACGTCGCTGATGTTATTTTTGAGCTGGTCAAAAACTGCCTGCTCGGTTGGTAGTAGTTCTTGCATGCCAGATAGTGGCGACGTATTTAATTTTTTCATAATACTTATATTTTAGCATAGGATACAGATTGTTTTAAGGGGTATGGGTTATAATGAAATTATGAAGAATAAGCTCATGGCAATTATTGGTGGAATATTAGCGATTTTACTTATTGTGGCTTTTGCATTGTGGCCAAAAGGTAAGTCTGAAATATCGGATGGTCTCAAAATTTATGCCTTCGAAGCCGGCAAGGCAGATGCTTTTTTAATTTATGATGACGAGAATGCGATATTGATCGATACGGGCGAGAAAGAATTGGGCGATACCATTTTGGAGTATTTGGAATTGAATAACATTTCAAAGTTGGACTATTTGATAATTACCCATTTTGATAAGGACCATGTTGGCAGTGCGGCGCAAATATTGGAGTCGATTACCGTTAATGATGTATTGCAAAGTAATTATCCGAAAGATAGTAAAGTATATGTAAACTACCTTGAAGCGTTAGAAAAGGCCGGCGTGAACGTAACTACTGTTGCAGAAGATTTAGATTTTGGTTTGGGCAATGTTCGCGTCGTAGTAGATGCGCTGGCGGAAGAAGAATACATTTCAGATGCCAGTAATAATTCTTCGCTAATTGTGAAGTTATATTATGGCGCGACGAGCTGGCTATTTATGGGCGATGCAGAAGATTTGCGCCTGTCGGAATATTTATCTAAAAATAGCGAAGAATTTACATTCTTGAAAGTGCCTTATCATGGGCACAATCAGGCACAAATCTCTAACTTGGTCGATACCGTGAAGCCAAAACTTGCGGTGATTACATCAAGCAACGAAGAGCCTGAGGACGACGAGGTAGTCTCGAAATTAACCCAAGTGGGTGCGGAAGTTTTCCTGACGCGTAAGGGTGCTGTACTCTTTACGACGGATGGTGAAAATATTGCGACCAGTCGTTAGCTGTGTTATACTATCAGGAGTGTGGCTCTGTAGCTCAGTTGGTAGAGCAGAGGCCTGAAGAGCCTTGTGTCGACGGTTCAAGTCCGCCCGGAGCCACCATTTCGTATTAGAATTGCCTATCTGGGCAATTTTTTGTTTTCGTTCACCACTAAGTTGCACTCAAAAGAAAAATCCGCCAACCTGGCGGATTCTGATCTTGAACTATCCCTAGATTAACTGGTTTTATTGTTGGATATAAGGATTGTTTTGTGGCGGAGTTACGGTCGGCTGTTGAGGCATAGCTGGTTTAGATGATTTGCCTTTTAGAACTGCTACTAGAGCAATTATAATTGCGAATACTGATACGCCAATGGCGGCAATTGCCATGATGCCGGATGTTGGTTTTTCGTTATTGTTCGTAGTGGCATCGTTAGCTTCTTCTAGGGCGCCCACTCTTTTTTCGAGTTTTTCGTTCTCTTCTTCAAGAGCCTTTACTCGCTGTTCGAGGCCGTCGTAATTATAATCTGTTGTCGTGGTTGTTTCTCCTGGGCACGTTCCGTCTGGATCCGAGGCGATGGCGCCAGCCGAAGCGCAGTCCGAAGAGGATTTTGCATAAATAGTCTCCGTGCCTTCTGCCGTCTTGACGGTGACGCACTTTAAGGGATGTGTGTCATCTTTAGTTGTAGACAAGTTAGGATATTTTTCTTCGATGCATTTACTAAAGCTAGTAGCAAAGGTTGACGTAGTCAGAACTACTAGTAAGAAGGCGGAAATGCCAAGTGCTTTTACGGATGTTTTTAATAGTGCCATATTGTTACTCCTGTGTATTAATGTCTTGTTTTGGGGTCGTTTCTTCGGCTGGAGCTTCGGTTGTTGGCTCCGGTTGTGGTTCAACTTCTGGTTGAGCTGGTTCTTCGCTTGGCGAGACTTCCTCTGCTGGGGCTGCATCTTCGGCCGATGCTAATTCTTCGGTCGGCGTCGACGCTTCGATATCTGCCGTCGTTTCTGCCGCGCCTGCCGGTTCGGCTGGAGCTTCTGCTTCCATGAATGCGGCGTTTGGTCCAGTCGGAATAGACATTTCGACATATTTGGAGTTCTTTTTCTTTTTCGAAGCGACTATGACTGCAACGATTAGAGTGATAGCTAGAGCTACTGAGGCGATACCAATAATTAGGTTAATACTTAGGCCATCCTCGTCGTCCGTCTGAGTCGTTTGGCTCGAAATAGGTCCGGAGCCAATGTCGTCATCATCTTCCTGCTCGGTTCCTCCCTCTTCCCCGATAGTCTCTTCTTCCTCATCCTCGTCTTCCGGTTCGCCTTCTGGGCGCGGTGCAACCGTGACGGTAATGTTGTATTTGATGTCGGTTTTGCCATCTTCATCGACGGTGCCTGTAAAGCTGATTTCGCCAGATTGAGTAGCTTTACCGCCGATATATAGGCCCCACTTGCCGTCAACGTTCGAGCTGCGGAAGGTGATGCCATTTTTAGTGGTGTCTACTTTCTTTAGCTTCCCGGTTGATTCGTATACGAGCGTGTTATTAAAACGCTTCCCCACTGTTGCGTCGTAAGATTTCGTGATTTCCTTGACTGGTTTAGCAACGTTTACGGACACGCTATAGGATATGGTGTATTTATTGCCATCCTCTGCTGTTCCAGAGAAACTGATGGTGCCGCTGGCGGTTGGTGTTCCCTTAAGATGAAGGCCGTAGACGTTATTGTAGGTGCCACTATAGAGCGTGAGGCCTTTATTTTCAGTATTAATAGCCTCTCTGAATGTCTCTTCGGAATCGTAGACTAAATAATCTTCGATAGTTTGACCAATTTCGATGTCGTAAACTTTTACGATAGATTTCTTTTCTTTGGCTACATTGATAGTGATTTCGTAGGCGACATCAATAGTACCATTGTCATCGACGACACCTTTGAAGGTGACAGGTGTAGGATCAATTGGGGTACCACCGAGACAGAGGCCATATTTACCATTGATGGCGCCGGCGTATAGTTTAATACCATTGATAGTACCTCTTTGAATTTCGCCGAGTTGGCCTACGGAATCGTAAACTAATGTGTCCATGATTCGGGTGCCGGCGGTTGCATCATAGGTTTTATTTACGGATACATTTTCTTTTGCAAAAACTGGCAAAACGGGTGCAATAATGGCAATTATGAGAGTTAATATGTAATATTTGAGATTTCGAAATGCCTTACGCATGAGTTTCTCCCGTTACTCTTCTTCTTTGTTCTTTTTCTTATTTAGAATATTAATAATAATGCCAACGATAATTAGGACTACCGCTATGCAGGCAATACTAACAGAAGCGTATAGTAACTCTGGGTTTGAAGAATCTTCAAATACGGTGGTATTCTTGTTATCTTTTATTTCTGTATATTTTGTTTTGGCTACTTCGCAATCTTCGTCTGTTTTTGCGTATATTTTATAGTCGCCCTTATCATCGATGTCTTTTAGACAATAGATTGGGTAGTCTGGGCCGCCTTTAGTGGCATAGTTGTCATTTGATTCTACGAAATCTCTCATGCTTATATTATAGCAAAAGAAAAGGCCCGGGGCGAATAATGCCTCGGGCCGGGTTTGTGTGTTCTTACCATTTGCCGCGCATGTGGAACCAGGCGCGAATTCTGGCGAAGAGTCCATAGTGCGGAATCGGTTTTTCGGCAGGTGGCGTATAGCCAGTTTTGGTAACAGTTGGATTGCCGCGGTAAAGTCCGCGACCAAACCAACCTAAGCCGAACCAGCCAAGGCCTCCCCAGCCGAATCCGCGTCCCCATCCGAATGGGCCACCCCAACCGTAACCGCCCATCATTGGGCCGCGTCCGTAAGGGCGCATCATACCGCCGGGGCCCATGGGACCATGGAATCCACCCATGTAGCCACCGTGCATGCCGGGGCCCATAGGACCAGGACCCATAGGACCGCGTGGAGCGGGACCGCCGCGACCAAACCAGCCGCCGCCGCGTCCCCAGCCGGGTCCGCGACCGGGACCTCCGAAGAAGCCACCGCCGCCAGGACCGCCGCCGAAGCCGCCGGGACCACCAGGTCCACCGCCGGGGCCACCAGGACCGCCGCCGGGACCTCCACCGGGACCAAAGAACATCACATTTGGAAGTGCTACCGTTGCAGTCATAAGATCACCCCTTTCGCAAACGATATAATACTATTATAGCACACTTGCGCAAAAAAGTCAAGATGCCTCGTTTCCGAGGCATCTCTATTGATAGTTTTTATACTAATCGCTGGTTTCCCATACGACTTCAATGCTCTTATAGATCGGGATATCGTCTGGATGGAAGGTTTCATCGATGGTTTGCATTTGCTCTTCTACGCTTGGCCCTGCGGCTCCTCGGAAGCTGGCTTTTTCCATGCGTACGGCGCCAAAATCTAGGTCGTCTCGAGCATTTATATTGTCGATATTGACTCGAATACAGTCGCGAAGATGCTTATCGGCAGCGGCGGCTAGAGTTTCGGCTTTGAGCTGGGCATCATGATATGCGTCGCCGATTAAGCCGCGTTCATAAGATTTTGGATCTTTGAGCTGAAAAGAAATATGGAAGCGTGGTGCGCCCTCGGTTTTGGATGTGAGTACGAGGAGTTTTGAAAGTCGCTCTTTATTATAGTCGAACTTTAGGTAGGCATATTGCGTAAAGAAAAAGCCGTCCGATACGCGTTTGGTGAGGTTTTTGCTGAGGTCTTCTTCGGTTTTCGCCTCGATGCGGTTAGTAGTAAATTCTTCACGAATATTGTAAGCATTCGTTTTGAAATCGGTTGCAGCGAAGTCTGTGTTTTCTTCGATAAAGTTGAAATAATCCTTTACGAGCTGAACGCCTTTCTGAAGAACCTCGTCGTATGAATCGGCGTGTTCGTGAAAAGTAACGCTCGCAACAATTTGATCTGGTGCCACCATACGGTGAGCATCGCCCTTGACTATAATTTGCATATAAAAACTCCGTTTTTGCTTATGCTTATTATAGCATGGAGCCTATGCTTGCTACGAATTAGAAATGTGATAAATTATGAGTTATACTGCAAAGGAGGGGGATGATAATGAAATGCAGTAGCTCATTTGGAGCGAAATTATATGATCTAATACTTCACGATGACGCAAAAATAAATACGAAAGGAGTTTTTTCTGATGGACAAGAAAGTTTTTGAATTGATTGCAGCGGAAAAACAGCGTCAGAGTGAAGGTCTGGAGCTGATTCCGAGCGAAAACTATGTCTCTAGGGAGGTCCTAGAGGCGATGGGTTCGGAATTAACCAACAAATATTCAGAGGGTTATCCGAACTTTGAAGGGCTTGATGGTGATGATGACGAGGTGCTGGCTACAACTACGGCCGGACATCGTTATTATGGTGGTCAGGACAATACGAACCAAATTGAACGTTTGGCGATTGCGCGTGCGCGCCGTCTTTTCCATGCGGATCACGCTAATGTGCAACCACATTCTGGTGCGCAAGCGAATAATGCAGTATATAACGCATGGTTGGAACCGGGCGACACGGTGTTGGGCATGAATCTTGGTCATGGCGGTCATCTTACGCATGGCTCTCCAGTAACACAGAGCGCAAAAATCTATAATTTTATCGCCTATGGCACTAATACCGAGACGGGCGATATAGATTATGACGAATTAGAGCGTCTGGCGCGTGAGCACCAGCCTAAGATTATTCTGGTTGGCTATTCGGCCTTTATGAAAGTGCCAGATTTTGAGCGCGTAGCAAAGGTCGGCAAAGAGATTCCGGGATGCCTTTTGATGGCAGATATGGCGCATGTGGCTGGCTTGATTGCTGGCGGTGTGCATCCGAACCCGCTCGATTATGGCTTCCATGTTATGACTACGACTACGCATAAAACTTTGCGTGGCCCACGTGGCGGCTTAATTTTGAGTAAGGGTATTGTAGGAAATCCACTACGCCGTCCGGAGCATACTTTGGAAAACATTCCGACGCTCATCGACCGCTCAGTCTTCCCTGGTACTCAGGGCGGTCCGCTAGAGCACGTTATTGCTGCAAAGGCGGTATCGTTCTATGAAGCCTTGCAGCCGGAATTCCATGATTATGCCGCTAAGATTGTCGAGAATGCCAAGGCTTTGGCCGCTGCGTTAAAAGAACGCGGCTTTAAGCTGATTGGCGACGGGACCGAAAATCACCTAATCCTTGTTAACGTGGTAGATTCCTATGGGATTGATGGCAAAAAGTTTGAGCGCGCTTTGGATAAGATTGGCCTGACGCTAAATGCGAACTCCATTCCGAACGATACGCGTAAGCCATTTGAGCCGTCTGGTGTACGTCTTGGCACGCCGGCAATTACGACGCGCGGGCTTGGCGTAGACGAGATGGTACAGATTGCCGAATGGATGAAAAAGGCCGCCGAAGTTTGCGCTGGTGAGCGCGACGAATCTGAGCTCGCGACGATGCGTGAAGAAGTGCGCGAACTTGCTCTGCGCTTCCCGCTTCCGAGTGAAAAATAATTTCGCCCACCAAAAATCTCCCTAGAAAGGGAGATTTTTTATAGCTTTGTACGATTGTTTAGGGCGCTCGTAAGTGTTATTTGGTCGGCATATTCGAGCGATACGCCCAGCGGTAAGCCGCGGGCTAGGCGTGTGATTTTTAGTTCCGGATATTTTTCGTGCAGGAGTTTATCTAATAAGACAGCGGTCGATTCGCCTTCGACGGACGGATTAGTGGCAATAATGACTTCTGTTACGGAATCTTCGTTTATGCGCCCAATGAGCTCTTTTATATGAAGCTTGTCGGCCGTAATGCCATCCATCGGCGAAATTGCGCCGCCGAGAACATGATAAGTGCCAGTAAAAGATTTTGTGCGTTCGATGGCGTAAATATCGAGTGGTTCCTCAACGACTAGGACGAGGCTTTTGTCGCGGGTCGGATCGTCATAGATTGGCGAAACTTCGTCGGTTGCGTCCATGATGGCGAAAGTTTTGGGGCAAATTTTAACGCCCGTGTGAAGGTTTTGAAGCGCATCAGCGATATTTTCGGAAATATTAGCGTCGGATTTAAGCAAAAAATAGGCGTAGCGTTCGGCTGTGCGGGAGCCGACGCCTGGTAGACGTCCGAGGGCGTCTATGACGTCATTTAATGCTGATGGCAGCATAATCTATAGTCCGAGGTTGCCAAGGCCGCCCATGAGCGGTTTCATCTTGTCGGTAGCAATTTCTTGAGCTTTCGCGAAGCCGTCGCGGAAGGCATTTTCGGTCCAGCGCTCAAGTTCGTGGATATCGTCGAGATCAATTTTTTCTGGATCAAAGGTAACTTTCTTGACCTTGAGCTCGCCGGTAATTTGGATAACGACAGCGCCGTCGCCGGCTTCAACTTCTACGATTTCATTCTTGAGTTCTTTTTGGGCTTTACGAAGTTCGTTCAGCATTTTCATTTGGTCCATAGTGGCACCCATATTATTCATCTCCCTTTTGTTCCGTCTCTTTAACGGCAACTTTTTCGTATATATATAGTCTATCAGAATTGCGAGTCTTTGGCGATGTAATTATCTCTTTAAGTTCGAGTTTGTCATCTTGATATGGTCTGCCCAATACGGCGACTGGCGCATCGATGCGTTCTGGAAGTGTCGTGAGCACGGTGTAGCTATTGTAATCTTCGAGTAGCTTATAGAAGTTATAGTTTTCATCGTCTGGATCAATAAGGATGATTGTGCCACCATCGAGGTGATTCTGGATGATGGTAATGTCGTTAGAGAAATTTTTCGCAACGCGTGGCGTATAGCGATATCCATAAACAAAGTGCAATAGACCGGAGACGATGATTGTTACCACTACGATTACGACCGGCGTAGTACCGATAAAATGTGCGTATGGGTTTTCTGGAAATAGCGAATGCCATTTTTCGATAACGGATTCGAGGCCAGCCGTACTGAGTACAGCGATTGGAATAATGATCGAAATGGCAACATCTTGATTAAAGCCGGAGACGACGATGGCAAAAATGGTGAGCAGGCTGATTACGGTGTTGCGCGAAGTAAAGAGACGTCCCATAGAAGCAAGGATGCCGAATATTACCAACACGATGGTGGCTAGGCCGAAGAGCGGCGCTAGGTAAATACTGTCGTAGGCAAGACTAAACGAGAAGAATGGTGCAAAAGCGACTGATATGTTCTCGATAAATGCACCGAAACTGAAATTATCCATAAATAGTAGGTCTTTTATGACTTCATGATTAAGAAAACATCCGGCAGCTAATGGGAAGATAGCGAGCACGAAAACTAAAATGCTAATGATGAGTTGATAGAGTTTGAGCTGTTTTAGAGCGAAGCGTAAATGTGGATGTGCAAGAGCGGCGATACCGATGCCGACAGATACATAGATGAGCTGTGGCGTATACATGGATAATGCCAAACAAAGAACAAAGCTAATCACGAGCATCGGATGAGTATGGTCATTCCCGACAATTTTTGAACCTAGCCAAAGAATGACCGCGAGCCAAAAGACGTACATTATAACTGGGGTTCCGTGCCCCGCCAAGAATAAGAAAGCAGTTGAAAGCGTTGTTAAGATGGAGCCGACAATAGCGACGTCCGACTTAAACCAACGGTTTAGTAATAGCACAATAAAGAAAGCGGCGAATACTCCAATAATTATTGATGGGAGTTTTATTGATAATAACGACAGCCCAAATAGCGAGATGCTGATTTTCTGCAGAACTAAATATGGGAGATTAACGACATTGCCATTACTGATGAGGTTTGGACTAATGCGATCGGCGCTAATGACGGAATCCATCTCGGCCTGACTAAGGCCACTTGGGGCTACGCTAGGCAAGAAGATAAGTAAAGCAAAAAAGACAATCATTAAGACTATGTAGCCAATGATGAAGCGATAACGGTATAAAAAAGGTTTCGTAGAGCGCTTTTTCACTGCTCTGATTTTATCATGTTTACGGCAAGCTAAGCAAGCAAACTACTCATGCTTATTGTCAAGTGACATAAAGCGAACGCGAGCTTTATCAAAGTAGAGCTCGATGCTGCCAGTGGCGCCACGGCGATGCTTGGCAAGGATAAGGTCAGTAATATTTTGGCGTTCAGTTTCTGGATTATAGTAATCTTCGCGATAGAGGAACATGACAATATCGGCATCCTGCTCAATGGAGCCAGATTCGCGGAGATCGGAGAGCATCGGAATTTGTGGGCTGCGTGATTCGACGGTACGAGAGAGCTGTGAGAGCGCGATGACCGGAACATTTAGTTCACGAGCGATTAATTTAAGACCACGAGAAATCTCGGATATTTCCTGGACGCGGTTGTCCATTGAGCGTTTGGAGGAACCGGACATGAGCTGGAGGTAGTCTACAATAATAAGACCAATGTCATGGTCATGGGCGGCGCGACGGGCTTTGGTGCGCATTTCCATGACGGTGAGGCCAGGCGTGTCGTCGATTAGAATTGGAAGCTCGGAAAGTTCTGCCATCGCTTCAGAGATTTGCGAAAAATCATCACCGGAGAAATTGCCGGTTTCGAGTTTGAACGACTCAATGCCGGATGCGTCAGCAAGCATGCGGTTGATTAACTGTTGACGGCCCATCTCGAGCGAGAAGACTAAGACGCTCTTGTTATTGATACGTGCGACGTTACTCGCGAAATTAAGTGCAAGTGCAGTTTTACCCATCGCTGGGCGGGCAGCAAGAATGATTAAGTCGGACTTATGAAATCCGGCCGTCATGCGGTCGAGATCTGGATAACCGGTTTTGTATCCGGCGATATTACCTTTATTTTCGTGAAGATTTTCTAGTAAATCGAAGGTTTCAGACAATAAGTCAGAGATTGGAATAAGATCGTTATGAACATTCTGCTCAGATACCTCAAAGAGCGAACGTTCGGCGGAACCGAGCAGTTCGAAAGTCTCCGAGTCCTCATTAAAAGCATTTTCGGTAATGGTTGCTGCGGCAGCGATTAAGCGACGGCGGACAGCGGCTTCGTTGACGCGTTCAGCGTAGTCTTTAGCATGGGCTGCAACCGGCGTGAAGTTGGCGAGTTCAGACAGATAGGCGGAACCGCCGGCTTTTTGGATGAGTTTCTTTTTCTTGAGTTCGTCGCTAACTGTGACTAGATCGACCGGACGATGACGTTCGTATAGATTCCACATCGCATTATAGATGTGGCGGTGGCGCTCGTCATAGAAGTCCTTTGGCTGAACAATTTCGGTTACATCTGGCAATGACTCTTCGGAGATTAAAATAGCGCCAAGTAATGATTTCTCGGCATCAAGATTTTGTGGCGGAATGCGATCGGCCTTTGCTTTTGCGTCACTCATCGATTGTTACCTCCTCTCCGCCACCCATTAATTCTGCTATTGCGGCCATCTCGGCGTCTTTATTGAGCGTCTGATCTGTTACCTCTATTATATAATCTTTTGGCAAGACTTCGGCGATGTTTGCGGTGCGTTTGGTGATTTGGTCTTTGACAAATTTGCGCTTGGCATAGATAGTAAGCTTGCCGTCCTGGATCGTATAGTCGGAATCTTGCAGTAGCTTATAAATCATCGGGGCTTTTTCTTGGATATGTAGTAAAACTTGATTCCAGATTTCGGCGGCGTCTGCGCTTGGCTCGATGTTTGGTATTGGTTCGGTCGCTTTTTCTACTTCTGGTTTTTTGTCGATAGCTTTATCTTTGTGTTGTGCGGGATTGGTTGGTTTGTTGTTTGATGTTTTTGGCGCAGTAGCTAAAACTGCGCGCGGTGCTGGCGCAGGGGCGACAGGAAAAGCAGGCGCTATGCCCTGTCCACTAAGAGCAAGCAAGAGTTTTACGTTTGGGTAGGCAGAGCGCGAAACATCGGTAAGTTTATCGAGGAGCCCTAAATGAATCGGTTGGGGATTTGCGACGATTTCGGAAATGAGATTATCGGCAATGACTTCGGCTTTAACTCCAGAATCGAGCAGAGTCTGGAGTTGTTCGCGAACGCGTGCACCGTCGCCAGCTGCGTAGCCATTTAAAATATTCGTAATAGCTTCGGTTTGTGGTAGCCCTAGGGCTTTAGTGATTAGTTCGGCGTCGATTTTCTTGTCGCTTAATGTTGAAACTTGATCGAGGAGGCTAAGCGAGTCACGGAAAGAACCGCCACCACGTTTTACGACTAGTTTTAAAGCCTCATCGTCGATGTTGATTTTTTCCGCTTTAGCGATCTTCTTGAGATGCTCAAACATCGTGCTTGGGTCGGCGAGCTTAAAAGTAAAGGTTTGGCTACGCGAAGTAATGGTTATCGGGACTTTATATGCGTCGGTGGTCGCCATAATAAAGACAACATGTGCCGGTGGCTCTTCGAGTGTTTTAAGAAGCGCATTAAAGGCGGACTTCGACAGCATGTGTACTTCGTCGATGATATAGACTTTGTATTTTCCTTTAGTAGGCGCAATCATGGCACGTTCGCGGAGGTCGCGAATATTGTCGACGCCCGTGTTGCTGGCGGCGTCGATTTCGATAATGTCGAGATAGCTATCCTCGAGTTCGTATTTAAAACCGTTAATCTCGTGAGCGAGGATGCGGGCGACGGAAGTTTTACCAGTACCGCGCGGGCCAATAAAAAGATAGGCGTGGGAAATTTTACCGTTTTTAAGCGAATTGCTTAAAACATCGGTGATTTGCTCTTGTCCAACAACCTCACTTAGCGTCTTTGGACGATATCTTCGATACAGCGCCTTCATTAGTTATATCTTATCATATCTCGACAAAAACGCCCCCGTTCGTGGAGGCGTTTTTATTGACGGTGGAATTATTTGCCCGATTTGATGCGGGTAACTTTTTTCTCGGTATCGATATTGAGTGCACCATAGGTGAAGGCTGCTAAGGCGGAGCCAAGGAATGGCGCTACTATGAATACCCAGACTTGACTGAGGGCGGTGCCACCGAGTAAGACGGCTGGCGCTAAGCTACGAGCTGGGTTTACAGATGTGCCAGTAAGGCCGATGCCGATGATATGGACAAAGGTTAACGTTAAACCAATCACGATGCCGGCAATGTGGCCTTTATTTTTATCGGAAGTGACGCCGAGAATCGTATAGATGAATACAAAGGTTAGGATTACTTCGACGAGAAGAGCTCCCCAAACATTCAATTCTACGCCATAACCTTCGCCGAAGCCGTTAGTTCCGAGCGCGTCAGTGCCAATGCCGCCGGCGAGATTTAGTATTAGATAAAGTAGGCCAGCGCCGATGAATGCGCCAATGACTTGCGAAATAACGTATCCGCAAAACTCTTTTGCGGTAAGTTTGCCGCGGATTAACATGGCGAGTGATACGGCTGGATTGACGTGGCAGCCGGATATATCACCGATTGCATAGGCCGCTGCAACGATGGCAAGGCCAAAGGCCAAAGCCGTAGCGACGAGATTCCCACCCGAGATTACTGCGGTTCCGCAGCCAAAGAGCACCAAAATGGCAGTGCCGAGTACTTCGGCGAAGTATTTTTTGAGTTCTTTACTCATTGATTACCTCTCAAGTTATTATTAATTTTAGTGTAGCACCTTTTTCTCCTAAGCATAAGCTTGCGGGTATGATGCTGCTTATGATATAATTTATGGAATGCCAAAAAAGAAAATAAACAAGAAAAATAAAGAGTTATTACGGGCGTTAAGGGCTCTAAATATCGCTTTTGTTAGTATTAGTTTTGCTTGGTTATTATTTTTCGTTATGCTTGCTATGAATGGAAGTTGGGATGACATTAATGTTTTAGCCCTGCTTGGCGCGCCGGTTTTTGCATTATTAGCCTTAGTTGTGGCGGGTATTCGAATTTATCGACATGAAGTTCAAAATACGGTCGCAATTGCACCGCTTGCTGCGCTTGGCTGCTCGGCCTTATTCTTCTGCTATGTGGCAGTGAACGAATCGTTAATGATGATGTCTAATATCTAAAAAACTCCGATGATGCGAATCGGAGTTTTTTTGATGCGAAGATTATAGACTTGCTTCAACGGCGGCCCAGGTGGCGTCGTCGTTGTCGGCTGGAATGATGACCGTAACCTGATCGCCGACTTTGATGCGGAAATAAGTGACGGATGCGTAAAGAATCTTATATTCTTTGCCACTAACTTCTACGAAATATTGATCGTCGTGGCTAGTGAGCGTACCAATAACAGTCTTGCGCTCAACTGGGCCAATTTGCTTATAGAGGAATTTGCCATTTTCGCCGATAGTAAGCTTAAGGATATCGCCTTCGACGAGCTTGGACTTACTGGCATAGTTGGCCGGAACTGGATAGTTCTTGCCGTCTGGGCCAATCATGATTTGGCCATCAAATACACCTTCGATAACCTTTCCATCTGGACTATCGATGATAGTGCTAGCTGGGGCGGTAATAATATCGCCATCGCCAAGCATTGACGTTAATAATTCTTTTGCAGCAGAAAGGTTAGTTTCTGCTTCGGTGAGAAGACTTCGGAGTCTTTTTATTTGTTTTTCTGATATCTCAGACATACCTCGCATCCTGCCTGTGTTAGTTATTAATTATATGATATATTTTCGCCCCGTGATTTGTCAATAAAAGTAAGCAAAAAGTTTTCCACACAAAAATATGGGGTAGCCTGCAAAACGTTGTATTTTTTACCATTGACTTTTTAAGAACGATTTATTTATTAGTGCGATAAGCCACAAGCATCGCGAAACGGTCGCCAAAGAAGAATTCGATAACGCCGACGATAATCCAGATTAGGGCTAGGGAGTCGCCCGAAGATAGCTCGTAAAATGTGAAAATGATGGCAAAAACGACTGTGTTAATAATTGTGTCGCGGAGCGAAACATAAATGCGGAAATTATTGAGAAATGTGTAATGAATCGATGCGCCGATAGCTGCACCGGCGACTGCGCACACATAACGTCCAGTTAATGGTAACATCGAGAGGGCTGCGATAAGAAGAAGACGAATGACCAGGCCTGGAATGACGGTGGCATAAGCGAACTGCCGATGCTGGTCGGACGGGACTTCGTGGTGTTTGGAATGCTTAGCGCTGATGAATAATAATTCCACGGATATAACGACGGTTATCGCGGTCACGATATAGGATAATGTCGATAGGATACCGCTACTTAGAAAAGCAATTACGCCAAATACGACGCCAACTATTTCGAATGGAATCGTCATATATATATGTTTTTGTAGCTCGGTGTCGTAAACCGATTCGAGTTTGGCGGGCTTATCGATATTTTCGCCTTTATTACGACGTTCTTGCCAAATAGCCTCGTCGACGTCATCATGAAGCGGTTTGGCGTCCGGATAAATTTTGTCTAAGTTTTTCTGATACGTTTCGTCCTTAAGCTGTTCTCTTATCTCGTCTGGGTCGAGTGATTTGGACTCTTGGAGCTTCTCTTGGATCTTTTGTTGATGTTCGGCTTGCTGCTTACGCTCTTTCTTTTCTGCCTCCTGGCGACGCTTATCGCGCTCCTTTTTCTCGGCGGCTTCGCGGGCTTTCATCTCCGATTCGAATTCCTGATCAATTTTAAAGCTAGGCCTTGAGTCGTGAGATTCTATAATAGTTGAATCATGATGAATATTCGTGCGTTCGATGGCTGGCGTATCGTCAGTTTCGGCGGCGGCAAACATTTCATCTGAGGCGGCCAAAAATGAAGCTTGGCGTTCCTCATTGAGCTGCGCTTCAGTTTTTTCTTCGATTTCTTCTGGTTCATCGCCGGATAAATAACCGCGTGACATACTGCTTATAGTTTAGCATGAAAATACCCCGCCGGAGAGGCGGGGCGGGACTCAGAATACGAGATGGCCGTCGATGAACTCGAAGTTGAGATTCATGACCTTCAGCTTACTGAAGTTCTCTTCGAACCCGACCGGATCGGACTCGTAGAGGTTGTAGTAGGCGCGTTCGAAGTGCTTTCTCAGGAACGATTGACGTTTGGTTTCGATTCCCCAGACAAGATCGCTGTTACTGCCGACTGGGCAAATCCTGTGCTCGCCGCCGATGTCGCTGAATACGACAGCGCGAGAGCGGATATACATGTAGCGTAGTTCCATGCCGTTGTTGCGCAGGCAGTGCTCAACCAAGACGGCGGCATAGTACTCGTTGTTGCAGAACATCTTGATGGGCTGATCGGAAACCAGTAGGTAGTAGGCTGTGTCGGCGAAGACGGCGCGAATCTTGGCTCCTGGGCGGAGTTCCGCTATGGCGTAGCCTCGAATCTGTTGGCGGACTTCGACGACGTCGGGATTATTGGCGAAACTTGAAACGATTTTAACTTCATCGAAATTCATATTCTTTTCCTCCTAAAGATCAATCCGTCTTGAATACGAACCGTAATTATTATATTATATCAAATTTTACCGCTTTTGTCAAGGCAGTATAAGGAGTTTGGCACAAAAAAAGCGGCCCCGCCGTTGGCGAGGTCGCTAATTGAAATAACATTCTGACTAATAATTTGATAGAACTTAAGCGAGTTCGACGGTTGCGCCGGCTTCTTCGAGGCTCTTCTTGAGAGCTTCAGCTTCGTCCTTGGCAACTTTTTCTTTAACGGTAGCAGGAGCACCATCAACGATAGCCTTAGCTTCGCCAAGACCGAGACCGGTAGCTTCCTTAACAGCCTTGATAACGGCAATCTTTTGTGCGCCAGCATCTTTAAGAACGACATTGTATTCGCTCTTCTCTTCAGCGGCAGCAGCGCCACCTTCGGCAGGTGCAGCAGCAACGGCAGCTACAGCAGCAGCTGGCTCGATGCCATATTCGTCCTTAAGGACAGTTTTAAGCTCGTTAACTTCGAGGACGGTGAGCTTAACCAATTCCTCTGCTAGTTTCTTTACATCAGCAGCCATGTTAGACTCCTTTTAAAATTAGTGGTTGGTAATAAATTAATTGGTTGCTTTGTCGGCAATGCCGTCGAGCAAAGCGTGCAAATTGCCAGAAAGACCGTTCGTAATGTCGTTGACTGGGCTGAGGAGCATGTCCACAACTTGGCCAATGAGCTGATCTTTGCTTGGAAGATTTGCAAGTGCTTTTACGTCAGCATCGCTGAGCGTTGCACCTTCGCCGCTAAAGGCGCCTTTGAGCTCGAGAGCTTCGTGGTCCTTGGCGAATTTTGCCAAAACCTGAGCTGGAGCAACTTCATCTTCGCTAGAAACGGCGTAAAGAAGTTGACCTTCAAGAGCAGTTGTATCGGTGTCTTTGTAAACCGCGATATTGCCCATGGCGACACGGACGAGGCGGTTTTTGACGATTTTAATTTTGACGTTATTCTCGCGCGCAGCTTTGCGAAGTTCTTGCATTTCCGCGACCGTAAGGCCTTGATATTTTGCAAAAACAGTCATCTTAGCGTCGCTGAGAAGCTCGTTTAAGTCGGCAACCAATTGTTGTTTCTTATCTTTGCTAATTGCCATAGATAGAAATCTCCTTTTGGTATTAATTTGTAGCCAGAATGTTAAAATCTTCCCTTTCGGGCAGAAAACGTCACCAATTTACAAGAAATATTTTCCTCGGCGGCATAATTAAGTATTCGTATGAACACCGCCGCTGTCTTTGGTAACTGCGAATATTATACCTGATTTGGCTAGATTTTTCAAGGATTTTTCTTATTTTGCCATTGAATCGTAAAGGGATACGGATGATGGTAAAATGAAGATATGATTAAAGTGATTGCGGGTGGAAAGAAGCATCCGAATTGGTTAGCGGATACTTGCGCCGAATATGAAAAGCGGCTCAGGAAGCCCTTTAATATGGAATGGCAGTTTGTGGATGAGGATAAATTGCCAGAACGGGTGGCGAAATTGGATCGAGATGCTTTTATGATTTTAATGGATGAACATGGCGAGATGCTGGGTTCGCCAGAATTTACGCAAAAATTGAGGGCGCCGCTTGAAAATGGGCGCGAAGTTGTGGTCGTGATTGGTGGTGCGTATGGGCATTTTCCGCCAGAAATGATAGAGCGCGCAAACTTGGTTTGGGGTCTGTCGAAATTGGTCTTTCCGCACCAGATTTGCAGGTTAATATTGTCAGAGCAGATTTATCGGGCGCAAGAAATATATCTTGGGCATCAGTATCACCACGAATGAAAAAGCCCCAGCCGCAAGGGCCGGGGCACGAAGAAATGTTAGATGTAGCTGCGAACCAGGTTTTTGAGCGCTTTGGCCGCCTCGACGGCGTTGCTGGTGATGTACTGGATGGGATGATGCTCGACGTCTTTGATGAGGCGCTTGGAGTGGGCGACGATTTTGCTCGGACTTTTGCTTTTGACGGCGTTCTCCATAGCGCGGGTGGCGTCGGACAGCTCGCCGGACATGAATTTTATCGGCATGGCGCGAAGCTCATTGACCAAGCGCTCGGCAGTGTCGACAAGGTTGGCGTTGCGATAATCTACGACTGCGCAATCATTTCCTAACATTTGACATTCTCCTTTCAAAGGTGCGGCGCCTTGGAGGCGCAAGAATAGTTATGCTGGTCCAATGAAACCAGCCTATCTTTCTATTATATCACAGATTTTGAAAAATGTCAATGCCTAGAGATAACGTCGGTGACGTAAATTATCTCATTGGCGCTGGCGCCGCCGACGACATAATTCGTCGTATCGCCACGGACTCTGCTGGAGGAAGCTTCGAATTTTTCGATGGCGTTTTCGGCGCTTACTTTAACGAGATACCCCTTGAAAGTGACGTGGTCGCCGAGATAATAACTATCGATCTGCTTCGATATCTCTTCGTTAGCTGGTATTAATTCGTTCATAGATGAACTAGTGGTGATTTTAATGCGATCAAGTGAGTCGTTCGATTCGGCTTTGATATTACGATTATTGTAGGCCCAGGTTATCTCGCTATTATGCTCGGCTGCATAGCCCCAAGCTAAACCAATGGCGTACGGCATGACTTCGCTACGAATATCGTCTGGTGAAAATTTTTCTTTTGCAATAACGACGCCCTCGATAGTATATTTGGCAATAAATTCAAGCTCGACATGGGTATATTCTAAATTGAAGCTTTTCTCGCCGGTCGCGATTTCCTGCTCTGGCTCGGGGATATTGGCGATAGACCGATGTTTATATCCCTCGCGAGCCGCAATAAATACGATACCAGCGATAAGAAAACAGACGATGGCGCTGACGAAATAGAAAATACTTTTGGCCTTCTTTTTGACGTTTTTATTATGCTCGACTTTTTGAGTTAAAGCGGCGTCGTAAGCGCGGATAATTTCTAGTTCTTTGAAGTTATAGTTTTTGCCGTCGACGCGGCCAGCTTCTAAATCGGCTTTGAGTTGGGCAATTTGTTTGGACGCTTCATTTAGCCGAGTAAGCGCAAATTCGTACTTCTTTTGGTCGAGGCGACCAAATTCTAGTTCGTGATCGAGTTTTTGCTTCTCTTTCTCGTAGTTGAACATAATCTTAATAAAATTATATAATATTTCATATGGCAAATACATTAGACTATGTTGACAGATACGGACATCTTAAATTTGAGCGCAAGGCGTTTAATGATGTTGATAATCTAGTCTTTTCCCTGCTTTCATATTTAGACTTTTCGGAGTGCAATATTGGTAACGATGGCGCGACAGTCGAGCAGATGGGGCGCCATTTCTTGATGCATCATACTTATAAGCAGCAGCGTGCTAAGGGCATTGCGCAGGGCGATGCATATTTACTACTTGAAAAAGTGGTCGAGGCGGACCGTTATCGTAATATCGTCGTAACTGATTATATTTATAATACTAATCGACGTATGATGTTTTCGGCGATGGTTTTCCATATTACGCGTCGTTTAGATTATATCGCTTTCGAGGGTACGGACGAGCAAATTTCTGGTTGGCGTGAAGACTTCGAGTTAGCGCATACCTTTCCTGTTCCGTCGCAAATTGAGGCGATTAAGTACGTTAATGAGCATACGCATTTTTTTGGTCCGAAAGTTATTATTGGCGGGCATTCCAAGGGCGGTAATCTTGCGTTGGTGGGTGCCATGAAGATGAAGCGGATAAAATGGCTGAAGGTCCAGAAAGTATATAACAATGATGGCCCAGGTCTAAGAAAGGCCGAATTTGAGTCCGATGAGTATGAGCGCGTAAAAACGAAGTACGCACATATTGTGCCGCACTGTTCAATCGTGGGTATGATGATGCGAAATGATACTTATCGTGTAGTTCAGTCGGATAAAGAGAATATTCTTGGCCATTCGATTTTAACTTGGCAAGTTAGCGGAGATCATTTGGTGCGCGGGGCGCGTTCGGAACATAGTAAGGAGATAGAGCGTCGTTTATGGCATTGGCTCGACACGCATAATGACGAACAGCGTAAAAAAGTTACCGATGCGGTATTTGGCACGATAGAGGGATGCAATATTACGGATACGATGTCATTGGCGAAGTTAAAAAACATTGTGAACTTAATTAAGCGCGCAAATGAATTAGATAAAGAGAGTCGCGATTTAGTACTTGGTCTCCTAAAAGACGTTGCGACAAAAGCTTAAAAAATCTCCCCTTCGCGGGGAGATTTTATTTTTTATCTTCGGAGTGTTTTAACTTTAAAGTAGCCAATTGTGATAATTGTTCCTAGACCAAGCAATGCAATTGTGTAAGCCGTAATTCCGTCAAGGGTGGCTGGGTTGGCTTCTTCGGTCTCAGCTTCGGTGCATTCGCGGACGATTGTACCGCCGTCTTCGATAAGCAAATCTTCGTCGCCGTCATATTCGCCGCAGATGGTGAGCGTTGAACCTTCGCCGACTATAATTGCCGTATCTTCGGTAGATAAGGTGATTCCGGCTGGAACAGTGATGTTGGTATTTAGCAGTACAAGTGATTCGCCAGCGTCAATAGTCACATCTTCTTCAAGAGTATTATCGTAGCCACAGACGGTAGTCGTGTGATAATCTACTTCTTCCCAGTTATCGTCCCAATCGAGATCTTCGTAGATAATACCTTTTGTGCAGGTAACTTCGCCACGATCTTGGCTTTCGTCGACAAATTTGTTGCCCAAGAAGCGATAGACGCTTTCAATTACGACGTCGCCATTAATATCGAAAGTACCATCACTACTAGTCATGAAAGCGGAGTCGGCATAGATATCTTCGACATAAAGCCCTTCGGAAAAGAAATAGCCACCAGAGATAATTACTTCGCCGACGCCGTAGTTGTTAATAATGATGTTGGAAATATCGAAATAGCCATCGTTGATATAGATGTTGCCGACAACGTCTGCTAGCCCATAATCTGGGTTTGGATCAATCGTGGCGAAAAATGCGTAAACATTTGAGCCGCCGGAAAAATTTCCATTGTTGATGGTTAAATCTCCGTCAATGACTAAGACTGGATTTTCAATATCCGACGTGACCTCGCCGTCGCCTGTTATCATAAGGTTAGACCAGATCTGAAGCGTTGAGTTGATGGTTACGGTGTGGTCGTTTAGGTTTAATATTGTTTCGCCATTGATGTTGACGGTTTTATTTAGTGTAATATCGTCTTCTAATACAATATCGCCGCTTAATGAAATCTTATCAGTATTACTGTCGGCTAATGCTGCGACTAGCTCCGTATAATTTGTCGCCGTTGCGCCAGCGGCACTAACATTTGTGACTGGCGCAAGCGCGCCAAAAATACAAGTCATAATTGCCACTAGTGGCAAAAATAACTTCCTCGCAGTTTTTGTCATTTTTACACTCCTTTTATGCTTTTATTTTAGCATAAGGCGTTTTGGCTATTCAATATTTTTGCAGTTGTTCCACTGCCAGCCGGCGGCGACCACGAAGATAATTCCGAAGAGAATCAGGAACAAATATGGAATGCTTGCGAAATTCTCCGGTAAAAGCGAAATAACGTTGGTAGCAATAAGGTTGGCACCTTCGATGGCTGTAAATATAATAACTGCTGGCTTCATCATCCAAACGGCAATCATGCCCGCAACGGCACCGGCGGCGATTGCGATGGCCGGCAAAACCCAGCTTGTGACTGGTCCAAAATGTTGGATTACGAACCAGCCAACTACGATGCCGGCAGTAAGTGAGACGGCGAGCTTCTCAATAGATAAGCCGACGAGCGATAGGATGGCGCCGGCGGCGATTTGTAGTACCATCTGCCAGAATGGATCGGCGATTAGGTTTGGCGCGAAGTTTTTAACAAGGCTGTAACCAATGACGAACCAGATAATTGACATAGCGATACGCTTGAGGCGATAACCGCCAAAAGCTAAAACAACGCCAATTAAGATTGCAATTAATGGCGCAATTGGTACATTTGGGTCTAGATTTTCCATAAGCTCATTGTAGCATAATGATGCCGATGACGGCGAGGATTGTGGCTACGAGGTGAGCTAGAACGATATGACGTGATAGTTTTTCGCGGCCAAACTTCGGCACAATAATGGAGAGAATAATACCAAGCACAAAGACGATAATCATTTCGAGTGCATTCGATGTGACCGAGACGAGTGCCGGAGTGCCAATAATGAGCGCATAGCGACCGGCGAACTCGGCAATCAGAAAGACGCCTTGGGCTGCCGAAAGAGACCAATATAGGCGTTTTTTGTCATGTTTATGGATGTATTGATAACGTTTGCGCCAATCTGGGTGGGCGAAGTAATAAATTAGGTCCATAATGCCGCGGCCGATGACGAACCAGGAAAATGTGGTTGTAAATTCGAAGCCTTCGCCAGCATGCGCAGTAATAACACCGGATGTAGCGGCAAGCACGACGTATGCTAGGAATCCACCGGCGGCACTAAGTTCAAGTTTACGACTGCGTTTGCGGCGGCGCGAGACAACAATAACAATTGGCGCCATGATGATGACGAAAAATGCAAGAATTTGAATTGGGGTTATGGCAACTTTAAAAATAAGGCTGTCAGCTATAAGATATATCACCGGTGTAAGCTGGAGGAATACGGATGCAGTAGTGGTCTCCTCGTCCTTTAGTGCGCGATAATAAGGGATAGAAGCCGTAGAGCTAAGTACGCCGGCTGCCAGTAGCCAGGCGATGCGACCGAGTTCCATCTCTTGGTAACCAAAAATGAAGAATAGTGCCGCCGCTGTAATTAAATAAGAAATGCCGTAGAAAATCTTGATGGATTCTTGTTTTTTACCCTTAAAAACAACGTCGGTAATGTAATTATCGAAAAATCCGCAAATTGCGTAACCGGCAGCATTAATAATTGCTAAAATTAGCCACAACATTAATAAATATTATACATGAGCACTTTGAAAATTGTGTTACAATATTCTTATGGTAATTGAGGGTAAATTGTGAGTTTTTTCGGCGAACTATTTAAAAAGCCAAAAACTGACGCAGTTTTTGATGTGAAATCCCCTAATGGACGGGTGGTTGCAACGTTCATGCTTGATCATGGACAAATTTCTTATTTTGTTAAGCGCGACGAAAAGATTGTTTTGCGCAAGTCGCGTCTTGGCTTGATGCTTAAAGATGCTTCCCCGCTGGCGGATGGTTTATCTTTGGTGCGTGCCTACTCGCGTTCTTTTGATGATACTTGGCGTGCGCAGTGGGGTGAACAGCATGTGATTCGCAATAATTACAACGAAACTGCAATTTACCTCGAAGAAGTCGAAAAACCAGCTCGCCTTTTGACGTTACGTTTTCGCGTATATGATGAGGGTGTGGCCTTCCGTTACGAAATTCCGGCTCAGCCAGAGATGGAACGTCTAATTATTTCCGATGAGTTGACGGAATTTTCGGTTGATTCAAATAGCCGTTCCTGGAGTATTCCAGCCTACCAGCCGGATCGCTATGAGTATGATTATGTTGAGCATCCGGTGTATAGCTTGACCGAATCTGTTCATACGCCACTTACAATTCAGACGCCTACGAATAATTTCGTGGCGATCCATGAGGCCGCTCTCTATAACTATGGCGGTATGACTTTAAAAATAAATAATCAGTCGCTAAAAGCTGATATTACGCCGCTTTCGGATGGTATGCGTGCTTATGTGGAGCTACCATTCTCGACGCCTTGGCGCATGATTATTATCGGCCAAGATGCGCTAGACCTTACGACGAGTCGCATGATGTTGAACTTGAACGATCCGCCACGCGAAGATTTCTCTTGGGTTGAGCCGAAGAAGTTCCTCGGTATTTGGTGGGCGATGTATGTTGGCGAATGGACTTGGGCTCCAGGCGAGCGCCATGGTGCTACTACTGAGCATGCAATGCAATATATCGATTCCTGTAAGAATCTTGGCGTGAATGGCCTTTTGATTGAGGGCTGGAATGACGGTTGGGAGGGTGACTGGCTCGAAAATGGCGTTTCGAACAAGTTTATGGAGGCGACGCCGGACTTTGACATGCAGATTGTGGCGGATTATGGACACGCTAATGGCGTTGAATTAATCGGCCATCACGAGACAGTTGGTTTTATTGATAATTATGAGCAGCAACTAGAAGATGCCTATCGTTATTACAAACGTTATGGTGTGCGCTACATTAAGTCTGGTTACGCTGGCTCCAAGATGACCATCAATGGCCGTCGCGAATATCATCATTCGCAGCTGGGTGTATTACACTATCAACGCGCGCTCGAGTTAGCCGCTAAGTATCAGATTATGTTGGATGTTCATGAGCCGATTAAGTCTACGGGTATTGAGCGCACTTGGCCGAATTTGATGACCCGCGAAGGCGCGCGCGGCCAGGAATACGAAGGTGGCGCCCTGAAACCATCACACGCCTGCTTCCTTCCATATACGCGTTTGCTAGCTGGTGGCATGGACTATACTCCGGGCATTCTCGATGTTACAAACTTCTCGAAGCGTATGGCTACGACAATTATCCGTCAGTTGGCTTATTATGTGACGATTTATTCTTCAATGCAGATGGCGTCCGATCGTCCACAATTTTACGAACATGAATATCCGGACCTATGGGAGTTTATCCGCGATGTTCCTTTGTCGTGGGAACGCATGGTACCGCTTCTTGGTGAGATTGGCGAATATTATGTAGTTGCGCGCCAGGAGTGGGATGGCTCCGACTGGTATATTGGTGGCGTAACTAATGAAGAAGGTCGCAAGGTTGAGCTTTATATTGACTTCCTTGAACCACAAACGAATTACGTCGCAAAGATTTATCGTGATTCCGAGGATGCGCATTATCGTGACCATCAGCTTGGTTATGAAATCGAAGAGAAGGTCCTTCGCCAGGGCGATCGTATAGAGATGTATATGGCGCCAGGTGGCGGCTTCGCCATTAAACTTCACAAGCAATAATCAACTAGGCAGATAATCTGCCTAGTTTTTTGTGCTAATTTTTCGAATTATTTTTCGAGTTTGAGAGTGATGATTGTGTCGTAGCCAAAGCGGGCGCGAACTTCATAGCCGGCGGCGATAAGTTTTTCTTTTTCGGTGGTAGTTAGAGTTTCGGCGCCGGAATTTTTAATTGAGATGCGGATATAATTATCATCGTCAGATTCAGAGATGGTGATTTTATCGCCGGCTTTACAGTTTTTGAGGGCGCGCTTGATTTCGGCGGAAAGAAAACGTTCGAGTCGAACATGATCATCGTCGCAAATTGGTACAGTAAGATTCTGTATGTCTAGATTTACGGAGATTTTGCGGCGTTCGCAACGCTCGATTAAGTCCTGATAATGCGGGCTAATAATATCGATAAAGTGAGTTGCCATAAGCTTATTATACACCAGGCGAGTATTGCTTTAGTAACTTCCGGTGGCGGCGATAATTTGGGTCATGCGAGGCTACTTCTGCCCAAAAAGCTTCGGAATGATCCATATGGTTGATGTGAGCGAGCTCGTGTAGAATAACATAATCACGGAGTGGCTCCGGAACTTTCATGAGCCCGATATTCAGCGAGATGGTGCCAGTTGATGAGCGAGAACCCCAGCGTGTATTGGCGTGGGAAAGGCGTATGCCGGAATAATGATAGCCATACTTGGTAGCCCAAAACTCGAGGCGATAAGGTAGATATTCGCGCGCTTTCTTCATGAGAAGTTTTTTGGCGGCATCGCGCGCACGTTGGGTGGTTGGGTCTTTGACTGGCAATTTGGCGCGAATTTCGGCGCGCGAAGCATTTAGCCAGCGCTTAGCTAGAAAAACTGTGGTATGCTTCGGCGCGGAAATAGTTAATTTTCCGGAAGTCGCGACGGAAAATTTGGGGCGTACCGACCAAGCATTTTTGCGAATTACTACTTCGCCAAATTCGGGGTCAACAAATGTCATTATTTTTTAGCGTTACGACGCTCGGAGAGACCGTTTAGCACATTTTTGCATTGAGTCTGGAAGGTGTGTTTGCCAGAAATAACCAATGGATCTTCGTCTTCGGAAGGGGCTTCGATTTTCTTGTAAGAATTGGCTAAGGTAATTTTGGCTTCTTCGATCTTGTGGTATTTATGGCGCATGCGATGCTTGATTTCGTTGAGATCCGTTTGGACCCAAACGAGAACCGGTAAGTAACCGGCTTTGGTTAGCATTTTGCGGAATTCATTGCGCTGTTTTTCGGTATCTAATCCACCTTCGATAACGAGGGTTTGTTTGCATTTTGAGATTTGTGCGATCAGATTAATAGCAACTTTGCGGGAAATATTACATTGCTCGCGAAGCTCTGATAGGTTTAGAAACGGGGCGTTAAAGCGGGCGCTAAACTGATCCGCGAAGGTAGTCTTGCCGCTCATTGGCGCACCGAAAACTAAGATTGCATAAGGTTTCGACTTCCCATTCATAAGATTAGTTTATGATATAGCTTTGGTTTTTGCAATATTTCGCCTCTTGGCGCTCTCTTGATGGGTGGAGCTGTTGGCGATGAGTACCTGGGATGGGTAATAAAAGATCCAAACCAAAAAGGCTATGAGTGGTAGTGCTTCGGCGGCTGGAATTATCCCATGGAGCATCATGTAACGTAACGCGACGCAAGTATCACACGCGATGAATAGGATGAAGCCATACCAGCCACAGCGGGCTTTAAAATCTTTCTGTTCGATACGATAGCGGCGTGAGGCCATGACGACATTTGAAATGAGTAATAAGCCGTAGAGTGTGCCTAGTGAATAGATTATTTCGTAGCCGCAAAATGCACTATAGATAGTCAATAGAGAGATAATTAATGCAAAGGCACCGATAGTCTTTTTGTTCATTTTAGTAATGCGCAGGAAATGCATGAACTGCGCGAAACAAAAAACAAAGACGCCGATTGTGTAAAAATCTGTCCAGACAAGAATAGTATCGGCTAATAGTGTAAGAAACAGTGCGATGATGAGTTTATTGTCGTCGTGATATTTTTTATATGCATAAATGACGCAAAGAAAAATTCCAGCATATTTGAGAAGTGCGGAACCCCAAAATCCTGGTGTAAGAACATCAAGCATAATAAAGGCGATGTAGATAATGAGCCAAGTCGTGAGCCATGACTGATCGATCTTTGGGATGTGTTTGAAATCTCGCCACCAAGTATTTAATTGTTTCTTGAACATAGTTACTTATTTATTATAGCTTATTAGCTAAAATGAAAGAAAAACCCTGGGCTTATGTGCCCAGGGTTATTTTTCATACACTTTGCCAGGTGATTGCGCCGTCGAGGCGCTGAATCCAGTGCGGTTGTGGCGCGTCGGTATCGCGCTCGTCGGGGAGTGTAATAATTGTGCGCCATTCCAGGTGCTCGTGCGAAAAGTTGTCGATGTCGATATATTGAGCGTCGATTTTTGGATCGTCGATAGATAGGAAACGGAGCACAGATGCGACGACGAAATTTAAATATCGGACATCGTTGAGGTCTCGGAGTTGCGGGTTTTCGGGTAAACCGACTGCGATGCTCTGGTTGAGCGTGATAGAACAAATTTTGCTTCCCTTTACGAAGACAAAGTCGATGCGTGGTTCGCCGCGATGTTGATTGGCGAAAAAACCGATATGTTCGCCATTCGGCAGCTGGCCAAGATCGGCATAAAAACTCGAGAAAGGAAGGATAATTTTGCTGGCATCGCATAGCATTGGGGTTGGATTGGTTAGGATTTTATCTAATAATTGTGCCGAGAATGTATAGGTTTGCGCGATGCGTTTCCAAGCCTCAATGGTGCGGAACGCGATTAGCCGATAAGTTATATATTCGGCTTGCTGCGGCGTCATGAGCCTGCTTCTTGCGAGCGCATTGCCGTATTGCTCGATACTCATGATATGTGGGTCGTGCTGGATTTCTGCGCAAATCTCCAGATATTCGCGCGGGTTGCGTAGATGTTCGCGTAGCGCGCTGCTCTGCTCAGCAATTTCCAATGCGATTGATTCTTTCGGGAGATTTGCGTAAGACTCGCAAACTGCCTGATCGACTTCGGCTTTAAGCTTTTGAGCCGGAGTCAGAACTGCTTTCCGTTTTTTGGGTTTGCTGCGAGATTTGGATACTGGCATCCAAATTCACTCCTTTTCTGTAGTGTATGGATAGGTACTTTAGAGAAAATGCTCCAATTTATATATTATAGCACACTTTGTCTAAAAAGTCAATTTGCTTTAGGCTTGGACAAAAAAATAAATCCTCGAATATTCGGGGATTTATTTTGGTGCTGGGAGTAGGAGTCGAACCTACGAAGGCCGAAGCCGGCAGATTTACAGTCTGATGCGTTTGACCACTTCGCTATCCCAGCGACTGCATATATATTAGCATTTTTCCTTCTCCGATGCAAGGAAAAGATGGAGCTGCAAAACAGTCGCTCCGCTCTATTTTGGCTCCACTCGGTATAAAAAAGACGCAAATACATTTGCGCTTTTATTATTCACTCGTGGAGCCGCAAATCAGACTTGAACTGATGACCTGCCGCTTACAAGGCGGCTGCTCTACCAACTGAGCTATTGCGGCATGCAATAGATGTATTTTATATGATTTTGCGCTTTTTCGCAACCTTGCGGACTGGTTTGGCGGTGCCGGATGTGACGGGTGTTTTGCGGGCGATGCGATTTTGGTGTAGTGTTTTGAGACTCGGTTTGGCGCTTTTTGGTGCCGCGGTTTTGGCTTCTTTTGGTGCTTTAGGCTCTTTTGGTTTACGGGATAATAGAGTGCGGCGCGGTTTGGCAGCCTTTTCTTCCATGGCAGCCTTAGTAGCCTGAAGATCCTCAATGCGACGTTTGGTGATTTCAATATTTACGACATCCTCGTCGTGTTCGTAGAGCTCAAGGAGATGGCGCAAGATGACAGTGGTCGGGTTGAGGCTATAGGCGGTTTCGAGGGCATCGATAGCTTTAGTACGTTCGCCGAGCTTTTCAAGAGCCTTAGAATAGGCAATATAACGGGCTGGCTGGTCGCCTTCCATGTCGATGGCCTGACTGAAGGCCATAGCGGCCTTTTCGTATTTGCCGGTTTCGTAATAAATAAGGCCGACGTTATGCAGGCTAGAGGCGTTATTGTCTAGCGACTGGGCAATTTCGAAGCATTCGATAGCTTCTTTGTAGTGCTTTTCTTTTGCATAAAGAATGCCGAGGCGGTTATAGGCGGCAGCATTTTTCTCGTCGAACTTAAGAATAGTTAGAAGTGCCTTTTCGGCTTTAAGTGGCTTGCGCTCGCGCATGGCAGATTGAGCAAGACTCCAGAGCTTTTTGAGCTGAGGGTCTTTTTTAATGGTATCAATATCGTCTTCTTCTGGCTCGGTGCGGTAGTTTGGAATAAAAAATACCGTGAAAATGGCAAGTACTAAAATAATGACTGCTGCAAGCATAAATACATTATATCATATACGCTTAAAGCATATTGGCGACGAGCTGGAGCTTGATGTGACCGTTGGCCTTGAGGGCTTCCTGTGTTTTTAGGAGGTTATCTAGCTTGTTGAGGAAGGATGGATTACCGGTAAGAAAATAGGACTTATAAAGCAGTTGAATTGCGGCGTCTACGACGCTGATCGATTTGGCGCGCGCATCATTTTTATCTTTGGCAATATCCGATGCGATTTTCGGTAATTGCTGCGGTGTGGCAGAAATGTAACGTTTGGCTAGTGCGAGAATGTCTGGATCGATATCGGGCGCATCGGAGATTTTTGACACGTGCGGAAGATAATAGTAATGCGCGCGCGATAATACCGTTGGCAGTAAATTAGCCGTTGAGCGTACTAAAAATACAAAATGGACGAAGTCGTTTGGCTCTTCAAGGTTCTTTAAGAACGCGTTGATGCCATTCGTATTGATTGTTTCCGCATCTTCGAAGACGATGGTTAAATCTGATTCTTGTTTGTTTTGGACATAACCCATCACTTCCCGAATCTCTTCGACCGAATAGTAGCCTTTATCATTTGGTTTGGCATGAATGGCTTTCGGCAACAACTCGGTAAAATTCCCTTCTGGGATTTCAAAAATAGCAAAACCAGTTTTCTGAGCGATATTGTCTATATTATCGAGGTTATTTAATTGCATTGCGGAAGTCTTCTGGCAATTCGGCCGTAAAAGTCATGCGTTTGGCGCCATCTTTGTCTGGAATGGATATTTCTAACACTGCAGCATGAAGATACATGCGGTCTGCTTTTGGGCCTTTAGGATTATAGATTGGGTCACCCAAAATTGGGCATTTGATGAAGTTCATATGGATGCGTAGTTGGTGAGTGCGACCAGTGCGTGGCTTAAGCTCTACGAGGCTATATTTTTCACCCGATTCGATAGTTTGATATTCGGTGATTGCTCCGCGGCCATTTTTATCTGGCATAAATGTCGTAGGTTTCTTGAGGTTGCGCGCGAGTGGGATGTTTATGATGGCATGAGCTTGCGCTGGAGTTCCTTGTATGACGGCATAATAAGTTTTATGCGATTTGCGCTCTTGGAATTGCTTTTGGAGCATAGCTTTGGCGCTATGATTTTTAGCGACGATAATTACGCCGCTAGTGTCGCGATCGAGGCGGTGTACGATTTCTCCCCAATCTTCGATGGCTGGCTCGGTGCTAAAATCGCCTTTTTTAATGCTAAGCATGCCGGCAGGTTTATTGAAGACGATTACATTTTCGTCTTCATAAATAACTGGCGGCCTCTCGCCTTGTTCTTGTTCTGGTACGTTAAGTTCGATGTTCTGCGTTTCTTCAACCATGAAATTTGGCTTGTCGATTATTTCCCCGTCAACTTTTGCATAGCCGGCTTTAATAAATTTTTGAATGGTGGCACGGCTATAACGCGGATAATTGTTTAGCACGGCAACATCAAGGCGAATGAGGTCTTTATCTTCAGTATCAATAGCGGTATCAAAAGGAATATCCCCATTAATCATTCTCGATAATTCCGGTTTGCTAAACTTTTTCGCCATATATTGATATTTTACCAGATTATGTTGTATTTTGCTATGGCGCGATATGAGCTAGTTATTTTTTCTTGCGGGCGTCGGAGTTTAGTTTACGGAGACGCTCTAGTGCCTCATTGTAGCGCGTTGAGACAAAATGCGGAAATGATTCAAGGGTACGGCGTTGCTGGAGTGCGAGAACATTTTTGAAGCGCTTGCGAGTACCCTCGATGCGAAGTTCAAAAGTGCGACGACCGCGGCGGATAAATTCGAGTGCGTGTAAATAATGGCGGTCGATAGCTTTTTGGTATTCACTGAGGACCTTGTTGAACTGAATAAGCCCAGCATTTGTGATGTAAACATCGAATACGAAAAAGATTGCGATTACGATAGCGGTGATAATGATGGCGGTTTGGCTGAGCTGTGATGTGAGCCGAGCAACAAATACGTGGACCCATGGCATAAGTACAGCGAAAGCGCCAAATACTACGAAGCCAAGTAAACATACGCGGCCGCGAATATTGAAACGGCGAGGGGTATAATCCCACCAGCGCGCGTGGAAGAGTTTTTCAAGGACGAAAGAGGTAATATACTCGAGAACGCAGGCGATTAGGCCGCCGGCTAGAAAACGTAAGAAAATGTTTTCGATGCCATTCGTAGATAAGATGAACAGCACGGCGCCGGCACCGTATATTGGGCAATACGGGCCGTTTAGGAAGCCGCG
>JAUNHY010000007.1:51076-52740 GCA_030523715.1 Candidatus Saccharimonadota bacterium
TTGGCGTAACTTTCGCCTTCGGCCAAGATTGCTTCAACTTGTTCGTCGGAAATGTTGGCGACACATTCTTGGAAATCGGCAAGGAAATGTTCGACACTGTCGGCGACTTTGTGTTTGAGGTCGCCATAGCTAGTTTGACCAGCCCAGTCGGAAATGACGTCCTGAAGTTCACGGTGTGCGAGTAGGCTCTCAATTTGGAGGAGGTTGCTGATACCTGGTTGGTTAATCATATCAAAACGAATTACACCTTCGGAATCGGTGGTGGCGGACATGATTTTCTTGGCGGCGTGCTTTGGATCGTCGTTAAGACTGATTTTGCTTCGCTCATTCTCGCTCGATTTGCTCATTTTCTTGGTTGGATCTACGAGGCTGCGAATGCGGAGACCCTTTTCGAGGTGCATAAATTTGACTTGTTCAGCCTCTGGGGCAGGAATAGTAAATAATTCGGTGTTGAATTTATTATTCATGCGAATGGCGATATTGCGAGCAAGCTCGAGGTGCTGGAACTGATCTTCGCCAAGCGGAATATATTTTGCATCATAAAGAAGTATATCGGCGGCCATCAGAATTGGATAGTTAAACAAGCCAACCGTAACGGCATCTGGGTGCTCTGCGCCCTTTTCCTTAAATTGCGTCATGCGGCTGGTTTCTCCAAATGGCGTGAAGCAATCGAGAATCCAGGCCAATTCCGCATGGGCAGGAACATGGCTCTGGCGATAAATATGGATATTTGGGTTATTGGCGTCGAGGCCAGCGGCGAGGTAGTATTTGACGCCTTTGATGACCTGGTCGTATAGCTTACTGTGGTCGATAGGCGTAGTAAAAGAGTGCAAATCTGGAATGAACATGTTGATTTGGCTGTCGGCGGCATGCTCGTGAGCGAGATTTATCATCGGTAGATAGGCGCCGAGGAAATTGCCGAGAGTTGGTTCTTCGTTGGCGCGGATACCGGTTAAGATAGTTTGCATTTAAGTGTATATCCTTTCATTATATCACATTTGGTACAAAAAGTCAAGCATAAGTAAATTCGCAGGCTTTGCGCCAATACGGAATGAATGCGGATAGATAGATCATATCTATATTATACCATATTATGCAGCTTATGACTTCTCCGCCTTCCGGAAGACGAAAAGCTTGCTGAAGACATAATTCGCAACCGTGACGACGACTTGCGAAACGAGTGTCCAGACGATGACCCAAGTGTCAGAATCGAGTTCGAGCGCCGTGACGAAGAACCACATAATAAACATATCCATGAGCAAAGTTGCAATGCGTGAAGCGACAAATTTGCCAAATTCGCGGACTTTGTTCTTCTCTTTGCTCTCGAATACGTATTTACGGTTTGCCCAATAGGCGAAAATGACGGAACCAATCCATGAGGCGACTACGGCGATCTGGAGTTGGATGGCGTCCTCGGCGTTTAGGAAAGTAAACAATAAGATATATTTAATCGCGAGTGAAACAACGGTCGTTAAGCCGCCGACGATTAAATAGTTTGCGATTTCGCGGTGCGCCGTATATAGTGCTAATAGTTTCTTCTTCATTGCCCTAATTATATCATTATGGTATAATTAGGGCATCCCAATGTGGGGCACTAGCTCATTTGGTAGAGCGCTTCCATGGCATGGAAGAGGTGAGGAGTTCGAATCTCCTGTGCTCCACCA
>JAUNHY010000018.1 GCA_030523715.1 Candidatus Saccharimonadota bacterium
CATCTAACGATCGTCGACTTGGTGAGCCATTACCTCACCAACTATCTAATCGTACACAGGCCGCTCCCAAACCGCCCGAAAGCTTTAATCCGAAGATCACATGCGGTATTAGCTAATCTTTCGACTAGTTATCCCTCAGTTTGGGGTGCGTTCCCATGCGTTACTCAGCCGTCCGCCGCTCGCCGACAGGTTTCATTCTACCCTCGAAGTATTCCAGAGTAGGATGAAACCCTCGCTGCCGCTCGACTTGCATGTATTAGGCACGCCGCCAGCATTCATCCTGAGCCAGGATCAAACTCTCCATTAAAGTTGAATTTGAAAACTCAATAAAAATAAAAGACTGACGATGACGAACATCATATAATTGACGTTCTTTAATTGCACAACTAAATTGTTAAATTACATAAAATTTAAAAGCTCAGCTAACAAGGGTGTCAAATAATTGTCCTCTCGCAGTTGAACTGTTCTTATCTTATACCACCCTAGAAAAAGTGTCAAGCACTTTTTTTGACTTTTTTGAACTAATTTATAATTTAGAGCACGCAGCCGGTAATAATACCTATCATTAGGCCAATTAGACCGCCAACAATCGCCTGAGGAACCGTATGTCCTTCTACTACCTTAAGCTTCTTTTTAAGCTTCCCATCCATCGCCATCACATTCAGCATTTTCCCCTGTTCGCCCACTGCATAGCGCACATTTACGGCATCATAAATCACGATGATCCCCATCGCTAGCGCCAACACGGTAATATTAGCGAATAAGCCATTCTTTATCGCGAAAAATGTAATCAAAGCCACAAAACTAGCTGTATGGCCACTCGGCATACCACCGCTCCGCACAAAACAGTCTACTACTTCTTTAAAAGTTAGTGGGCGACGTACTGAAATCATATCGCCAATCAATTTGCCGGTTTGAGCGAGCAACCACCCCAACACAAAGGCCAATAAGCCACCAATTCCTTCATATTCCATATATATAATATAGCACGCAAAAAGGGTGAGTCTCAAATGTACTCACCCAAATAGCTTATGCTTATCTGTTTATGTATTTTTTACAATGAGCATGAATAAATTTGTATTATTTACTATTTAACCTTACGAGCGCTGGAATAAATATAATAGCCGCAATGATCACTATCAGTACTATACCGCCCAAAGCTACCCATACCTCATGCGGTGTTTTGTGCTCGATTTCTTCCTGGGCATCCTTTTGATCCGGAGCGCGGTCTGGTATCACCTTCTCTACAGTATCCTTCTCTTCTTTTTCCATTTATTATCTCCTACCATAAGCATAACAAAAAACATCCCCATGTGGGGGATGTTTTTATGATATTTGCGTTATTTTTTAGCAGGCTTATCTGCCTTTGCCGGTTTTGCGTCGACGCCGGCTTCATCTTCAGCCTCTTCCTCTTTTGGAATAATACCGATAGATGCTACTGTGTCACCTTCGTTCATACGCATCACGCGTACGCCCTGCGTTGCGCGACCGAGCGTAGGAATATCCTTCACCGCTACGCGGATTGCCTGGCCGCCTGTCGACATCATAATGATCTCTTTCGCCTCTGGATCAAGTGTATGAACTGCCGCAATTGGACCAGTCTTAGCCGTTACGGCAGCCACTTTCACGCCTACTCCGCCACGCTTATGTGGTGGGAAGTTAGTTGCAGCGGTCATCTTGCCATAACCCTTCGTTGAAATCACAATCAATTTCTGCGTCTTTGGATCAGATACGACATCCATACCGACTACGGTGTCATTCGGACGCAAGCGTACACCACGTACACCGCGCGCCGCGCGACCCATTGGACGAACATCTTTCTCATTAAAGCGCACAGCCTGCCCTGCCGACGTTGAGATGATAATATCATTCTCGCCCGTCGTACCGCGCACCCAGCGCAATTCGTCGCCATCATCAAGCTTAATGGTTATCAACCCATTCGTGCGAATATTAGCATAGTCCTTCAATGAAGTCTTTTTAATGGTACCTTTAGCTGTCGCCATAAATAGGTAACCATCTTCGCCAGCTTCATCGCCCTGCTTAATTACAGAAGTAATCTTCTCTTCTGGGTGCAAATTGAGCAAGTTGACAGACGCCGTTCCCTTCGCAACTAACGACGATTGTGGGATTTCGTAAGCCTTAATACGGAAAATGCGACCTTGATTCGTGAAGAATAATAGATAGTCATGTGACGAAGCGGTAATAATCGTATCAATCACATCTTCTTCCTTCGTGGTCATACCACGACGACCTTTGCCGCCACGATTCTGCTTCTTGAAATCATTCTGCAGTACGCGTTTTACATAACCCTGTGCGGTCAATAACACTACGCTATCTTCGTCTGGAATCAAGTCTTCCTCGGCAAACTTGCCAAGCTCATGATTGATAATCTTACTGCGACGCTTATCGCCATACTTCTCTTTCATAGCAAGGAGTTCTTCCTTTACTACGCCAAGAATTGCTTCTTCAGAAGCAAGAATGGCTTCAAGCTTAGCAATGAGCTCGTGAAGTTCTTTCAACTCGTTCTCAATCTTATCGCGCTCGAGACCTTGGAGACGGCGTAGTTGCATTGCTAAGATTGCCGCAGCCTGAATCTCGGATAAACCAAAGCGCTCCATTAAGCGTTTATCGGCATCGTCATAAGATTCACGAATCGTCTTAATAACCTCATCAATATGATCAAGCGCAATCTTCAAACCTTCCAAGATATGCGCACGCTCTTTCGCCTTCATGAGGTCAAATTCTGTACGACGGCGAATTACTTTTTGACGATGTTTAATAAACTCAGCCAAAATCTCCTTCAATCCCATCACTTTTGGCTGGATGCCATCTACGAGCGCCAAAACATTATAATGGAAAGTCGTCTGCAAACCAGTTAACTTATAAAGCTGGTTAAGAATCTTCTTAGGGAAAGCATCTTTCTTGAGCTCAACGACTACGCGAATCTTACCGCGAGCGGACTCATCACGTGCATCGGCAATATGATCCAGCTTCTTTGCAATTACGAGATCGCGTACTTTTTCAATGAAGCCTTCCTTGCTCATGCCATAAGGCACTTCTGTAATTACGATATTAAAGCGACCATTCTTGCGCTCTTCAATATTCGCTACGGCACGAATCGTTACGGAACCGCGACCAGTAGCATAAGCCTGCTTCATTGGCGCACCGCCATAAACCTCAGCTCCCGTTGGGAAATCTGGGCCTTTTACGTGCTTCATTAATTCTTCGAGCGTAATGTCCGGATTATCAATCTGCGCAACCGTCGCATCAACAACTTCGCCTAGGTTATGTGGTGGAATGTTAGTTGCCATACCAACCGCAATGCCCATCTGACCATTCAAAAGAATATTTGGTACGGCAGCCGGAAGTACTACTGGCTCCTGTTCAGTACCATCGAAGTTATCACGGAAATCTACCGTATTCTTATCAATGTCAGAGAGTAACTCAGCGCCTACCTTGTCCATACGAGCCTCGGTATAACGCGATGCAGCGGCCTCATCGCCGTCCATCGAACCAAAGTTACCCTGACCTTCTACGAGCGTATAGCGCATCTTCCAAGGCTGAGCAAGGTTCACCATAGATTCATAAATCGACGAATCGCCATGCGGATGGTACTTACCCATTACTTCACCGACGATACGTGCGGACTTTACGGTTGCATGTGGCGCCTTCCAGCCATTCTTATTCATCGCATAAAGAATGCGGCGATTTACTGGTTTCAAACCATCGCGTACATCTGGAAGCGCACGATCAATCAAAACCGACATCGAATAGCGCAGGAAGCTATCTTCCATCACGTTCTCGACGGTCAATTCTTCTACGCCATCTTCACTACGATGTGCAGTTAAGCCACCAACCTTTACAATCTCTTCATTTTCAGCCTCAGTTTGATAATCACCCAAGGTCTCATCGACACCCTTATTGTCGCTTGCGTCTGGCACGCCACCAACTTTACTAGTATCCTTTTCGTTTTCTTCTGGAGTCTCGTTTAATTTCTTCTTATCTGCCATAACCTATCCTCCTTAGAAGTCCAAATCATCCAAATCAACCGTTGCGGCACGGGATTGAATAAAGTTTTTACGTAATTCCGCTTCGTTACCCATCAGCTTCGTAAAGATTGCATCCGCCTTCTCGGCGTCTTCAATATTTACGCGAATCAATGTGCGGTTCTTTGGATTCATTGTCGTTTCCCAAAGTTGAGCGGCATCCATTTCGCCAAGACCCTTAAAGCGTTGTTGCGCAGTATAGCCAGCCTGCTTGAAGCGCTCGTCCTCTGGATTAATCTTCGTACCAGCAGCCTTGCGTTCTTCAATGCGCTTCGTCAAAGTCTGCTCCAATGCCTCTTCGTTATATATATATTCAATCTTGCGCTGAGAACCAGTGCCCTTAATCAAGCCAAATAGCGGCGGCTTTGCCAAATACACATGCCCTGCTTTAATTACTTCTGGCATATAGCGGAAGAAGAAAGTCAAAAGCAAAGTTGAAATATGCGCACCATCAACATCAGCATCCGTCATGAATACGATCTTGTAATAGCGCAAACCATCGATATTAAATGCATCACCAATACCTACGCCAAGTGCCTTAATCAAAGACACCAACTCGGCATTCGCATACATCTTATCTAGACGCGCACGCTCGGTATTCAAAACTTTACCGCGCAATGGCAAAATCGCCTGAATCTTGCTATCGCGACCCTCCTTTGCTGAACCCGCCGCAGAGTTACCCTCTACAATAAAGAGTTCGCATTCGGTTCTGTCGCGCGAAGAACAATCTGCCAACTTCGACGGCAAATTCAAACCATCAAAGGCATTCTTACGTAGTACATTATCGCGTGCTGCGCGCGCTGCCTTACGTGCCCGCGCCGCCAAAGTTGCTTTCTGGACAATCGCCTTAGCGATATCTGGATGCTCTTCAAGATAATACGAGAAGTACTCACTCATTACCTTATCGACATAGCCACGCACTTCTGGATTGCCAAGCTTGTTCTTAGTCTGACCTTCAAACTGTGGATCTGGGAGCTTTACTAAGATTACTGCCGCCAAACCTTCTTTTATATCATCACCAGTCAGATTCTCGTCTTTCTCTTTTAGAAGACCATTCTTACGCGCATAATCATTAATTACGCGGTTAAGTGCCGTGCGAAAACCAATTACATGCATACCACCATCCGGCGTCAACACGTTGTTCGCGAATGGGCGCATCGTCTCAGCAAGGCTATCATTATACTGCACTGCAATCTCTACGACACTATCTTCAATCTGTTTTTCTACATAGAAGATATCGCCACCACCGAGCACTTCCTTGCCCTCATTTAGGCGACGTACATAACTCTTAATACCACCTTCAAAGTAGAACGATTCACTCTTACCCGTACGTTCATCATGCACCGTCGCTAAGATACCTTTTGTTAAGTAGGCTTGATGGCGGAGGTAATTCACCACCCAGTCATAATCAAAAGTTGTCGTCTCTTTAAAAATAGTTGGGTCCGGATAGAAAGTAATGCTGGTACCAACTTTATCCGTCTTGCCAGTTACTTCAATCGGTTTAACTGTCTTGCCAGTCTCAAATTCAATATGATTAATTTTGCCATCACGATATACTTCGGCAATCATCCGCGTCGAAAGTGCGTTTACTACCGACGAACCAACGCCGTGCAAACCCGACGACACTTTATAACCACCGCCACCGAACTTACCGCCCGCGTGGAGCACCGTCAAAACAGTCTCAAGGGTTGATAACTTCGTCTTTGGATGAATATCAACTGGAATACCACGGCCATTATCATCTACGCGGCATCCGCCGTCATTCAATAAAGTAACTGTTACGCCAGTGGCATAACCAGCGATTGCCTCATCAATAGCGTTATCAGCAATCTCTTTAATTAAGTGATGTAAGCCATCATACCCAGTCGAGCCAATATACATACCAGGACGCTTGCGAACTGGTTCGAGTCCTTCCAAAACCTGAATTTCGGACGCATTATACTCTTCAGCCATGAATACTTACCTCAACTTGATATTTTTAATACATATAATATATTACTATATCGTATCTAATAATTCAAGTATTTGCCCCCTAAAATCGCTTCTAAGGCCTTTGTTTAGCGCCAGCGCAGTATGACGCCGTCTTCGCCGTCATTCGTGGCTCTGATGCCGCCTGACGCGGTCGTTTGAGTTGGCGCGGCTGGCTGAACAACCGTTTGCGCCACTGGCTGTGCCACTGCTGGCGCCGCAGCTACTGGTTGAGCTACAGGGGCCGGACGCGGCGTTGAAACTTGTGTATGCGGAATCCTAATTGAAGTCACCATTTCCTGGACTGGTGCTGGCGCCGGTGCCTGCACCTGCGTCACTGGTTGTTGCACTGGCGTTGGTGCAGCCGCCACTGGCTGTGCTTGCGCCTGCGGCGCTGGGATTGTCTTCTTAGCCGTATTCATTATCGGCGTGGCCGTCTTCGAACCATCCTCAAATACAGCTCTTCGCTTTGGGTCGTGATGAATTCGCATCATCGTTGGGTCAGATTGAACTTGCGGAGCCTGTGGTGCCAAATTCTCTTGCGCACGCGCTGCATTTTGCGCCGCCGCCGCCGCCCAAATCGAACCATTTGGATTGGCTAACATCTGGTCAACCGCCGCAATCTTTACAGCATCCGCCTTCGTATCGCCTACCATCGTCGCCTTCTTTGGCTTAATCGCCGGCGACTTCGGCGTATTAACCGTCTTCTGTGCCACCGTCGGAATTGCCGCAATTTCTGGGTGCGCCGCTGCATCAGTCTTATTTACAACCGCCGGTTTTACGGCTTGCGGCGTAGCAGCCTTCTGAATCGCCGAAGCTTTAACTTCTTCGCGTGCCTGTTTTTCAAGCTTCGCTTTTTTCTCTAACCACGAATCCAGGAAGTTCTTCTTTGGTTTTGGCTCTGCCGGCGCTGCCGCCACATTAGCTGGCGCATTCGCACTCGGCGCTGGTGCAGCCGGTGCTGACGGTGTTATATCTTCATCACTTGCCGCTAGGCGTTTTTCGATTTCCGCTTCAACCTCTGCTCGCGGGCGACCATAGCGCGACAAAGCGTATTCGCGCATTCTTGCCATCAGCTCATCACTCGATTCACCGAGTGGCGGTAATAACTTCAAAGTAAACGGCGATGTTGGCAAGCCGAACATCAACACTGTCGTTACTGCTTCGTGGTTCGGAATCTTATGTAGATCCTCCGCATTAAACACTGGCTGGAAGGCCTTCTCCATCAACTCCGCATCCGTCACACCAATACGACCACAAATAATCGTACCAACGTTACCTAAAATTGCCTCACGAATCTTATCGGTCAACTGTGTCATAAACTGGTTCGCCAAGACCAAGTTCAAACGATACTTACGGGCTTCCGAAAGAATCGATTCAAAGCTCTCTGTTGCAAAGTTCTGGAACTCATCCACAAATAAACAGAAGTCAACGCGATCCTCTTCTGGGATATCCGCACGGCTCATTGCCGCCGCCTGGAACTTCATTACGAAAATCATACCCAAGAGCTTCGCGTTCAATTCGCCCGTCTTGCCCTTCGACAAGTTCACGAGCAGGATCTTTTTATTATCCATGATTTCGCGAATATTGAAGCCGGACTTCGGTTGGCCCAAAATATTACGCATCATCTTGTTCGAAAGGAATGGACCCCACTTTGATACAAACCAGCTCGTTACCTCACCCGCATCGTTAGATTTCTGCGAAGCTGGGAATTCCTTCGTCCAATAATCATATACGGTCTTATCGGTCACATATTTCAGCTTCGACTTCACGAACTCTGGATCAATGAAACAACGCGGAATATCAATGAAAGTTCCACCTTCCGGGTCGCTCATTAATAATAATGCCGCATTACGGAACATGTGCTGCGCGCGCGGGCCAAAGATACCTTGGTTACCCGGGTCGTACAGCGAAGTCAGCATATTAATACCTTCCTGTACGATAAAGTCCTTCTGGTCCTCATTCTGGAACTCAAACATATTCATGCCAACCGGATTATCCATATTGCCCGGTTCAAACAGAATCACGTCGTCCATTCTTTCTGGCGGCACCTTCGACAAAATCGTCTCTACGGCATCACCATGTGGATCAATGAAGGCGAAGCCACGCCCATCACACATATCCTGATAAGCCAAATTCGTCAAAAGTACAGATTTACCCATACCCGTAGCACCAATTACGTAAGTATGGCGCTGGCGGTCTTTCGTGCTCAGGCGAATCGTCTTCTTCTCGCCACGGAACTCGTTGACGCCAAGGATAATACCTTCATCAACCAATTTTGCCGGTCCATCCACCTGCTTCGTCGCCTGACGCTCGACCTGTGAAGTTGGAATTGCATTTTGCGCCGGCAAATGGAAAATAGTCGCCATTTCGACGCTATTCAAAATCATATCTTTCCGCTTTTGCGGGAAGATGCGCAATATATAATCTCTTGCTAGATTCTCGCTACCCTTAAAGGCATCATAGCGAAAACCATTATAATTCTGCGAATCAAACTGCGAGAATACCGATACTACGCCGCTGAGCACTGCTTCGGAGCGCGTTTTCGACTCGCTACTCGCCACAATCCTAATAAAGCACTCGAATCCCGGATTCTTTGTCTTCTCTTCAATCTTTGTAATTTCTTCTTGTTGAAGATTAGTCAGAATCTTCTCTTCGTCTTCATATTTGTCGTGCATATCTGGCGGTCGCCACAAAGCTTGCGCCACATCGCCCACTAAGTTTGTCGTATTGTACAAAAGTCGCCCAAACAAGTTCGACGTAACATTAGATTTCTTCCCATCTTTTATATTTTGTACTCGCTCGAGTGATTTTCTTGTCCAAAGACCATCCGTCGGCCGGAACATGACCTGAATGCCTACGCCATCGCCTTTTTTCGCAACCGACAATGCGTTAATCAACGCCAAGCTCGCATCGCGCTTCGTATCCTCATAGGTCGCAATCGGATACCAATACTCTTTCTTAAAACGTAACTCGCCGCCTACAACTGCATCTATCTTACCAACCTCACTAAAGAAGTTCGGATCCGCCACCTCTTCAAGACGCGCCGTCGGATATGCTGCCGTAATTGCCTGTTTTACCGTCTCCGTCAAAACCGCCGGCACCACCGCATAATAATTAATAAAACCATCGTGCGCTACAATTTCGAAGCTAATATGGCGCTGACCATAAAGCTTGCCTTTTATGCCCTTCTTTAATGTAGATGAGATGATACTATACATTACTTGCGCTTCAGAAATCTGCTCGTCAACCACATCACGCTCATCGCGACCACCACCTTGAATATCATCCGTACTTGGCGGTAGATGTATTAGCATCGGCACCATCTTAAGTGCACGCTCGTAATTCTTACGTTCGCGTTTAATTCCAGCAAAAATCTTCCAGGCGATAATCAATACGCCAATTCCAACTAGTATTCCTACGATAGTTAATGTCGTCTGATCCATTACACCCTACCGCTCAGGCCATCGCCTCTTTTACGATTAAAAGCTTTGTTCATCATATCCCACCGCGCCACATCAAGTTCAGCCACCAGGCGATGCGGATCTTTCTTGTCACGATTCACAATCTTCGTCACCGCCTGAATATAAGCCTTCGGCAGATTTTCGGCGTCACGCTTAATATCAATTGAGCCTAGCTCTGCCTTCACTTCTTCTTCAATAACTTCATTCTCATCTTTTGGCGGCGCCACAGGAGCCGGAGCGGGCATCCCCTGCATCTGCTGTTCGGCCGCCCTCTCACCTACGGAGGCCTCCGCACTCTCTGCCAATTCTGGCGGCAATTCCATCTGCGGCTTCAAATCTTCACGCTGGTTCACAAATTCCTGAAAATCTGAAACTTCCCCCATTGGTGGCACTGCTTCTGGAGCCCCAAAAACTGGACCTCTCTCAGAACTACCCCCACCAGCGCCCATATTATCCATAAGCTTTATTGTATCATACAATGTTGCGCGAAACCAAGAAGCAAAGCACGATTTCTAGCCCCAAAACTAAGCCAATTTCCAAGATGGAAATACCGCCAAAGGAGCCACAAACTAATAACAAAATTGGGGCCAATGCAACCACTAGCCCATAGTAATAACTTTTTTTCTTGATATTACCCGCTTTAGTCTTATCGAGTTTAGCTCGAAGCGTAAAAAAGAGCCTGCAACCAAGTACTGCAAGCCCCAGAAAAAGAACATAGCACATTGTAAAAAATACTAGAACACCGAAGGGACCTACGTCGCTCGGCGAAAACATAAACATCATTGCGACTAAGAAAGCAAACGCTACCGCACTAAAAATCAGCAAAAGCTTATCCATAAGCGTATTATAGCACAGCGCGTGCTCTACGCCCTGCTCTACTTACAGAAAAACTAATACTTCGTCGTTCAGTCACGACCGCCGCTCAGCCAAAAATAACGATTCCTTTCCCCACAAGATATATCATGAAGCTAAAGTAGAGGGGCTTATCTGGCAAATATATACATTACTTATAGCCACAAGCTGATTCTCTACTCTAGCTTTGATTGACCGCCTCTCGTATAGAGAGGCATAGTCCTTGCAAGATCTACTTTACTTCTCTTCTTTCTTGGGTATCAATGTGCTAGATGTATTGTTGATCTTACGCGCTCTACGCTCCTCATCTCGCGATGAGTCTTGGCGGAGCTCAGCTTACTCCTAGGTGTAATTTATGGCTAGCAGTAAGCTTTCGCTACGCCAAATACACATTCTCTATGGTTCCACTCTCTACTCCTCTTTATTTTTGTTTTTGTGCGTGTTTATTTTTGTTCAGGCACACCATCAATATAGCAAACGTAAGCACAAAAGTCAATAATTCTATTGTTCAAAATCTGTTGTATTTTATACAACATACTACCCTGCAACAGATACCAAACTATTTATACAAAATGTTGTATTTTATACAACATGACACTTTGCTGCCCTATTTTACCGTCGTGACTAATAAATCATTAAACGTTTTATAAATCCGCACGAAACGATCATCTAATTCCCGTACATTTTTTAAACAACACCCCTGTTAAAATCGTTGCAAAAATTACAACATTTTTTTGCATATTTTCTATTGACATGAGCATTTTACTGCCTTATTATAGAGATAGCTTTTGAATAAAATTCTTATACAAAAGCCAAAAACAAACATCGATTCCAAAATATAACTCCACACTCCACACACAGAAGAACCGGTTTTCCTCGCAGTTACCGGTTCTTCACTTTTTTATCGTTTTTTTCATCATCGCAACTCCGCCAAGGCAGCACGCAGACCATGATCAGCACGCAATACTTAGATACTCCACCCTGCATGGTTCCTGTTGTAATAAAAACATAAACACTTTAACCGTCCCAATAAAAAATCCGCCCAAAACGGGCGGAATTTTCAAACAATAATTGGTGGAGCTGCCGGATACTGCCTCCGGGTCCGGATAATCTCCGGTACGCAATCTACGAGCATAGTTCATTCTTTTATCTCGACAAATATTACGGAGCTGGAATCAACAAAACTTCGCAAAAGTCATGGCTAAATTTTCGTGCTAACCCCTGCCAAAAGATTAACCTTAATACCATGAGTATGATATTACCGAAAGCTATGGTATCTCACGAACGGCAACAGAACCTATCTTAAATTAGGCCCAAGCGTAAGCTGGCATGAAAGCCACGCGCTTACTAGCAGTTTTTTCTGCATTTATGAGAAGTACTTACGGTACAAATCGACTCGCATGCATACTTTTAACTATTCGTCTAAGCTTTGTCAGCCCCAACTGGGGTAATTTTATCATACTCATGCTTTCAAGTAAAGTTCGCCACCCCTATAATGCGCCCATGAC
>JAUNHY010000008.1 GCA_030523715.1 Candidatus Saccharimonadota bacterium
CAAACTACGAGAAAAAACTTTCCGGACCACTACTCGACCGTATAGATATCACGATACCAATCTCTGCCCCAAATAAATCTGTTTTATTTAATTCTACAACGACTAGCACTCTCGAACATGCTAATGCTAAATTACAGATAAAACGCGCATTGAACAAACAATTTAATCGTTACCAAGATCATCAAAAAACTAATGCATCACTCGCATCATATGAAGTCACTAATTACATAAAACTCACCAAAACCGCCAAAGAGCTCCTTAATGACGCCGCCAACCGCTACCAACTCTCTGCCCGCGCATATTTTAAAGTCATAAAAGTCGCGCAAACTATTGCGGACATAGCCGAAGACGACTCTCTGGAAGTCACCAAAGCACACATTGCAGAAGCCCTCCATTTTCGTAATAACCTTGCCTAATTCATAACAGAGACGCTACCCCTTGTATATTTTTTCGGCTTTTGGTATAATCTATGTCATAACAAGTCTAATTTTTGAAGGAGTTATACCATCAGTAACTACAATTCGCAGCACATCCGTATAAATGGAGAAATTCGTTATCCGGAGGTGCGTGTAATCAGCGCTGATGGTGCACAGCTAGGCATTATGTCTAGTCGCGACGCTCAATTGATGGCTCGTGACGCTGGTTTAGATTTGGTCGAAATATCACCAAATGCCAACCCACCTGTCGTCAAAATCATCGACTGGGGCAAATACCAGTACCAAAAGATGAAGGAACAAGCTCGCGCCAAGAAAAACGCCAAAAGCTCTGAACTCAAACAAATCAGGCTTGGTTTGAAAATTGGGGAGAACGACCTCAATATTAAATGCCGCAAAATCCTCGAGCTACTCGACGATGGCGACCGTGTCAAAGTTATGATTATCTTCCGTGGCCGCGAAATGGCTCACAAAGAAATCGGCAACGAACTCATGGCTCGCATGCTCGAAAAGCTTGGGCAAGATGTCGTCGTAGACGGCAAAGCCCAGATGAGCGGCCGCAACCTCACCTTCATGGTTCGCCATAAATAGGTTGCAAAACGCCCACCGGTTCCCTACACCCCAAAGCGTTTCTATTATTAACTAAAGTAGGAAAGGTATATTATGCCAAAACTTAAGACCCATAAGGGTACTGCGAAGCGTGTCAAAATTACCCGCACTGGTAAAGTTGTCCGTGAACGCGCCTTCGGCAATCATATTCTTGCCAAGAAATCCAAAGCCCGCAAACGCAACATGAAAACTGCTGCCGTTATCCGTGGCAAAATTAAGAAAAACGTTAAAACTGCATTAGGAGCTTAATCATGAGAGTTAAACGTGGAGTCGCTGCTCGCGCAAAGCACAAAAAGATTCTTGAAGCTGCTAAAGGAATGCAGCATTACCGCACCCGTAGCTTCCGTCTTGCGAAGCAAGGTGTTATTAAATCCCTTCGTTATTCCTACCGCGATCGCCGCAATCGCAAACGCGATTTGCGCGCCCTCTGGATTACTCGCATCAACAACGCTGCCCGCGAAAACGGTATCAGCTACAGCAAGTTAATCAACGGCATGAAGAGCAAAGGTATCGAGCTTGACCGCAAAGTTCTCGCCGAACTCGCCGTCAATGACCCAAAAGCTTTCACGGCTGTCTGCGAAAGCGTCAAATAATTATATTTGAACAAAAATATCTCCCTTCCGGGAGATATTTTTTAATTAACTGCAACAATTGTTTTTACTAATATTCGCGCCTGCGTTAATGGATGTTCCGGAAAAGCCTCATCGAAATTTTCACGCTCGCTCGCATTCATTAGAATACCTTGCTTAAACTCTGGGTCATACGGGTCTTCGGCCCAACCCTCATAATTTGGCCCGATTTTACCGTCTTTTTGCAGAATCGCAAATACAGCCGTATCGCGCCCGCCAGTATAGCCAGTTTCATCAAAGAAACCTTCTACCTGGAAGACGTGATCTGCATAATACCCAATATGCATCATTAAGCTATATTGCACACCAATACTACCTCTATTCACAGTTTTTACTATTGAATAAATATATTTCTTACCAGAATTAGTAATGCCAGTTTCAATCTCAATTATACCCTGATCCTGCGCAAGAGAGCCGCGTATGCCTGCTATTACCTGGTCACGTGAATTGAAGGGCATTGCTTTATCAGACGGAATCGCCGAATACATCGCCAAACATGCCGAATTATTAGTTTGCTTAGAAAACGACATTGAGCCCACTGGATCTCCCGGCAATGGATTCATTTGAATATAATCATCAGGAATATTTACCGTAAAATCCGCAATAGCGATATTCATAAGCATATTGTACCATCAAAAATACTCACCGTGGTGAGTATTTTAGTAAGCCCGTCTTGTAAGCCGGGTTCTGTAACTCCCGCCGAAGCGAAAGCCTGTAGTCATCTATCTAGCCACACAATTGCTTGCGTGGTCTAGCGGTGAGCGACCATCCTCGGATCAAGGTGTATAGGTCTCCTTGCAGTCGGTAGAGTTTACCCCATTACAATGTCGCCACTGCAATCTGTGGGCTCTTACCCCACTCTTTTCACCCTTGCCACAGCCGAAGCTGTGGCGGTATTGTTTCTGTGGCACTATTCCTACGCTTGCGCGCGGTTGCCGTTAGCAACTACCGTATCCTGTACTGCCCGGACTTTCCTCTCGCCAAAAGGCCAGCGACTACATCAACGAGCTTACTTTTATCTTAACAAATATTGACAAAAACTGCAAATATTTTAAAACTCAATATTCGCCCGCTTCATATTAGCGTCGATGACCTTATTTACCTCCGCGTCCGCTTCAGAATTCAGTTCTCGCGGTACATGCGTAAAGCTATAAGCATCAAGATTGGATAATAACTTCAAAACATCGCCATGAATCTGCATTAAATCAGGATTCTTAACTTTATAGACACCATTCATCTGGTTAACCATCATCAAGCTATCACTCTTAAAGTGTACGCGTTTCAAACCTAGCTCAATTGCCTGCTCTAGCCCTTCTTTCAAGCCGTAATACTCCGCCAGACGCGAAGTCGAAAAGCCCAAGAATTCTCCGCCACGCTTCAGTTCCTTGCCATCCGGTCCGATAATATAATAACCAAGACCACTTGGGCCCGGATTCCCACGTGAGCCACCATCGGTGTAAATCGTTGCGAAATCGCTCGCCGGCAGCACCTGTTTGGCCTCCTCGCCAACTGTCACTATCTTCGTCGCCAATGTGCCAGTCTTTGTCGCCGTGATCTGCAGCACCATCAAGCTCTCTTCCGAAAGCGTCACGGCGCTCGTATCGCTGTTTTTCACCCATTTATAAGACGAATAACGATCCGTCGTAATATTCACCGAAGCATCCTCAAGTTTCGCGTCAAAAACAATAAATAAATTGCCTTGCTCAGACGAATTTCCTAAATCAGTAAAAGTCACTACATCAGATAATTGCAAACTGGTAACCTGAATACCGAGGTTCTCATACAGAACCCGTGCCATCGCCTCTTCCGGCTGCTCGCCAAAGATAATCTTGCCAGTCGGGAGCTCAAAATTATTAACCAAACCCTCTACGCGCCCACCAGCACGTTTCAAGAGCAAGATTTCGTCATCTTTCTTGCATATCGCCGTCACCCGAATGCGTTGCTTCATATAGGTTTATTTTACCATAAGCATCTTATGAACGTGGGTACTTTATCTTCTGATGCATCTTCGGTAGCGGCAGCACCTCATAGCTTGCTGTTTTCTTACCGAGCTGTGTGTTTATTCGCCAAGTGCGCCAATCCTGCTCAATACTACTTACTGGCCAACTCTTCCATTCCTTAAGATTTCTCGAATTTCCCGCCTGAACACCCAATACAATCGGGGCGCCAATTTCAACATCCTCCAACACTTTTCCATAGACAATTCCGCCTCGTCCAACCGCATCGTCATATTCGCCACTATCGTCTTCATAATCTTCTTCCAAGCCAGACATCAAAAGCCCCATCAGCTGCAACTCCTGCCCTTTTCCAGCATTCACGGCCTCTCTCAGCTCTTCTGGGCTCCGACTTATGGCTCGATGCATTTCTTTCGGCATCGACATCAAATAATCGCCACTGTCCGTGCGCATACTAATCTGACGATGTCGATTACCATTCTTGTCCGTAATCGTCTTGCAGCGCACGCTTTCAACGACGCCGTAGTTTATAACATCATCAGTTTCGTCCGGATCATCACTACCCGTTAACAATAATTCTTTCCCAACATGTGGCGTATATAATAACCTACCGTCCCTCACGACGCCATCTGCGCGCGATTTGAGCATAATATAGCTACCAGCTTTACAATCTAAATCTATATCAAACACTTCACTAATATCTACCTCACTGCCAGTCTCGAGTCGCCCAGAACCATCTGCTTTTACTCCTGGAGCCAAGAAGTATTTATCAAAATGATTCATTACGTAATCACGCGCAAAATTATCCGCTATTTTCTCCTCATCTTGTAAGCGATAGCGTCGGGCATCTTCCACCTTTACATCATCAACATCTTTAGCTTCGCTCGCTTCAAATCGTAATTGTAACCGTCTAATAATATTGCTGCGGTAACTCTCCGCTTTATGCTCACACATACCGCCCGTTCGCTCTTCATATGAACCGATACTACCTGGCGCAAGCATCTTTGCGTCTTCCGTAACATCAGTTCGCCTCGCCCATTCAGCTGCCGCATCCGAAATCGCTAACGAAAACTGTTCTTTTTCCGAATTCAAAATGCTAATACCGCCCAAACCATTTTTAATATTTTTATAACATGGCTTAATATATCTGTTAATTAGGCTTTCTGCGTGTCCAAACTCGTGCAGCAGCAATAAGTCGCGCTGCAATACCGGACTCGCCATAATTTCCGTAGCGTCGCAGCCTAGTTCTATCGCTAAACGATCGGCGATAATTTTACTTGCTAAATATTCACTCTCGGAAAACTCATCGTCATGACTTCCCTCCGTAAAATCACCTCGTATTTCCATGTGTGGCCGCGCATCGTCGCCAGATTCCGCCGTAGTAGCCCAATATGAAAAGCCCGCGCTCTCATCGCTCTTCAATGAAGTAATCTGAACCGCCTTTAAGGCCGGATGCTCCGTAATAATATCTTTATAAGTACTTTTTACGCTATTCGCAATCTTTTCATCGGACAATATATCTCCGCTATAATCACGCCCAAGATAATCTTCGAAAGACGTCGAGTGGTATTCTGCTCGCGGCAAATATGATTCAGTGATAATCGGTTTGTAGCGTAGTTTACCTGCAATCGTACGTGCCGCCCGCCCTTTCTGCGCCATGTTTTGTTGGTATATCTCGTCAGATTCAGCCTCACCAATCACATCATCGGTGCTAAAATTAGCCTCAAAACTATCTTTGTGGCCCCAGTTATCGGCAAACGGATTATACCAACCTTCATTCTCCATAAGCTTATTTTATCAAAAGACGAGACATCAAAAAATCCCGAGTAACAAGTTTTCCCGTGATAAGAACACGGTGGGTAAGCTCTCTTACGTCAAGACCACGGTCTTAAAGTATCAAACTCCCTAAATCATGATTATTCAGGAAAATCATGCGCTACTCGGGACATTTTTATTATAGCATGGCGCTTTAGCGCACGCCAACTAGCCAAAAGTACGCCGATAGTAGGCCACTTTGGGCACCAGCCATATAATCACTAAACCATCCGCCCAGGAGAAAGACCACAATATATACCACTATTAATCCATATGGCTCCATCGCGCGCAGTACATTCCTCGCAAAATCTGGCGCCAAAGCATACAGAACACGGCTACCATCAAGGGGCGGGATTGGTAAAATATTAAATAGTGCAAAACCCATATTAATAAACATGCCATAAGTAGCTATTGTCCCCCAAAAATCCGCATTTTGCCCCGTAAAAAACCACAATAAGAAGAACAAAAACGATAAAACGATATTCGTAAGCGGCCCCGCAATCGCAATTAAGGCAAAACCCCACTCTCCGCCTTTAATCTTATTAGTATTAATTGGCACCGGCTTCGCGCCGCCAAAGATCGGTCCGCCCATCAAATATAATAATACCGGTACTATAATCGACATTACCGGATCAATATGCACCAATGGGTTCAAAGACAAACGACCACTCAGCTTTGCTGTATCGTCGCCAAGCTTATAGGCCACAAAACCATGCGCCAACTCATGAAGAACAGTCGAAAAGACTAATATTACTATTACAAAAATAAAGGTTAGGATTGATTCCATAACCTTTATTTTAACAGACTTTGAATATTTATTATTTAATCAAGCCCTTTTTGCGAAGCGTGCGAAGCGCAGAAGTAGAAACGTTAAGCTTAACTTTCTGGCCATCGACGATAAAAGTACGCTTCTGAATGTTTGGCTTAAAAACCTTGCGAGTCTTATGCTGAGAAAAGCTCACATTGTGGCCATACATCTTGCCCTTACCGGTAATTTCGCATACTGCCATATTATTATCTCTTATTATTTTCTTAGACTATGCTCTATTATATCTTATCTTTCCCTATTTTGCAAGGGTTAGCGCCCTAGTCTAAGTTCCAAATTTCCATCACGGCCGGAAGCGAATTTGCATTCTTGATCTTGAGCTTCTTATCGGTTTTTACGGAGGCCTTCACCTCGGCAAAATCCATATTGCCCATCGGTATTATAATCTTTGGCTCAACTACACTTACGAATTTAGCATCACTCGTCCCTAGAATATCTACTGGACCAAGCTCATCGAGATCTTCGATCGATGCCGTACTGCCAACTAAACCAATCTTAACGCCATCGACGTCAATACGGTACATAATACCGCCACCCTTCAAGCTTTTACCGACAATTATCACATCGCCAATCTCGTATTCACCCGCCCCACGCATTACGCCAACCTTCAAACCGGCATCAACCGTAGATTGTACGACATTGATATTTACGACCCGTTCCTTTGCCCGAATCGTCATTTCGTCAGAATTCTTTAGTTCTATCTCAAACATTTCTCTCCTCCTCTTCCGTCTTATAGAATCTTTTCTGGATCGTATTTGTCACTAATTCTTAACGACCAGACATCTGCCAAGAATCGATCGCGTACGCTTTTACGATACAAATAATCGTCGCGCGTCATAATTGCATAATTAAGCGGTTTACCAACTTTCTTTTCGACAAGCTCCGCCCAGCGAGTTAGCTTGCGCTGGTAATCATCGCCGATAATCAACAAGTCTAGACCCTCTTGGCCAGGCAAACGGTTCGTAACCAGCAATGCATTTAATAAGTTCTCGACCGGACGCACATATTCTTCCCAAACCGACTTCGGCGCAGCTGCTTCGGCTACAGTCGTCGAATCGACTTTGCGCGAGAAAATCTCGGTCATTGGACGCGCAAATGGATGTTTCATGTTCGCTGAGTAATATACTTTATTCTCATAGTTCTCGATTTTAACCAAACCGAGAGCATTTAAGTTCGTAAGTTCCCTACGAACTGAATTAATTTGTTCTTCAATTACGCGCGTAATTTCGCGCACATAATAAGATTTATCCGGATTTTCAAAGAATAAAGCTAGTAATTTAGCCCTAGTCTTGGAGCCGAACAATTTTTCTAGTGGCATGCTATTATCTTTACTCATCTTGAGTATATTTTAGCACGAAACCTTAATAATTATCTACCTAAGTAAAAATTAATTATGCGTTCTTTTGCCCCGATAAGTGGCATCCAAACTATATTTTTATTACGTTTAAACCAAGTTAACTGTCTTTTTGCTAAATGCCAGTCATCAACCGCATTCAACTTCACTGCTTCCTCGCGCGAAATATTTCCACGCATCATTCCCCAACAAATTGGATAAATATCCGACTTCATCGCTTGACTATCCCAACCATACTCCTCGACCATCCGCAGAGTTTCTTCTTCAATTGGTTGTTCAAATAATTTATACGCTCTTTGTAGTAGTCTTCCCCTTAAAACATCCCGTTCCCAGTCTATTCCCACAACCAAATACTCGTCGCTCATCACCTCACGGTCTGAATAAGTTTTTTTAACAACGTCGTTGAAATGATAGTCATAGACCAACGCGTCTACATAAAGCCCCGTCCCACCTGCAATAATTGGAAAATGCCCCCGCGCCCGAATCTCTGCGATTTTCGCCCGCGCATATTCCACAAAATCCACAACCGTAAATCGATCATTCGGCTCCACTAAATCAATTCCCCAGTGCGGCACGCCCCGCATTTCCTCAGGAGTTGGTTTAGCCGTCCCAATATCCATCCCCTTATAAATGGCGCGCGAATCGGCCGAGATAATCTCACATTCATGCTCGTTTTTAGCTAGTTCCAAAGCTACATCAATCGCTAATCCAGTCTTACCAGACGCAGTCGGCCCCACGATCACTAAAATCGGCGCCTTATCCCAGCTACACTTCCCGCCCCCATCAAAAACAGCAGCCCAACTATTCGCGTCGTAGCTGCTGTTTTGATTATCCATATAATTATTTTTGGCGCTCGCGATAAGCGTAAGTTTCCGTATCGACAGAAATCACATCGCCAGTCTTAATAAACGCTGGAACTTTAACTTCCACGCCGGTCTCAAGCTTGGCATCCTTCTGGACAGAAGATGTCGTATCGCCTTTTACGACGCTCTCAGTATAGGTAACTTCAAGCCACACATTCTTTGGCAAAACTAAGTTGATTGGGCTATCGTTATAGAACTGAATATCAAAGTTCTCACCCTCCTTCATGAAATCCTTCGAATCGCCAACCATATCGGCTTGCAATTCATACTGATTGAAGGTTTCAGGGTTCATGAAATAGAACTTTTCGCCATCATTATATAAATATTGCACAGTTTGGTTCGTTACCTCAGCCGGCTCAATCTTTTCCTGACCCTTAAAAGTCTTTGGCAAAAGTGCGCCAGTAATAAGGTTCTTTACCTTTACGTTCACGATGCTACCACCGCGACCCATAACTTTCTGTGAATACTCGACTACCTTGTATGGCTGACCATCAAGGGTAATCAAGGTATTTTTCTTTAAATCAGTTGGTCCGTACATCTCAGACCTCCATTATGCGTTTGCGACAAATGGCATTAAAGCTAGATGACGTGCACGCTTAACGGCGACAGCGAGTTGGCGCTGTTGCTTTGCAGAAAGACCAGTCTTTGCGATTGGCTCGATGCGACCATATGCATCAACGTAACGCTGTAAAGTCTTTACATCGCGGTAGTCGAAATACATATTTGGATCATTCTTGTATCTCTTCATTATTATCCTTTCTAAAATGGAATTTCACTTAAGTCGATTGGTTCGTCAGAGATATCGTCTGGGGCAACATCTTGGCTATCATTAGATGAACTATTCTTACCGCCAGAATAATTACCGCCATCTCCGCCAGCATTACCGCCAACGAAGTTGAAATCTTCAACGACAATTTCGACACGGGAGCGCTTCTGACCTTCCTTATCTTCCCAGCTACGCTGTTCAAGACGACCGGAAACTAGAATGCCACTACCCTTTTTGGCATATTGCGCGATGATTTCAGCTGCTCTGCCCCAAGCCGAACAATCAATAAACGATACTGATTCCTGGTTGGTGCCAGAGCTATCTTTATAATTGCGATTTACCGCCACCGAAAAGCCACAAACCTGTGCTCCACTTGGCGTACTGCGTAATTCTGGGTCACGAGTGATGTTTCCCACAATAATTGCTTTACTAAAACCACGCGCCATATACTATTCCTCCTCTTTAACTTCTTCTTGCGCTTTGCGTTCTTGGCGTTTTGCTGCCAACTTCTCACGACGTGGATCTTTTGCGACTAGCAAGTAGCGAATAGCTTCGTCGGTAATGTTAAGTACCGAGGAAATCTTTGCTGGTGCAGCTGCAGGAAGTTCCAATTCGTAGTAATAATAAACCGCGAAATCTTGACCTTTAATCTGGTAAGCAAGTTTTTTCTTGCCTTCGTTGGCTTCTTTGGTAATTTTACCGCCGTTGCCCTCGATCAAAGCCTTGATCTTGTCGGTTGCCGGCTCAAGATTCATCTCTAAATCAGGATGAACGAGCACGGTTAGTTCGTATTCTCGCATGAACACTCCTTTGGTTAAAGCAAGAGCACAATGTTACCAACCAGTCTCTTGCTGAGCTAATATTGCTGACATTATATCACACTTCACCCCTTATAGCAAGGAAAAAGCCCCGGGCGTAAACCCAGGGCTTCTCATTAACGTACTTTTGTTATTCTTCGTCGTCTTCGGACTCATCGTTCATCACGGCATCCTTGAACTCCGGATGCGCAGCCAGATATCCTTCCAGCTCCCCGCGAATCTGATCGAGCAGTTCCAGCAGATCACCGAATTCCTCGCTCAGCTCTTCATCCAGGTCGCCTTCCGACTTTTCGGCCACACCTTCAATCTCGTCCAGGCGCGAATTTACTAGCACTTTCGCCATCACCAGCGTCGCCGCCCGAATGCCTTCCATCTCGCCGAATTCACGGCCGACGGACTCCAGATAGCAGTCCAGCAAGGCCTGGCTCATCTGCAGCTCAGAGTTTTCGGCGGTATCAACACGCACCGCCACCCTGAACAAAGCGCCCAGCAGACTATCATCCTCGCCTTCCTTGTCGAGCTCAAAGGTCTTCAGGTCCAGCGCTTCGCGCCGTTTCGCCAGACGACTCACAGCGCGCATCCGCTCGATAACCGTCGCTGCGTCCTCGGGATTGATGACATAATCATAGTTGTCGATCTCGTCGACCAACAAATCCGAATCTTTGCCATCCCGCTCCACGATAGTGGAGGCATCTCCGAGCCCATGCATCGCGGTCTCCACCAGCTTCTTCTGCACGAACGCGTACAGACGCAGGCCAACGTCTTCCATGGCTTCCATCTTCTCCAGTAAGGAGTTGACGAAATCAATGCAGTTGTTAAAATGCGTGTCTTTCATTCGATTCAGAACCACCCTTCTTCAAGATTTTCGAAAGACTGTCCGGAGGCAACAAAATACCACCAAACAATTCCATTATACCATAAAACATGTAAAAAGTCAATAAAATACCCCGAGCCGAAGCCCGGGGACGTGTTAGAATCATTCCTCTTCGCAGCCGTCTACTTGATAGTAGTCACAGTTTGCGCAATCACCATTGCACTTCCCGTAAACGTTTCCGTAGTCTGGATGACGTTCGAGCAACAGATGAATACGATCATGCAGCTCATCCTCCAAACGAAAGGCCTCATTCATTATATCGGCCTGTTCGCCAGTCAGAAATTCATGGCCCTTCATGCGCTCCAGCAGGTTCTCGATCGCCTCCAGCGCCATCAGAAGCAGCATATACAGCTGATGACCAGTTTCACCAAGCTCGACGTCGCTCCAGCAATCATCCAGCTCGATGGCCATTTTTGCCAACAGGTTCTCCTCGTCCGGAGCCCCGTTTTCCAGGATTTCTCCCGTATCGACGTCCACCGCAGCCATCTGATCACCAATCCGAAGCGTTTTATACTTCGGAAGCTCGTCACGCTCGTCGATCAAGCAATTTGTCATGCGCACGCGCGAGATGACCGTTTGCGCCGTCAGCGGCGTGATAACGACAGATTCGTCATCCAGCAAGTCCTGAAAAGCATCAATCTCAATCTCTTTATACTTAATCTTCGTCGCATTTCTGCGCAGAATATCCAAGCCAGGATCGACGACATGCTCCAGAACCATCTGGCCACCCAGCAGCCCCAACCCATCCAGTGACATAACCCCCGACATCACCGCGCGAATGAAGTTGATTCCATTCACAAAAGTTTCGTTTTTCATCATGGCATTCCCCCAATCTCATTTTTTGAAAAACTTGTTGCAACTTTTGCTTAGAAGTTGTTTTCTCTGATTGCCTCCTTAACCTTTTTTAAGAGTTTCTCGTGCGCTTCTTGTGCATCGGCGTATTCCGAACCCCCCTGCGTTCCCGCCAATGCTCTGTACGGCACCCAGAACGTTATCGTATCCAAAAAGCGCTTCTGCATATGTAGCGTCATTAAGATGAAGTCATATTGCAACTGCACCACATCTCGTACATCATCGTTCAGGTTGCCATCAATGAATACCAACAAAGCCTCAATGAATTCACGCTGGTCTTAAAAGTCTGCGCAAAATGAATCTGCCACATGGTGCCTTCAGCCGCATCGCTATACTCATCGAGCAATACCGCCTTCAGCTTTCCCATCAGATCATTGCCACATGGCACCACTTGGTTTGTCTCGCAAAGATACCTGTAGTAACATTCCGTGTCTAGCCCTCGGGCAAGCATCGGCGACACTACCTGTTCATTGCACCGTCTTACATAGTCCTTGCTCATATTACTCAAGCAGACCACCTCCTTATGAATCGGTCGCAATCAGAAAAGATAAAAAAGAACGTCAAAGTCACCTTTGACGTTTATATAATATAACATTATTCATAAATTGGCAAGTCTGGCGGAAATGGATCAAAATCATCTCGATCCGATTCAAAGCTATGCTTTCCTGGTTTCCGCGCCCACAAACCATCACTATAATCATCCTCACCAAAATCGTCATCGTCCGTAAAACCATCGCCGTCCAAATCATGGCTTCCATACGGGTTAAAACCCAAATCGTTCAAAAAACGCGATGGAAAATTATAACTCCGACCACCAAACGCAAAGCGCGACTGCGCATAAGTCAAAAACAACTCTCGCATTGCCCGCGTCATCCCTACATAAGCCAAACGGCGCTCCTCTTCCACGTCTTCTGCCGATTCGTCCATTGAACGCACATGCGGCAACAATCCCTCTTCCATGCCGACCAAGAAGACTACTGGAAATTCCAAACCCTTGGCAGCATGCAAGGTCATTAAAGTCACCGCATTCTCGCCTACACTCTCATCTGCCGACGACATGAGGGCTGCATCCGCCAAAAACTCGTCCAGCGATGCGTAAGCACCTGCCTGACCAATCAAGGCCGTCAGGTTTTCGTTGCGTTCCTCCGCCTTAAGCTTATCGCCATCATTCAAATACCCTCGGTAGTCAATGTCGCGCAATAATTCTTCAATAATTTCCGCCGGCCCCACGCCCGCCTCGGTTTTCTTGCGCAATTTCGCCAGGATACCATCAAATTTCTCGTAAGCATGCAGGACTTTCGTCGTCGAAAGATTCTTTTCTCCAGCTAGAATCTTCTGCTTCGATACTTCCCCAATTCCGCGCGTTGGCACATTTATCACCCTCTCAAATGACACGATATCCTGCGGATTCACAATTAAATGTAAATATGCCACGATATCTTTAATCTCTTTACGATCATAAAAACGCACCCCGCCTACTAGCTTGTACGGAATCTTATAGTCCATAAAAGCTTTTTCAAAAGCTTGCGATTGCGCATTCGTCCGATAAAGCACCGCGAAATCCGACAGCGACCTGCCACTACTCCTAATAATATTCGCTACATAGCGCGCTTCGTCTTGCTCATCGCGCGCCTCGTGTACTTCAATCGGCGCACCCTTACCAAGCTCCGTAAATAATACTTTATCGCTGCGCTGAGTATTTTTCGTAATCACCTTTTGCGCTGCATCCAAAATATTCTGCGTCGAACGATAATTTTGTTCCAATTTCACCACTTTGGCACCTGGAAAATCTCGTTCAAAGTTCAGGATATTTGTAAAATCCGCACCTCGCCACGAGTAAATTGACTGCCAATCATCGCCTACACAACAAATGTTGCGCTCATCATTCACGAGCAACTTAACCATCTCATACTGAATATGGTTCGTATCTTGATACTCATCGATCAAAATATGTTTAAACTTGGCACGCCATTTAGCCCGAATATCCGTTCGCGTACGCAATAACCGCGCAACGTACACCAATAGATCATCAAAATCTACCGCATCCGCCTTCATGCGTAAATCTTCATAACGCTCATACACCTCTGCAATCTGTTTCTGATTCGGATAAAAAGCCCGTTCCAACATATCGTCGGGACTTTCGCCCTCGTTTTTAGCCTTCGAAATCGCCGCTTCGCAAGCCTTTGGCTTTACGCTTTTATCACTAATATGCAACTCTTTCATCGCGCGCTTAATTAACGCCAATCTGTCATCCGTATCATAAATCACAAAATTTTTTGACAGACCAACACTATCCGCTTCAATTCGTAAAATTTTTACGCAAATCGAATGAAAAGTCCCCATCCATGGCATAAAACTGAAGGAATTTTCCATATCTAGTAGCTTCGCCAAGCGCTCGCGCATCTCTCGCGCCGCCTTATTCGTAAAAGTTAGCGCCAAAATCTCGTACGGTTGCACGCCATTTGCTATCAAATTCGCAATCCTATGCGTCAAAGTTTTAGTTTTTCCCGAGCCCGCACCCGCCAAAATCAACACTGGACCAACCAAAGTCTCTACGGCATCCTTCTGTGCCGGGTTCAACCCCTCCAAAATTTTCGTCATGTATCTATTTTACCCCAAATTCGCCCCACCAAAAAGCGCCCCGTAGGGCGCTCTTTAAATCTTTGTTACATAGTGGATAATGTTGATAGCATATCGACAGACATCTTTATATGGCCACCATCTTTCGTAACCAATGTCACGCCACCGCCGTCAGCCAGCATAGTGCTCATAACACTGACGACATCTTTATATTCGCCAACATTCTTGGTTAACTTCGTTTTTACGACATTTGTACCATTCGTGAAGTCTGGCATCACATAAAGCCAGTCTACTGTGCCATCTTTCTTAACAAATGCTGTATTCCAGCCATTCCAACTCTGACCAAACCCGACATCATAAATCGATACAACATTAGTAATATCAAGCTTATAACCGCTTATTTCAGTAAATGATCCGTCAACTTCTTCGCCGTAGCCATAAGCGAACACGTAATCCGTAATGTCCTTATCTGTTATTTTGTAAGAACCATATTTTCCGGATATTGCACTAGAATCTATCTTTACGCCAACAAAATCCAAGCCACCCACATTGATACGCCAATCTCCTGGCACTAAATAAGTATCACCAGTTTTTGTCACATAATACGTGCCGTACGAACCGCTATAAACAAAACCAGTTGACGCTACAGAATTATTTCCCTCATCACCACTATTTTCGCCATTATTCTCCGTCGTGTCATTGATGCAATTTGTTGTAGGTGCTGGCTTCGCAATTACCTTGCTATACACAATGTATCCACATGCGCCTAAAGCAATTAATGCAAATACGACACATAAAATGCCTGCCGCACCACCTTTTTTCTTCTCTGGCGCCGCCACTGGAGTAGGCGCAGGGGCTGTTGTTTGTTCTTCCATTTAACCTCCTTATAATTATTTTGTACTAAATAATTCGTAATCTAACTTCTTGTAGCTGCCATCACCAAAGAAGACAATATTTTCAATTCCAGACCCCTCGTCTGTTTCCATAGTCGCAACGGCGCCCTTATATTCTTCTAGCTCGCCGAGATCTTTTACGGTCCACTCAATCTTCTTATTATCAAAATCGTATGTAGTGTACTGTAGGCTGTAGGCATACATTTTGCCATCTTTATCGATAATAACAATATTATTATTTGATAAACCATTGCCAAATATCGCACCAGATATATAAGCGACATTACTATTTTTTAACTTATAACCAGTAAACTTATAAACATCCTGCTCGTTACCGATAATCGCATAATCATTTATTTTCTTTACATCAATAGAATAGGTGCCATAAGTACCAAAAGCTTCAACATTTTTTACTGCAATCTCATAACCCTGACCATCGACGTAATAATGAGGGCTATAGTAGGCCTCACCATCGGACGTAACGATAAGAGAGCCATATATATAATCCACCACATATCCAGGGTGCCCCGCCGACTCCGTTGAGCCTTCATCGTCACCGCCATCGTCTACTTTATTGTCGTCAGCAGTATTAATGCAGTTCGTCGTGTCTTTATTTTTTGCAATTACTTTATCGTATACGATATATCCACCCATGCCTAAGGCAATCAGTGCAAATACAATACATAAAATTCCTGTCGCACCACCTTTTTTCTTTTCCGGTGCCGGCGCTACTGATGTTTGCGCCACTGTAGTGTTAGACATTTGTTCAGCTGTATCCATATCAATCCTTTCCTATTTCACTATCGAATTATTAAACGACTCGTCGTAGCAGCTATCACCCTTGAACGCCGCCCGTAATTCATCCGTATTATAATCACCGCAACTAAGCGCTTGCTGGGTTATCGTAAAGAACTTCCATTCGCTATCTTCTCCTTTGCGATAGAAGATAATGGCCGCATCCAATACTCCACCCTCGATTATCTGATATGGTTCAGTGCCGCCGTCTCTAATTTTATTTTCATTAGCATAAAGATAGACCGTCTCCTCATCATCTTTCATCCAATCTGCACCTTTCTTATAGGCATCAATCAGGTCTTTTACGAACTCTTTTCTAGTTTCAGACAACCACTTCGTATTGGAGCAAGAAACTGTCCCCGGCATACTAGACGTCGATGCAACACAGACAAATCCATCGTCGTTCATATAATACAAATCGCCATCGCCGAAGAATAGCCCCTCGCTAACCTCAGTGCGTTTTAGATTATGATTCTTCATAATCTTATCAATCATACTAATGTAATTATCTTTTCCCTGTCCTGCATAAAAATCAGCGTTATAGCTATTGGATATATACCAAGCTTCATAAGATTTTACTATTGATGTCGCATATCCATCCTCAAATTCATACGGCACGCCGCTATCAAAGCTAAGATATGTCCTAAAATCAGTCGCCCCCTCAAAGAAGTCATTCATCCCTTTATAAATATCCATCACAATTGTGCGTGTTTCTTCGTCAACTTCAGTATCAGTTAATTCTTTTTTCTCTGGCGGGGTTAGAATTTCTGGTTTCCCATCGTCTTTTTTACCAGAATTCACCTTGTCGTAGACAATATATCCGCACGCACCAATTGCAATCAGTGCAAATACAACGCACAATACCTTTAATACCGGACTCGGCTTCGCTTTTGGTAGCGGAATTGAATCAGCCGGCTTTACTTCTGGCCTCTGTTCAAACTCACCCTTTTCTTCCATTTATTATCCCTCTTATGCTTATCTCTATTTTACCACAACAAAAATCGGCGGACATCCATCAGGACACCACCGACGTCGGTAGTCATCTTGCAATACATTCAGCAAACAGTTGCTCAATCGCCTTCCGTGTCAGGTAGAAACCCGGTAACCGGTGCTTTGCGTCCGCTTCTTCGACGTTTCCTGCGCCCACCACGAGATAATCTGCTTCCGTGGCATCATCTTTGCGTAGATATCCATTATACCAACCCGCAAATTGCCAGTTCATGTCACGATATCGCTCTACGCGCACCAGCTCAAAGTAGTTATCCACTTTTCCGAGCGTCAGTCGAATCTGGGAATGTTTACCGCCAATCGTTGCCGTGTAGTACAGCTCGCCATGACTAACATGATACGTCATCGTCGAAATACCATACACGCGCAGCAACCGTTCGAGATCGAAGTACCTACCGCTGCACATCTTCTTTACGACATTCTCAGTCGTCAGAGTTTTGCGCAACCTGTACAGTTCTGCTATCTGGTACAGCCACATAATGAGTGCCACCAGCACAACCATTGTCATTGAGACCGCAAACAATACCAAACGATCATTCGCCGTCATATTCAAGACCTTCCTTTCTGAGGTTCTTCGCGAACCACTCGCGACAGATGCTATCATACATCAAAAAATCCCCCCTGTACAGAGGGGATTTTTAAGCGATTTTTATTTGATATTTTTAACAAACTCTACCAAATTGTCTAGCTTTACTTTTTCTTCCGAATCGCGCAAGCGCACACTTACTTCGCCAGCCTCTACGTCTTTAGGGCCAACAATAATAACGCACGGAATTTTCATCTTGGTCGCTTCGCGAATCTTCTTACCAAGACTCTCATTGCGATCGTCCACACTCAAACGAACCGCATTATGCTCAATTGGATCATCTAGCTCAACACCTTCAAGCATTTGGCGAATCTTCAAGACATAATCTTTCACGGAGTCATTAATCGTAAGAATGCGAATCTGTTCTGGCGCACACCAAAATGGGAACCAACCGGCCGTATGCTCGATAAAGACACTCATAAAGCGTTCAATCGAACCAATCAAGGCACAGTGAATCATAATTGGCGTTTTCTTGCTGCCGTCTTCGGCCGTATATTCAAGACCGAAGCGTGTTGGCATTGCATAGTCTAGCTGCACCGTTGCCAGCTGCCATTCGCGTCCCAAAGCATCCACGGCCATAAAGTCCATCTTTGGACCATACATCGCCGCTTCGCCGATACCGATAAAGTAATCCATCTGGAATTTCTCGGCCATCTCTTTGATGGAATTCTGTGCCTTCTCCCACATCTCTGGCGTACCAATATAGCCATCACTGTCGTCCTTAAACGACAAACGTAGCTTCAACTTCATATCAACACGGCGATACAAATCTTTTGCTGACTCAATCAACTCACCAAACACCATACCAACTTGGTCTTCCGTACAGAACACATGCGAATCATCCTGCGTAATCGCACGCACGCGGCTTAGGCCACCGAGCTCACCCTTACGTTCATCACGATAAACCATCGTCGTCTCAAGGAATTTCACCGGAAGCTCCTTATAGGAGCGCGGCACGCTCGCAAAAATCTGACTATGATGTGGACAGTTAACTGGCTTCAAAGCTAGCTCGTCGCCACTTTCGGAACTCGTAAAGCGTAACATCTCTGGGAATTTCTCAAAATGCCCCGAAGTCTTATAAAGGTCAATGCTTGCAATATGTGGAATGCAAACTTTCTGATAGCCACAGCGCTCACGATAACCATTCGCAAACGCGGCCAACTTATCACGCAAAATGGTGCCTCTAGGCGTGAAAAGCGGCAAACCAGCGCCAACCAAGTCCGAGAAACAGAACAAACCAAGTTCCTTACCAATTTTACGGTGATCGCGCTTCTTTGCTTCTTCCTGTTGCGCAATATATGCATCCAACTCTTCCTGAGTTTCAAATGCTAACCCATAAATGCGCGTAAGCATCTCGCGCTTCTCGTCACCGCGCCAATAAGCACCAGCAACCTTGTCGAGCTTAAAGACCCCGACTTCACCAGTATTCTCTACGTGTGGCCCACGGCATAAATCTTCAAAATCACCAAGAGTATAGAAAGAAATCGTCTCATCTTCCGGCAAATCATTAATTAATTCTTCCTTAAACTTCTGACCATTATCCTTCGCCCATTTCAGCGCCTCTGCACGCGATTTTTCGCTACGTACAATCGGCAACTTTTGCGCAATTATTTTGCGCATTTCTTTCTCTATCTTCTTAAAATCTTCTTCGGAAACCTTCTGGCCGCCAAAGTCGATATCGTAGTAAAAGCCATTATCAATAGCCGGGCCAATTCCAAACTGGATTGTTGTTGTGCCAGCATACAAATTCTTAACCGCTGCAGCCATAATGTGGCTAAGCGAATGACGCATTTTTTCTATAGATTGTATATCTGACATCGCTGCCCTTTCATTTAATTAATATCTTTACATTATACCATATTATCTACTCAAATTGACTTTTTAACCTGTTTATGCTATAATAAACGCAATCGGGTCCCAGACGCGACTGTTTTTCCAGTTCCGTGACCCGAAATTTGCTCTTTAAAAGGAGGTAGATGTGCGTTGTTGTATCGTGATTCAACCAAAGCCCACGACCTTGCTCGCTACATTGCCCAGACCGTCATGACTATGAATCCCGTCGCCATGTGCGTACCCACCAATGTCTCCGACATCGAAAAAGAGTGGAAGCTGTGCGCCAAGGCCGGCCACTTCTATAGTCCAAAATTTACCTACAATGAGGCGGAGCTTCGACGCATTTCCCTGATGGGATATAAAGTCAGCAACTATTGGTCCGAGCTCTCGCTCAACTGTACGCCCCAGAACCAAATCGATTCGGCCATCCTCGGCGTTCTTGAATCTCGCGTCTGCGACGCAATTCTCACCGCCGAAATCGCCGCCAGTATCTTGGCCAAAGACGATGCTCGCACCAAGGAGGCCATCATCGGCATCTATGGCGAGCCGTCCGCTAGTCTCATCGCACTCTGTTACGATCGCATCCAGCGCCCGGGCGCCTATCTTAATGGTGCCACTTCCCGCTTTGATGCAGAAACTCTGGCGAATCTCCAGGCTATGAAACTGAACGCCGCGGATATCCGTAAACGTTTCCTGGAAGTCTTCAACTTCTACGGTTTCAAATCTTGGGAATGCATCATCGATCAGCAGGTCACCTCGGCCATCGACGCTCGCGATAAAACCCCTAGCGGCAAGTCGCAGCTCGTTATTCCGGCCAGAAAAACCGTCGACGGCCGTGCGCTCTGTAGCCTCATCGGGCACGAAATCGAAAGCCACGTCCGCGGCTCCGAAAATTCCCGCGCCTTGTTCGGCAGACTCTTGGCTAATTCCCCGCTCGAACCGCTCGTCAATCTGCTCGCAAAAGCAGACAACGAAAGTTTCTATGAAGGCGTTGCCAAAATGTCAGACGTCAACGTTAACGGTGACAATTCTCTGCCACATCCATATTACGTCATCGCAATTGACCGCGCCTTGCACGGCGATAGCTTCGCCGAGGTTGCCCAACTCATCTATTTGCTCAAGCATACCGGCAATACGACAGTTCAGGAAGCCGTCGATTCTTCCTGGAATATCACGCGCCGCGTCTTTCGTGGCTGCACCGATATGGAGAAGGGTGGCTATGCGCATACCAAGGATTTTGGTTATATCGACGGTTATTACCGCGCCCAAAACACCCCTACCTCATATCGCGACTATTCCAGCATGACTATCATGGATTTACGCCTCTTAGAGGACGCTGGCGTGGACCTTACGCATCCCGCCTACCCCCACCAAGACGCCATCCAGCTCATCGTTGGCAAATAAGCGCCACCGCCCGACCTCGTGCCGGGCGGTTTTCTTTTCTCTAAAAATGTGATATATTTATTACTATCCGACAAGGGTCGCTAGCTCAGTTGGCTAGAGCGCCTCGTTTACACCGAGGAGGTCGGGGGTTCGAGCCCCTCGCGACCCACCAAATTTGTCTTATTCGAACTTTGTCAGAATGGGCATCCCCGTAAAGCGCGCCGAAAGGCCGTTTTTTGTTGATTTTACAGGGGTAACGCCATCTGAAATCACCTTATTCAAACGAACACAAATGTGACAAAAATCTATTGTTCGAGTTTGGGTATGAAAATAAGACCTAAAGTGTCTTAGTCGAACAATTAGAAACTATTCCTGAAAGCGTCGTTGTAGGCGGCAATGATCACTTTCCCGTATTTCTCTTTCTTCGCTTGGCTTATTGGCACTTTCTCCAACTCATTCGGGTCTGAGTAGTTGTGCAGCATTATGATATGAATATCCTGGTTTGTCAGAATCCCACTTGGTGTTTTCCCTTCAAGCTGAGCCTGGCGTTTGCAGAAGTTCCGGAGATTGGACTGGAACTTACGTTTTGACTGCTCATATTCATAGACACTCTTAGGCCGAGACATCTTACGCCTTTGAGCTTTTTCTTGTGCATGCTTTTCTTGATACTCTTTCTCAGCTTTAAGAAAACCATCGGCGACTGCTCTCATTTCCTTTTTAGTTGAAAATGGCTCTCGTCCAGCATAAGTTTTCAGATCTTTTTTGATAAAAGCTGGAAGTTGATCGGCTCTGACTATATGCTCTCTGTCGTATTTTGTGGCATCCTTAAGATCCAGGATGCTTTCATAATTTGATACTACAACTAAAGGTTTGTACCAGTTTTTCTCAAATTGTGAACTAAAGAGGACATTTGCAACCTTGCCGCTTTTTTGACGCCAACGCTGTTTTAGGATTTCCATATGTCTCTGATTCTGAGTAATCGGCGACTCGCGACTAAAAGATTCTTTCCCGTTTTTGATAAGGAGTGTTCCGTCTTTGCGTATTTTCCAATTTCCGCTCCAGTTCTTGCATTCTATGAGATATACATAGCCTCTAGTTACGACTACGAAATCGATTTGGGCATCGTCGCCGCCGGCTGTATCATTAATATGAATGCCATGAAGGATATACATGCCGATGCCAGAGTTTTTTAGTTGGAATAGAACGTTCTTTTCACCCTCTACGCCCTTCTTTAATCCGGCAAGTTTTTGGTTGTTTTCTCTAGAAGGATGGGATTCTAGATATGCTATTTGATTCTGGAGCCCCTCATCATTGGGCTTGAGAACCTCCGGCTTATGAAAACCGCCGAGTAACACTTGAGCGTTATTAAACAACGAATCCATTAATGCCATTTTTACTGCCTATCCTTTGTTTGCATATTAAAATACGCTTTCGTTATATCCCATGATGTTTTTTTCGACATGTTTCAGTGTGTCGATGTCAATTTTAGCAATGTCATAAGAATATATTTTTCCCTTACGGGGATTGAGGACTTTTAGGTATTTTACTCCAACAAACTCATCGTGATATTCGTGCAAGCCCATAATGTAGTAGAGGAGTAATTGCAAAGTGTGCTGGCTAGTTGGCTCCTTTCTTATCAGCTTTATATCTATAAGCGCATCTTCTCCTAATAAATCTGCGTCACTTGGCGCGCAGTTTTTTGCGCCGATAGCATTAAAGCTGACTCCTAGTCTAGTTATCTTTTCGTGCGTCATTAGATAGATCTGGGTTGCCTTAAGCATATAGTCTATTATGCTAGCTTCTTCTTCGGCCACTTTATATGGTTTTTCATTCGGGTCAAAATAACCTGAGCGAAACGCCGTGTCATAACGGACTAACTGAACTGCTAATGAAACAATTTTTCTATAGTTTTCCTTTTTTCTGTTATAGCAATCGTAAAGGTTAATCATCAGATCTCTGACTTTATCGAATTCATTTACACGGGTCGCTCCTTTCACAGATGTGAAGAATGAATTCATGATCGCATCCATTGTTTCTACGCCAGAAGAAATATACATCTCAGTCCTAAGTAGATAATCAAAAAGCGTACCCAGAGATGATGGCGGTATGCCTATATACGATGTCTCGACAAGTTGAGCATAAGTATATAGCGAAAACTTATCTTCATCAAAAGACGACTCCGCCATATCTTTAGGATGAATAAACCCGCCCCTTGACTGAATTCCCTTTTTCAAAGCTAATCTAGATATCGAGAGGCAGCTAACCTCCGTTGATTCATCATTCATCGCGACCTTTCATATCTTGAGTATATCCTAATGAACTTCTTTTTTCTATTTTCTCGACGGTTAGCTGAGCGGTACCTAGCATAAGTGGCTCCATGATATAATCTAGGTGATTAGAGATAATTCTCAAAGAAGGAGCGAGAGGTGGCGGATAGAATAGATTCCGAAAAAATAAAGCTGATAAGAGTACTTAAAAGTCGAGCAAAAAGAAGTGGCACTGACCGCTTTAAGTTGCTTGCTAAAAAAGACGAGCTTTATGAAAAAGCAATTAGATCTCAGTATAATGCTGGCTTTTTCACTTTAATCTGTGGCGTGCTTGGCCTGATAGTGACGATGATATTTGCAATAAAATCAAACATCGACTCCGGAATTAGTGTCGATGTTCTTAGCTACGCGATAATCGCTGCCGCCTTCCTGGGTATCATTATTCCGATTTGCCTGAAGACAATGTCTTTAACGACGACGCCGACCGTGATGCTCGTCATGACCATTATTCAACTGATACTTACTATTCTATGCTTCGCCGGAATTCTTCCGCTTATAGCTTTGATATTCAACATTATCGCATTAGTGCGATGGTCAACTTATAGGAATTGGTATGAAGAGGTAAGTGTCGCATATTATAAGGGCGAAAAACCTGCAAAGGTAAAGGTTCAGAAAGCGCACAAGCCTAAGGATATGTATGACTTTTCTGATACAGAGGAAGAATATGAGGATAGACGAAAACAGCCAATTGGACTAATCGTTGCTTTAGTATTTGCAATAATACTAGGTATATGTGGATGTATTGGGTGTTTTTATTGGGGTAGAAACGGTGGATGGATTGATGGATATAATGCCGGAAAGAACGACGGACTGAACGAGGGACACGAAAACGGGTACAGCGAAGGATGGGATGCCGCAAAAGCTTCCGAGTGGCAGTATGGGCAAACCCGTTATCAGGCTGGCTACAACGATGGATATAGGAAAGCGGGCTGCGTTATTTGGGGCGGGGCTTATTGCAACTAATACTTATCCCGAGAATGATTATTTGGCATTTCGGGATAGTCCCACCTCGCCCTCATCTTGACACCTGCCAGCTTTAGCCTGCGGCTGACAGCATTATCCGACATGTGATACTTCTCGGCAATTCGCTTTGTCGTCCAGCCAGATTCATAGAGCGCTATTGCGTCATCCATGTCTATCTTTTCAATGGAAACTTTGACCCCTTGCTTTCTTAGCTGGCTAGCAATGGTACTTCGGTGACACCCGAATTTGTCCGCCAGACCATAGGTTGAGACCCCGTTCTTATACGCGGCGACCATTTCCCTGATTTCTTTGTTCGAGAATTTGTGTTTTTGCTTCTGTTTGATGGTTTTTACCTTGGACTCCGGGGCACATGAGAGGTCTGTGAGCTCGGAGTCAGGTTCGGCTTTAACAGGGGTAGAGGCCTTGATTTCATTGACTTTTTCAGAAAGCATTTTATAGTTCGAGTAAGGCCCCGATAGGCCCACCAGATACAAAAAAGAGCCCGCAGGCTCTCTTTTTTAGCTGCACACCCACTTTCTTACATTAATTACATCATGCCACTTTCCATCCATGTCACGATGTTTTTCCGTTGTTGCTAACTCGTAGTAAAACAGCTCTCTTCTCTCGTCGCCATTTAGGCAAACCACCTTCGCGACGCATGCCAAATCTGCATCTTCATCCAGCCATCTCATGTCGGACTTCATATGCATTGGATACCATCTCGTCAAGCGCAACAGCTCGTTTTTAACGGCTGGGCAGCTTCTACGAAACCATGGTTTATTACATAGTTCCTTCATAAGGTTCAATCTTGATACCCCCTTTCTCAAGAACTATCTTTATTTTATCAAACTTCTTCGTACATTTTCAGATATGCATCGAAGTTCTCAATATCGTATTTAAATGCTCGGCTCATTCGCACATATAGCGCAATTTTCAACAATGCCTCTTTTTCCGACTCGTCACGCTCAAAGAAACTATAAATAAATTCTCTGCCCACTTTTGTAAAAATATCCGTGTCCGACAAAATCGCAAAATAAAAATCGTATAAGAAATCGCCCACTGCCGGCATCGGATCAATTACTCGTATTTTCCCATCATCAACCAAGAAATTATGCGCTCCAAAATCACCATGCAATAAATATTGTTTTGGCGCCGCATCACCAATTGCCTCCAGGGCTTTATATACTTTTTCGGTCGAAATCGCCGGAATACATCCCCGCGCATATTCCACCTCATCCGCCAAAAATTCTCGCCAAGTCTTAAATTCATGATGCAAAAATCCATAACCCTCGTGCGGATATTCGCGAAAATTTTCTGCTATCTTCGCCACTTGGCGAATCGCATCGTGCGCTTCTAGCGGTTTGTCGGCATATTTCTCACCTTTTATAAAATCAAAACAGATATACCCGTAATCATAGTCAAAACAACATACGTTCTGGAATACCCCGTCCGGATTATGCTTCAAAAACTCCGCCTGCGTTTCAATCGTTTCGCTATTTGTAATTTTCACTAAATACTTCTCGGCCAAATCAAAAACTATCGCACCCGTCCAACCATCCGTATAAAAATGCGGCCCCACGCCATCAAAATCCTCACCCAACTTCCGTGCTATATCGGCAATAACTTCTCTAGCTTTTTCTTCGTGCATGAAAATATTATACCAAGAATAGATAGGTATAATACGCCGCAAAAATCGCCACCATCAACATCCCTTCAAAACGTTCCAGTTTGCGACTGCTTCGCCCAAACCAGTAATAAACCAGTGCCGCCAACAAAACCACTGTCGTATCGACAAAGTTAAATGCCACCGACGTAAAACCGCCATAAATCAAAGTCGGCAAACCAAGCACGATACAAATATTAAAGATATTTGTACCAATGATATTCCCAACCGCCAAATCGAATTCACCTTTGCGCGACGCCCCCACCGTCATAGTCAGCTCTGGCAACGACGTACCAATCACAATCGCCGTCATCGTAATAATCTTCTGACTAATCCCAATTTCTTGCGCAATCAGTACCGCATTGTCTACCACAATATCGCTCGCTACCACAATAATTATCAGTGTAATTACGATATATAATAACGATTTCCAAAGCCCATATTTAGCCTTCTCGCGCTTACGCGACCTCTTCATTTTCTTCTTGGCCTGATGTACGACATATAATATATATGCTAAAAATACCCCAAATGATGCCATTAAAATACCAGCATCTATCCGCGATAGACCATTTTCTTTGCCACGAAACAGTGAATCGTTAAGAAGAATAAAGAATATTCCAGTCACCAATACTAAAATTGGTAACTCTTTCTTAACAGTCTGTTCTTTCACTTTAATTGGCTTAACTAAAGTTGCCACGCCTACAATGAGTAAAATATTTACCACGCACGAACCAATCACGTTCGCGAGCGTCATATCATAATTGCCACTCGAAATCGACTTAAACGAAATCGCCAGTTCTGGCGCGCAGGTGCCAAAGGCTGCAATCGTCAACGCAATCAGCATTTTCGGCATCTTTAATTTAATTGCAAGCGATGACGCAGCATCCACAAATACATCCGACGCTTTAATTAACGCCGCTAAACCTACAAAGAATAAAATAATCCACCCTATTATCATCGCCTAATCCCAAATCCAGCTTGTTAAGCCTCGCATTCTAATATCGCGCTTATTCTGCCCCGTCGGTGGCATAAATGTCCCATTAAACGAGCCTTTATTTCTATATGTCACGCCTGTCTTCGTATCACGTGTGCGCGCCATCGTCGTATAAGCGGCTGAATCGCAGCTCTGAATCATCAAACACAGATCACGTAAACCTGAGGCATCTTCTGCGGTTGGATTCGGCATCCCCAGTTGCTCCAGCATTTGCATACAAAAGCCATCCAATTCCGCCTGCGCGCCTTTATCCCCTCGTACATAGCCTTTTGTAGTTAGCTCTTGCGCATGGCCAATCATACCTGTTACCAGCTCTATCGTTCGAGGCCCCACGCCAACCTTGCGCATAAATCGCCGCGATTCGCGATCATTGTAAACTTTCTGGTTACTTTTTTCGCCTTTTGCCGCCGCCTCTGGCTTGCCAATATCATGCACGAGCAACGCCAAATGCATTAACGGCACCAATTTAGTCGGAATCTTATCCGCATAGTTTTCGTCAAAGTTTCGAATTACGGTCTCAGTATGCTCTTCAAGGGTATAGCCCTCCTTCACACCAGAATCAGCCTCAAAAATCCGCCCAAAATCAGCCACCTTCTTGGCGGCGCCGACGATTTCTTCTCCCGTCGCATGCGGATTACGCAATACTTGTTGGAACGGGCTACGTGGCGAGCTTTCACGCCCCATTAATCTATCTATGCGCATTGCCATTCGGCCAGTTTTACGCCAACGCGCTTCTCTCTGCGCTTCCAGATTCTCTGCCGAATCAACCTTCCCAAGCTCAAACAGGTACGATGCTCGAAAATCTCTTCCAATATTTGGAGATTTAACACGTCTGCTCACGCCAACCACGTGCGCGCCCTGCGCCCAACTTGCAAAATATTCCTGACTTAGCAGCGCACCTGGGTGTTTTTCATCCGGTTTTGTCTGCTGACGCCCAATCAGGAAATTACGCGCCGCATAACCCGGATCTTTTACGAGCATCTCGCGCGTATTCATTGCACTACACATTTTTCTAACCGTGTCCTCGGCTAGTCCACTTTGCGTAGCAATTTTCGCCACATCTTCAGCCGTAAAATACTGCTCCATCATCGGTTTCTTGCCAGCAATTCGGTAAAATTCGCTCGGTTTCATTCTTTCCAATGCTGTTCTTTGGTCAAAATCAAGCGGGACCGCATCCGTCAAATCCGGCATCGTCCGCGCCAAATCCATCTCTAATTGTCGACGTTCTTCTGGCGTTCTACGTTCACCATTTCTCTTTCTAGACGGACTAAAATGTCTGTCAATCACTACCGCATCCGGATCCGATGATTGTATTTGATGTAATTCGCCTCTACCACCCTCACGATGGCTACGTAAGCCTGCGTAATCTTCGGCTACACTACGTTCAGCCACATTAAGAGCCGCAATCTTATTAATATTTGCATGCCCCGTGGCATTGCCGGCGTTGTCATAATGTCTATCTACCCCCCAACCACGTTCGCCAGCCTTCGCCGTACGACCATGATATAGCCCTTGTCGATTAAAATCTATCAATAAACCGGCTGCCTTCAGGCGTTGAATCGCCTTATATTGCTCGGAGTCTTCAAAACTCCTATCCGTCTCACGACGCGTCATCTTCTTCGGCGTATCACCCAACGCATCCCATTCGGTATGCGCATCGCCGCCAGATCCAGTGCTAGCTTCCGGTCTTCTTGCCATAAAATCTTAATATTATCATAGCATAAGCATCAAAAAAGAGCCTTTCGGCCTTTCGGAAATGGTGGAGTGTAGGAGATTCGAACTCCTGACCTATTGATTGCGAACCAATCGCTCTACCAACTGAGCTAACACCCCAACAGATTTCTGAAGAAAATTATAGCACAACCCCTAACCAAACGATAGACCCCGGCTTTCGCCGGGACCTTTTTATGCTGCCGCTTCTAATTCTTCGTCTGGCGCTTTTTCTTTTGGATGCATCTCAAAATCTGGATGCTCCGCCTGGTATTTCGCAATTCTTCCCTCAATCTCTGCTATTTCTTGCTTCCATTTTTCTATTGCACCTAAACGCGTCTTCTCGGGTACAGCATTTATTGTATTTTTTGTATCAGCCTGTAATAGCTTTTGCTGCTGCTCAATCCACTTCTGGCGCATTTTTATATCACCCTCGAGGCCACGCGTATGTAAATCATCATTCAGGCGCGCCATTTTTGCATCAAAACCACGCAGTGCATCAACTTGCGACTGCTCACTTTCAGACAATGATTCCGGCAACCCCTCTTCTAGTTTATTGAGCTGATCCGCATTATAAGCCAATGAACGCTCCGATGAAGCAATAATCTGCTTCAGCGTTACTTTTTCTTGATGTTTCTTCGACCACGGCAAGGTAATAAACGGCATCTTCTCTAGCGCCGCGCGCTTTTCATCCAAGAAAGCCTGGCCTCTTGCTACATTTTCTTGCTGACGTAGATATTTTACTTGCGCCTGGACTCCTGGCGGGCATGTACCTAAAGTCCTATTCAATGCTTCCCAAACTGCAGATTGCTCCTGCATTTTCGTAATTTCTTTAAATCTTTCTTCAAGCGAAGCCATCTGGTCTTCAAAACTTACCGGCTTCTTTTCCGGAGCTTTTGGCCCAGGAAATTCAATAACATTATCCGGGGCAGCCTCAGTGTCAGCCTTTTCTTCACTTTCGACAGGAGTAGCTTCTGCCTCAGGTCCCTCGCCACTTTCCGCACCATCAGCTTCAGAATTCTCCGCTGCAGCTTCTTCAGTTGTTTCAACTTGTTCTACGACCTCCGTGTAAGGCATTTCCATGCCGCCACCTTCGGCCGCAATATCTTCGGGCTCTATCCCTTCCACTTCTTCTGGAATTGGAATCTCTTCTGTTGGTTCGACCTCATCGGCTACATCAGCCGTATTTACACCCTCCGCGGCATCGATACGTGCCTTCCAGTCGCTAGTTTTTTCACCCGGCAAACGCGGATATTTCTTTACGAGCTCTTTCAGCCTCTCCCTATTGGCTGCTTTCTCATCAGCCGCGTTACGCAAATCATTATATTCCTGCAAAACTCCACCAATGGCATCTGGATTTTGCTTTAAGTACCCAACTAAGTGCGACCAATCGCGTGGCACTCCATTTGCATCTACGTATGCACGTTTATCCTTGTCCCAGGTTGCGCCCTCTTTTATGGCATCGCTACCGCCACGTAATTGCACAAGCTCGGCTACTAAATCGCTCAGCTCTTTTGGATTACTCTTGAAATATTCAACATCATTGTTTGTAATTTCAGATTCGCTTCGTTCCGCCGCCTGTTCCGCTGCATCTTCTGGACCACGGCCCAGTTCGTCCCATCCACTTTCAGACTTACCATGCTCTGATCGATTTAATTCATTATTTGCCATTGGGAGCCTCGTTTATTTTCTTTATTATACCATTTTAAGCAATAGCACATCCCTTACGCTTTTATCTTTTGCATCGCAAGTCGATAGCATTACGTACTTTTCTCCATTTTCATCCTGCCAATGCCAAGCGTTTTTTCGCAGCTCATTTAAAGCATCCAGTGAGACGCGTCCATATACATCTTTAGTGTCTGCGTTAATCTTCGAAAAACCGACCACTCTCAAATCATAAACACCATCTTCATAGTACAATTTTCCAGTTCTATGCTCCTGAAAGTATTTCTCATCTGCATATTTAATTACGTCCGAAAACATTTTTCCATAGCTCATCCTGTGGCCGTAAATAATCAAAAAATCGTCGTACAAAATGTCGTTCCGATAATCCATAAATATGCTCCCTGCCGTCGCAAATTCGTTTAAATAATTCCTAGACAAATAATAATCATTATCGTCAGATTGTAAGACTGGATAGTTTATACTCGTATCATTAATAATAATCCAACCCACAATCTGTGGATTAATTCCATACAATTCGTCAAAATTAGGCCCCTCTTCAGCTGGCGCATATCGCATTATTTCGTCGCCAAGAACTGCGCTTTGCGTCACTAAAAAGCTATCAAACACAACATAACCACCGAGTGTAACAATAACCACCATTGCCAAAAAACCAATCAAATCCAATACACGATTAAAGACGTTAATCATCAAAACCCCGTACGCGAACTAATAAAAACGGCGTCGTATTGTCAATTTTATTAGTAAAAACCAGATCCCCATCCTTAAAAAATGGCGCTCTTTCATCTCCGACTATCCTATCCACACGAATAAAAATTGCCATAATGCCAGCCATAATCATATAAATCCCCACCCGCACCAGAAAGCGCATCCATGCACGCTTTCTGGATTTTTTTATTTTCATTATTTGTCTTCGTTCTTACGTAATTTGCGAGATATTACGTAGCCAGTTACGCCAATTACAGCCACAATCGCAAATGGTACTATCGCCATCGTTACGCCAGTTAATACTTCCGACTCTCGATGATTAACGAACGATAACTTATTCGCAGCCGCCAATTCTCCGTCATACAAGGCTTCCATTTGACGCAAACTTACACTATTTCCCTGTTCGCCATTCACCGAAATCGTATACCTACCATCATCAACTTCACTAATCGAATATCTAGCGCCAATCGGCAGCTGATATAAATCACCACTCACGCCGATCGTAGCCGTCTGGCCATGTTTCAAATAAATAACGTTCTCACTACCAGCCACATATTCGCTACTCGTCGTAATTGTTTCGCCATTATATACAATAGACGCATCTTGGCCAGTTATCGTATATCTATCGCCAACTTCAGCATCATCAAAATTTAACGTAAACTTAAAGTATTCATTCGTATCTGCGATATTTCCCGTAACCGTTTTTGAAATCTCAATATAAGTCATCCCTGCCTGCGACGTAAATACTATGCCACCTTTTTCGCCCACATCGCCATTTTTGGCCTGTAATACTAGTGTTGCAATAAGATTACCAGTCGGCGCACCATTCTGAACTTCATTCCTTGCATACGCATACACATAATGCACATCGCTCGAATCAACTGGATATATAGTGGGCTCAGACGAAGCGACTTCACGCACAATAAACTTATAGTCGCCCAGCGTATCAAATTCTACATTCGAAAAGTCTAACCAACCGAAGCCATATACCGCATTCTCTGTCGGCTCTACGGCATTCAAATTAATACTCATTGTGCTGGGTAAATTATTTACTCGGCCTGGATTACCATCATCCTCGGTAATCGTATACTGAAAATTAGCTGTTACTGGGTTCGATACACCCGTCACCTCGCGCGTTACCATTATCTGCGTTGGGCTATCGCTATTCGCACCTATCGTAGTAGTCGTCGCTCCTACCGACAGCGGCGTACCTAGAAGCGTCATTGCGGCCAACAAAAAACCACCCCATGCTTTTATTTTCATTTTCCTCCTTAAGTTATTACTCCTTACTCCACAAATCTCACGTCTTCATTAAAATACCTCCTTTCTTTTCACCTACTTTAGGCTAAATCCATAAACTAAAAAAGCACGAGTATAATCATTTTTAAAAGGCAACAAAATGCCCCCGCCAAAAACGGAGGCATTTATTATTTGTTTTTATTTACTGATTACTCTTCTTCTTTAAGGAAGCGCTTACCAAAGACTACGCTACCAATCAAACCGAATAGAGATACGACGAATATTGCCACAGCTGACATAATATCGTCGAACGTGCGTGGATTCTCGCCCTTTCCTGGTTCTGGCTCTTCATACTTGTTCGTGAAGATAACTTCACTACTTGTATCTTCAACAACTTCAAGCTCACCCATACCATTATCGATTACCTCAATCGTGAATTCATATTCGTTCTCGTCGAAGGTTACGAATTCGATTTCCTCATCGGTATTTTCCTTAACAGTAAAGGTATATGTACCAGGCTCCGTAAAGGTAATTGGATCATCGAAGATGATTACGCCATCGGCATCATTATGGCCAGTAGTTACTAATTCGCCATCAAGATAAATCTCGAAGCTAAATTCGCCATCCTGGAGATCACGACCTTCAAGCACCTTCTTCATAATAACGCCTTCGTAGATTAGGTCTTCCGTAGCGTAGTAGTTTGTAAAGCTAATGCCATCAGCTTCTTCATCGTCCTTTAAGTAGTTTACGGTTGCCACTAGCTCACCATTATTATCTTCGACATTGATAATCACGGTAAACTCGGAATCATCGTACGTATAGCCAGGCTCCTCAGTATTGCTTTCGCGAACGGTATAGATATATTCGCCTACCTTGTCGAAGGTAATTTCGCTGAATTCCCCTTCGCCTTCGCCATCAACAGGCTTAATCGTGATGGTTTCTTCTTCGCCATCCTCGTTCGTAAGTACAAACTCGAAGTTAACTGCTTCTACGCCCTCATTCATACCCTCAAGAATCTTCGTCACACTTATTACGGCGCTAGTTTCTTCGGCTTTGTATGGGTTCTCAAACTTGATATCAGACGTCTCTGCGCCATCAAGCGTAATCGTAGTCTTCGCTTCAAGCTGAGCCTCGTCGTAATTATCGGTTACTTCAACCTTAATCTTATATTCAGACTCGTCATAAGAGAAGCCAGGCTGTTCGTCATTTACTTCACGGATGATGTAATTGTGCGTACCAACTTCCGTATACTCAATTGCATCGAAGTCGGCTTCGCCAGTCTCGCCATCAGTCGTGACGGTAATAGTCTGGAGAACTTTATTTGTATCAGCATCAACTAATTCAAATTTAAATTCTTTACCATCAAGGTCGCTACCAGATTGATTATCAATAGATTTATCGACATGGAACGTAACATCCGTCGAGCTCGTCTCATAAGTATTAATAATCTTATTGGTCTTTTCTTCGCCCTTAGCGTATTCAGCCGTAACTTTCAAAGAACCATCCAGATTATCAGAGATCTTTACGGTAACCGTAATATCGCCATCGTTGCTTACGCCAGCTGGAAGATTGTCATCCTCAGCAATAGTGTAAGTATAAGTCTGATCAATATCTTCTTCGGTAAAGTTTAAGGCTTCGAACGTGACTTCGCCGTCTGCGCAGACTTGCTGCGTATCTATATCTCCACTCTCGTCTTTCAACACGAAGCTGAAGCATTCACCTTCTTGCCATGTACGTGCACCTACAAAGGCCTTTTCTGCCTTTAAGGCAATCGAGCCTTCTGCACTATAGATATTATTAATCGTGTCATCATTCGTGTAGGAAACACTACTTTCAATATTGCCCTTACCATCATCAGTCAAAGTCACAGTTGCAACAACTTCATTTGGCTCACCAAAGCCTTTGCCAGACAAATCACTGATTTCTCTGATGGTGTAGGTGTAGGTATCAGATTTAAGATAATCATCTTGATCATATTCAATCAGATCAAAGTGAATGAGCTGCGAATCTTCTGTAGCAGTGCCAGTCCTAATTGGATCGTTGCTACCCTCGGCAAATACGCCAAATTCAAAGCTTTCACCACTCTGCCATTTGCGGCCCTCAAGAACCTTTTTAACATCAAGGCCCGCAGTACCGTTGGCGGTATATGTATTAACGATCGTATTCTTTTTATCGCCTTCACCACCTTCATAAACGGCGCTAACTTCTAGTTCGCCATTACCCTTATCAGTCACAGTAACTTTTACGGTAATTACACCGGAGTTAGTCATACTAAGATCGCTCAAATCGGTCGTCTCTTCAATAGTATAAGTGTAAGTTTTGCCAGCATCACTTTGATCGAAGCTGAGTTCTTCAAACTTCACCGTCTTATGATCGACATCAACCGTCTGCGTGTCTTCAACGCCATTACCAGAAAGTTTGAATTCAAACTCGTCGAGATCCTTCATCCAATCGCGGCCGACAATTTCCTTCGTTGCCTCAAGCTGAATCTTGCCATTAGCCTCATAGGTATTCGTAATCACCTTTTCTTCATTGCTATATATCGCAGTAGCTTTCAAGGTACCGTCTTTATTATCTTCAACTGTCACTGTAACGGTTAGAGCATCGCCAGCCGTCATGCCTGCAGGCATCGCGCCAGTTTCTTTAATTGTATAAGTATAGGTCTCAGCAATATCTTTTTCAGTGTAATTAATTACATCAAAGACAGCCTTCTTCTTATCTTTATTAAGAGTAATCGTTTGTGGTTCCGTGAGATTGCCGCCAGATAATTCGAAATCGAATTCATCAGTATCAAGCCAGTCACGACCATCGATTTTCTTCGTCGCCTCAAGCTGAACACTACCAGTTGCAGTATAGGTATTCGTAATCGTCTTATCCTCAATACTATATCTTGGTGTTGCCGTGAGGTGACCAGCATTATCGTCGGTGACCTCCACGGTTACAGTAATTGGACCATTTTGGCTCATGTAGCTCGGAAGCGTGTCGGTCTCTTCAATCTTGTAAGTGTAAGTACCGGCAGCCGTATATTCAATTTCCTTAAATTCAACATGCAAGTTGCCATCGCTAACTTCCTTGGTTTCAATAACAGTATCACCCTGTTTCAACGCAAAGGTATAGCTTTCGTCGGTATCCCAAGGACGGCCAGTCAATTTCTTGTTCGCCTCAAGCACGACACTACCAGAAGTTGCGTAAGTATTCTCGATAATATTTGATTCTTCGTTATTTGCATTCTTATAAACAACACTCGTCGAAATATGGCCTTTACCATCATCGCTGAGAGTAACTGTTGCAGTAATATCGCCAGACTTTGTCAAACCCTTGCCTTGATAACCGGCAGTTTCAGAAATCGTATAAGTATAAGTCGTCTTATTCTTTACGTCATCCTGATCGTAAGTAATTTTGCCAAACGTGACGGTCTTATTGCTGCCCGTGGCTTGCCTATTTTGCTCCTCGATACCTTCGCCAGACAAAGTAAAGGTAAACGCGTCACTATCTAGCCACTCGCGACCAGTCAATTTCTTAGTCGCCTGAAGTGTAATTTCGCCAGCAGAAGTATAAGTATTCGTAATCGTTGTCGCAGAATAGCTTTCGACAATGCCAAGTCTGCCCTCACCAGCATCTTCAATTTTAATCGTAACGGTAATATCGTCAGACTTTGCCATACCTTCATTAGTCGGCAAACCTTCCTCAGTAATCGTATAGGTATGCGTACCAACATCGGCCAAAGTGAAGTTTAGTGCCGTAAACGAAATCTCACCATCCTTCTTTACTGGAACACGTTCAATCTCGGTGCCACTTTCATTCTTTAAGACAAAGTAGTAAGTTTCACCTTCCTTCCAATCACGACCAACCAAAGCCTTATTCGCCTTGAGTACAACATTACCCGTTGCAGAATAAGTATTGATAATCGTATTGGTCTCTTTACCATCTTTGTCAGTATAGACAACCGTAGTTGTAATCGTACCGTCATTATTATCCGTCAAAGTCACCGTTGCGGTAATGTCGCCAGAATTCGTTACGCCACCAGGCAAAGTCGAAGTTTCGCGGATTATATATACAAATGTGTTTCCAACATCTTCGGTCGTATAAGTAATCTTATCGAAAGTAACAGTAGTTTTATCCTTATTAACAACTTCATTACCGAGCACATCGGTGCCATGAAGAAGCGTAAAGGTATACTGTTCGCCATCCTTCCAATCGCGGCCAGTTAAAATCTTGCTTGCGCCAAGTTCAATCGAACCTTCAGAAGAATACGTGTTTACAATCACATTTTGCGTGGTATCGCAATCTTCTTCGTCTTCTCCGCACTCAAGTGTATCGCCATCGCGATAAGCTGTCGTGAACGACAAAGTACCATCGCCATTATCCGTAGCAACTACCACGGCGGTGATCTTAGCAGTTTGACGCGTGAGGCCGCCCTTCATATCGGCAATATCCTCGACGATTGTATATTCAAAGGTGCCAGTATTATTAATTGGCACTTCAAACTCAGCCGTCTTACCTTCGCTTACGGCAGCAGTCTGATCTTGACCATTGCCAGTTAAATTAAAGATGAAAGTATCATCCTTGAGCCAGTTACGACCACGCAAATCTTTCTTCGCCTGAATCGTAACTTTACCACTTACGGAATAAGTGTTCGTAAATGCGGCCGTCTTGGTGGTATTCTCTACAATCTCACCAGTAGCACCAGTCGAAGATTGTGCATAGCCGTAATTATTGCTTTCCGTAAATTCAAGCAACTCATCGCCAGAATAAACGCCCTTCTCTACGATTTCATAATAAGCACCTTCCGGCAAACGCAATAACTTAATCGATTCGCCGTCGCCCAAAGTAAAGGTATCGCCAGATTTAATATACAAGTCTTTACCATCAACTTTATATGGCGTCGTCAGTTCATTGGCTTTCGTATTATCGGTATAAAGCTTAATTTGGAAACCAAACTTCTTTGCCTTGGCAGTAGTCTCGTTACCGCTAGTAAAATTTATCGTCTTCGAAATCTCAAGATTACCAGACACGTATTTGTTTGTGATAACAGCGGAAGATGCAGAGTTGCCCTTTACGGCGTAATAGTTCTTACCATTTTCGGTCTTAGCCACCACATCAGCACTGCCATTACCGCTACCATATGCAATCGTATACTCAGTATTATCATACGAATAGCCTTTCGGCACATTACCTTCTTCGACGTAATACATTACTCCGGAAGGAATGTTTACTACACGAATAACGTCATTGACCGTAATCGTTTCTTCGATCAAGCCAGATTGACCAGTCGTCTCGCTACAATTCGCATTTTCTGCGCCCGTACTACAAATATGTCCAGTCCCGGAAACATAATCACCAGTATGGGTGCCGTCAGTATATGTATAGACGCGATAATCGTATGCAAATGGCGTGCCATCTGCGTTAATCAAATGAATTTTTACATCAAATTCATCTTTTGCATCGTTTATAACGTTATTATCTTCGTCGACCACCTTCTTACTAACATTAATACCACCTTTAATTGTATTCGTAGCGGAGATGGTCGTCATTTCTTCGGCAGATTCGACACCAGTAAAGTGCTCGCCGCTCTTCGTAAATTTAACATTCATCAATACGCCATCAACTAGCATTGGATGATATGTGTAATTTGTTAGCTCAAAGTGATTATTTATATCCTCTTCACCGAAAACATAATCATGTCCAGGGTTCAAAATCGCATAATTCTTCGTTACGCCATTAATTGTCGCTGACACGATATCATATCCGGATTCCGAATCGTAAGCATCATGGCTTTCGCTCACCATCAAGCCAGGCGCAATCGAAATCGTATCGGCACCCCATACACTACTGCCAGGAATTTTACTAATCTTAATACCAATCGGATTACCATCATCATCTACTTCATATTCTGGTAATTCGGCGTATTCCTTACCATCTCTATAAAACTGCAAATAGATGTCACCGACTTCTTTTTCGCGCTGACTTGGATCAAGCGTATCTTCCCAAAGCTTTTGCAACGCGATTTCGCGCGTATATAAATCAACTGGATCAGGATTCTCAATTTCAACCGTACCATAGTCAGATTCGGTCGTTGTAGGCACACCATTAACAGTCGTCGTAGTGACGGTCTTATAAGTCAAGGTTGGAAAATCAGTATTGGTCTTTAATTTGTACGTCTTATTATCGCCCGAAACAATCTCTTTAATTTGGCTTTTTTCATCGCTAGTTAAACTTTCATAGGAAACGACACCGTTATTTAACTTCTCTACGAGGTCTAAAGCCTCTTGTTCTGGCCAAACGATAAACGTCATCGTATAAGTAACGCCGTCCTCTAAAATGAAATTATCGCCCAACTTCCAATCAACTTCCCCATCTTCGTTAAGGGTAGCCTTTGGCGCATCCGCCCACTCCTCGCCTAAACCGTCATTAGCAGTAGTGCTGTATGGGCCACCGCTTCGGTAATACTTTAAACCAGTAACTTTACCATCGGTAGAAGCTTTAATATTCGAGTGCGTCATCTCAGTTACGCCATCTTCCAACTCAACCCCACCATAACCGACTTTCGTTACTATATCGTTGACAATTTGCTTCAAGGCTTCAATGAGTGTTGAGGTGCTACTTGCGTTAGTAAAGTACTGCTGGTACTCAGACTGAAGAGTGGAGTTTGAATTTCCCGTACCAGTATAAGCATATTGAATTAAACTAGAAAGATAATGGCTACTATTGCCAGACCCCCAAGTAAATAGGCCATATAGTGTATAGCCGGCCGTGACAATAGAGCGCGCATCATCATTCGCAAAAGCCCATTCTTGAGCATAATTAGTATTTACGGAGTAGTCTCCAGAATGAGTAGTAGGCTCGCCATCCGTCAAGAAAATAATATGTACGGCCTCATTTGGCTGGCTAGCCTTAATAGTATCCGCAAGACTCTTTGCCTGCTGAAGGCCTTCTTCCCAGTTAGTACCCTGCGAAGTAGTTAATCCATTAATAGCATCCTTTAGGGTAGTAGCGTTTGTTGTAAAACCTTGCTGGGTTGCACCCGCCTTACCGAAATCTACTATTGCGATTTCAACAATATCTTTTTTTATCGCGTCGCCCGCAACGTTTTGCGAAAGAAGGCTATCGATAACTCCGTCAGTATCCGTCATGGTATGTTTAACTGCCCACAAACGAGAGCGAGCATAGAATTGGCCTGTAAATACAGTACCGTTATTAGAATTGGACGTACGCCATGCATTATTCCGATAATACAACTGACGATAGGTGCCATTATCATTACGATAATATGTCGCCGCAACACCATCCGAAGATGGAGCATCCGGAGTACCTGGCACCATATAATAAGTATGATTACTAGACGCAGCATCATTATTCATTGAGCTCGATGTATCCATTACAAGGATCACGTTTGCCTTCGATACCTCGCTCGTAGAATTCGTGCTAGTCTCACCAGTCACGCTTAAAGCAATAGTATATGTACCATCGCCATTATTTTTGATGGTCTTTTTATTCGTCGGCACCGTCGCTGGCGGATTCCCCGCTGCATAAACACTAGGGACAAGACTACCTCCTAGCGGCGTCACAGTACTAAACAACATCAAAAATGATGCCGCAAAGTATCGCAATCTCTTTGAGATTTTCACTACACACTCCTTTTCACTACTTTTACCCCTATTGTTCTCCTATAAAAATAGGGGGGCTTGTGCTTAAAATATCACACGCTCCCCTATTAGGCAAGCATTAACGTCATAGAAAACTGAAAAATCTTAAAGACTTTTAAAAACGGCTGTAAAAACTCCATCAATCCGCTTATCATTAACTATTTTGCTCAATCGCTATTTTTGCCATAAAATCCGTCATTTTCATGTCAATCGTTGTAATAATTACAACATATTTACTAAATGTTGTATTTTCTACAACACGTCATACCAATGATGTAATAAAAAAGTAGTTACTATACGCTTTTCCTAGACAACTAAAACGTTGTTAGTAAAAGGTATAGTAACTACTTCTTCACACTTTTATCTGTAACATCGAATTTCTCAATATACGCGCCAATCAACAAACGCGTCTGCGAATAGAGCGCACAACACGACGTGTACACGAGCGCAATCGCTGGCGCCATCACCCACTGCAACACCATAATTATCTTTTTAGTACTACGATACTTCTTTGGGCGCGGCGGCAACATCTTAATCGATAAGATTATCGACGCAAACAAACTCATCATTGCAATCGTCTGGATATAGCTCACCACTACCGGCAAGTTATGTGCTAACAAATCACGCGACCCAAAATTAAACAGCAACGGCACCCAACCGCCAAAAGCTACAATTGGCGCAAACGCCGCCATCGTCGTATGACCATCAAGTAAACGAATGAACTTTGGCACTAGCGATAATAAGCGCACCGTTCTATCCTTCGAAAATAGATAATCACCCACATAAGCCACGTCGCTTGCGCCATAATCCCAGCGCCTCAACTGCATCCACTGCGCCTTCAGCGTCTTCAGAAAAGTATTCGATAACACCGCATCTTGATAAATTGGCGCACGAATCGGCAATACCTCAAAATTCCCATCAAAATAGAATAACGAACGCCAATACTGATGCCCATCCTCAGTAATCGTGTGTACGCTCCAAAAATTCATCTCTACTAACGCATCTAGTGGCTGCGAATGTGAGGCGAAATTACGCAAAGTATGCGGTCGCATCGTACAAATCAGGTTCCAGAACGAGTTCGTACAAGCTACCACGCGCGTAATCGACGGCGCATCCCAAATATTATTCGTGAATATCGACACTGGCTGATAAGCCAAACGTTTGCGATCTTCGTGCACCACAAACTCGTACGCAACCTGATCGAAATAACACGGATGCGGTCTATTATCGCAATCCAAAGTAGTCACAATTACATCGCGGTAACGTAAGCCCTGCTCTTTTACATATTTTTTCAGCACGCGTCCAGCATTCGTAATATTTCCACCCTTACCAATCACTTCACCCGGAATATCCGCCGGATGCTTTGCTAAAATAAACGCACCAAACTTATTCTTATAATTTTTTTCTAGAATCGTCGCGACTTTTTCTGTAGCCGGACCGCCCCGCTCTTCGTAAGCGATAATTACAATCATGCGATCTTTTGGATACGTCGTCGCCACTACACTATCCAAAGTTGGCGCCAGCACATCCAGTGTCTCGTTGTACATAGTAATAATTACTGCATGATAAATCTGGCTTGGCTTTGGGAAATACCCCTCTTCCGCCGCTGCCATCATGCAAAGATTCTGCAAATGTTTATCATAGCCATATTCATTTTTGTGCGTGTGCGCCAAGCGCTCATAGCTCGCTTCTGGGTCTTCAAGGTCTTTCAACCGTTTTAACCAATCAACCTTCACGCCTTTATTCATAATGTTGTAACCCTGCACCACGCGTATGGCCACCCCAATCGCTTTCACGAGCGTAATAATTACAATCAATAATATATATGTCGAACCAAGCACTGGCGAAATCGCCGAAAGACCAAACAGCAGCAAAAACATGCCATACGAAATGAACGCCGGCAGCATCTCAAAAAATCGATAGCGCGGCGTGCGCTTGCCCGTTTGAATCTCGCGAACTTTCGACATTAACCTTCTCCGATAATACTCAGCAAAAACTTAATTGCAATCACCGTAATTGCAATGCTCACCCCTAAAAACAAACGTGCAATATCTTTTCCACGCTTCGTATATAACTTTACACTTAGAAGGTTATGCCCAATCCCCAACGTTACCGCGATAATCGAAAAAGAAATCAAATACCACCAATAGCTCGAAGAGTAACCATTGCTAATATCCGAGTAACGCGCATATACCTTTGGGCGACTCGGGTTCAGATTAATAATCGGCAACACAAACAAAACGGCGGCAATCAAAAACTGCGCCGCAATCCACCAGAACAGACCGCGATCTTTCTTCCAAATCGACTTTATCTCTTCAGCTAGCTCTTTCATAGCTTTACTATATTCTACCATAATCGCCCCAAAAGTATAATTCTTACGCTTATCGCGGCAATTTCAGAATTTTCAGCTCAATTTCAATCACGCCTGCTATTCTAAGAGAATCATTAAGGAGATTATTATATGAATAATTCGAAACGATTAACTGCAAATATTATCATGTTTATTGCGCTCATCGCGCTTGGCGCCGCCGCAACTTTTACAATTATTGACGGAGTTAATACATCAAGCGCAGCTCCAACCAGTCAATCACGCTCATTCCGTAGCGGAAACGGCAATATGATACCACAAATGGATGGAGAGATACCAGAAGTACCATCCGACGATGGCGGCACCCCACCAGAAATGCCGAGCGACGAAAATCAAGACGGCACCAACACTACTCCGCAAGCTCCAGAAAATAATAAACAGTGGCGCAACCGCCGCAGTGACGCCGAAGCGGACACTGGGACCGAAGAAACAACCAGTTTTCAGCTCACAGATGCCGAAATTACTACGACTCCAAATGCAGAGCTGACGACCATATCGACCGACATGCAAGCTCCTAGCGATAATAGTCACACTATCATTAGTTATCTTCTAGTTGGCGTCGAATTCTTCGCAATGGGCACCATCGTTACTTATTTACTACTTTCCCGCTTCAACAGCTATAGTCCAAAAGAAGTTGTCAAAAAGTAATTCGGCATTATCCGAAAAATAAATGAAAATGGGAATAATTCCCATTTTCATTTATTCATGCTACTCTATAAATATGTCCGCAAAATATCATTCCACGAATAAAGAATTCCTACTCGAGCTAATCCAGCACTTCCCAGCATCATTTACTATTAAAGACATCGAAGATTCTCTTTCCGAACATAATATCAGTATTAGCACCAGCACAATCTACCGCATCTTTGACGATTTTCTCGCCGACGGCATCGTTTCAAAAAATCTCGGCGAAAACAGCACCGCCATTTTTCGCTATTTAGAGCCCTGCACCAAAAAAGATCACGGCTATCTCGAATGCATTAAATGCCATCATGTTTTTCATATTGACTGCGACCACATCAGCAAGCTCTCCCGTCACCTATCCAAAGAACATAACTTCCAAATCGTTAATAGTAACTTAACTATCAGCGGCATTTGCGCCGACTGTCAGGAGCAAGCATGAAACGTTTTATTGGTCCAGCAATCATTATTTTAGTAATCGCACTATTTGTCGTGATGGTCGTCACAAGCAAAACCAACAAGGCCGAAAGTGAGTATATCGAAATATACGCTACCTCCTATCCTTCTTATGATTTTGCGCGCGCTATCGTCAAGGACACGCATATATCCGTCCAGCAAATAATTACACCCGGCACCGACTTACATAGTTTTGAGCCAGCTCCAGAAGATTTACTATATTTAAACAAATCCAAAATCATCGTCGCCACCTGTGGCGAGTCCGAAAAATGGCTTGATGATATTTCCGCCTTTATTGATGCCGAAAAAACCGAGAAAATCTGCATTATGGACTATGTCGATGCGGCCAAAGAAGGCAATAAAAATATCCTCCAGCCAGAGGAAAAAACTACAGACGAATATGACGAGCATGTTTGGGCTAGCCCAAAGAACGCTATCAAAATTGTTAAAGCCCTCAAAGAACGCATTAAAACCGTCTTCCCGGAGCAATCGGAACAAATTGATAAAAATACCGACGAATACATCTCGAAATTAGAAGAGCTCGACAAATCATTTGAAAAACTCGCCCAATCCGCCACCAAACCTCTCATCGTCGCCGATCGTTTTCCATTCTATTATCTAGTTCACGATTACAATCTTGATTATTACGCCGCCTTCCCGGGCTGCGCCGAAGAATCTGAAGCCTCCGCCAGCACCATCGCTAAACTCATCGACATCGTCAAAGAAAAACAAATCAGCACCATCTTCACGATTGAACTTTCGGACCAAAAAGTTGCCAAAACTATCGCTGAAGCTACCGGCGCAGAAGTCTCTATTCTTCATTCTGCGCACAACATTTCCTCCAACGATTACGAGAATGGCGCAACTTATTACGACCTCATGAAATACAATTTAGGTATTTTAGAAAAGGCTCTAAAATGAGTTTAATTAAAGCCGAGAAACTCAGCCTATATTACGGCAATCACCGCATTATTGATAGTTTAAATTTCGCTATCAATGCAGGAGATTTTTTATGCATTGTCGGTCCAAACGGCAGCGGTAAAACTACCCTGCTCAAAGCCCTACTTGGCGAAATTAAGCCAAAATCTGGCAAAATCTCTTTCGACAAATCCATCCAGCCAAATTTTATTGGATATATGCCTCAAGAGAACCACATCGACCGTAATTTCCCCGCTACCGCCTATGAAATTATTTCTACTGGCGTGCTTAATCGCGGCTTATTTATTAGCTCCGATTCTAAAAAAACCATCGAATCGAACATCAAATTGCTTAACATCGAAAATATTGCTAAGAAAAACTTTTCCGAATTATCCGGCGGTCAACGTCAAAAAGTTCTGCTTGCGCGCGCACTATGTGCTACCCAAAAGTTATTAATTCTCGACGAGGCTTCCAACAACCTTGATTATTCCAGCAAGCAATCATTTTACAAGTTACTCAAAAAATTAAACGCTGAGCACGAGTTAACTATCATTATGGTCACACATGACCTTGACCACAAAAACCTACTTGGCAATAAAATCCTCTCACTCGATCACGATAACCCATTCTTTGGCTTAACCGCCGATTATGTCAGGAGGATTCATGCTCACTAATATTATTGAGATGTTCTCTTACGCATTTATCGTGCGTGCCTTTATCGCCGGACTTGCCATTTCCATTTGCGCCGCTTTGCTTGGCACCAATCTTGTTTTACGCAAACAGTCCATGATTAGCGATGGTCTTTCGCATGTTGCTTTTGGTGCCACTATCGTCGCACTTGCCCTTGGTTTTGCGCCACTCGAGTTTACCATCCCGGTCGTCATTATTGCTTCTTACTTAATTCTTCAAATCAACAACCGCCGCAACATTAATGCCGACGCCGCTATCGCCATCCTCTCCGCTTCCGCGCTTGCTACTGGCATCATCGTCAACTCGCTCATAAAAGGCGTAAATATTGATATTAATTCCTATTTATTTGGCAGCATTCTCGCCATTTCTACTCACGATCTAGTCATCACGCTCGTCGCAACGGTTATCATTTTCGCGCTCTACATCATTTTTTACCGCCAAATTTTTGCCATCACATTAGACGAAACTTTCGCCAAAGCCATTGGAATTAAAACTAAACTCTATAACGCCATTCTCGCCGCACTCTGTTCTGTTATTATCGTACTAGGCATGCGCATGCTCGGTGCACTCCTCATTTCTAGTCTTATTATTTTCCCTTGCCTTTCTGCCATTCGCCTTACGCACAGTTTCAAAACTACCGCCGTTGTTTCTGTCATTCTTTCCATCGTTTGTTTCATTTTTGGTATTTTTGCGTCATATTTTTATAACCTTCCGACTGGCGCCACTATCGTCATCGCAAATCTTATCTGTTTCCTTCTAAGCGTGATATATAATAAATTCAGATGAGCGAAGTGAGATATTACAAATCTTTCGACCAAGATTTTGCCGAAACTCGCAACCAAGATTATAAGTTGCCAAAAGACTACAAGTGGATTCATAAAAATCCTATTTATAATTTCTTTTCTCTAATTCTTTATATTCTCGTAGTTGTACTTGATCTTGTTTACATGAAACTTTTCGCTCACACGACCGTCAAAAATCGCCACCTCCTTATCAAAGCCAAGCTTCACGGTGGTTATTATTTATATTCTAATCACACGATTCTTTTCGGCGACGTCGTAAATCCATTCGCTATTACTTTTCCGACTCATCCTTATATAATTTGCAGTCCATCCAACCTTGGTATTCCCGTTGTCGGTAAATGGCTACCGATGGCCGGCGCTTTGCCAATCCCGGACAATCTTCGTGACATGAAAAAATTCACTGAGGCTGTTGGCAAACGTATTAAGCAACGTAATGCTATTGTCATTTATCCAGAAAGTCATCTTTGGCCGTATTACACCAAAATTCGCCCATATACCGAAGCGGCTTTTCATTTTCCACTTAAATATCCAGCTCCTGTTTATGTTGCCACTTCTACTTTCAAAAAGAGCCTCTTCTACAAAAAACCTAAAATTACTATCTACCTAGACGGGCCATTTTACCCAGACGATGAACTTCCGCGTAAAGAAGCTCAAAACAAACTTCACTATATGGTTCAAAAAACCATGGAACGCCGTGCCAAGCACAGTACTTATGAATTTATTTCTTACCGGAAGAAGACTTCTTAACTTTATATCCAGCAATATCCGAATAATCGAACTTGTAATCTAATTTTTCGCGGTAACATTTTTCGTAACAGGCCACCCGCTCTTCGTAATCTTTTTCGGCCATTTCCTTACTATTTTGTTTATGACTCTTTTCTGGGTCAGGATAAATAATGTCAAGCACATGCACGACATATTTTAGTTTTCTAAATTGCTCATTGTCATCTTCGTCCAAATCTACCATTTCTACGAAAATCGGCACTACTGGCGCACCAACTTGCGCTGCGAATAGATAAGTTCCCCGCTTGCATGGTCGCGGTTTTCGATAATTAAACCACATTTCTTCTTCTGGATATATTTGCACAAATTCGCCCGCACCAACTAGTTCCTTAATCCGCGGCGTAAACTTTTTAATAATGTAATTTGGGCGCTTCAGGATTGGTATCATTTTGAGGTTATTAAAAAGGTAGCCAAGCAACCCCGTCATCGCGAAATTCGTGTCCTGTACTACGATATATGGCGTTTTATGATACTTTTTCTTCAACACCGCACGTGCAAAAATACTATCAATCGGATTAAAATGGTTTGACGTCACAATTGCGCCGCCTTTTAGCTCGTCGAGCTTTTCAAGACCATCAAATTCCGTCACATTTTTGTGCATCGCCCATACTGCATTCACCATCGCAAAGGCCGGGCGACTCTTTAAAAAATACCAAACCTTCTTATTTTGGTATTTCTCAAAATCGCCAATTACGCGGTCAATTTCTTCGTCAGAAATATTCGGATCATCCAGCTCGGCCTTCTTATTTAATTCGCCCTCTTTTACATTTTTGCGAATATTTTCAATTACCGCGCTTTTATCTCCGCCAATAATCATTTCTAACTCCTTGTTTCTTTACCGCTATCAAAGATTTTCTTAAATGTTATCTCACCTTTTAGGATTTCTTCCACGCGTTCGCTCATTAGCTTCAAGCGTTCTTCATCGCCACGTACTTTTTTCTTCGTAAACGAGCGTTTTTCGCGTTCTATTTCTTTAATAAATGCCGAGCGTTTAGCATATTTCCAATAATACTCTTCATACTCCGTACCATCATAGTGCCATGGCTTAAAGAATAAGTTATAATGCACAATTTTCGGCTCATCAATATGCGTAAAACCATTTGACGGCATCGTGTTCCATTCGTAACCAAGGTATTTTACGCGACCATTGCAAAGCGCATTTAAATAATCCTGATCTGGCGCCACCGTATCAAAATCATACTTATTTAATAAGTAGAAGAAATGCTCACAGAACTCTTCGTCACGGAATTTTTTGAAATCCATTAACAACACGCCCGAATTGAAATACTTCTTATGCGGAATTCCCACTGCGTCATCAAAATATTTACAGAACAATTTATTCGACTGCGTAGACATATCTGTACACGCGGCCATAATATTCCCCGCCAAGTCCACATTAAACAACTCCGCAATATCCGTACGCACAATAATATCACTATCAAGATAAATACCTTTGTCATATTGTGGGAACATTTCTGGTAGGAAAATGCGATAATAGATCGTCGGTGTAAAGCAATCCGCCTTCAGACGCGTTTCTTTGCGATCCGAAATACCTTCTAGTGTCTCCTGCATCTCGGTAAAAATCAAATTAACGTAGCTCTCTTTACCCTTGTTCAATTTCTCAAGCTTTCGCATTGAGCGTCGCGTTAAGTTATGGTAGATTACGTTCACGTCGTAATCATACTTCTCGCTCGTATTATCAATTAACGAAGCCAGAGCCGTCGAAAGATATGGCGCATAGGTCTCATCCACGGTAAAGAATACTGGCACAGTCACTTTTTTCATTCCATCACCTCATCTTTCACTTCTAAGTATTCTTCCAGCACATCGTCAAAAGCATGACAACCAAGCACATCGTGTAATTTATCAATATTCCACGGTTTAATTTTTTGAGTGTGAAACATCGGCCAAAACTTAAATGTCGTCGTAAAATGACGAAACACCGTATCGCCGTTTTCTTGTTTTTGCTCGTTGAAACGTCTGTCCACTAGTAGCTTATTTTCAGCATATAAATTCAACGACGTCTGATCTGGCAAAAGCATCTTTGCCCATTTAATACGTTTGCGCGTGCGCTCAAACAATTTCGTCTTGCGAATCAGGTCCATGTTCATTAGCAATACACCAGAATTCATATAATTCTTCTCAAAAAAGCTGTCCGTATGAATCCAATGTTGACCATAATAATCCGCCACGCCAATCAGCTCATAGTCTTCATTATTCAGCTTGTAAAACTTCTCTGGCGCCTTCAAGGCCACCACGTCCGTATCCAAATATAATAATTTCTTTGGCAGTTCTGGAACCAAGTCCGCATATAAACGCAACAAACAATACGGCGTGAAGAATGTCGAAAGATTTGCGCGTGGCATATTCTCGCGGAAAATCTCTGTAATGTCCAAGAGCTGAATGTTATGCTTTGGGTTCTTTTTCTTTAAAATCTCATCGAGTTTTTCAATCGCTTCAAACGGAATCTGCTCATATCCTTTCAAATACATAGTTAGCACAAAAATATTCAGCACCTCCTTGGTTTGCCTGGCCAAGGATAAAACAGAAATGATTAGTCCGTCCAGGATATTCCTGTCACCACAATATAAAATATTCATTAGAGCTAGTCTTCATTATAGCACGCGGCCACCAAAAAATCCCCATAGCGCCATATTTCAGTATTTTTTAACCTTTTTATATTTATATCTTTAAAACCATAGTTCAATCCCCGCCCATCGCACTTCGCAAAGCTCTCCTTTAGCACCCACATCCGCGTAAAATCTTCTGCAGTTTTTATCGCATCTGCTTCTTTGTCGCTACAGACTCGCTTTAATACTCGCGGTTTATAGCATTTTTTCTGAATATCCACGCCAACTTCTCTTTCGGAAACTGCACAGACCATCATATTTTCACAATGACTCAGATTAAAAAACAATTCGCCAGAAACAAGATATGGTTTACCATACTCGCCATAACGCAAACTTCGGTCTTTCACATCGCAAGCATCAAAAACCTCGTTCAAAAACGCTCGCGCATCCGTTCCTTCTGCTAAAAAAACCTTAGTCTTCGTGTTCTTCAGCGTATTTAATGATGTCGCCGATGGTCTGAAGATTTTTAATATCTTTATCTGCGATTTCAATGCCAAATTCCTCTTCAAAAGCCGCCACCAAATCCACCAAATCCAACGACTCAACTTCCAAATCTTTGACGAGATTTGTCTTTTCGTTCAATTTCTTTTTATCTACATCAAGCGTCTCAGCGATTAGATTGATTACTTTATCCTTCATGATTATCTTCCTCTATTAATTTATCGCGCAGAATCTTGCCATTGTTATTTCTCGGAAAGGCTTTGCTTCTTACGCGCACCATCGCAATCTGACGATTCTTTGGCTTATCATTATTATAACTATAAATCAGCTCGTCGAAGTAATCTTGATCGCCAAAATAGCCCTCATTTGGGTATATGGATGCAATAATACGATTACCATATTCATAGACTGCCACTTCATTCACGCCTTTATCCTTGGCTAGCACCGCCTCAATCTCTTCCGGACTCACATTTTCGCCATTGCTAAGAATAATCAAATTCTTTTTGCGCCCCGTAATATGCAAGAAACCATCTTCATCTACGCGCCCCAAATCGCCCGTAAAGAAATAGCCATTTTTTAGCACTTCCGCAGTTGCTTTGCGGTCTTTATAATACCCCTTCATTACAATATCGCCGCCAACTACCACCTCGCCGTCGATAATCTTTACTTCTACATCACGACACAACTGTCCCACGCTGCCATCACATTTATGATGGTTACGATTCACCGCCACCACTGGCGCACATTCCGTAATGCCATAGCCATTCAAAATCTCTATGCCAATACTGCGAAACCATTTTACGTATTTTTCGTCCAAATGTGCCCCGCCACAAATAATATACCGACACTTGCCACCAAATTCCGCCAAAATCGAGCCAAACAGCTTTGGCCGCAAATCTACCCCCATTTTCAGTGCCGCTTCGCTAATTTTTATGCCCCACTCCAGCTTCTTTTCGCGCTTTTCGCGGCGCGCCTGACGCCAAATCTGCTTATAAAAAGTCTCTACCACCATTGGCACCGCAAAAATCGTATCTGGCTTACCATCTTTAAAATCGTCCGTCAGATGCTTCAGGCTGCCACTAATAAAAGTACGCACGCCATAGTAATACGGCATCAAGAGCGAGGTTACGAAGCCGAAGGCATGATGGTATGGCAAAAAACTCGTAGAAGCGCCCACCGGCTCATAAATTGACGAAGCCGCCCACAAATCCGTCACGATATTTTTCTGCGACAACACTACGGCCTTACCGAAGCCGGTCGTGCCCGACGTAAAGAAGATCATCGCATCCGCATCAATATCACGCCCGCCCTTTACGGCACCACAACGACGCCCTTCCTTGCGATAATCTTCCCATTCTTCCAGCGGAAAACTCTTACGTACCAAGCCGCTAATTTCTTCACAATAATCGCCCGAATAATACACCGCATTTACGTCTACCTGGCGCAATTGTTTCTTCCAAATCTCAACTCCTGCATCCTTATCGAGCGCCACGCAAACATTGCCACTCCGCACAATCGCCATCGCACAGACTACCCATGCGTAGCTGTTTTCGCCCACTACTGCGATGTTTTTCCCCTTATAATATTGAGCAAAATATTTACTCAAATCTCGCACATCACCATAGGCGTCCTTGAACGATTTCCTAACCAGCTTTCCTTCTTCGCGATACATAAAAGCGGTCTTCGTCGAGTCTTTGCGTAAGCAAATTAGCTCCTCAAAATCCCGAATTTTCGGCACATCATAATAATCATAGCTGGCATTCGGAATCTTTTTCATACTCTTCATTATACAATGCGCTACTTATTGATGCTAAAATAAGCTTAAATGAAAACCCCACTACGTTTCCAGATTACAGAATTCGATTGCGGCACCGTATCGCTATTAAACGCTTTCTGCTACCTCTTCGATCGTAAAGAGATTCCCGCACTCCTCGTAAAATCCATCTTTAGCTACACCATGGATTGTTATGACGAAAATGGCCAGCTCGGCCAAGGTGGTACTAGCCGCGAAGCTATCGATAAGCTCACCGCCTGGATCACCCACTATGCCAACACTAACGATTTCCACGTTAAGTGCGAACACCTTACTGGCGAAGATGTCACGCTAGCCAAAATGGCTTATTGTCTGGCCCACAACGGTGTCATTTTTGTCCGTTGCTGGCAGGACGTCGAGCACTACGTTATTATCACTAAAATCCGCAACAAGAAGGTCTACATTTTCGACCCTTACTATATCGACAAAAAGCACCACAAAACCGATAAGCAAGTCAAATTAATCTTTAATAAGCCTTTCACGCACAACCGCATCGTCAGCCTACAACGCGTCTTCTCCGAAACTCATCAGGATTTTGCTCTTGGCCCGATTTATAAACGCGACTGCGTCCTTATTAATAAAATTTAGCAACAAAAAATGGAGC
>JAUNHY010000019.1:0-4873 GCA_030523715.1 Candidatus Saccharimonadota bacterium
AAAACTCGGATCCTGTTGCATGGTAATCGTTTCGAGTTTAAGCTCGCCCATGGTGCGTGCGCCATATTTGTAGATATAGTCATTGATTTTAGAGAAAATTAGCAAACTATCACCACGGAGGTGCGCTTTTAAGTCTTCAATGCTAGTTTCAGTAAATAAATCGTACAGCGTGTTGTCGCGTTTGATTTCTTTTACGATGGCGATTAAATCTTTGCTTTGACGGGCGCTTTCAACATTTCCCTGTTTTGCGAGAATATTGCTAAGCAGACCTTCGTAGTTGTGAATTTTAGCTTTTTTGGCTTGGTCGGTGAGCATACCATAAATAACCATTGTGCCCATATCGTTAGCGATCGGCGTAACGAAATCGTCAAGAATCTCGCTTTCTAGATTATTGTAGACTTCTAGAAGTTGCTCGTTGGTATAACCTGGGAATTTGTTATTGTAATATGGTTTCGTGATACGATTGAATTTTGCAATAAACTTGCTGCTTGCGCTCTTCATATGAATCATCTTGTGAAGGAAACGCGCATATATTTTAACAAGGCGGGTTTTGGCTTGAGATTTCGACTCTTCAAGTGGGGTTTTTACGCCCATCATGTTTTCCATGTACTTCTTATTTTTCTCGTAGCCAGGATACAGTGAAGTCATTTTATACCAGCCGTTAAGGCGGTAATAAACTTTGTTATCATAAAAATACAGCATTGTTTCGAGATCTTTTTTGATGCTTTTGATGGCGTCTTCTGGTACGTAAAATTGGTGCAATGTTTGATTGTAGATTTTCCCGTAAACTTCGCGCGCAAAAGTAAAAGTCAGTGGCGTAGTAACGCCGGAATAACTCTCGATAATATTTGAGTTATCAAGAATAGTGCGGAATTTGTTTTTGTCGATATGGCTATAGTTCGTGATTGGTCGTGCTTGTAAAATGTATATTTTTCCGTCTTTGATGGCAAATTCGATGTCCTGGGAAAGCCGCGGCTTGTAACTTTTTTCAACGATCTGACCGGCTTCTTGAAGTTTTATGAGAATCTCGTCGCCTAGTGAGACTTTTCCGCGCTCGTCTTTAACGACGATTTCGCCGATATTATTTACGACGAAATCCGTACTGTTTTCCTCGCCAGATACGAGTTTTTCCCCGACACCTTTTACGACGGAAATCAGAGTTTCATCCGTATTATTCGTTTGGGGGTTTGTAGTAAACATGACGCCAGCATAGTCTGGGTGAATCATTTTTTGAATAATTACCGCGATGCTAATTTTTGGATTGATCAGGCCATTTTCTTCGCGATATTTCATGGCGCGTTCTGAGAAACAGGAGATATAACATTTTTTGATATATGAGAAGATATCGTCGTTTTGTTTAATATAGAGATACGACTCAAGCATGCCAGCAAAAGAATGATTTTTGCCGTCTTCGTCGGTGGCGCTAGAGCGAATTGATAGTAGGTCTTCTTTGGCAAAAGTTTTCTTGATAGTCTTTAGTATTTTACTTTTTGCCTCTTCGCTAAATTCCGTTTTCTCAATTAGTTTAATGATTTTCTTACGATTTTCTTCGCTGTATTTGTTGAGTAGTTTGATATATTCGTCGCGATGATCGTAAATGAAATCATTGAAACAACTAGACGTAAGTGCGAACCATGCCGGTACTTCAACGGAAGTACTAGATAAGTGGGCGAGATTATAGGCTTTGCCGCCAATTTGTTTTAATGTTGATTTTTGGCCCACCTCGTAAATAAGCATCAGAGCTCCTTTTTGAATACCGCGTAGCGTTTAATATTCGTTTCGATTTGCTCACTAAAATGCTGGAATGATTTTCGCTGTTCGCATTGGAAATGGAATAAAGTTTCGTCGTATCCGGATTCTTTAATATGTTTTAGGCCGAGATATAACAGAGCCGTGTAAAAACCGTGCTTTTGGAATTCTTTTTTGACGGCACTAGATTTTGATACAAACATTTTGCCGTCTTGGCTTGGATAGCCCAAGACGTAGCCGATTGGTTTTTTGTCTGGAGTTTTGGCTAGAAATACGACTAGATTAAGTGCGTGGAGCTTTTCGGCGTAGAGATTCTTAAAATAGTCAAATGGAATATCGCAATATAATTCGCTTTCCGAAAAGGCATCGCAGGAAATGTCGAATAATTGTTCTAGGATAGTAAAACATTCTTCCCCGTTGTATTTTTCGAAGACGAATCCTGACTGTATTTTTTCTTGATATGATTGCTCGCCGACTGCATAGAGCGGATTATCTACTTTGACCATGGCGCTACGATAAGTATAGAGTTCTTCATAGCCCAGCTTTTTAATAAAATCTACATAATATGCTGGATTATCGCAATCTGGAGTTAGCTTCGTATCAAAACCATCAATCGCCCAACGATAATTCATCCAAGTGCTACAGTTGAGCGGCCCGATGATATTCTTAAAACCAAATGATCTGGCTCTGTTTTCAATTCTTTCGAATAATTTCTGAACGTCTTCGAAGTTGTCTGGCAAATTCGTGAAGCCAAACATACAATGATAGTCTGGTATGTTTTGATTAACAATTAGATAGGCGCTGGCATCGCCTTCCGTAATTTGCTCCGAGTAATCGGCGAGCTGCAAAATATCTAATTCTTTTTCCATGCTTATGTTAATTATATACCGAAGAGACGGATAAGTCTTGCGCTATTTTTAGTGAACTGGTTGATAAATGCTACTTTAGCACGAAGATTAAATAGGCGCAGCGATGACAACTTATTCGTAGAAAATTCCAGTAGATTAAAGTGTAGTAAGGCTCTGAATTCTTTGTCGGACAATTTTCGCCCTGTCTTTTTGGTAAGTGTGCTACGGAAGTATTTAATTAAGCTAATTATCTCTGCGTCGGTCATTTTGCCGAGATTGCTACAGAGTAGCTCGATTAAATCGTGCTCTGGATTTTGGTAACAGGCCATTTCCCAGTCGTAAATATAAAAATTATTGTCTTTTTTGAAAATATTTCTCGTTGAAAGATCATTATGGGTAAGCGAAAAATGATTATTTGGTAATTTTTTACGCTCGGTGGCTATGTTTTTAATAAAGTTTTCAATAGTGTCGATTTCTTGTGTTGTAAAAATTACATCATTTTGCGAACTTAATGTTCGCCACATTTTAAGTAACATCTTGCTAGAGCGGTTGTAATCTTCGTCCGTATAGTAATTAAGGCTCATTTTTTCGATTACTGTGCGCTTTTGGTAATACTTGGCGTGAAAATCTGTAATAATATCGATGATTTTCTTAAAATCGTCAGTTTTTGGACGAGTGGCGCCCTTTATTTCCTCCATTGCAAGGAAATGTACGCCATTTTGATCGCCTATGTGCCAATATTGTTCAATTAAATATTGCTTTAACGAGCTATCGACATTCTGGTAGAAGGCATTTTCGCGGTATTCACTATGATTAAAGCCTAATACTTTGCGGCGAAGTAGTATGGACGTCAGTAATGAAATACTGTCCGCGCAAATGACCTTTGCGCCATTAATGATCAGCTTTCGAGATTTCCATTTACCAATAAATTCAGTTTTGAAGCCGCTTTTAAATTCGAGCTTATATCGGAAGATGCTCGGCTCTTTGAGTGCAATTTGTCCGAGGATACTGTCTTTTGTGCCGACCGGCTCGAGTATGAATTTTTCCGGCTGTTCTTTGAATATAACATCAAAAGCGGCGCGAGATTTTCGGCGGATATTTGGGTAATCTTCGGTTTGCATGAGGATATTATATACTTTATATATGGACTTATCTAATAATGAAGTGCGGCACATAAAGAATAATGGTGTTGAGTATCTGGAATTTAAAGCTTTTGATGATTATCGCAATAGTATTACGGCGGCTTTTGTGATACGGGGAGAAAATGAACAGTATTATTGCGATCCAGATTCAAATGAATTTATGGTGCGGACTAATAATGAGATAGGCTTAACGAATGTCGTCCAGATTAAAAAGCAGATTCATAGCGACAAATCGGTTATTATTGTTAACGAATCTGATGTTCCGAACGAAGTTGATGCCCTACTAACAAATCGGAAAAATATAGCTTTACTGACGCGAGTGGCGGACTGCATTGCCGTTCTGGCATATGATCCAATTACTAATACGATAGCTAATATACATTCAGGTTGGCGCGGTACCGCAAAGCGAATTGCGCCAAAGACAATTGAGAAAATGTGCGAGGAGTTTGGAGCTCGTCCAGAGGACGTGATTTGTGTGCTCTGTCCTAGTATTGGTCCAGATCATTTTGAAGTTGATGATGACGTACGCGAAATATTCTCGACTGAGTTTGGCGATAAATATATAGCTAGTTCTGGTGATAAATATCTAATTGATGCCGCAAAATATGTTGCGGAATCGCTAATTGAAGTGGGTGTAAGACCAGAGAGCATTCACAACTCTAATATTTGCACGGTTTGTCATAGTGATTTGTTGCATTCATATCGAGCCAGTAAGATGATAGAGCAAAAATATCGTAATGCTGCCATTATTAGTCTAAAGTGATTGTGCTAAGATAGAATTATGAAAAAGAATTCTTCTCATAAAAAAGATAACACTGGTTTAATTATTGGGGTTATATTTGGCTCACTCATGATTGTGGTGGCGTTGATAATCATTATCGGTGGCATCGTTCAAAATAATCTGCCTGATGAGAGATATGATCCTGTCTATCGCAGGTATTGTCTTCCAGACGGGAGCGGTTGTGCAACGGTTGATAAACCGATGATTTATCTTTATCCAGAAGAGGATATTGATGTAATTGTGAAGTTAGGTGAACCAGAAAAAATAACGACTAGTTATCCTAAATACAATGATGGCTGGCGTGTATTTGCGCAAAAAGATGGAACTTTGGTAGATAAAAATACCGGTCGTAC
>JAUNHY010000019.1:4973-11023 GCA_030523715.1 Candidatus Saccharimonadota bacterium
GACGAACCAATTAAAGTAACGGAGCAAGAATTGGTGACGCCTGTCCGCGAAGGATTTACTCTTGTTGAATGGGGCGGAAGCGAGATTAAATAATGCACAAGCATAAGTTCAGAACCTTTATAACAATTGCGATTGTATGTTCTGTGGGACTTATGCTGCTTTCGATATCTTCTATACTTAATAAACCCAATCATGAGGACGGAAACGTGGTTACGAATGTTGAAACTATTAATGAAATAACTATTCGCGTTAATGATAAATCATACACTGTGCGTATGGATGTTAATGATGCCGCGCAAGAGTTCGCACGTTCGACTCCGTTTGAGTTGCCGATGGTGGAGTTAAACGGAAATGAAAAATATTATCGTGGCGCAGATACGCTAGTTACGGATGCGCATAGAATGACTAGTATCAAAACTGGTGACTTGATGCTCTATGAAGATAATTGCATAGTGCTCTTTTATAAAGATTTCGAGACTGATTATAGCTATACGCGTCTCGGCTGGGTATATGATGCCGAAGATTTAGCCGAGACATTGGGCGATGGTAATGTTAATGTAATTTTTACGAAAAATTAGGAGGAAAAATGAGTAAAGTGTTAGTTTGTTATTTCTCGAGAGCGGGCGAAAACTATTCGGTTGGTGTTGTTCCGACTGGCAATACGGAAGAATTTGCAAATAATATTGTCGCGAAATTAAAAGAAGATGGACATGAAGTTGATGTCTTTAAGATTTTGCCTACCGTTGCCTATCCTGAGGGTTATGATGATTGTGTGGCAAAGGCGACTGAAGAACGTTCGATGCAGGAGCGTCCGGAATATGAAGGCGACGTCGATGTGTCGGCTTACGATACGATTTTCTTTGGATACCCGATTTGGTGTAGTGATTTACCGATGATTGTTTATAATTTTTTGGAAAAACATTCTTTTGAAGGTAAAAAACTTTATCCATTCTGCACGCATGAAGGTTCTGGTGAGTCTGGCACATTTATGACGGTTGGAAATTTGGCCGTGGGCGCCTTTCGCGAAGAAGGGCTCGCTATGGAAGGTAAATTAGCGCGCCAAGAAGGTGGCAAAAAGCAGGTTGATTATTGGGTCGGCCAAGCAGCTATTTAATGAAGAAAAATATTGATTTTCTATTAAGCGCGCCGATTGCTCATCGTGGTCTTCATGGTGAGAATACGCCCGAGAATTCACTAAAAGCGTTTAAGCTGGCACGCGATAAAGGTTTTTTAATTGAATTAGATATACATCTATTGTCGGATGGCGAAATAGCGGTTTTTCATGACGATAATACGAAGCGCATGACTGGCGTTGATGCGCGGATAAAAGATTTAACAGTAGATGAATTAAAAAAGCTACGCCTAAAGAATACTCGACAGTATATTCCACTTCTGCGCGAAGTTCTTGATTTAATAGATGGCGCGGTGCCGATTATTATTGAGGTAAAGAAAGATCGTCCAGCGAAAGAGATTTGCCCCGTATTGATTAAAATAATGAGTGATTATCGCGGGCAATTTGTTGTCGAAAGCTTTGACCCAAGGATTGTGTATTACTTTAAGAAACATGCGCCATATATTGGGCGTGGGCAGCTTGCGACAAATAATAACTATTGTCTGAAAAACTTATGGCTGAATTTTTGGACTAAACCGGATTTTATTTCTTATGATATTCGTTGTTTACCGAGTAAACGGATAGAAAAAATAAGACACAAAATGCCCGTATTGGGGTGGACGGTTCGTTCAAGACGAGATTTAGTGATAGCAAAAAAGTACTGCGACAATTATATTTGTGAAACTATTCTTAGTTAGTGCTTCTTAATTTTATCAATTAGGATGCTATTGGCAATGTTTGATACAGCAAAAATGATAAGCATGACGCCAAGAATCTGAATGAATACATTCGATATCATGATCTTTCCAATAACGCAGAGCACGCCGGCGGCGATGCCAATGATTGATAGTAGCATTGGTAAGCGGTAATTCGGTCCATACGAGCGGAAAGTTAATGCATCCTGTAAGCGGATGAGGCTGATTATGATAATAAATATGCCAACGATGAAGGAGATTGACTCTTTTATAAAGTCCGTCTGGACGCAAAGAAATATGCCAGCGATAATTAACGCTAGGCCGGTAATAATCGAACTAATATGACGATTTTCTTCCTTCGAACGATAATAGTCGATAAAGTTATAAAGGCCATAGATGGCAAATACTATGCCGATTGTGATAGAGATAAAGCTAGTGACTTTGTCGGCCCAAACCAAGAGGCAAATGCCGAGGATTAATAAAGCTATGTCAATTAAAATTGGTGCGATTAAATCTTGAAAAACGCGTTTGCGCTCGATTTTTTTGCGCGCTTTTTTGCCGTCATTGTCTTTGATGATTACGGCTTCTACAACTTCACCTTGCTCAGTTTTACTCATGTCTTTATTATAACCTATTTCTTAATCCGACGTTTTTCGAGCCATTCTGGTACATTGGTAAATTTAATTTCTGGCATGTAATTAATTTCGTCTTCAGTAACATCGAATATTTGTTGGTAGACGATTTCGACGGAACCATATTCGGCATTTGCCATATCGAGACCAAGTTCATTGGCGAGTTTTTCGACCGCTTCGGCTGACTTGCCTTCGATTTCGATAAATGGCGGAACCCATGGCCAGGTATCGATATCAACCTCTACGCCATCTTTTATCCAGGACTCACGATAGGTTTCCTGAAGGGCTTTTGGCGCATGACCACGCGCATGAGTGAGAAATTCGACAGCATTATTATAGTTATCAACGGTAAGGCAGATTTCTTTCATGCCTTCAATGCTGCGATCGTCGCAGTGCTTGAACGACATTGTAATTTGATTGCCTTCATTGCGGACGCGGAAATATTCGTTTGGATTATCGCTTTCAAAAACGGCGCGCTCCATTAACCTTTCTGGATTAACGAGTTCGGCGCCAATATTTTTGAGCAACTTGCGAATGTTTTCCTTGTCGATATTTAAAAATTTTGCCTCAATCTCTGCTTTCATACTAATAGTATAAAGGTTTTATATTATCGGGACAATTTTTTAAAGCATGTCTTTCTTCTTAAGCCAAGCGGCGACGGCGATTGAAACTAAGACGGAGACGCCAAGAATGGCCCAAGCGGAGATGTGATCTGTGCCGATGACGCCAAACCAGACATTCATGCCGAGGAATGACGAAATCATTGTTGGTATCGATAAGACGATAGTAATGCCGGCGAGGAATTTCATGATGTTATTGAGGTTGTTCGAGATAACCGTGGCATATGTGTCGGTAATTGATGAAAGAATTTTACGGTAGAGGCCAGCCATTTCGATGGCTTGGCGGTTTTCGATGATTGTGTCGTCGATTAAGTCAGAATCGCCTTCAAAGAGTTGAACGACATTTCCCTTTTGGATGCGTTCAAGAACGCTATCATTTTCGTTCAGTGACGTAATAAAGTAAACAAGCGTCTTTTCAGTGCCGAGTAAATCAATGAGATCTTCATTGCGGGTTGACTCGCGCAAAACGTCCTCTTTTAGCTCGATATCGCGATAGATTTCATCAAGTACGCGCAAATAACTTGCTGCGGCGGTATATAGAATCTGAATAAGAAAACGGCTCTTTTTGGCGGTGCGAAAATTCTTCACTTCGCCTTTGCGAAAATCGTTGAGTAAAGCGATGCTCTTTGGTGCGACCGTAATGACGTAATTGTTGTTGGTGATAATAATGCCGAGCGGATAAGTGACGTATTTATCTTCTTGGCTGACAAAAGCCGGTGCGTCAATGACGACGAGTGTAGCTTTTTTGTCTACTTCGACGCGCGGCAATTCGTCATCATCGAGCATTTTCTCGATAAGTCCGCGATCCACTTTAGTTATGTTTACGACGCGATCAATTTCCTCTTTGCTAGGCTCAGATAAGTCTATCCAGCAATCTGGCAAAATTTCATCAATAGATTCGAGAGTTTGTTTGCGATTATTTGTGCGATAACATTTGAGCATTTTTATTCCCCGTCTATATCGATTAATTCGTAATTACGCGTACCAAGACCGATGGATTCGGCATAAGGCAGGATCTCGCGACCGAGCTGGCGATCGATACGTTCTTGCAGCTTAATGGCGCCTGGATCTTTGCTTGCCCAAATTTTATCAATGAAGGCTTGATCGTTGGCGACTGGATCGAGGCTTGCGACGATGCCGAGGTCTGCCATGACTGGGGCGCCCTGATTGGCGTCGCAGTCGCAATCTACAGAAAGCGCATTCATGACAGTAATATAGATAATTGGCTTATTTTGTTCTTCAAGATGGTCGGCGACGGCCTTGGCGGCTTCCGCCATAGACTCGATAAAGTTTATCTGTTCTGGAAGGTTATTCCAAAGGGTTTCTGGGTCTTCGGATTTGCCCGCGCTATGAATATAGGCTTTGCCGTTACGTGATGCAATACCGATGGATTGGTTTTTGAGATTTGCGCCAAAACCACCCATAGCATGACCTTTACCATGTGCTAGGTTTACGATGGCGTCGTAATTATCGAAGTGGCTGCCGATAATGTCGTATTGAAGATTTTTACCATTATGAACTGGGATTTTTACTTCGCCGTCGGCATCCATAATATCCACATCGGCAAATTCTGTAAATCCATGTTCCTTTGCGACTTCTAGATGATCTTCGGCAGTATTACGTGCGCCTGGATAGGCAGTATTGCATTCAATGATGGTGCCATTAAGGCTTTTTACGAATGGCCCAATTAGGCTAGCTTTAAGATAGCCTTTTGCGCCACGTTCGCCGGTTGAGACTTTGACGCCAACTTTGCCACTAAGCTCTATGTCAAGGGCTTTATAGATTTTTATGAGCGCATCGCTCGTAATGTTTTTCGTGAAGAAAACTTTTGCCTTATCCATAAGCATATTTTAGCATCCTCAGCGCCTCTGAGCAAAATGGTGTAAAATGAAAGTAGCCCCAAATCTTTGCTGGGGTGAACGTTACAATTTTTCTACTTTGACAAAGGGGGTAAACCACGATGAAGCAGAAAAGAATCAAACAACTAATCGATGCGAGCGGCGTGCAGGGTTTCGAATTCGACAACGATGAGACTATGTATGCCTGGTGGGTCACGCCCGGCGCCGACAAAATGGTGGCAAAGCGCGTGATTGAGTGCGACGACGGTGTCTGGGAAGATTACTTTGCTGTTCCTTATGCGGATATGGATGCCTGCGAAGAGCTCTACGACGAAGTGGTCTTTGACTTCGTGGAGTGCTATGCAGAGGATCTGTATTTCGGCTCAGCCGACACCCTGTCTCTGTTTGGCGATGTGGCCAGCAAGGGCGACGACGGCCTGCTGGAGCTGCTGTCTTTCTTCGATAAGACCTACGATGAGTTCCTGCTGGATGTGTTCTACTGGTATGGCCAGTGGGTCGAGGATATGGTTCTGTCCGACGATGACGATGAAGATGAGCTGATGCTCGACTACAGCCCCGAAGAAGCTGCCGAGGAGCATCTGGTAAAGAGTGTGCTGCGGCACCTGGGCGATGCAACATTATGTGTCGACTATGGTGATGACGATTGTGTTTACTGGGAGTTTGCCGTGGCGCGTGGCGAGATTTGGTATCGTCGCGCAGATATTGAGTTCGGCGTGGATATGTTCTTCTATTACGACGAGTATGGCCATGTTTCCCTGGAGGATCCTGACGGCATGGGCGCTCTGCGTGATGCGGTACTGACCTGCTTCGGCGGCGAGAACTGGTATTACGAAGAAGAAGGCGACGCGCTGGGCATTCTGGGTCTTAAGGAAGAAGACCTGTTTGAAGAATAAATGTCAATAAGTAGAGAAAGCCAATGACGGCCCGGCATCATGCGATGTCGGGCCAATTTTTATCTGTTATTTTATGTCCTTATGCTAATAACTTGCTTTTTTGGGATATCTGTGATAATATAATAGCGGACAAACCGCCCCCCCGGTTTGTCCTTTATGATGTGGGGCATTAGCTCAGTTGGCTAGAGCGCCTGCTTTGCAAGCAGGAGGTCAAGAGTTCGAGTCTCTTATGCTCCACCA
>JAUNHY010000009.1:0-9624 GCA_030523715.1 Candidatus Saccharimonadota bacterium
TTGGCAGGTGGTCCTGCCGGATTCAAACAGGGTTTCTCGTGCCCCGTCCTACTTGTGAAAACACATATAAGTTCTAATAGTTGTTTTCGCATACTGGGCTTTCACCATCTTTGGCGCGTCTTTCAAACGCTTCCGCTAACAACTATGAATCTTATCCGCTCAGTTAACGCTGTCGGTTTTTATGCCGAACGGTCAAGCAAGCTTAACTGCTCAGCATAAAAATTGTGTAAACACGCAACACCCCTGATAACTCTGGTCGTTAAACCGTAAGGTTATCTTGAGGTTTAGACTATTCCAATTTCGCTCGCCACTACTTTCGGAATCATTGGTTATTTTCTTTTCCTCAACCTACTAAGATGATTCAGTTCGGCTGGTACCCGTCTCATTACCCTATGTGTTCAGGTAACGGCAATACAACATGACTTGTATTAGGTTTCCCCATTCGGAAATCCCCGGATTAAAGCTTGTTCTCAGCTACCCGAGGCTTATCGCAGAGTTCTACGTCCTTCATCGGTTGCAAATGTCAAGGCATCCACTATCAGTGCCCTTTGTACCTTTTTATGCATTGACTTAACTAGTAATTGATTTTCAAATACTAATACCGTCAATTAAATTTCCTATTGTTGTCTAATTCAAATTGTTAAAAGATAAATTTGATGCGAAGAAAAGAAAGGATATTTCTTTATTCTCGCAATTTATCCACTAATATCAGAGGTTCAAGAAGAACTTGATCAAAAACTGTTCTAATATTAGCGCAAATTTAGACCTAATGCAAGAGTTTTTTTGAAGATTTTTGACTTTTTTGGCACTTTTGGGCCTTTTTGGGGCACTTTTTAGGGTTTTAGGCTAGCCCGCCAGATAAAATAAGAATCAAATAAGCAAAATCCGCCACCGATAATGAAATTAGCGAGATAGACAATGCCTTTAGAGTTTTAGGCTGGATTTCGCGCTCGCGCGGCGAAACTACCATCATTACAAAAGTGACAAAACATAACAGTATGGTTACGGGTGCGTAAATTTTCATTATAGTTGGATTCTCATAACCCGCGAAGAGCGCTATAAATGGAACCAATAATATAATTAGGTTAGTAAACAGTAATGAGGTGAGTCTATAAAGTGTCTTGGTTGGATACTCTGCCAATAGCACATCTTGGCTTTTGCGGGCAGCAAATATATTTATGATGCCCAACAATGGTGCGGCACCCATTGAGAACATTGCATAGAATAGAATAATTAGACCATCCCAGTCTCCCGTTTGCCCTTTTTCGTAATTGACGGCGTACGAAATAATACTTAATGACAATAATATATATGTAAATAGCGCCATCACGATAACTATCATCGCGATACCGACTAGGATGCTTAGCCCTCTACGCGCAGCGGCCTGCTTTTGCTGAATGACTTTTTTAGATTCTTTTTTCTTATATTCCATTAACTCTTATTCTAAACATTAGCGGAAAGATAGTCAAAGATAGCCGGCCGATCGGCTGCTATCAGCTTTAGACGAGCATCAATCTCGGAAAAAGCCACGCTGATGTCACGCGAGAGAATAATTTCATCTTGATATTTCGTAAAGAATGTTTTGAAGCGGTCTGCTTCCTCTGGGCGACGAATAAGGCTAGCTGTATAGCGTGGGTAATCCGGAATAGTTTTATCGCCCTCTTCTCTGCGAAGCCAATCCCAATTCTTAAACATCCACTCAAGTGCTTCATCCTTAATGACATAATTACGCGCTAGGCGAATATAGAACAGGAGGCGGTCCTGAGGGCGAATTGTGCCATCCATGAGCTTATCGAGATATTTGATAGCGATGTCATGATTACGAGTATTAGTTAAAGCATCAGTCAAATCGCGCTTAAGGGCGGCATCTGGAGTCTTATTATATAAGTTAAAGTATCTTGCCGATAATTCATCGTGTTGTTTGATTAGAGTTGAGCCAACCACCCAACGCAAATTCGCGTCCACTTTCGAAATTGGCTTGCCGTAATATATTTTATCTATTTCGGCGAGATAATCTTTGTCGCCAGAATAGAGCATCATGCCCATAATGGTGGCACGAAGCTGTGTATCGTCATACGTATCGGATTCTTTTGCGACTACGCCGAGGCGGCGGTAGCTCGGCAAAGCCAACTCGCGCACAAAGGCCTGAAAGCGATGCTTTTCGTCTGTTTTTGGGTCAAAGAAAGCTTTGAGGTCCGCAATAATAGCAGCGACAAGCTCCCAAATAACTGAATCTGTCTCATTGGCAAAGGCTTTTACGAGAGGAAGTAGAGAGACAGACTCAACATAATCTGTTTTTGCGAGCATACGACGATCCATTAATAGGCGCAACTTTTGTTCTTTATTCATTGCGTCGACATGCTTCAGTTTTTCAGCGAATTCTTCTTCGCTGTAATTAATGATGTAATGACCAGATAAATCGTCGCGGAGCTCACGAATTGGATACTTCGTGTCATCGGTTTCACCGGTAAGCAAAAACCGCGTTTGGTTTTTCCCTGTTATTACCGGAAAACCAGACTGCGTCAGCCATGGCGTCATAAATTCTCTCACATCGAAGTCCGCATATGGAGTAAGTGCATCCCAGAGGTCGTCAGCTACTGTATTGCTGTATTTGTGCTTTTCGAAATAATCTTTAAGGCCAGTAAAGAATTTTTCTTCTCCCATCGTGCGCATCAACATTAGAAGAAGATGCGAACCTTTCCCGTAAACAATTGCACCGTCAAAGAGGTTAGCAATCTCTTCTACGCTATTAACTTCAACTTTTACTGGTTGTACGCCTGGAAGACTATCACGCGAGAGCGAGCCAGAAACGGCCGACATATAAAAATCTTCCCAAGCACGTAACTCCGGGCGGATCTTATCCGTGGAATAAACCTCCATCATATTAGCAAATGACTCATTAAGCCAAAGGTCGTCCCACCAGGCCATCGTAACAAGGTCGCCGAACCACATGTGCGATAGTTCATGCGCGATGACAATGGCGACATATTGCTTGGTATCTAACGACGATGTTTCATTGGCGATAAGAGCGATTTCGCGAAAAGTGACGAGCCCCCAGTTTTCCATCGCTCCAGCTTCAAAATCCGGCAAAGCGAGCAAGTCCATCTTTGGTAATGGAAACGGGGTGCCAAAACGATCATCGTAATAATCCAGCACATCGGCAGCAAACTGGGCAGCATATGCTAAATCGGCAGAATCTTGATGTAAACCAGCATAGACGGCAATCTCAACACCATGTTTAGTCTTTGCGCGCGTGGCATTAAATTTTCCAACCGCAAAAGCTACAAGATAGGTCGACATGCGAGGCGTCTCGACGAATTCGACGGTTTTGACGCCGTCCTGAGTAGTAGTAAAGCTTGCTGGCATATTCGAGAGAATAGTATCAGTGTCGACGGAGGAGATTTTTAGAGAGAATGTTGCTTTGGCAATTGGCTCGTCGACACACGGAAAACATTCGCGCGCGTAGTGTGATTCGAACTGAGTAGCAACTATCTTCTCGGTTATATCGTTATATTCATAGGTCGAGAGATAGGCGCCCTCCATATCTGACTCGATTTTGGATACGAACTTAATTTTTAATTCATGTTCACCGATGGCGAGGCCGCCAAGAGATAATACCCCCTCAGAATGCGTAAAGCCTTCAAACTTAGCGCCGTCTATAAAAACGGATTTAATATCCATCCGGACCGCGTGAAGTTTAATGGTTTCAGCTTTTACTGCGCCGCGAATTTGCGCAACGCCAGTGATTTTGGTTTTTTCGGCATCGATTTTGAGATCGAGGTCGTAGTGGCTCGGTGCAAAATAATCAAAAAATCTCTCCATATATTTAGTGTAACAAAAAAGAACCCCTTGCGGGGTTCTTTTAAAGATAGATTTTACTCCTCTTCGAGGAATTTCTGCGCACGATAAATCATTTGCGCAGTTTCGTCAGTATAGACGATGTAAACCGGCTTGGAGTCTGAAGCAGAAATTAGTGCATGACGACCCGTAAATTCCGGATTAGCATTCTTCTCTTCATCGAGGCGAAAACCAAGATAACCCATCTTCTGAACAACAAAGCGGCGAATTTCTTCGGAGCGCTCGCCAATTGTACCAGCGAAGACCAGCGCATCGACGCCACCGAGCGTGGCGGCCATTTGACCGACATAACTCTGGATGCGATATACGAAGATGGAATGCGCATTAGAGGCGCGGAGATTTCCCTCGTCGCGAGCCTGAATAACTTCGCGCATATCATCAGACACACCGGAAAGACCAAGCAGACCACATTTCTTATTGAGATAAAGTAAGAATTCCTCATCGGAAGTAATTTTGAGAGCTTTCTTAAGGTTAAGGGCAGCGGCGGCGTCAATCGTACCGACGCGGGTAGACATTGCGAGACCTTCAAGTGGTGTATAGCCCATGGAGTTATCCATGGCGAGGCCATTTAAGATAGCCGAAACACTTGAGCCGGAACCAAGATGCATTGCGACAAGTTTTTCCGGGAGAATGCCCTGCTCTTTCATATAGCGAGAGATAAAGGCGTAGCTAAGGCCATGATAACCATAGCGTTTGATCTGGTATTGGTCGGCGAGTTCCGTATCAAAACTATAGTATTTATAAGTATCCGGTTTTTCCCAATGGAAAGCAGAGTCCGAAACGGAAATAATTTTTACATCCTTAAAGCATTCGCGAATGCCGCGGATTTCGTTAGCGGTGGTTGGAACATGGACAGGATTGCGCTTCTCGGCCTCCTTGAGTTGACGCATGTATTCCGCATCAACGACGTGATCCTCGGTAAAGTAATCGCCAGGAGCGACGATACGAACAACAACAGCCGCTAGCTTATGCTGGCCAGTGACATACTCTTCGTCGGCAAGGATTTTTGGAAGGATTGTAATTGCGCTATTAAGATCTTTGATGCCAGGTTTGATTTTTTTCTTACCATCATCAACATCATTAATCGTACAAACTACACTCTTGCCCTCATATTCAAAATGAAACTGCGCCATCAGTTCTTCGCCATCATAAAGGGCGTACTTGCGGCTGGCGCTGCCAGGGTTAGTGATAAGGATTAATTTGCTCATATCTGTATTGTAGCATACAGATTATCTGTTGAGACTATTTATCTACGCCATACATGCTAGCATAGTGAGCATTGGCAATAATAAGATCTTGATATTTGCGGTTTAAGTCATAGTGTCCGGTGCGCTCAAGGATATTGAGTGCAATATCGTAACGAGAGCAGCGGTTGCGCGCTAACTCGTCAAGCGGCGAAGTAGTTGAGCCTTGATCTTCATAGCCATGAATATCTACGCGACGCATATCGGCATAGTGGCTGAAGATGGAGCGAATAGTTTCCTGGTAGCCATGGAAGTTTACAATAATTGGGCGATCAATAGTGTAATAATCATCAAAATCAGAAGGCTTGAGCTTGTTTTCGGTTGTGCCGATTGCACCATAAGACAATGCAGCGATACCAACAAAACGGACGCGGATATCTGGAGCATCTTGTTTGGCAAGTTTAATACCCTCAAGAGCCTCATAAGTCGGAATGTCTCCTGCAGCCGTTACGATAATGTCCGGGTTTTCATCCGAAGCAAAACCAAAAATTGAAGCGCCACCATGCGTTAATTGGAAACGGGCATGATTTATATCAATCCAGCGTGGCTGTTCTATCTTGTTAAATGTTGTAAGATTTACAACATCTTTTGATTTAGTCATAAATTCCCAAGCTGCAGCGGCCGCAACATCATCTACCGGGAATAAGCAGTTAACCAAATTTGAAGGTTTTGCCAGCAGGCTCGTGATGAGCGACGGGTTTTGGTGCGTATAGCCATTATGATCTTGGCGTTGCCAGCAAGAAGTTGACAAAATATTTAGTGAATTCACGCGCTTGCGCCACTCTATTTCTTTGCTCTGCTTAATAAATTTAAGATGTTGATCAATTTGAGAGGAAATAATCGGCAAAAATGCTTCGTATGAAGTCATGCAACCACGTCCACCACTTAAAATATGGCCAGCCATTACGGCAAACAGCGTGTTCTCGGAAAGCATCTCAATAGCGCGGCCGTTAGATGCGAGATGCTTATCCCATGGCTCAATTTTACGGAGCCAGGCACGATCCGTCGCATCATATACGCCCGAAAGACGATTGGAAGTAGTCTCATCCGGAGAAAAGAAATAAAAATCTTTATGCGTACGCATTTCGTCGCGGAGACATTCGCCGAATACCTGCGCGCTAGAATACTTTTCTTCGCCTGGGTGCTCAACCGCGTTTGGTAAATTCATCGTATAGCTCCTTAAAGTTGTAAGATTTTAGCCAGTTTTCAAGCATCTTGAGCTGGTCTTCGTCGGATTTTGCGAGCGGAAGCGGCACCTGATGCGCCGCACAGTTACCCTCAATCTTGACGCCATCAAGGTCCTTCGGACCACCATAGCCCTTAGGTGTTTCCATAATAATGAAACTATTGCGGGTAATATTTGCAAGAGCAAGCTGAAAATCGTCTGTGCGCGTGCCGTCAACCACAACTGGCTCAAAACCAAAGCCACGGAACATCTGAAGCAACTCACGTTCACTGCTGCGACCATAGATAGTTGGCGCGGAGATTTTGTAACCATTCAGATGCAAAATCGGAATAACCCAGCCATTGTAATCAGAGTTCAGAAGTTTATTGAGATTGAGACTGGCTAGGGCAGTTGCTGTTTCGAGTTCACCATCGCCAATCAATACGGCGACAGTGCGCTCTGGGCGCCCTAGTGCCATGCCATAAGCAGTAGCCAGTGAATAACCCAGCTCCCCACCCTCAGATATTACATTTGGCGTAGCCGGACTTGAATGTGACGGAAAACCATACGGCCAGGAAAAGTTTTTACAAACGTATTCGATGCCGTGCAAATTTGGCGTTGCTTCTGGATAATAAGCATACAAATCGCCGTCATAGAAAAGGTTGGCCTGCAGTGCCGGAAAACCATGGCCTGGGCCAAGAATAAAGTCGGCAACCGGAAAACGCGCCTTAATATTAGCATAGGCAATATTAATGCCTGGGCAGGAACCCCAATGACCGAGCAGACGTGGCTTGATGTCCGAAAAACTAAGCGGACGCGTCAACAAAAAATTATCTTTCAGAAAGATTTGTGCGACAGAGAGATAATCGCAAAAATCGATACGGTCTTTAATTTTTTCGGTGCTAACGCCCAACCCATGCATGTGCATGAATATATTTTAGCATAAGCTTTAAGATTTTGGGTTGCTTTTTAGTAGCTTGGCGCCTCTTCGGCCGGCAAAGAATCGAGCGCGTCCATGGTTGCGGAAATTAAATCGTTTACCGCTTCTTCATAGCTGGTATCATAGGTGCGGAAACCGGCCGCATAAGGATGACCGCCGCCGCCGAAGTAGCCGGCAATTTGATCGGCAACAGGCTTATTGGAGCGAATTTTCCCCGTAAGTTTACCGTCTGGATATGTCTTAATAGCGACAGCAACTTCAACTCCTTCTACTAAACGAAGTTCTTCAAGAATGAGCACATTCGGATTATATTCGTCAGAAAATTCCTGAATATCATCAAATGGAATATGCACTGTAGCAAGTTTGCCATCGAGATTATATTCGATACGTTTGATAAGATCGGCCTTATAATCGAGAATGCGCGGAGATTTCTTGGAAAATTCACGACGGCGATCTTCCATGTCGGCGATGTTGGCGCCTTTATCCATTAATTCTGCTACGGCGCGAAAATCGTCTGAAATAGTAGATTGAGCAGTTAAGCCGAGCGTGTCGGATTGAATACCGTAAATAAGGTTTTCGGCACAAAGGGCGCTAATCTCAATGTTCTGTTCTTTAAAAATTTTATAGAGTAAAGCGCAGCAACTGGAAGTAGGCTCGATAATACTCTCGTAACTAAAATCGAGGTCTGCCTCGGTCTCGTGGTGGTCGATAACTAGCACGGGCGCAGAATAGAGACAATTACGGATGGCACCATCATTGAGGAGTTTAGAAAGTAAAACTGAACTGGCAGTATCGACAATAATATAGCCATCGGCGCGATAAGGAAATTCGTTCTCTACTCTACTCCAGCCCTCAAAATAGCGCATATACTTAGGAATATCGACAGGACAATAAAGGGACACTTCTTTTCCCGAAAGCGCTTCTTCGAGTGCAAGTGCGGAGCCGAGCGAGTCGCCGTCGGGATTTTCGGCCTGAATTACACAAATACTCTGTTTGTCTTTTATAAAATCTGTGAATTTTTCGTACATACTCTTATATTTTACCATGAGCCCGGATTCTGTTATAATTAACGGAGCCGTAGGGGCGTAGCTCAGTTGGTAGAGCACTGGTCTCCAAAACCAGGTGTCGCGAGTTCGAGTCTTGCCGCCCCTGCCATTTTTTGTGCAACAAAAATCCGCCGTTTTACCGGCGGATTCTCACTATTTCTTTTCTTTAATAATACATATATCGTCAATAGCGGCTACTGACATTAGAATACCGACAATGAAGGCCATATCGACTAGCGTTAGGATAGCCATCGGAATCATGCCTGTTTCAATAGCGGCACCGCTGTTGTAATAATTCATAGCGTAGGCAAATGTTTGATCTGGGAATGGCATAAATACAAGTACGGCTGCCATTACTGAAAGGAAAGCCATGATGGAGTTGAATACGAGCATACCTTTAGCCAAATAAGTACCATTTTCGCCAGCACGAAAAACAAAGAGACCAATCAAGAAATAGGTGATTGCAATTATCTCTCCGGCAGCGATACAAAAGTTCATCATGTAATCTACGTTCGGAAGTCCCGTGTGAGCCAATACATATCGATAGACACTGGCATAGAGGTGCGGGAGTACAACCATAAATACACTCGCAATCATCATCATGAGCCCGGAGATATGCAGGCGACGCACAACTTTTTCATTACGACGCACCTTCTCTGGGGTAGTTTTTTGAGTTTTCTTAACCTTAGAAGTCTTTTTATTTGGCATTTTTTGAAAAATCCATATTACTTATGCTAAAATTATAGCAGATAATTCTCTAAATACATAAAAGGGTGAGTATAAATGAATAATCAATTTAGTCCAATGAGTGAAGACAAAACGCCGGTGCCACATCAGCGCTTCTTTGGCCCACAGACCGAGAGTATGCCTCCTGAGGGTCCAGCACCATCAATTGACGATTTTGCCGTAAATCCACTTCCAGAAGAGGCGCCAGCGCCAGAAGCTGCACCTGAAACTCCAGCTCCAGAGGCTGAAGCTCCTACCCCAGAAGCTGCACCAGCCGAAGCGGGTGCTCCAAAAGAACGTGACGCCTACTATAACGAGACTAAAGATCATCTCATGCATGTTCGCAAACAGCGCAACGCTATTATCCTCCAGATGGATAAGCTCGAAGATGAGCGCATCGAAAAAGGTTCTGAAGATTTCGATGATGCTTCTCGCGAGCTCTCTAAGCTCCAAAACGACCTTTGGCGCAAGAATAACCTTATCGAAGCCCTCGTTAAGGTTTTAGTCTCTCTAGGTTAATCAACGATGCCGGCCTGCGGGCCGGCTTTTTGTTGCCTGGTTTTCTCTGTTCTTGATTTTTTGTCTATTTTATGATATAATACATAATAATTTGATGAAACCGCAAGGTTTACAAATAGTACAAAT
>JAUNHY010000009.1:9724-11818 GCA_030523715.1 Candidatus Saccharimonadota bacterium
ATGATATAATACATAATAATTTGATGAAACCGCAAGGTTTACAAATAGTACAAATTTGAAAGGGGGAATTCGAATGCAATATATTCGAATTATGGATCTGTTTGACAGGGTCATAAAAGCTTGCAGTGATTGCGCAAAGAACTTGGAAGGCTTCATGGATGGTGATGGCGCTGTGAGATTATGCTACCTGCCGCAAAGTTCCTATGGGCGCAATCTTCTTGGTGACTTCTCTACCTACGCCGACCGCTACGAGCTGGTCTCTCGCATCTGTGACGGCAACTTCGTTCTTAATCGCCATGATCGGGATGCGGAACCAGTCGACACCTATGCCTTCTCGGCCTTAAAAGTAGCGTCTTGCTTAGTAGCATTGGAACGTGGCCTACCGGCGCGTTCCGGGGAGAACATCGGCAATAGCTACAATGAGATGCACGGCTTTGCGCCATACAAGGGCGCCATCCTATATATGCTGTCAAAGAACCACCACGCTTTTGCAATGTTGGCCGTTGCTGTATCTGGCGCCACCCAAGACGAGGACGAAATGGCGGCACTGGCGAGCGAAGAAACTATCCGCGGCTGGTGTAAAAAGAACCACGCAAGTTACGACATGTTATAACAGACCAAAAATCAAACCCTCGGGCGACCGGGGGTTATCTTTTTGTGCCGATATTGTGCGAGCGATGATAGATTACGAAAAGTAAAACCGCCTCAACATAGAAAAGCATGTAAAATAGGTAGCCACAAATGTCCGTTAAGGAAAACGACTTCGGGATAAGAAGGCTCTGATCGATAATAGCCATATAGAGAGCGAACACTGCCAAGACCGCAATAAATGGCGCAAGCGGAAAATACATAATCGCGCGGCTTACGGCGACGAGAAATTCAAATAATTTAGCTGACAGTTTCTCTATTACGGCGCCAAGAATCGTCGGAACTAGATAAAGTAGCGCCATAAAACCAGTCAAAAACGGCGCAAAATCAGCGCAGATTTCTTCGAGAGAGCCGCCAAATTCGCCATAATACTCCGGCAATTTATCCCAGTTTGCCACCAAGAAAAGCCCGGTCGAGCCCGCAAAGAGTAGTCCGATAATAATAAATAATACTTGCAAATGCGAAATATCGTGATTGAGCCTAGTTTTCATACGCTTATGTTTATTATAGCACTGCTCTGGCTCGGTTGTTTTCATGAAAAAACTCGCCGGGTGGCGAGTTGGTGGTTGAGCTCAGTTACAGATTGTTTTACGAAGGCGAATCCAGATTCCATATTGGTCGGAGAACGTTTGCGGGCTGATTTTTTTGGCATGGTAGTCCGCAAAGAGCGAAGCGATGATTTGATCAACTTCCTCGACATTGCCCCTATCGAGGACTGAGGCCAGGGTCCAATCAGCACGAAGCGCAGAGGCTTCTTTCTTAGAAAACGGAAGCCCGTACGCAGCTAAATCGTGGCGTACGGATTGTAGCGTATTGTCGTTTGCGAATTTTGGCATATTTCCACCCCTTTCAGGATCAGAATCGATATTTAGAGCTCAAAAAGTGCAAAAACAAAGCTTATCTTTATATTATATCACAGATGTTTGAAAAAGTCAATGTTTAACCTTTTGTCGAAGCGAGTTTTTTCTTGATAGCGACAATTGCTATTATCGCGATCGAAAAAATGGTTATTATTACTAACGGAGCCATGATAGTAGGATTATTTACATCTAATAATGGCGGCACAATTTGATTTGCAATCTGAAGATCATATAACTGTGCGTTTATAAAAGATACGATAGATTCCGCGATGGACTCCTGCCCCTGTTCATTCGGATGAAAATCGTCATTAGAAAAGAAATCGTCGTATAATGCCATTTCGGCACCTTCGATATAAATAGATTCCGTATAATCGGCAAGATCTTGATAAGCATCGAGGACCACATTAACTATTGTATTTTGAATATCCTCGTCCACGCGATTCCAGCCGTTCATGCCAATAGCGATTTTCGCGTTTGGATAGAGTTCTTTTGCGCGATTAACAAACTCTTCCCCTTTAATCATAATTTCGCCATAAGAATAATAGTGGTCATTGTAGCCACCGTCGACTATTACCCATCCGACCTC
>JAUNHY010000009.1:11918-23467 GCA_030523715.1 Candidatus Saccharimonadota bacterium
CATAAGAATAATAGTGGTCATTGTAGCCACCGTCGACTATTACCCATCCGACCTCTTTTGCGGCATCTTCGCCTGGATAGTAATCATCTAGCAAAGTCTGAAAAGAAGCGCCGTCGGAAGATGTGTGCACAAATCCGGTTCCACCTTTACAGGCAATAATTGCATGTTTTAGCCCGAGTTTATTAACGGCTATTTGCGCCCAACCCCGTTCCGGTATCTCTCTGTCGTTATCATCAATATTCGCAGCCATGCAGTATGAATCGCCAATAAACATAAAAGCACCCATATCATCAATGGTGATATTGCTCTGAACGCCCGTAGCAAAAGCCGCCTGCGGCATTAATAATGTCGCAATGATCGAAATAACAGATAGTAACCTCTTCATGCGTAATATTATATATTATTAAAAAACTAATGCTTGCAATATATTTTGCACTGATATAGAATCAGTTTAGCCTGCTGGTGACCTCTTTGAGGCATCTAGCGGCTTGTTCCTATAAAGGGCGTGGTAGCTCTGGTGGTGGCAGAGTATATAAGCGTTACCGATTTTCAGTATAGCTGCCGCATGGTCTGCGGCCGGCAAAGAAGCGTAAGAACGGAACTCATTTTTCCGCCCAGCGTTTCCCTTCAGTCTAGGACTGGAATGAGCCAGGATCGGCTGGGCGTCGTCCCGAATCGATCGAACTCTCAACAAAAAAAGAAAACCGTCACACCACCAACACCACTACCATCTACCCGCCCCAGCTTCGCTGCTTCCTAATCCATCCGGCTATGCCACTTAGCCCGCGCCGCCGTCTTCCAAAAGACATTTCACCGCTCGGCGGACTTTATGGATTACAGCAGCTTAACCCCGCCCCGGTTGAAATATACCGGGGCCTTTTTCTTGACTTTTGTATAATTCTTATGCTAATATTTTTTACAAGTGAGTGTGGTCTTATAACTGATAGTAAGTTAAGAGGACCTCAAGGTGAAACAAATACGAAAACGAGTTAATAAAACGCGCATTAGGATTGGTTTTTTGGCGCTGTTTTTATTGATTGGCGCTCTAATCGCGACCACAATCCACAATATTGTCAATGCCGCAACGCTGGCTGAACTAAATCCAGACGATTGGCGTATGGAACTGATATTTTTCGATTCGACAGTAAACGGCGGGCGCGAACCTCTTACGGAAATTGACTGGCAGATAGCAGATTCTACTATTTCCGAAACACAAATGCGAGTGATAAAATACCAGATTAATTATTCAAATCCAGACGCCCAGTCCTCTTACGCGCCTGGTGAATTAGAAATTCGGGTGCCAAATTTGATTTCTAGCCCCGAGTCGAGCCATAATGGCGCCAACTTAGCCTACGATATCGCCTTGAGTGCCGATAGTTCCGCCACGAGTGGCGCTTCAGATTGGTGGTATAGATATGAAAATGATAGAAGCACTATTATTTTCACTAACAAGACCAATATCGATGAGCACACAGCCGTTGAGGGTAGTATCCAGGTCACTTATGGGGTTACCTCAAACAAAGAGTCGCGCGAACAATACCAAGATTCTTGCACCCATACACTAGCCAAAAATCTTCAGGCGGTAATGAATGGTAATGTTGAGACAAATACCATTAGCTTTAACTATAGCCGCGTATATAATCACCCTTGGGATCAAACACAATACACAATTAATAAAACCGCTACGAAGATTAGCTCGTACGACCATCTTCCGGATGACGCCGAGGACTATACCTGGGTACGCTATAAAGTTACCGCCTCAAATAGCGGCTATCTATCTTCTGACACCTCGACGAGCCGTTCATCTATGTGGATGCATACGGTCGCACAAGGTATTACGGTGGGGCTCGAATATTTTAGTCTAATAGACAACTTTCCGAGTGATGTAGTCGTATACGACCAAAATGGCAGCTTATTAGAAAAAGATTCGGACGGGAACGTCTCATTGGGTAACTCTCTTTGCGTCAGAAAACAATATACTTGCGAGTATGTTTTCTATGCTGGGTATCCGGAAGATATTTATAACGAAGAGAGCAATAATTACCAGTTCACGAACACTGCTTACCTTAACGGAAAGTACGCCAACGAAAATGAGGCTAGAAATGTTGCCCAGTCATCTAAAGATATAAACCTATTGAACTTTAAGTTCACATATGGCGGCGGCGCGAACTATCTTGCAAAAAGAAAAGGACAAACAGCCGCATTTTATTATCAGGATTTAAAGTCTAATAGCAAATGTAAAACCCTTTGGTTTAACGATTTTGCGGTTTCCTACCCTGGTAGCACTTATACCGCAAGAATTGGCGATGACATCCTTTATTACACGACACCTGATGGTTCTTACGCTAGGATTCCAGACGAAAATTATTATTTTAAAGAAATTGATCTTCCGTCTCTTGTTAATACGAACGGTGATACTATTCAGGCCGGAAAATATACTTATGAATTATACATAAGAAAAGAAGGCGAAACTAATTATCAACTACAAAAAAGTGGCACTAACAATACGCCTCATAGCTTTGACTCAATCGTATTCTCGGCTAGCGATAAAATTGTCGCTTGGTATATAGATTTCAAGGACTTAACGGAAGGTCTAGGAACAATTAGCGTAAAAACATATGTGTATATTGGCCTAAATAATATCGAAGAAGCAGGCACGCTATATAATTTTAATTATTTACGAGTATTGGTAAACGGCGAGGATATAAATGTTGGTTCGATCGACAATTACGATTCATTAGTTACAAAAGACGAGATTGCAACTTATGATTACAATACTTACGGCAAGTATCTACATCGTTCCACCGCTGAAGCGAATTGGGAATACCATAGTATTGGCAGAATAACAAAATATGTTTCCGCTCTCATCGATTCGAAGACTAAACCTGTTTTCTCCACCGAAGACGAATACTTTAGGGGTTCTTACTATATTAGGGCAGCTCTCAGGAATTCCGTTAGCGGCGAATTTAACGATTTAGGATTAACCCTGGAACAATTCGGAGAAAATGATTTTAAATCGGAATTCGTGCTCTATGATTTGTTGCCTTATGGTACGGAGCCAGATTTTACTAATGATGAAGTAATAGCTAGTGCCGGCACTTATTCGAGCGATAAATCGTACTACGATCGTTTCGTAGATAGCGAAGGAAATCAATACTTTTCCAGCTATGATGCATATAAACAATATCTGCGCGAGCACACGACTGTAGAAGTAATAAAAAACTGGCACGGGACTGGCCGCTATCGCATTAAAGTTCATATCGATTTTTCAGAAAGACCATTCGCGAATTATGGCTATGAATATAGTTGTTTTAGCTATGTAATAAAATATAAAGTTTCTTACGATTCTTACGAAGAAAATGGCGACATCTACACACATCGTGCCTATACATATATGACAGCCGGGACAACAAATACCGACCCTGAACATGGTAGTCGTATTACGGATGACTCTGGCGTAGTCGACGAAGAAGAGGCCGATTTGAATGATAATGGCACTCTAAACGAAAACGTATCCTACGCCGAACTGACTATATTCCTGCTTTCAGCCACTTCTTCGAAACAAGATCTCCAAACTTCAGTAAAGACCAATGCTAGCGGCACTTACGAAACCGAGCCGACCGAGGGCGGGCACGGCGAGGATTACACTTACAAGGTGCGCGTACGCACTGGTGCTAGCCGCGTAACAAATGTAATTCTCTACTCTAACCTCGAGCAAAGTCATGAAGGTAATCCGCACTGGGAAGGTAGCTTTACTGGTGTTGACACGAGTTTCGCTGAAGGCCGTAAAGATTATTATGGTAACCCAATTAGCGTGAAAGTCTACTATTCTGAAGATGCGGATGCTACCAGTATGTCTATAGACGATTCGTGGCAAGAATATGACCCAGAAACGACCGATAAGACGAAGGTTCGTTCTGTCGCATTCAAGATTCTCGACCAAGAAGGCAACCCAGCCATTCTCGCCCAGTCAGCATATATATATGTATTAATAACGATGCGAGCACCAGAAGATGAAAACATCGCTGCCCTCGCCTATAACAGGTCATTTAGCGAATGGAACGCAATCGATAATTTAACCGGCGAATTAATCCATAATATAACTGGAGTCGAATCGAACATTGTGACAGTTGCGCTTGATGCAACATTCGATATTAATGTAAAGACGAACTGGGACGATTATGAGGACTATTATGGCGTACGCCCAGATACTGTAACTTATACGCTCTACAAAGATGACGAGCCGGTCGAAACCAAAGAAATGAATGTGGCCGACGGCGAGGATGAAGTAGTATTTGAGAATATACCTACGCTTGAGCAAGATCACTATACAGTACGCCAAGAGAATATCGACGAGTACTCCGTCGATACACAACGCGACGAATCAACACTCGACTATACATTCAATAATAGCATTACGCGAGACGAGCCATCATTCGATATTACTATTACGACAGATTGGGATGATTACGAAAATGCCTATGGCATCCGCCCAGATACCGTAACATACACTCTCTACAAAGACGACGAGCCGGTTGAGACTATCGAAATGAATGTCGCCGACGGCGAGGATGAGATTGTGTTCGAGAATATTCCAGAATTAGAACGCGAGCACTATACCGTCAAACAGGACGACATTGATGAATATACAACTGATTTTGAGTACGACGAAGACAATAATACTTATTCGTTCGTAAATAAAATCGAACGCGGCGAGCCAACTAACGAGACGCCAAAGACGTTCGACGATATCAAGTTCGTAATATTTGGCGGTAGTATTCTTGCTTCAACCACTATGCTCGGCGCTTATATTGCTGGCAAGCGACGCTAGAAAAAACGCTGTTTTCCTGTTATACTTTAGTCTCAGATGTTTAAACTACTAAAAAACTTACACAAAAAAGACTATCTCTTTATAGTACTTGCGATTCTATTCATTGCCGGACAAGTTGGTCTCGAATTAAAGATGCCGGAATACATGTCTGCAATTACGCGTCTCGTACAGACCGAAGGCAGCGAAATGAACGAGATTTTACGTAATGGCGGCATGATGTTACTCTGTGCACTTTGCAGCCTGCTTTCCACTATTATTGCAGGATGGTTTGTTTCACATGTTGGCGCAGATTTCTCTTTCATTACGCGAAAGAAGATTTTCGACAAAGTCGAGAGTCTCAGCATTAATGAAGTGCGAAAATTCTCTACCGCTTCCCTGATTACGCGCACTACAAACGATATTACACAGGTGCGCACTCTAATTACTATGGGCGCGAATATGCTCGTGCGCGCACCACTGAGTGCTATTTGGGCAATCGTAAAGATTCACGGCAAAAGCTGGGAGTGGAGTACGGCCACTGCGGTTGCCGTCGTGATTCTGCTCGCGACTATGATTACGACCATGATGATTGTGATTCCACGTTTCAAGATTATCCAGAAATTGACCGATAAGCTAAATGGCGTAACGCGCGAAAACTTGACTGGTATACGCGTCGTACGCGCTTTTAATGCAGAAAAATATCAGGAACACAAGTTCAACAAGAGCAACACGGAGCTGTCAGATATTACTCGTTTCGTCGATCGTGTTATGAGCGTAATGTCGCCAATGATGTATATGGTAATGAACGGCGTTACGCTGGCAATTTATTGCATTGGTGCATATCTAATCAGCAATTCGGTAATGGTAGATAAACTGACTATCTTTAGTGATATGGTGGTGTTCTCTTCTTATGCAATGCATGTGATTTTTAGCTTCTTGATGGTGGCGATGATTTTTATGATGATTCCACGCGCACAGGTCTCCGCCGATCGTATTAACGAGGTACTCGATGCGCCAATAACGATTCAGGATGGCGACTTTGACGACGAGACGGCCGAAATTGGTACAGTAGAATTCCGCGATGTGTCATTTAAATATCCGGATGCGGAGGAATATTTGCTGAAGAATATCTCCTTCAAAGCCGAAAAAGGTCAGACGGTTGCTTTTATAGGCTCGACTGGCTCCGGTAAATCTACGCTAATTAATTTAGTGCCACGTTTTTATGATGTAACTGACGGCGCCGTATTTGTAGATGGCGTAAATGTTAAAGATTATAAACAAAAAGCTTTACACCGCAAATTGGGTTATGTTCCGCAAAAAGCCGTCATTTTTAGCGGCACGGTCGCAAGCAATATTTCTTATGGTGATAGCGGCAAAGGCAAGCCTTCCGAGCGCAAGATTCAGGCTGCCGCCCGCGTTGCACAGGCTAAAAATTTTGTCGAAAAACTCGAGAATCAATACAACGCGCACATCGCTCAATCTGGTACGAATATTTCCGGCGGTCAAAAACAGCGTCTCGCAATCGCACGCGCCATTGCCCGCGATCCGGAAATTTATATTTTCGATGACTCATTCTCGGCACTAGATTACAAGACCGACGCCGCGTTGCGCCAGGCTCTTAAAGAATACACAAAAGATGCGACTAGCCTGATTGTTGCGCAACGTATCGGTACAATTATGAATGCCGACCAAATCATTGTGCTAGACAAGGGTGAATGCGTTGGTAAAGGTACGCATAAGGAATTGATGAATAATTGCGAAATCTATCGAGAAATTGCGCTCTCGCAGCTGACAAAGGAGGAGCTCAATGTTTAACGGTGGACCTGGCGGCGGCGGATGTAAACGTGATGAAGGCACAAAAGCGAAGAATTTTGCTAATGCCCTGAAGCGCATGGGGCGCGAGATGAAAGCCTATTATGTCGCAATTGTTTTTGCAGTTATCATGTCTATTGGCGGCTCAATTCTCTCCGTTGTAACACCAGACAAATTGGCACAGATTACCGACGAAATAACTGCAGGCCTAAGGATTGATCGTGACCATATTACAGAAGTTTCGGCAGGATTAATGCAGAATCCGCAAGAAGCCAGCACTATTGATGGCATAGTAGTATCGGCGGAAGATAAGATGACTTTCGTGCAGAAGATGCAGTTGCTCCAGAGCGAACTCGAAGTTGATGAGTATGAAGAAATTGATGCGACAAAAATATATGCGGCAATTGACGAAATGCCGGAATCAATTCGTAACTTAATCGAGCCAAAAATGAACATGGAAGCGATTAAATATCTAGCATTGATTATGGTGGCTCTTTATCTTGCCTCCGCAATTCTCGAATTCTTGGAAGGCTGGATTATGGCGCATGTAACCGCTGGTTTTGCACGTGACTTGCGCAACCAAATTTCGCGCAAAATTAATCGTTTGCCATTGAGATATTTCGATAAACATCAAATCGGCGACATCTTGTCGCGTGTCACAAATGACGTTGATTCAGTTGCGAGCAGTCTCGACAATTCCTTTGGTACGATTATCGGCGAAGGTTCATTACTGCTGGGCGCCGCCGTAATGATGTTTGCGACCAACTGGATTTTAGCGCTAGTAGCTATAGTTTCAAGTTTGTTTGGCTTTATATTCGTAGCAATTATCCTGGCTAAATCCCAGAAGTACTTTACTGATCGCCAGATTGAGCTTGGCAATGTCAACTCGCATATAGAAGAAGTATACTCTGGTCTAGCCGTAGTAAAAGCATATGATGGCAAGGCGACGGCCGACCGGAAGTTTGACCGCATCAATCATAAGATTTATATCGCCAACCAAAAGAGCCAATTCTTATCCGGCATGATGCATCCGTTCATGGCTTTCGTAGGCAATTTTGGCTATGTCGCAGTTTGTGTTGCGGGAGCACTCCTGACGATGAACGGCGTAATTAGCTTCGGCATAATTGTGGCCTTTATTACATATGTTCGCCTATTTTCTTCTCCGCTATCGCGAATCGCACAAGCTATTGGTAGCTTACAGCCAGCCGCCGCTTCGAGCGAACGCGTATTCGAATTCATCGACGAAGAAGAAATGCCAAGCGAGCGTAGTCTCGAGACACATATTGATAAAGATTCCGTACGTGGCGATATTGAATTTGACCATGTTAAATTCGGTTACGATGACAGCAAATTGATTATTAAAGATTTCTCTGCGAAAGCTAAGGCTGGTCAGAAGATTGCAATCGTCGGTCCAACTGGTGCCGGCAAAACCACGATGGTGAATTTATTAATGAAGTTTTATGATATTAATTCTGGCGACATTCGCATTGATGGGAAGTCTACTAAGGAAATGACGCGCGAAGAGATTCATTCGCTGTTTACGATGGTATTACAAGACACCTGGATGTTTAGCGGTACCGTACGTGACAATATTGTCTATAACCATACGAATGTAACCGACAATCAAATCATGAAAGTCTGCGATGAAGTTGGCTTAAGCCACTTTATTAAAACTCTGCCGCACGGACTAAAGACCGACATTTCCGAGAGTGACGCAATTTCGGCTGGACAAAAACAGCTTATTACGATTGCACGCGGCATGATTGAAGATGCGCCATTCCTAATTCTCGACGAGGCCACTTCAAACGTCGATACGCGTACTGAGGAACTAGTCCAAAAGGCAATGGACAAATTGATGGAGGGGCGCACATCGTTCATTATTGCGCACCGCCTTTCAACAATTAAAAATGCTGATCTTATTCTCGTAATGAATGAGGGCAATATCATCGAGACCGGTAGCCACAAAGAATTAATGGCCAAAGGTGGCTTTTACGCCGACTTATACAACTCTCAGTTTGCGCTATAATTAATATATGATAAAAAAGGCGTTGATTGGCATAGCGGCGTTTTTGGGTGCGGGCGCAATTGTTTTTGGCGCGCTAATCGCCATTAATAGCGGCGATACCAAAAACTCACAAGACTACGAGAGCTATAGAGCCGCCATGGAGGCTTTTCGCGATGCAACCAACGACAGCTCGGCGAATGCAACTACGCGTATTAATAATCTGGCAGACAACATCGAGAGCACGGGCGATTATGCGATTATAGAAAGGGCAGCAAAAAGCTACATGCGTGACGTTTTAGTACCATATTATGAAGTAGCAGAGCTGCAGAATAAAGGTATCTATAAATCTGGTATTAGCCCAGAATTAATAAAGATGCAGCAGCCAGATTTCGTGGATGCGCTTAGCGAAATTAGCACCATGAACGAAAAACTGACACAGGTGCAAAATATAGCAGATAACCTCTTCTTGCGTGATGCCGCGGAAAAATATCTTGGCGAAAATGAACTCGACGGGAAGTATATAAAAATATTTAACGACGAGACTAAGAGAATTTATGATGATGTAAAATTGCGCCAGAACTATTACGAATTCGTAAACACTTATCGTCCGAAGACGGACTATTATTCAAAAATTCTAAACTTTTTAGTTGCCAACAAAAACAACTGGCACTTAGATGACGATAAGATTAGTTTTAAAACAACTGCGCTCACGAACCAATATAATGCCATCGTGAGCAACAAAAACTTCTAAAAAAATACTCTCGCGGCTCACTACCCCGAGAGTATTTACTTTGTGTAATATAATTCTTATTTGTCAATACTACATGCGCTATTGACATACTAGCGATTGATGGTAAAGCTAATTCCAGGCATGCAATCTGCAATAGCCCCATAATACGCCTCAAACTCTTGACCATAGCGGATTTCCTTCTCGCTCCACTCATTCGTATACAAGTCACGCACTTTGATTTTAACCTTATTGGCGCCTAACTCTACGATTTTTACATAAGCGTCGCCTTCTTCTTTCACGATACCGCCATCACCCAACATATCGCCCTCTTTGATGCCAGCGTAGCGATATTTGATGTCTTTTTTCTCTATCGGGCCAGCAATAGTCGTCGTACACCCAGTCGCATAACGAATCGTATACTGGCTATTAATCAGCGTAGGATCAAAGCGTGAAAAAATGCGAATTATTGCAATTACAACCAGCCCTAAAACTACGACCGTGGCGACAATATGATACCAACGCAACGAAACGCCGTCTTCATCTTTCGCCCCTGTTTTTGTATTTTTTACATGATTAGGGGTGGTATCTGTAGTTTTAGATTTGATTTTTTTAGTCATATATTTCCTCGTGAAATTTTCTGTCTCTATAATAGCAAAATTCTTAATTTTTATGTTTATTTTTGCTTGCATGACGAAGCATAAGTGCTATACTAGATATAGATGAAAATTTTGATGCTAGGATGGGAGCTTCCCCCGCACAACAGTGGTGGCCTAGGGGTAGCATGTTTAAACCTTTCTAAGTCCCTAGCCAAGATGGGAGCGGATATTGATTTTGTTGTCCCATATGAGGCCGAGCATCATTTCGATTACATGAACGTCCTTTCGGCAACCCATATCGATCCATTGTTCCGCTATGGTTGCTCCGCCTATGATTCCAATGTAGAAGAACGTCGCTTCAAGACTGCGAACTGCAAAGAAATGATGTCCATCCGCGACATTCAGAAGAATTACATCCGCTTCGTCGAACAATACCTGATGCAGTTTAAGCCGGATCTAGTCCATGCGCACGATTGGCTTACTTACGAGGCTGGTATTTTAGCAAAGAAAAACTTTGGAATTCCGCTTGTAGCTCATGTCCACGCAACAGAATTTGATCGTGGTGGTGAAAGCGGTGGCAATCCACTCATCCGTCAGATTGAATATGAAGGTTTGCTCTGGGCAGATAAGATTATCGCGGTTAGCCAGGCGACAAAGAATATTATCGTCGAGAAGTATGGCATTCCAGCCGATAAGATTGCGGTCGCGTACAACGGCTTCGAAGCACCAGATGACGATGATTATCATTACGATGGTTCAAGCTATCAGTACATCGAAGGTCTCAAGAAACAAGGTTACACTGTAGTTTCAACGGTCGGTCGCTTTACGCTTCAGAAGGGCCTCGCGCACATGATGCGCGCAGCTGCACGCGCTATCAGTATTCATCCAAAGATGGTATTCCTCTTTGCTGGTGACGGCGAGCAGCGCGAAGAATTAATGCGCATGTCGGCCGAACTTGGCATCTCAAATAATGTCATCTTTACCGGCTTTATCCGTGGCAAACAGCTCCGTGACATCTACAGCATTTCCGATGTATTCGTGATGAGTTCCGTATCTGAGCCATTTGGCCTAACAGCACTCGAGGCGGCTCACCATGGCAATGCTTTGATTATTACCAAACAATCTGGTGTTGGCGAAGTGTTGCATTCGATTGTTCGCTATGACTTCTGGGATGAAGATAAACTTGCTGGCGCTCTCGTAGGTATTGCCGAGAGTCCAGCGTTAACCGAAATATTAAAGGATGGGATTCGCAAAGAATACGCTCGCATCTCCTGGGACGATGTGGCTGAAAAGTGTATTCAAGTGTATAATGAAGTAGAGCAAAATAAGCGCAACAGATTCTAATTTTGGAGGAGAAGGAACTGTAATGAATTCAATCGTACTGTATTTGCATATGCATCAGCCGCTACGCTTGAAACATTACAGTATTTTTTCGGTCGGCCAAGATCACGACTACTGGTCCGAGAAGGATTGGTATGCCGGCACAAATAATGAGCGCATCTTCAAGAAGATTGTCGAAAAATCTTACCGCCCGATGCTCGCCAAGATTAAAAAATGCATTACGCTCTATCCGGGCTTTAAGTTCTCCCTTTCTAT
>JAUNHY010000009.1:23567-27813 GCA_030523715.1 Candidatus Saccharimonadota bacterium
AATTTCTTAACCCTATCTGAAGCCTGCGATAGCATGGAGCCAAAAGCAAAGATTTCCGTGCCATGGACGGTAACCTGGGCAGATACAGAGCGCGACTTGTCGGCTTGGCTTGGCAACTCGATGCAGCACGAAGTAATGAAGAATCTTTATGAGCTCAAAGAGGATGTTCTAGCGACTAAGGACGAAAAGCTAATCGAGGACTGGCGCCGCTTGCAAACTTCTGACCACATGTACTATATGTGCACCAAGGTATTCGATGATGGTGGCGTACATGCATACTTCTCGCCATACGATTCGCCATTTGACGCCTTTCTGTACTACATGAATACTTTGCGCGACATCCATCTACGTGTTGACGAAAAGCTTGGTCGCAATGATGGGCAATTACCGAAGCCAAAAGCGACCTCAATTGAAAATAGATAAAAAAATCCCCCTCGGGGGATTTTTAAATGAGTTTCATCAGACACTCAGTCGTGAGAATAATATCTTCGACCGTAGAACCGCGAGACAAATCTGAGACCGGTTTCTTAAATCCAAGTAGGATTGGACCAGCAACGTGAGCACCACCAAATTGTTCGATAGATTTATAGAGAATGTTGCCAGAATTAATGTCCGGCGTAATCAAAACATTGGCGCGACCGGCAACCTGTGATTCTGGGAATTTCTTTTGGCCAACGCGTTCATTAATTGCCGCATCAAGCTGCATCTCGCCGTCAATGATAATATCTGGGCGACGGCTCGAGATAAGCGACATCGCATCGCGGATTTTATCGATAGTAGGATCAGAGCCACCAGAGCCATTCGTAGAAAAGCTAAGCATCGCTACGCGTGGTTCCTCATCAAGAATGCGGCTGGCGGCATCGTGAATCAACTCGATAATGTCCGCTAATTGCATTTCGGTAGGATTTTTACAGGTGGCGCCATCACCGGTAATAATCATGTGGCCGTCTGGGAATTTTGCGACAAATAAACTCGAAAAAGTGCGCTTTTCGCCAGGTTCTGGCTCTGCGCCGGCCACACCGAGATTATCGCGACATGCCAAAATTACATCGCGTGTCGAGAGATCAATCCCGGCTACCATAGCATCCGCCTTGTCATCTGCCAACATTTGACAAGATTTTTGCATGTCTAACAATTCAAGAATCGGCTCACATTTGCCTTCGAGGCGAAGATTAGCAACGGCTCGCTGAATAAAGTTATTATCTGCTTCTGGAAAAAGAATTCTATGCATAAGTATATTTTACTATATGTTCGAGTACTCGCCCAAATCTAGAATTAATGAATTTGGGTTGTATTTCACGGAGATTTGCTCACTTAAGTCAGCCAAATCCTTCGCGTAGCGTTCCGAAATGTTATTCATAGCAGTCTGCTTTTCGCTCAGTGTATTATCCGCGCAGATGCCAATACAAACCGCAGTATTATCTGTAAATTTTATCAATTCTTCGCTGAGACTAATTAGTTTATTTTTAAGCTCCGACAGCTGTTCGGATTTGATTTTTTCAAGACCATCGCGCATAGCAATATAGTCGTCGCGCATATAGTATACTTTAACGGCATCTATATCCGAAGAGATGGCGTCAGACGCGGTCGCAACAATAGCATTCGTTGCGACTCTGAGCTCTATTAGCTCCATGATAACGTCCGTGTCTTCCGTAAGGACGCTACTATAATTATTCAATTTGTCGGAGAGGTCCTTCGCGTGATAGCGTACGTAACTATTCTTATTAAACAAATCGAGATTGGCGCGGTATTGCCCTACGGACTCTTCATACAGCGCAAGATTGCCACCCTGAAGCGCAGAACTAATCATACTGAGATTAACCGTCATTTCGTCGGATATTTTGACGCTCTCGCGGTAATCATAGCGTTCTTTGGCGAATGACAAAATGTAGCCTTCAAGAGCAAGGAAAATAATTGCGAAAATTATAATCACATAACGGCGGAAGATACGCTTAGATTTTTCCTGATCTACGGCAGCAATACGATTAGCTTTACGCACGGCACGACGATCCTGGCGACGACTCATTTTTTAATACTCCGGATTACATTATTAACCAGGTTTGCATACGCGGTACGCCCCTCTGGATTAAGATGAATATGATCCGCATACATTAACGACCAATTATCATGCGATAGCTCCCACCAGTCTGCGATGTAGATATTTTTACGATTTTTAGCATAGTTTTTGAGTGCCTGATTCTGAACCTCGCGTGGCTGCTTTGGTCCAGCGTAGCCAGTCACGAACACGAAATTATGCCCTTCTCCCGCTACATCAACAATACCCTGTAATAGCCCGTCGCTAATCGTAAATTCATTAGTAATCAAACTAATGACAATCGTGTCCGGCAAGCGGCCTGCTGCGGCATAGTTGGCAAGCAAGTTGCGAGCCGTCCAAATACCACGCGACTCGAGGGCATCCACATATGCACCATTAATGGTGGATTCGAGCGCCTGCTTAGCGCCAAGCGTAACAGAATCACCAATGATTAATACCTGAGCAGCATTCGCATTTGGCGCGGCTCGAGAATACTGTGGTACTGGCGACGATTCGCGATTAGCTGCAATATCCAGTTCTTTCTGCATAGCCTGCTTCGTAGTTTCTAGTGCCGTAGCGGCGCCAGTATAATCTACGCTAGTGGCAGTATGCTCTTCTTTTTCGGCGCGTTCTTGCATAGAATTAAGCTGCTCCGTAATACCAGATACTTCTGGGGCACGCACGAGAGCTAAAGCGCATGGAATAATTAATGCGACTGCAACCAGCCCGTAAGCCAAGCGATGTTTTGAAGATGTCTTAAAGTTTTTAACAAAATCTTCGATGCGAATATATTTTACAAATAAATACGAAAGGAGCGTGCTAATAACGATGTTGAGCGTTGGCGCAATCCAGGTTTCCGCATTATGCGGAAGAATGTTTGGTAATAATATATAAAGTGGCCAATGGAATAAATAAATGCCATAAGAATAGCTACCGAGTTTTTCGGCAACACGAATTGGAATGGTTGCGCGGCGACGTACATGTACATTTGGTTGTAGCTTGATGATGCAAAATAGCATAATAGCCGTTAATAAGCCCGTGAATGGCAGACCAAAGTAATAAGTCATTGGATTGTCGAAACTAAGCTTTGTCGCCAAAATACCAATAGTAATTAAACTGATTCCAACACCAACGGCAGGGATAATTTTCTTTGTGCGGGGCGTGCGTGGCACAAGGTAGTTAAAGACGGCTAGCGCGCCGCCAAGACAGAAAGCACCCATATGCGTATCTAATGCAAAATAGGCACGATCCTGCATACTAAATAAACCGCCATAAATTGCCATCAATACAGCTGATGCACAGGCCAAAAAAGCTAAAACACCGCCAAGCATTCTGGCGCCTGCTCGGTTTCGTTTAAAGCTACCCATTACTAGAACTACTAATAATGGCGCGATTAAATAGAACTGCATTTCAAGTGCGAGGAACCAAGTGTGTTCAAATAAGTTTGGGGCAATACTATTTTCATATGAGCCACCGGTTATTAATTCTTTAATGTTGGTCGTAAACGTAAGCGCAGCGAGAGTATTCCAACGTGTCCCAGCAAGAATATCTGGATGCACAAAGAACGAAGCGATTAATGCGAGTATTACACATGCGAGCAAGGCCGGCATCAGACGCACGAGGCGCGAAACGATAAACTTTCCGTAGCCAATTTTGCGGTCTTTAGCGAAATTTTTTACGAGTTTCGTAAAAATTAAGAATCCAGAAATCGTGAAGAAAATTTCTACGGCGATAAAGCCACCCGGCATTGCGCCGCGGAAGAGATGATAAATGACGATTAATATAATCGCAAAAAGTCTAAGCGCATTTATACCAATCAGCCACTGCATAACTTAATTATAACTTTTTTGATTGGTGATTAAAAACTTAAGCGCGGTTTTAATACGGCAAAAGTGACTGATACCAAAGTTGTAATTCTTCGAGAATAAATGAATCGGAGTCTTTAGCAGCTAGATCCTGGATTGCTTTGATATATGAATTCTGCTGAGATTTAATGCGCGCCATCCGATATTCTTCCCATTTTTTGTGCTCAGACTCGGTCAGCGCACGCTCAAAATTACGCGCCTTATAGTGTAAGAGTAACTCCGGCAAACGCGGATCATGAAAATCAGGATGGAAATCTGCTAAATCATTTAATTTAGCACGACGTACGGCACTACAGCTAGTACGATCAGCATCATCAAGAAAACCATCGTATAGCGCCGATTCCGC
>JAUNHY010000009.1:27913-48617 GCA_030523715.1 Candidatus Saccharimonadota bacterium
GGGTCGTAAAAGCAGCGCCAAAAAATATTACGCATAAATTCATCATCAAAGCGCACCGAGTTGTAGCCCATCGCAATGGTGCCCGGCGTAAATATTTCATCCATCACATATTTGCAAAACTCGGCTTCAGTAAAACCATCCGTCTGCGTCGATTGCGGGGTAATTTTCGTGACCATAATAGCATATGGACTTGGCAAGGTATCTTCCGATGTCTTGATAAGCAGGTTAACTGGGTCGCCAATTGGCTCGAGATTCATATTTGTACGTTGACCAGCAAACTGCATGATGCGATCGCTGCGTGGGTTAAGCCCAGTGGTTTCGAGGTCATAAAAGAAGATGGTCTGTTCCATAAACCCATCTTAGCACATGTTTTTTGGCATGGGAAAAGGGCCGACCGTCGTCGACCCTTATTCGACTTAGCTCACAGCATGATTTTTTTACGCGATATTGGCATTTCTTGCATCATATATTTCTTTCTTTGCTTCCGCTTTTGCCTGTCTTTCTTTAATTTCTTCTTTAATGCAGAAGACGATTGCAGTGACGAAGTAGCTAAGAGATCTGCGCTCATTAAAGATTGGGCGAACTTTCTCGGCTACAAACTCGTTTGCATAGACTCTAGCTTGGTGGATTTGCCCAAAACGGACGATAGCGTAAGTGATTCCGAAAACGACACATGAGATCATAGAGACAATCATAACAGCAGTTATATCTCCCCATGCCGCAGAATCACTGGCTGTTAAATGGTTAATACACCATTGAACAAGGCCAACGTAATGTTCGCTAATGAAAGCCCAGCAGAACACGATTGTTCCGATTATAGCTACCATCACATCGAAGGTATTGCTATGAAAACGGATTACGGCAGTGTTGTCGTACTCGGCTCTACTTGCGGCTTTCTTGTACATTTTCGTCAACGTTCTCGCTTTCGCTTTGTCATATTTAGGCACGTTTGCAATATCTGCAGTTTTCCTTTTGATAGATTTGCGTGGAACAAGTCGCACGCTCTTTCTTCCGATAAAGTATGCAGCCACTACAACGGCCATAAAGATAAGAAGCACTACGAAGCTGAAATGCGCTGTGAACGCGTGATAATAATTATTTGCCATAAGGCACCTCCTAGGTTTCACGAGTCTTTCAACTTCGTGTGCAGTTTCCCGCATTTTTACCTACCATTTTGATAGGCAAGAATGCGAGAAACTACAAAACTAGGGTTAATCACGTTGTTTAGCTAATTTCTAGGTACTTAACCATTAAATTAATGGTTATGCATCTATTATAGCACACTCGGTTAAAAAAGTCAAGAACGCTTATGCTTAAACAGAGGTAAAATGCACCAAAAAACTCCCCTTTCGAGGAGTTTTCTAATTATCCGTAAAGTTCGGTATATAATTGCTCAAGTTCGGCCGGAACTTCGATCTCTTCTGGCGTCTCAATGAGCATAACGACGAATTTAAGCGGACTATTAGCTGGAATAGTCCCCTGCTCTGTCGCTCCGTAAGCCAATGCGGACGGGATGGTTATCTCGCGGATACCACCAATACGCATACCTTCCCAATAAACCGTACCATCTTCCTCATTACGAGAAATGCCCTCGAGCCACCCCTGAATCATAGAGGTGGAGCCATAAAGCGGCGAGGAAAGCTTGGTTGGATCGGTTAAGCTATCGAGCGACATATCAAAGACGGTCTCGTCGGAAAGCCAGCCAATGTAATAGGCGGCGTAATCTATATCGTCGATTTCTGTAATTTCGCGCCCAGAGCCAACTTTCAGATCTTCTACTTTAAGCTCGGTCACACCGGCAGCATTAAAGGCCTTAACACGACCAGCATAGCTAGAGAATTCAGACAAATATAGATTGGAAAGCTCGTTAGTCTGAGCCTGCACTTTCTCGTCATATTCGGCATAAAGCTCTTCGAAGCGAGCCTGTTTCTCAGAATCTACCTGAGACGATTCAGTTTTAGCGCCATAATTCAACACGATGCCAGCATAAAGCGCAAAGGTGGAGCCGAGCATAAAAATTGCAATCAGCATAATAACGATGCGCTGTTTTGGTGAAGTCTTTAGTTCATCATTCTTAATCATATTACCTCCAATGTCCACCCGTTACTTGATAGATTCTACTTTTGTCATTATAGCGTTAATCTCGGCTTTTTCCAAAGTTTTGCTCGGATTGGCAAAATCGAGATGGAAACTAATATTCTTTGTGTCGGCGCCATCGGCCCGATAAATCGAAGTGCAAGCGAGCTTGTAAATATAGTTTTCCGACTCAAAAATGGCACGAATTTGGCGCTCCAACGAACCGTACTCGGTCGCAAGTGGGACCGAAAGCGTAACATCGCGCGAAACGAATGGATATTGGCTGACACGGAAATCCTTGCTAGTTGTAGCGGAAATATTAGAAAGAATCGCCTTCAAATCGAGCTCAAACGCCGCAATGCCCTGCCCAAGTTTAAATTCGCGTAATACTTTTTGCTTAATTTCGCCCAAATCGCCCAACTTCTGGCCGTCAGAATAGATACTTGCAGAGCGTTTTGGCTCATAATAATCGTTTAGTGATTTGTCAGCAGAATCAAACTCTTTTATCTGGTATTTAACGCCAAGATTACTGAGTAAGTTTTCAAGATATTTTTTGGCCAAATAGTAGTTAGATTTGCTGTCTTTATCTACAAAGATGAAACCAAGATTGTAGCTATTTTGCGGAACGCCGTCTTCGTCGACGCCATTGGCGCGCGGATAGACCTGGTTCATTTCGAAGAGCGCAAATTTATCATGGCCAGCACGCAAATTGCCGTAAGCCTTGTCAAGCAGGCTTGGCACGATGCTCTGGCGGATAAATTGCAATTCTGGAGAGATAGAATTGATAATTTTATAGGAATTATCAAGATTCTGACCGACTTTTTTCATTAAATCGCCGTGCACAAACGAATAAGTCAACACTTCGTTAGCGCCGCAAGCGGCCAAATGATCACGAATGTGCGTCTTAAGTTGCAACATTGGGTTCGGATCAGATGTGGCATGGAGCGGTAATACGGGTTTAATATTGTCGTAGCCAGAGAGGCGACCAACTTCCTCAATAATATCTTCCGGGATATGAATATCCGTACGCCAGAATGGCACTACTACGGAAATATTATCGTTTTCGTCAACTTCTACTTCAAATTCGACATTTTCAAGAATCGTCTTTACGTCACTGCTCAAAAATTCGGTGCCAAGAAGATTATTTATTTGCGAAAGATTGAGCTCAACCTTAATTGGTTCTGGTTCTTCTTCTTGAGAATCAAAGAGTGCGAGCGGCTCGAGGTATTCAGAAGTGATATCGGCAAAACGGAGCGCTACGGCTTTGGTTTGGCCAGCCGGCTGACCTTTCGTGAAGCGCGTAATTGCTTCCGAGAAGATACCGTGCGCCATTTGAGTCTTGCGCAAATTATAAAGGCTGAAAGTAGCAGATTCGAGAATAATACGCTTGGTTTTCTCATCGATGGCCGTATTGGCACCACCCATTGCGCCGGCAAGTGCAACCGGCACATCGTTGCTCGTAATAACAATGTCGTCAGAATTTAATTCGACCGTGCTGCCATCGAGTAATTCGAGTTTTTCGCCTTTTTTGGCGGCACGAACGATAATTTTTGGTTTTTCACTGCCACCAACTTTGACAAATTTGTCGTAGTCAAAAGCGTGCAACGGCTGGCCAAATGCAAGCATCGTCAGGTTGGTTGCGTCAACGATTTTGTTTACCGAACGCATACCGGAACGAGCTAGAATTGTAGTGTCATAGTCAAGATACTTCTTTTCTGTATCGCCCTTGGAATCGAAAACAATCGCCGTATAGCGCGGGCAAAGTTCTTTGTCGATTTCGATATCGAGTTTAATATCTGAACTATTTTCGAACTTTTGAGTTGGTTCGAGATACCAATCTTCTGATTCGTGTTTTTGGCCAAGGATACCGGCAACTTCACGGCGGAAACCAAGAATACCGAAAGTGTCTGGGCGATGCGTGAGGGATTTATTTTCAATATCGAGAATTTTGTCATTCAAATTATTGAATGTTTCGGAAAGCGTGCGTCCTGGTTTTGCAATCTCTGGATCGAGCTCAACAATTCCAGAATGGTCATCGCCAAAATCGAGCTCATCAAGCCCGGCAAGCATGCCGTAGCTGTCATACTTTTTGAGCATTTTACGCATACCGATTTTGAATGGCTCGTCAGTACCAAAAGTTTGCGGAACGATTGCTCCTGGCGCAATCCAAGCCGCGAACATACCTTCATGAACATTTGGTGCGCCGCACATAACTTGGATATAGCCATTCTCGTCGCGCTCAACATTATCTGCAGCAACATTATCATTAATCTTACAAAGCGTAAGATGTGTATCTGGAATTTTCTCGCAGTACTTCACTTCTACGACATATATTTTGTCGTATTTATGAGTCTGGTCTATTACATCTTCAACTTCTACAAGGCGAGCACCAATGAGTTTAACAAGTTCTTCATCGGAAATATGGTCGGTTTCAAGGCCGCTTTTAAGCCAATTTAGCGAAATTAACATGTGAACTCCTTCAAGAAATCAAGTTTGGCAGATTCGAAATAACGTACGTCCGTAAGTCCGTAGCGTAACATAACGAGGCGATCGATGCCGCCGCCCCACGCAAAACCTTGATACTTGACCGGGTCGATGCCAGCCATTTTGAGAACATTTGGATGAATCATGCCACAACCAAGCATCTCGAGCCAATCGCCACCTTTGCCACCAAGTGCCTTCGGTTTTTCGATTAGAAATTCGAGCGACGGCTCCGTGAATGGGAAATAGCCCGGTTGCGTCTTAATATTTAATTTCTGACCATAATATTTTTCGAAAAATTCGCGCAAAATACCAAGCATATTGCCGAGAGTACAAGTTTCGGAAACATAGACACCTTCACATTGATAGAATGTGTGCTCGTGCGTCGTATCGACGTCCTCGTTGCGATAAACGCGACCAGGAACCGCAACAGCAATTGCTTTACCCTCATCGAGCTTGTATTTATAAGCTTTCAAAACGCGATGTTGCATCGTGCTGGTATGGGCCGGTGGAATAAAACCTTCTTCAGTGCGGAAGGTATCATAACCATCACGTGCAGGATGACCTTTAGCAAAATTAAGGCTGTCAAACATATGAAATTCGTCGTCAAGTTGGCGGGATTCCATGATATCAAAACCCATACTTTGATAAATCGCAATGACGCGATCAAATTCGCTCATGAGTGGGTGTTTGCTACCAAAATCGGCGGTCAAAAACTCTGGCTGTTTGCCATTAATGTCGCAAGGGGCCGTAATGTCGAGGGCTTCCACAGAATCATTTTCTGCAGCAGCTTCGGCATCGGCGATTTTTTGCATAATCGCCTGTTTTTTATGATTGAGTTGCTTACCAAAATCCGCACGTTTTTCGGCCGGGACGTCCTTGATTTTGGCATATTCAGCATTGAGCAATTTTAGCTCCGCCTTCAACTCCGCTACTGTTGACATAACATATATAATTTTACCATATATTACAGATATGGCGGGCATAAAAAGCATCCGTAAGCACGGATGCACAATTATTTCAGGAAATATTTATTTTACAAAGAAAATAATGCCCAATGCAACGAGCGCTAAAATAACTAAAATAATCCAAAACCAGGCCGAACCACGCGAAGTTTTCGTGCCTTCAATATATGCAGAATCTTCGACCAAATCGACGTCTTTCCCGCCTTCATTTTTTGAAGTTGTAGCAGCGCGCTCGCGTAAATCTGCCGTGATTCTATCTTGAAGTTTGCTTCTTTCTTCGTTGTTTTCGACTAAAATTCCCATGTTCTTGATTGTATCATTTTTTAACGAATAAGCATAATCTGTGCATATCTGAATTTTATGATATTATGAAGGTATATATTTCTTTAAAAGGAGGAGAAATGGCAACTAATAAGCCTAAGACGGCTAAAAAGTCCGCTGGCAAAAAGACTTCCGTGAAGTCTAAGACTGTCAGCGCCAAAGCCAAAACTACAGCAAAGTCTGTAGCAGCCAAAACTACCAAAAAAGAAAAAGAAACCGTAAAGCTTCCAAAAGTAACTGTGGAAGAAAAAACTGTGATTGTTTCTGAAAAAACACATCCAGTTAAGGAGTTCTTCGCTCGCAAAGGCGATCAGAATGAAAACATTTTAACAATTTTCAAGGACACTAAAATCATCGGCGCTATCATTGCCGAAATTTTCGGTACGATGCTTTTGACCATGGTTGTTTTAACACTTGGTTTATTCAACCCGCTATATTTGATTTTCGGCTACATTGGTATCACCGCAGCCGTATTTAAGCTTTCTGGTGCACATTTGAACCCAATCATCACTGCTGGTATGATGGCCAGCCGCCGTATTTCCGCAATTCGCGGTGTGCTCTACTTTGTAGCACAAATCCTCGGCGCATGGTTTGGTTTCATGATTATCAACGGCTTCTATAATGTCGGTATTGCTTCTGGCAATATCGATGCAACTTCTGGCGTATTGCCAACTTTGATGCCAGCTGGTGAAGTTTATGCCGCTGCCGAAGAAGGCTTTGGTGGCTTCTTCTGGGCATTCACGATGATTGAATTCATCGGCGCAATCATTATAGCGTTCTTCTATGCTCGCGCACTTAACTACAAGCGCGGCGTTTACACTTTCGCTGCAATCGTTGGTAGCGGCGTTTTCCTAGCTATGCTTCTTGCTGTTATTATCAACAGCAACTATCTTGGCGTTCAGGACAACACGTTCATTTTGAACCCAGCCGTTTCATTTATGTACGGCCTGCTTCCAGCTAGCGCAGACGGCTTCGATGCTCTTATGTCAGCGCTCTGGCCAATGGTTGTTTGCTATGTAATCTTCCCAATTATCGGTGGCGTACTTGGTTTCTATCTTTCCGATATCGCTTCCAAGCTCCGCGGTCAAGAATACGCAAATTAATAAAAGTTTTGGCAACAAAATATCTCCCCAAACGGGGAGATATTTTTATGGGTTTTAATTACTCAGTAACACCAAGTTCGATGCGCTTGAATTGCTTGACGGTGATGTTTTCGCCAGTCTTTGCAATAACATCTTTGATGTATTGACCAACAGTCTTTGTATCATCGAAGATATAAGTCTGATTCATAAGAACGCGATCTGCAAAAGTCTTGGTAATCTTGGAGGCAATGATCTGCTCCTTGCGATTTTCTGGCTCTTTGCCGGTGAGAGATTTCTCTGCAGCTTCACGAGCTTCTTTCATTTTGTCAGCTGGAATTTCGTCTTCGGTAACCCATTGTGGGTTCATGGAAGCAACCTGCATTGCAATCTTGTGGGCGAGATCCTTGAATTCGTCAGTCTTTGCCACAAAAGAAGTTTCGCAGTTTACTTCTACGATAGCGCCAAGGCGACCATCATGAACGTAGGCTTCAATGAGACCTTCGCGCGTTTCGCGATCGCCGCGCTTTTCGGCCTTAGTGAGACCTTTTTTGCGCATTGCGGCGAGGGCTTTGTCAAAATCGCCTTTTGCTTCAACGAGAGCCTGCTTAGCGTCGGTCAAACCAACACCAGAAAGTTCCTTGAGTTTCTTAATAAGTTCGATGCTGATAGCCTTGGCTTCACCAGCTACTTCTTTGGTAGTTTTTGCAGTTTTTTCTGCCATTTTAAAACTCCTGTTTAAATGTTAGTTCTTTGCAACTTTGGCTTTGCCTTCTTTGATAGCTTGGGCAAAGTAATCAAGAATGAGCTTTACGCCCTTGATAGCGTCATCGTTAGCTGGAATTGGATAATCAACTTCGCTTGGATCGACGTTAGTATCACAGATAGCAAATACTGGAATATGAAGAGTGTTTGCTTCTTTGACGGCGTTCTTGTCCTGAATCATATCAGTTACGATAACAGCAACTGGCTGCTCGGTCATGTTCTTGATGCCGCCGTAGCGTTCGTTAAGAACATCGATCTCTTCCTGATAGCGCTGAACTTCAAGCTTGCTGTAACGCTTTTCGAGTTCGCCAGAAGCCATACGGCGTTCGAGATCTTTGAGCTTGCGAATCTGCTTATTTACGGTTTCGACGTTGGTAAGCATACCGCCAACCCAACGAACCGTAACATATGGCATATCGATAGACTCAGCGACTTCCTTAACGGTGTCTTTGAGTTGCTTCTTGGTGCCAACGAAAAGAACTTTTTTGCCCTTGCCAGCGAGCTCAGTCATTTTTGGCAATGCTTCGTCGAGAGCTTCGACGGTCTTTTCAAGGTTGATAATATGAGCGCCCTGGCGCTTGCTGTGAATGTATGGAGCCATCTTTGGGTGCCAGCGGCTGGTTTTGTGACCAAAATGCGCACCGGCAGCAAGGAGCTCCTTGATATCTGCTTTAACAGGCATCTTCTACCTTCTCCTTCACCCCTGTTGGGGCTGTTTCGTTAAAATTAATTACCATGTAATTTTAACACATATTTTACCCTTTGGCTAGGGTTTTTCTTGTTTTACACCTTAAATACTTGAAATTATTGCGTTTTTGTGCTATAATAAGAATGATGGCACTTCTGTTTTTGTGCTGCACATTTCAATAGGAGGTGTTTTTGATTATGAAAACTACCATTACGAGCATTACTGCTCACGTCCCTACTGTCACACCCGATGATGATGGCATTCGCAGAGTAAAGATCACGACTGGAAGAGGAGACCTGATGATGAATCGACTGCGCAGAGAGCTGCGCGTCGAGCACGACACGGCGAACAACCCGCCCGATCACAGAGTAACGATTGAGCCGTCCAACGAGTTGCTGCTGCAGGTCGTTGAGGCCTACATCAAGAAATCCAAGGCCATGAAGCGCATGGACCGCAAGCTGGACAAGATGCGCCAGGAGAACAATGACTGGCAAGAATTCGCCGGCACAATGTATGGCGTGCTGGGAAATCTGTCAGCGGCGGCCGAGAATTTCATTCACGCTGTTGTGGAAACCCCCGGCGGCGGCGATGAGCTGCTGGCCAAGATTACCGAGGAGCTGGATGACCTGCAAGGTGCTATCAGCGATGCAAACGAAATCTTCGACGCAGTCGAGTGCGAAGATGAATGCGAAGGCGAGGAATGCACTTGCGATATCGGGTGAGTTTTCACGTCAAAAAACGGGCCGCGAATTCGATTCGCGGCCTTTTTCATGGCTATCTTGTAGTAGTGTCCGCTCCGTATGCGCCAAGCGTAACATTAATTTTCTGCTCTGCCCCATTACGCAAGACTGTGAGCTGAATAGTGTCTCCGGCTTTATACTCTCCGACTAAAGTAGAAATCGAACCAGCGCGGCCAACTTCAACACTGCCGACCTTCGTGATGACGTCGCCATCTTTGATGCCGGCTAAATCGGCTGGGCCGCCAGACACAATAGCACTTTGGCGACTATTTTCAGTGCCAACATAAGCGCCCTGCTTGACGGAAAGGCCATATTGCTTCGCTACCTCGGAGGTAATCGTAATATAAGAAAGTCCGAGATATGCACGCGTCGCTTTGCCGTTTTCTGTGATATTTTTCAGCATGCCTTTGGTGGCGGAAATCGGAATTGCGAAACCTAAGCCATTAGCGTCGGTAGAAACAGCGGTATTGATACCGATTACTTCGCCAGCGGCGTTTACAAGTGGGCCGCCCGAATTGCCCGGGTTAATAGCCGCATCGGTCTGAAGCATATCGGTTAAGTATTCAATATTATTGCCATTAGAGTCGCCCGCTGCGACGCTACGACCAGTACCGCCAATAATGCCTTGCGTAACGGAGTTTTGGTATGCACCAAGCGCGTTGCCAATTGCGAGTACTGGCTGACCAACCGCAATGCTCTTCGAATCGCCAAGCGTAATAGTCGGAAGACCGCTAGCTCCGTTAATCTTCAAGTAGGCGACATCGTTGAGCGGATCGAGACCGACAATAGTAACATTATCATAAGTATCGCCACTATCCGTAATAATTTGAACATCCGTAGCGCCTTCAACGACATGTTTATTCGTTAGAACATAGCCGTCTTCAGTCACAATCATACCTGTACCAGCAGACTGACTCGATTGGCCGTAGCCCCAGTAACTAGTTGTGTAGGTCGAGGAAATGATAGAGACAACTGCTGGAGTAACTTTTGAAACGATACCAGCAATGGATGTCTCTTCGAACTCAACTGAATTGCCGTTATAGTAACCATCAATGCTAACAATTTGAGTTGGCGGTTCTGTATTGAGACTGTTTAAGAATGCGAGTAAGCCAAAAACTAAGCCAGCGCTACCCAGCAAAACCGCAAAAACAATACCGCCAATTAGGCCGCCATGGCCTTTTTTGGACGAATCCTTTGGCGGATTTGTCGGTTGCGGAGTCGTAGTTGGACTTTTATAATTTTTCCAATCTTCGGCAGCCGGCTTTGGTGGCTCCACTGGCTTAATAACTGGTTCCGGCGCCGAACTATCTTTAACAATACCTGCAGTAGGTAGTTCTTCGTCGGTTATTTTTGTACTCGTTGAATTCCCACTCTCCATTATTCTCCTTTCCTAAATAATCTAAATGTTGAAATTCGCTCCTGAAAAGAAAAATACCATCACAACCATAAGTAAAACTGAAAAAATTACAGGAAGTCGGATGTCTTCGGCGCGAATAAGGCCATCGTGGCGGACGGCAGATTTATAACCGCGCGCAAAGACGAAGAACATAGTGGTCGCAGCTATCGGAAGTTGAGGAATAGAAATGGTCGTGCCAATACTTTGAATCGTATAGACGATAGACCAGTGATAAAAAATCCAATAGAGCTCAGCTAGCATAATGCCAAAAACGAAAGTCGTTAGCGTGTAGTCGTGCTCTTCTCCCTGCATTAAAACATGGCGGCTGGCGCCATACCCAATAATAAAGCAAATTAAAACGCCAAGTAACGAATCAATATTAGTAGTAATAAGCGCAGTAGCAAAAGTTCCGAAGAATACAGCGCAGAGCGACTGAATCTCGGTCATGATTGTTTCGCTACGCGGTTTAATGCCGATTAACCATACAATATAAATAAGGGTTAAAATGATATGCCATGCATTTAAGCCGTCTGTGCCAGCCATAAAGACGAGCAAAGCTAGACTAATGCCGACAGTAAAATCAACTAGATTTGACTTAATGTTTAGCATCCAATAGCGCGGGCGCACTGCAACGACGCGCCATTTCGACAGAAGCACCAAAAGCACACCAAAAATCCAATTGCCACTAATAACAGTAAGTGCAGTAGAAACAACGGCAAGTGCAATATTGAGAAGCACATGAATTGCGGTACTAAGAGCGTTTCGCCCTTTGCGGAGCATAATATAATCTGCCATAGCTCTTTTAATTCTATCACGGAGCCCCAAATCTCGCTACTTATGCTAAAATATAAGATATGGAAACAAAACCGACGTTTGCCCAAAAATATCCTGCTCTGAAAGATATTCTGAGCTTCCTTACTTTTGTTGGCGCCGTTGCGCTCGGAACTTTTATTCTAAATAGCTTCATCTTCCGTAGTTACAATGTCGTAGGCGGTAGTATGGAAAATACCTTCAAGGATGGCGATCGCGTTATTGTGAATCGTGTGGCGGTCAGCCTGGCGCACTTGCAAGAAAACGAGTATGTACCAAAACGTGGTCAAGTAATTGTGTTTGCAAATGGTGGCAATACTTCTTTAACTAATTGCTCGCCAATAACTGGCGTAAATGATCAGTATATTATCAAGCGCGTTATTGCTTTTCCGGGCGAGCGCGTAGTAGTTGCCGATGGCACGCTAACCGTCTATAACGAAGAGCATCCAGAGGGCTTCAACCCAGATTTAGACACACGCAAGTCGGCCGATGACGGTCCAAAAGAAAATGTTTCTGGCAGCGTAAATGTGATTGTGCCAGAAGGTGAATTATTCGTTTCAGGCGATAATCGCGAAGGTCAAAATTCCTACGATTCGCGCAATGGTCTCGGCACAATTCCGTATTGCCGCGTGGTGGGTCCGGTTATTACCCGCATCTATCCATTTACGGCGATTCGCTTTTTCTAATCTTCAATTGATGGTTTATCGATTAGTTGTGGCTCAATGCTGGCTTCGCCGGCGGTTATCTTGACAACATCTTTATCAATGAGAGATAAAGTCTTGTAGGCAGAATTATAGTGACTGACAGTAGTCCCGAGAGAGCCGCCCAACTTTGCCATATAATTATCGAAATTATTAATATGCGTGCCGAGCTTTGCGACGCGGGTCTGAATTTCGGCGGTATCTTTCTCGATTTCGAGGCTGCGTAGACCCTGAAGAATAGTTTGCAGATAGGCCATGAAGCTGGTCGGGCTCGTAACAATAACTTTTTTGTCGCGATAGGCATATTCAATCAGATCACGTTCGCTCGCTGTCGTGCCGACTTTGTTAATTAGCAAATCGTAATATAGACTCTCGGACGGGATAAACATAAAAGCAAACTCCATAGTTTTTTCGGCGGGACGGATATATTTTGCCGTCTCATCAATGCGCCCCTTCAGATCATCACGTACTTTTTTGGCGTATTCTTCGCGCTCTTTCTTATCTTTGGCGGCAACCATACGATTATAGTTTTCGAGCGAGAACTTTGAGTCAATCGGGAGGATTTTTCCTTTATCTAGATAAACCACTGCATCGACAATCTCGCCGTCTTTGAACTTGTACTGCAGATCATAAGAGCCAACTGGTAACACATTACCGAGCACCGTATCGAGATAATATTCACCAAAGACGCCGCGCTGTTTTGGGTTCTGGAGGACAGCTTGCAAAGTCTTGAGCTCATCAGCTACGGATTCGACGTGTTTGTTAGTCTCGGTAATCGTGGCGAGACGCTCAGATATTTCCGCAATAGCCTTCTTGCTATCTCGCATCTGACGACCAGACTCGGTAAGTTGGTTGGAGATGGATTCCTGAACGCGCGTATTATTGAGATCTATTTTGCGATTGACCGCCTCATTCATTTGATCAATCTTATCCTGGGTGCGCTTATTTTCTCTATCAATTTTGTCGTCAATAGAGCGCGAAAGATTATTGCTCATACGCATCATGAAAATAATCATGACAAACATAAAGATTATTACGACCGCGATTAAAATGATTTCCAAGGTATCCATAAGCGTAATTATACTACAAAAAGAGCGGTCTCTTTTGGCCGCTCTTTTTAATGAAGAGTCGAATTATTTATCGACTACTTCGCCTTCGACGGAACCATCATCGTCTTTCTTTTCGTCGGACTTAGCATCTTCAGTCTTGGCATCAGCGGAAGCTTGCTGATACATCTTGGCGCCGATAGGCATGATGGCATCGTTGAGCTTCTTGGCGGCTTCTTCGAGCTTTTCCTTGTCGTCGCCGTCTTTTTCGAGCGATTCTTTGGCTTCCTTTACGGCCGCCTTGATAGCATCTTTATCCTCGTCAGAAATCTTGTCTTTGTACTCATCTGGCATCCTCTCAGCCTGATAAATTGCATTCTCGAGATGGTTCTTAGCGTCAACGGCTTCCTTCTTCTTCTTATCCTCTTCGGCATGAGCTTCAGCATCGCGCTGAGCTTTTTCAATATCGGCCTTGCTCATATTGCCGGAGTTTTGAATGGTAATACTCTGCTCTTTGCCGGTGCCTTTATCTTTTGCGGTAACATTTAGGATACCGTTAGCATCAAGATTAAAGGTAACCTCAATTTGCGGAATACCACGTGGAGCTGGCGCAATACCATCAAGAATAAAGCTACCGAGCGATTTGTTGTCGCGGGCAAATTCGCGCTCGCCCTGAAGAACATGAATTTCTACCTGTGGCTGATTGTCGCTGGCAGTACTAAAGACTTCCGAACGGCTAGTAGGGATTGTAGTATTGCGGTCGATTAATGGCGTGCGGACACCGCCCATCGTCTCGATACCGAGCGTTAATGGCGTAACGTCGAGCAAAACAATATCTTTAAAATCGCCCTGCATCGAACCAACCTGAACGGCGGCACCAAGCGCAACTACCTCATCCGGGTTAACACCCTGCATTGGATCTTTACCGAAGATAGCCTTAACCTTAGATACGACAGCTGGCATACGAGTCATACCACCAACAAGAACTACCTCGTTAATATCATTCTTATCTACCTTAGCGTCCTTAAGAGCGTTTAAAACAGGCTTTTCGAGACGATCAAGTAATGGCGCAACGAGCTCTTCGAGTTTAGCGCGAGTAAGCGTTAGATCAAGGTGCTTAGGACCGTCGGCATCAGCTGTGATGTATGGAAGGTTAATTTCGACTTCCGTAGCAGAGCTGAGTTCCTTCTTAGCTTTTTCGGCTTCATCCTTAATGCGCTGCATAGCGGCCGCATCTTTGCGAAGATCGATGTTATTTTCTTTCTCAAATTCGGAAAGGATATAGTCAACAATCTTGTTATCGAAATCTTCACCGCCAAGGTGAGTATCACCATTAGAGGCCATAACTTCGAAGACACCGTCGCCAATATCCAAGATCGAAATATCAAAAGTACCACCACCAAGGTCAAAGACGGCAATCTTTCCTTCTTTGTTGCTATCTATACCATAGGCAAGCGCAGCGGCGGTTGGTTCAGGAATAATACGCTTTACTTCGAGGCCAGCAATCTTACCGGCATCCTTAGTTGCCTGACGTTGAGAATCGTCGAAGTAGGCCGGAACGGTAATAATTGCTTCGGAAACCTTTTCGCCAAGATAAGCTTCAGCATCGGCTTTAATCTTGGAAAGAACCATCGCGGAAATTTCTTCTGGCGTGTATTCCTTATCGCCCATCTTAACTGCGACAGCTTCACCTTTCTTTACGATTTTGTAAGGCAAAATGTCGAGGTCATCTTGAACTTCTTTATCTTCATAGCGACGACCGATCAAGCGCTTAATGCCGTAAATAGTATTCTCTGGATTCGTTACGCGCTGGCGCTGCGCAACCTTACCGACGAGGCGGTCACCTTTCTTGGTTAGTGCAACGACGGATGGCGTAGTGCGGTCGCCCTCGCTGTTAGTAATAATTTCTGGTTTACCAGCGACCATGTATGCAAAAGCGGAGTTTGTCGTACCGAGGTCGATGCCGATAATTTTACCCATATTGGATTTATCCTCCTTGAATTATATACAATTTTATGTTCTAGCACTCGCACCCTTTGAGTGCTAATCTACATTGATTGTAGCGCGCTGGCACTCGGCTGTCAAGTCTGCTAAACAGAGGTAGATTCAAGATATTCTACAAAATTTGGCACCGTCAGCAATATGCCTCCAATACCCGAACCGATGGTCGCCATCAATAAATCATACATGGTGTCGTCGACACCAACCGAGACGAGCTGTTGCATACTCTGTCCTAAGAATTTATCGCAGGCAAATTCAAAGAATTCCCACAATACTCCTATCGAAATTGAACAGAACATAATAAAGAAGGCTTTAAATACTTTATGTGTCTTGTTGGCCTTAAAATATACAAGCATATAATGACCAACGAGCGCCGATAATACGCCAGACAATAGATGCACGACTTTATCGAAATACGGCATGGTTTTATATAAATCCATACAGATGCCCATATCGAGTGCAATAAAAACAAAAATATAATAAATCAACTCAATCCTAAAGGACATCTTTGCTTTAAACACTAGATGGATAAACTCTGGGAAAAACGGCAAAATAAGGCCAGCAATCAGTCCACCATATTTCGTATATTCCGGGTCTATAATACACTTAACACCGACAGCGCCAGCAAAAAGCAGGAGTGCTGCTTTAATGATTAGAAGTATTGTGCGATTAAATGTCTTCACTGACTATATTTTATCAGCTTGGAGAAGAAAATGGATTATTGTCTGGTACGGGCAATTGAGCTTCGTCCACTACTGGTTGACTAATAGATGCTGGCTGAGGTTGAGCTAATGGTGTAACCGAAGGCGTGACACTTGGTGCCGCAACGGGAACAGCCGCCGGCATGACTGGCTCTGATGCAGGCGTCGAGGCTGGGGTGGCTGACGTCGCCGTGGCTTGTTCCGGCACGGGTGTTGGGGCTGGTTCTAGGGCTGGAGTCGGTTCAGCGATTGAAGCCGAAGTTGGTGTTGGCATAGTCTCGACTGGCGCCGATGGGACGGGACTAGACGACATAGCAGGAGTGCTTGGCGTAACACCGGTATTATTCGCCGGAGCAATAGGTGAAATACCGGCCGCATTTTGAGCTGTAATAGCGTCGTTGATTGGCTCGTTGCGCTTCGATGAATGAGACACAAGGATAAAACACAGAATAAACATAATAACAATAAATGCGAGCCAAACCAATACGAGCATATCATTCTCCGCAAGGAGGAAGAAGTCATACAGAGTATGTATGACGGTCGGGGCGACGATACTGAGAATAATATAACCCGTACTGCTCTTTCCTCTAGCCTTACTGAGACGAGCTTTGCCGAGGAAGTAGCCCATAATCACGCCGAAACATAGATGGCCAGGCACAGAAGTAATCGCGCGAAAAATTCCGGTAAGCATACCAGACGTTAATACATATAATATATTTTCTATACAAGCAAAGCCCAACGATGAGTAGGATGCATATACGATAGCGTCGTAAGTTTCATCAAAATCTTTATTGCGATAACACAGCCACCAGATTACTATCCACTTAAAGAACTCCTCAACGAGGCCCACGCCAAGGAGAGTATTAATAAAAATCTGCTCATAGGTCTGAATTTCTGGAGCTTGAGCCAAGAAATCATATAGTAGCTCACAAATAATAACCGGAACGCAAGCTAAGCATCCAAAGCCAAATACCTTCTTGAGAAGTTTCTTGCCTTCTGGATGAGGGTCCTTTTTATATATGAAGCTCAACAATAATACGATCGGAAGAACAGCAACATAAATTAAATTGTCCATGCTTATCCTTATTTTACAACAAATAATTAAAATGTTGCTAAGATAGAGATATGTTAAGCTCCGCAGTGTTGCAAATTATTGCCATGTTATGCATGTTAATCGACCATGTGGGCGCTTATCTAATGAACGACTTCTGGCTATTCCGAGTTATTGGGCGACTTGCTATGCCATTGTTTGTTTTTGGGCTCGCCGAAGGTTTCATTCATACTTCATCGCGAAAAAAATACTTCGTTAGAATTGCAATTTGCGCTTTAATTACCGAAGTCGTGTTGTATTTTTTACAACAGAACGTTGGCTATACGCTTTGGCATAATATTTTATTAAATTTTGTCTTAGCGTTTATATCGCTTATCTGCGTCGAAAAAAGAAATGCTCTCCTCATCTTCGTACCAATAATGGCTGGTTTTGCTGAATACCTAAAACTTGACTATGGTTGGGCCGTGATAGTGCTCGCAATCGGCTTTTATTTAACTCTAAAATATACAAAGAAACGCAGTGTTCTATATTTTGCCGGCATAGCGATCTCGTTACTTTTAACCAATGCTCTTCTTGTCGTAATCGGAAAAACACTTCCACAGATGTTTGCCGTCCTCGCTTTTATTCCACTGATGTTTTACGATGGCAAAAAAGGACATCGCCTACCAAAATGGTTCGGGTATGCTTTCTATCCAGCCCATTTATTTTTGATACTGATTATAAGATTACTTTTTTACTAAAATAGCTAAGCTGGCTGCAAGACGAAAATCATATTCATCTTGATGCTCAGAAACGAATTCATTCACGGCTTTGGCACTTCCCGGTAAATCCGGATTGCGATAATCGTGCACTATAATAATTCCCCCTTGTACTAAATGTGGCACGACTTTTTCAAAACTAGCCTTAATCGATTCATAAAAATCGCCATCAAATAAAGCGAAAGATATGCTCGAAGGTATATCGTCATCGGACAATTCATTAAAACATCCTTTTACTATCACCGGATCCGGTAAGCCAAATTTTTTAAACTTGTGCGCAACAGTTTCTGGCGAGACTTTGAGCTCGCCCGCCTGAAAGCGCCAACCCGAGCTAGATTGATCGGCGGAAGTCTTTTCTGGCAGACCTTCAAAAGAATCATATAAGTATAGCCATTTATCCGGCTGATCTTGAAGAGTTTTCGCGAGCTCAATGGATGTATCGCCCGCATAACAGCCGAATTCGACTACGTCGCCAGGAATATCACGTGTTTTAGCAAGCTCGGAAATTATTATTTCCGTTTCGCGAGTTGGAATCTGTAAATCTCTCATTAATTAATAAAATCAATTTCCTTCATGAGCTTGCCGAACTTCTCATGAAATTCCGGTATAGTACCAGAGTTGTCAATGTAATAATCCGCAATAGCGATTGGGCCACCTTTTTCGAGGTTTTCTATTTCACTACGATCACGCTCGGCGACTTCTTGGGCAGTAAATGGACGTTCTGGGCGAATAGCAAGGCGTTTACGGCGCAAAGCTTTTGGTACGACAATTGCCACGACGGTCATCTCGGTTGGAAACTCCTGGCGTAAAATCTTATATTCGGTCCAGCTGTATAGACCGTCGAGGACAATGCGTTTTTGGCCAGCCTCAATAAGTTTTTTAGTACTTTCTATGACGCGCTTAACGACAAAATCCTTACCCTCTTTTTCGCGAAGACCTTCGCGAAATTTCTTCTCGTTTTCTGGGGTAATTTCCTCGCCAGCCTCTTTAATGGCGTTAAGAATGACACCACCAAAATACACTTTCGGAATACCGCGTTCAGTTAAATACTCGATTGCTGTTGATTTGCCGCTGCCACACATACCAACAATGGCAACGATTTTTACATCCTTACTTTCCATTACCGTTATTATATCAGATAACTAAATAGCGCCCAAAACACGAGACCAGAGCTCATCGACTACGGAATTATTCATGTTGCCAACGGCGGCTAGACCAGAAATACCTGATTGCATGAATTCGCGCGCTAGGCCGACAATTGTACTTTTATCGATACCGTCGATCATCTTTGGCGCTTCAGTCATCGGCTCGAAGGTGCCAGAAGTAATATAATCGCGCATGTAATAGGTGCTGATTTGGTCAGCAGTTTGTGCCAGCATCTGATGTCGCCCAAGTGCATAGGTCTTTGCTGAATTAATTTCGGCTTCGCTAATATCACCATTAATAACTTTGGCAAGTTCGACTGCGATTAAATCAAAGAGTTCAGCAGCGTTTTCGGAGTTCACTTCTCCGTCAAAATCCCAGGCACTGCTCCATTTGTCGCTATCCGTATTTGAGCCGATGCCATAAACGATGCCGCGCTTACGAGCAGCGCCAAAAATCTTGCTACTCATAGTGCCATTAAGAATATGATTAAGGCAGCTCATGGCGTATTGTTCTTTTGGTTCAAGCGCGCGCGGAATAATAAAGCTGAAGCCAAAACAAACATTGGCGGCGTCTTTGCGGCGAATTAAAACTGGATCGGTACCAACAAAAGCGCTCATCGGTATTTCGAACTTTTCGCCTGGCTTCAAATCCCAATCTTCGAGCATGTTAATAATCTTGCGTTTGCGACCGCGCAAGTTGCCCGTAATAATAAACTGCATATTGGTGGCCGTGTGAGTGCGACGATGATGCTCACGCACGTCTTTAAGCTCAATGTTATTAATCGTTTTGAGGCGTTCGCCGTAGGTCAGAACCTTTTCGCCGAGTTCCTGTTGCAATTTTGGCCAAATTAGACGCGAGTAATCGTTCTGGTAGCCCGTTAATTCAGAGCGGACGTTGCCCTTTTCGCTAGCAAGCTCTTCTTCATTAAACTTCGGCTTTGCGACGGCAAGCTCTTGGAGTTTAAGGATACGTTCCCATTCAAAATCAGCACATTCAGCTTCGTAGGCGATAAAACAATCAGAAGTCCAAGCGTTGTGATAAGCGCCATTCTTGGTAAACTCAGATTCATAAGCCTGTTCGTCCTTAAACTCAGCATTGGAGCCAAAAGCCATATGTTCCATGAGATGTGCAACTTCATAGATTTCTGGCTTCTTAACGAATTTATTGCCAGCACGAAAAATAATCTTGATATTCATGACGCCAGAATTGGGAGTATCAATTAACAGCCCACGCGCACCACTCTTCAGATATATTTCTTCAATAGAATGCTTCATAGTCAGGTTGGAGAACGCGGCCTTGCGGTCGCGTTCTGCTTTTAATTATTAGCGGCGTCCTTTTTTCTTATTCTGACGGGCTTTTTTCTTGTTCTTGCGGGCGGCATTGCGCTTAGCGTTCTTATTGGTGTTTTTTCCACCAGTGCGCATAGCGGCCGGGGTCTTTGGGGTATCTTTAGTGATGCCGTGTTCGTCCTTAGAGAATTCGTTATCCATGTTCTTCTCGCCGGCGGAAATCTCGTTAACACCCTTTTCGGTAGCGCTTTCGGCCATCTTGGTTAGCTCGGTATCATACTTATCGTCAGACACTTCAGCAACATCTTGCTGTTTGATGCTGAGTAAGATATGCATGACTTCCTCGCGGAGCGTACGCTGGAGACCATCGAAAAGCTTCTGTGATTCGGAGCGATATTCTACGAGTGGGTCACGTTGACCAACGCTGCGCCAATGGATACCCTCGCGTAGATGTTGCATGTTTTCGAGGTGCTGCATCCAGAGCGTATCGAGAACGTTGAGGTAAACTTCACGCTCAATTTTGCGCATGGTTTCTTCGCCAAATTCGAGCTCTTTGTCGTTATACATTTCCTCTACGGCAGCGAGAGCAAGTTTGTAGCGATCTTTCTCTTTGCGCATGAGGCCGATGGAATCAATCAGGTCCTCATCGAGATCAAAGACGCGTTTGAAGTTTTCTTTGAAATCCTTATT
>JAUNHY010000010.1 GCA_030523715.1 Candidatus Saccharimonadota bacterium
CGCACCAAGCAATAAAAACATAGCCCAGAGGGCTATATTTTATTGCTTATGCTAAAATATACATGTATGGAACCGAATAATTCTAATCCCGCTGCTCAGCAACCCGCGCCTCAAATTATGGCTTATCAGCCAGCTCCTGCCCCGCAACCGCAACCAAAACATAAAGGCAACAAACTCGTTCCAGTTGTTATTATTTTGCTTCTCGCCGTGCTCGGCCTCGGTGGATATATTATTTACGATAAATTCGTTACCGTCGCCACCGAAGATAATTCCGTCGAGACCATCACTACCGAAATTTTCGACTCCCTCTCCAGCCTTGACATCCCAAATGAAAATCGCGATGTCCACATTGCCCAAGCCCTTGCTGGCCGCCTCTTTACCGTTAACGCCAGCTCCGATCAAACTATAAAGTTCACCAGCTCCGAAGATTATGTTTACAGCTACTATCGTGATCCAACCGCAGACTATCGTAAAATCCTCTTTAGTACCCATCATGGCAAATTCTCCGTTTCTGGCGATACCGTCAGGCTAGAATCCGGCGATGAATTCCGCATCGTCGGCGATTATCTCGTCAAATCCAAAGATGAGCTCAGCAGTAACCAATACTACGTCTATTTTGATAACTACCAAATGTACAATGTCGCCAACGGCCTCAACAATTCCCTCAACGATTACTTTGGCCGCATGAAAAAGAGCAACAAGTACCTCCCTACCACCGAAAAATCTCATATCGACATTGATAGCGTCGTCTGCAAGGCAGATTATACTAATCCAAATATTACTAACGCCGATGCTTATATCTGCGGCACTTATTACACTCAGTATTTCAATGAGACAAACACCGCCAGCATCGTTAAAGAATACAATTATCCAGATTTCATAAATTATTGTTGGAATGATGTCAACATTCAGACCTATGCCAAGGGCGGCAACTGTTTCACTAACAGCGCCATCCAAAACTACGCTAGCATTATCGTCCGCCTTACCGATAATACTAATTACCGCGTCACCGGCGTCTATCGCGAAGATAATTCCAAGATGGATATCACAACCGGCGTAGACCCAGACGAAGATAAAACCTCGAACAACCAGCACTAGCTCTTGCAAAAATACCGAATCTGTGGTATAATATGTAGATATGAAGCTTTCACGCTACAAACATGATTCCGAACTATCCTACGCTTTTGGCGCCACGCTTGTCTATGAGCTCGCCAAAACCCATCCCGAGCTCATCACTCGTGTCTTTTTGCGTCCAGATTTATCCATGCAGGGCAAGAAAATTATCGAAATTCTATCTATGCTCCGCGGCCTCGAAATCGAAATCATCGAAAACAATAAAGTCTTCAATGTCCTCGGCGCCAAAGAAAGCTGTCTCTTAATCGCTGAATTCCAAAAGCCAAACACTACCCTCACGCCAATTGGCACCGCCCATATCGTCCTTGTTAATCCATCCGATTCCGGCAATCTTGGTGCTATTATGCGTAGCGCCGTCGCTTTTGGCTACCAAGATATCGCCATTATCACTCCTGCCGTCGATGCCTACGATCCTAAAACCATCCGCGCGTCCATGGGCGCCATTTTCCATCTTAATATTCAGCAGTTCTCTTCTTTCGAAAACTACTCGCAGCTTTATGGAAACTTTGGCACCAATCCGCGCAAATATTACGCCTTCATGCTCAATAAAAACGCCCAAAAGCTAACTGAGCTTAGCTACATCAGCAACAATTACGCAATCATCTTCGGCAACGAAGCCACTGGTCTTCCAGAATCATTTGCGAACGTCGCTCAACCAATCTTCATTCCTCAAAGCGATAATGTCGACAGCCTCAATCTTTCGGTCGCTTCTAGCATCGCCATGTATCACTTTAGCCAACAAAAATAACCCCCGCGGGGGTTATTTTTTATTCTCCAGAATTTTCCGTTTCTTCTTTTTCGGCTTCCGTGTCTTCTTCTGTCGATATCTCTTCGTCGACGTTCAGGTCAATTTTCTCAGTCACTTTTCCGTCTTCACGCAACTTCGCCATCTCAGAATCTAACCATTTAAAACGTACCCAGATCGACGCATAACTAACCTTTGTTTCGGTCTTGCCAGTCAGCTTCACAATATAATAACCATCGCCATTCTTCGAAACAAAGTAGTTCGAAATATCACCAACATTTTCCAAAGTTGAAGCCATTGCGGCACGACCGCTATCCAAATTCAAGAACTCTACACTATCCACAACCTCATAGCCAATCGCATCGTTGTCCTGGTATTTCTTTACGAGTTCTTCCATGTTACTATTTTCAGCTAACGCGGCCGCAATTTCCTCAATTAACGCCTTCGCATCTTTATCGAATTCTACTGATGCCTTCTTTTTGGCAAGCGACAGCATGATCAAGCGGCGATATTCGTTAATACTTAGCCCAAAATTATCTTTAATGATTCCTTCAAAAGCTTCATCGCTACGTTTTTCGCCATCAATAATCTTATGCTCTTCAATAACTTCGTCAATTTCTTTTTCGGTCACAGACTTCCCGGCTTCTTCCAACTTTGCCATCGCAAAAGCATAATCTTCTGCTGCCGTTAATGCCTGGCGTTTATAGTAAGCCAGCTGCTGCTTTGATGTGTCAGAATTATCAAACTTACCCTGCTGACGCTCTACGGATGCAATCGAGCTACGATACAACATTAAATAATCGCTAAAGCGTACCTTTACGCCATCTACTTCCGCCACCGATAAACCTAACGTGCGCGTAAAACGATACATTACTTCGCCCGTATTTTGCGCCTTATAAAGCTGCACCCAACCCACGAAAGTAAAAGCACCAATTGCCACTAAACCAATCAAAATCGCACTAATAATTAAGCGATGTTTAGCGTACTGGAAAGGATATTTAAATTTTTTACCCTTCGCAATAATCTCTTCGCGACTTTCTTCAATATTCTGCTGCGTAATCGCACCAGAACTTGTCGCTTTCTTCTCTTTTTTGAGCTTTATTTTTTCACTAATCTTCATTTTCTTCTTCACTTTCCGTCTTACGTGCAATATGCGCTGCGTCCCCTAATTCATTATACACGGTCTCTGGTTTGCTCACCATGCTCATGGTAAGATCGCCCGCACTCGTCTGCACCAAAATCGTGCCGTAATTTAGCATCGTCGCCATAATGCCATGTTGGCCATACGACGCACTCAAAATATTTTCCAAATCTAGATCAACTACCGTCTTCTTAAATAGGCCTTTTTGACGCACCTGACGCAAACGCTGGTTCGTTAACATGTAGAAGCTGAAATACCACAATACATAGCTGTAGCCCAAACCAATCAGGCCCACCAGCACAAAACAAATCCATACAAAGAACATATGTCCATTGTTTGGCCACATCAAACTCGGCAAATAACCTAATCCAATCATTACGATTAGAAACAAAATGCCTTTACTGGCAGTAATTGGATGCCGGCGAAAAACATAAATGACTTTCTCATCTGTCCTTTGCCCTTCAAAATCCATAAGCATATTATATCAAAAAATGGTGACCCGGGCGCGAGTCGAACGCACAACCTTCTCCTTAGGACGGAGCCGCTCTATCCATTGAGCTACCGGGCCAGTAATCTCATTCTACCATAAAAAAGAGCCCCTCACGAGGAGGGGCTCACTCCACACTATCGACGTTTGCGGATAGTAATCGCTGCTCCAGCGACAGTCGAGGCGGCCAAAATCGTTCCAGCCACGCCCAGACCGTCAATAGTCTTAGGGTTCTTCGGGATTTTCTTGTTTTCAATAGTGAAGCCATTTTCGACATCACCAGTCGTCACGCCTGGATAATATCCAGGAATCTGATAGCTTTCACGCACATCATAATCGTAATTCGCATCCAAATCTTCCCAGTCATATTCCCAGCCGGTTTCATTATTCAACTCAACTTCGTCAATTACTTCCCCATCGCGCAGAAGCTCAACTTCAATTTTACCCGGACGATCATCTTCCGTATCATTTAGCCAAATTTTATCGACATGGATATCAATTAAATCTGGATTATATGTATTCGTAATATCCGTTTCAGAAACTTCCGTCACATATTGATCAACTTCCAACTCTTCAATCGTATATTCATATAGCACACCATTTGAATCGTATTTATCGAGATTCGTGAAGCTAAATTCCCAAACCGCCGTATCTTCATCTTCATCTGAAGAAGTCATATTATCAGCCGTTAAAGTCTGCGACTTATATTGCTCGCCATTCCTTAATAGAATGACCGTAATCTCATCTGGACGCACCCGATCTGGCGCCCCATTATATTTCCAGGTCTTCGTGCCATTAATTTCGACTTTGCCAAACAAAGTATTTACAAAGTCGTTTCCATTCGTCGTGTTCTTGTAGTTTTCTGGCACCACCTCGCTAACCGTGTAATTAATCTTCACGCCATTTTCATATAATGGCAAATTCGTAAATTCGTAATTCCACGTATTACCATCTTTCGTCCAAGTTGGCGTGGCCGTCACTTCTTGCGATTCATTAGAACCATCCAAACTGCGATACAATTTCAACGTCAAATCAGCCGGACGGAAATTGTACGCATTTGAATTATCTTTCCAAGTCTTCGTACCACGCACCGATGCTAATGCGTACAATGAGTTTGTAACCGTAGTGCCGTTTTGCGAGGCTCTATAACCAGCAACATTCGTCTTTTCGCGCACCGTATATTCAATTAATACACCCTCAGAATCATACTTTGGCATATTTCTTTCCGTATGATTCCATTCATTATTTTGACCAGACAGCGTCACTGTCTTGTAGACATTACTGCCATTCTGGACAATTTCAAATTCGACACTTGTTGGGCGCGTATTATACGCATTACTATTATCAACCCAACTCTTCGTCATCGAAATCTCAGTTGTGCCAATAAGCGTGTTGGTTAACGTGTTACCATTCGCCATTACATCGTAAACACCAATCAAATCGCCATCTTCACTCCAAGAGTATCCCCACTCATTACCAGAAGAGTTATATTTCTCTAGGTTGTTTACGGTCAGCGTCCAAGTATCGCCCGAACCAGTCATATTGAGCGCCATCACCGAGTTGTCGCTCCTAGTAAGATGCACGACTATACTAGATGGGCGCGTGTTGTACGCATTATGGTTATCTTTCCAAATTTTCGTCAAAGTTAAGCTTATACGTACATCTAATTTGTTCGTAATCGTATTGCCACTTTGTGTCATCGTGTAGTTTGTTGGTACCGACGATTCGCGCCAAGTATACTGATATTCCGTACCATCATCGCGATATTTCAGTAATCCTGTCTCCGTGTGCGTCCAAGTATTGCCGGAGCCCGTCAACGTTACGGTTTTAATCTTCGTGCCATCGCGCAGTAAATCAACATTCACGTTTGCCGGACGATAATTATGTCGGTTGCTCCAGTCAGACCAAACTTTCGTTACCGTCGTAGAAGTTTCGCCACGATAGCTGTTCTTTATGGTCAGGTCATCGACTCTCGACATCTGATATCCAGTCGGGACCGATGCTTCTTCAACCGTATATGAGTATTTCACGCCCTCCGCATCATAGAGCGGCAAACCAGTAATTTCGCGCGACCAAGTGTCGCTCGTTCCGTTAAGGCTAATCGTATCAATTTGCGTCCCATTGCGCAGTAAATTAAATGTAATTGTAGCTGGGCGCGTATTATCCGCATTGCTCAAATCATCCCACTGTTTTGCAACCGTTATGCTAGTTGTGCCGGTAAGCGTATTCGTAATCGTACTATCGCTCTGCGACGACGTATAGCCAGTCAGCGTAGTTTTTTCGCGCACGGAATATGTGTAACGTACACCATTCGCGTCATACATTGGCAAACCACTATAGGTCGCCGACCAAGTATTTCCCGTCGCGCTCAAAGTCTTCGTTTGGTACACGCTACCATTTTGCAAAATTTCGATTTCAATGCTCGCCGGACGCGTCGAATATGCATTTGAATTATCTTTCCAAATCTTCGTTACCGAAACCGAAGTCGTCCCAGTTAAAGTATTTGTAAAAGTATCGCCACTCCTTGAACTGGTATACGAAGAAACAGCCGGCTCAGCAAGCGAGTAACTATAAAGAACACCATTTGCATCATACTTTGGTAATCCAGTCTTCGTACCCGTCCAAGTATCACCAGATCCAGACAGCACCAAAGTCGAATAAGCTGCGCCGTTTTGTAATATATTCAAAGTAATACTGCTCGGCCGCGTACTATAGGCGTTCGAATTATCTTTCCAAATTTTCGTACCAGAAATTGAAGTTGTGCCCGTCAACGTATTCGTAACCGTCAATCCACTAATCGAAGTACTATAACCAGAAACCGCATCCTCAGTAATCGTCACCGTACCAGCCGCGCCGAGCGTAATCGCTTGCGTCCATGTATTTCCAGAACCAGTCAAATCATAATATCCCTGATTTACGCCATTGACGTAAAAGTAAATCCTTACGGAAGTTGGGCGCGTGCCATACGCATTCGAGTTATCTTTCCAAATCTTTGTCACAGTTACTGTTTGGCCATCCGTATGCGCATACTGCCCCAAAATCTGCAAAGCCGAGTTCGACGGGCTATACCAAAGATAAAGATAGTTCATGCCAGCCGGTAAAGCTGCGCTCGTTGCGTAATTTAACAAGTCCGTCGCAGTTAAGGAATTTCCCGTCTCATGCAAGCTGCTATATAGCATCGATGGGCTACGCTGCTCCGTAAAGACATATGAGGACGCCATCGCAATCGGAATGTCGCCATATCCTCCCGCTTTGCCATAATACATAATTTTGAACAGCAACTGATCACGTTCCGAAGAGGAGGAGGTAATCAATGCTGGGTATCCACTTAGGGTCTCCATCGACGTACCAATCGATGGCGAAGTTTTATCATGCTCAAAGCACCATGCCTCGCTGCCATTAACCTGGAATAGCCCAATCGTAGTCGTGCCATTCGTGTGCTGTTGATAGCCCGTCACTGAGCCAGAGTCAGCTGACGCCGACTCATTTTGTATATAATTTCTTGCAATTACCGCGCCAAATATAGCCGTAATCACCAGCCCGGCGAGTAAAAATAAACGTTTACGCAACCTGCGCATAAAACATAACCTCTTCTTTTTATGTTAATCTGTTTATTTTTGATCCCGTTTCTCAACTCCGGGTTTTTCCACTACTTAAAGCTTACGTTAATTTTTACCAAAAGTCAAGTTGGTGCTACAATAAAAATAGTGGAAAACAACCAACAAACAAAATCCGGTTTTACAATAATAGAAATCATTCTAGTTTTAGCTATTGCGGGCCTAATCTTTCTAATGGTATTCATCGCTCTGCCCGCGCTCCAACGCACCCAACGCAACACAGAACGCCGCCGTGATTTATCTCTCATTGTGACCGCCATGAATACTTGGCACACCCATAATAGTGTCAGCGTTACCGACAATTTCACGAAACGAAATGCCACTAACGGCTTCTGCACTTTCTATAAACGTTATGTAACCAAAGATGTCGTCGATCCGAGCACCGGCGAACCATTTAAGGTTGCGCTATGGAGCAGCACGTACGTCGTAAACTGCATCAATGGTCAAGTATTTAACCGCGGTAGATACGATCCAGAAGTAGTCGGCTCCCAGACGGGTGGCGTCGGCAGCGACAACTGGGCCTACATGGAAGTCGGCGATATTCAATATGATGACGGTGCCTATTGTTCCGAAGAAGATAATGTCTTTATCGACGATATCGGCGGCGGCCGCTACGCCGGCTATCATATTTTCGCTTTTCGCATCCGACTCGAAGGCGGCGAGTCACTCTGTCTTGATAACGGCTACAGCTTTGCCTCCCTGCCGTACCAATACACTATCGGCCAACTTGGCGACGTCCATAGAAGAATTTAAAGCATAAAAAAATCCCCTCGCTAGAGGGGATTTTTCATTAGCGCGTAAAGCGTTCCGACAAAGTCTTGTAGATCTGAACTTCTTCTGGTTTAAACCAATAGGAAACTTCCTGTTCGGCTTCCTCTGGGTTACCCGAAGCGTGAATTAAGTTTGCTACACCTTCATTGCGCGCATCTGCATAACCAAAGCTAACATGCGCATAATCACCGCGAATTGTACCCATATCGGCTGCCATTGGCTCGGTTGAACCAACAATCTTGCGCACAACCGGAATTGCTTCGACGCCCTCTAGTACCATCATAATGACTGGACCAGACGTCATGAAATCTACTACCAAATCAAACGCCTTTTGACCACGGCGAGACACCATCTTAGAAATGCCTTCGTAATGGTGATAGTAACGATCCTTATCTGGGTTGACCATCTTGGTAGCAACAATCTTCAAACCAACGCGCTCAAAGCGGCTCAAAATCTCACCGACAATTCCGCGCTGCACTGCATCTGGCTTGAAAATAATCAGCGTGCGCTGAATTAAACCATCTGGGTTATTTGTTTTATTAAAGCCAACATTAAAAGCATTTACTTCCTTCTGCTCTTTTGCGACTTTCTCCACGGCTTTACCAATTTTTTTATCTTTGGTATCTTTCTTTTCTGCCATTCTTTTCTCCCTTTTTCCCATTATATAACAAAAAATCCCCACTCGGGGACTCTGCTTGGAGCAACTCAAGAATAAACCCGAGCCCGCTCGATTACTTATAATATAGCACAAATCTCACATTCTGTCAATGCTAGTGCTTACTTTACGTCGCTATGGAACTTTTCGTGAATATCTTTGAGATGCGGGTCTGTCACGTGTGTATAGATCTGCGTCGTCGAGATGTTCGAATGCCCCAACATCGACTGTACCGAACGCAAATCCGCCCCGTTCATCAACAGATCCGTCGCAAATGAATGGCGTAAAGTATGCGGCGTCACATGCTTCGTAATCCCTGCCGCCCGCACATATTTATTAATAATTCTTTCAATGCTGCGTGGCGACAATCGCCGATAATCTCCGCTCGTCCCTACCATCGGTTGATTGCGCGAATTATTCAAGAACAATGCCGGCAATTTATCTTTACGCTCATCTAAATAATCTTGCACCGCATCCGCCGCCGATTGCGAAATAAATACCGGGCGATCTTTTTGGCCTTTGCCGCGCACCATGAATTCGCGCCGTGTTAAATTCACATCGCCTCGATTTAGTCCGGTCAACTCCGATACGCGCAAGCCCGTCGAAAACAATAATTCAAATATCGCCCGGTCACGCAAACCATCTTCCGTATCGAGCGGAATCTCCGCTAAAATTCGATCAATTTCATCCACATGCAAAAATGTCACTTGCGGACGATGCGTCCGCGGCAATTCTACCAACACTGGGTCTAGAGATTTAATACTTCGCTTTGCGAGATATTTTAAAAATCCCCGCAGCGCAATCAAATGATAAGCTTGTGTCGTCACCGACAAGCCTTTTCCGCGCTCTGTCTGGTATCTATTCAACCACAGCCTGTATTTACGCAACCATTCTTGCGTAATATCCGCCGGCTTTAAATCATTTTCTGGGTCAAAATCATTCTGAAATTCCAGCAAACGCGATAAACATAATTCATAATTACGCGACGTATAACGACTGCGCCCATTCTCTACTTCCAGCGATTCCAGAAATTCATTAATTAAATCTGCAACGTACATCAAAATCCTATAAAGTTAAGAATTGCGTTTTGTGCTAGATATATACACCAAAAGCCCACAATCAAAAACGGCCCAAATGGAATCACCATATTCTTTTTCTTTCTATGCAACGCCACCGGTAGCATTACGACACTACCAATCACGTTCGAGGCAAACATGCACATTAGTGCCAACCACATATTTCCAAGCATTAAAGCTAGCGACATGCATAAAATCCAATCACCACCACCAACCCAACTTTCTCCGCTCACGCGATACATCAAATAATACAAACCCGGCAAAAACACCAACGCCAGCACTAAACTTCCCCAGTCAAAACCACCGCCAAACGCGTAACCTTGCCAAATATTTATGCCCAAAAAGACTGCCGCTACCACAATCGCCACCACCATCAAAAACACTGGCAACTCTTTCCATTTTGCATCGTAAATAAACAAGATCGTGAATACCACCAGGTTAATCAGGAACAGCACAAACTTAATTATTTCTGCTACCGATAATGCTAATAGCTCGCTTTTTGTCGGCCAAAACCAAAATGTTAGCGCAAATACTAACGCTAAACCGACCTCGGCTAAAATTTCCGCATAACCAATTTTCTTGCGACATTTACGACATTTGCCACCCAACATCAACCAGCTGATAATTGGAATATTGTCGTACCATTGCAATCGATACTTGCAATTCATGCAATGAGACCATTTTGACTTATCGCCCTTACGTATTCGCCATACCTGACAACAGGCAAACGACCCTAACATCGCACCCATTATAAACAAGAACACCATCGCGAATATGCTTTCCATATCTTTTATTCTAGCACAAAAAGAGAGCTCCTCTCGGAGCTCTCTTTTACGCTAAGATTAGTGGTTATCGTTGCAGATAATCGCACCGCCCTCTTCAATGTAGAACATAGCGATATTGCGTTCACCAGCGTAGTAGGTATAAGTACCTTCCGTTGAGCCACAGCCAGCAGCTTGGACTACATAAATCTTATGGTCAACCGTAGAACCGGTAACATAAGATTGGTCAACTTGACCGCCAATAGCAGTTGCAGCGGCATTCCACTCATAATACGTACCATCTGGATCCGTAAACTGTGCGCCACAGGAATTTGGCTTAAGGGCATCATCAGTAGTAAATTCACAAGTATCATCAATGTAGCGCTTAGTGAAGAGACCAAGCTTGTTGGCCTGCCATGGCGTCTTACCACTGTTGTTAGTTTGGAAATCGTTCACAGCCGTGAGGAAGCGAGCGATATCATCTTCGCGCTGAGTGTTGCGCTGAGAACGCTGCAATGCTGGAAGCGCGATGAAGACCATCAAGAAGATAAGACCGGCGATAGCAAGAACCAAGACTACCTCGATGATCGTAAAGCCTTTTTTATTGTTTTTTGTCATTTTATGCTCCTTTTTTATTTTTGCAACCAGTAATTGCCATTTGGCTACTCAGATACCCACTGAGTGATTACCAATTGCAAAACTGCATTTAACTAAACTATACAAAAAGTTTATGCTAAAATCAAGTCCTATTTTTGACAATCTGTGGAAAAATGTCTTCTCTTCTCTATCCAATCGAGTTGACCAAGGAGTAAATCGGGAATAGAACACCACCTACCAAGAGACCAGCGATAATTGCCAACATTACCATCATCAACGGTTCAATCATGGCCGAGATTGTTGCAATCTTTTCATCAAGCTCATCTTCAAATACCTGAGCCGCCTTACCAAGCATCTCATCCATCTTACCGGATTGTTCACCAATTGCCGCCATCTGGTAGATAAGAGGTTCGACATAAGGTTTATCACGTAACGCATCAGAAAGCGCTTTGCCACCCTGCACCTCGCCAGCCGCTTCTTTAATCGAATCTTGCACCACAACGTTGTTCGTTGCATCACCCGCAATATTCATCGTATCGAGCACCGCCACACCAGTAGAAAGCAGGATTTGCGAAATCCTCGCAAAGCGCGACATGTATAGAATTCTCATCAAACCATTAAATAATGGCACATTAAGTTTGAAATTAGCCGCTGCCCTGATACCCGGCTCCGTCTTCAAGAATTGCATTAAGCCCATCACGATGAAAGCGATAATAATCAAAGTAAGCCACCAGAAAGCAAAGATAAAGTCCTTAATTGCAACCAAAGCCTGCGTTAAGGCCGGTAGTTTTTCACCCAAATCTTCATAGAGCGACTCAACATGCGGCACAACCTCGACCATCATATATATAAATACGATAATCATAACTGCAAGCGTAATTAAAGGCATCGTTAAGGCGCCCTTAATCTTACTCATCATCTTTTCATCCTTCTCCTCCTGAGAAGCAATACGACGCAGAGACTCATCGAGCGTACCCGAAACTTCGCCAGCGCGAATCAAAGACATGTAAACGTTGTTAAATACATCTGGATGCTTGCCAAACGAATCACCTAAGCTGTGACCAGCTTCCACGTCGGCTAGAATCTCTTCAATGACCGACTTCATTGCCTTGTTGCTCGTCTGTTCAGATACTGTACGCAAAGACTGCGCAATCGGCAAACCTGCGCCAACAAGCGTCGCGAACTGACGCGTAAAGTTAATACGGTCTTTCGAAGTGACTTTATTTAACTTATCGCCAAAACCAGAGCCCTCTTCGCGTAGGGTTTCCGGCACATAGCCACGATCCACCAAAAGCTTACCAGCAACACGTTCTGTTTCTGCCTGAATTGTACCTTTGATAACCTTACCGGTACTTGATTCCTTAGCTTTATAAGTAAATCGTTTCATCCGCGAGCTAACCTTTCAAATTCTTGCAAATCGACCGCAAATTCCCTTGCGGCATCATAAGTAATCACGCCTGTTTGAATCAGCTTCACCAAAGTGCGATCCATCGTCTGCATACCCTGATCCGCACCTGTCTGAATAATCGTATCAAGCTGATGTGTTTTACCTTCACGAATCACCGAGCGCACAGCTGGGTTCGCAATCAAAATTTCTGCTGCCACCACGCGGCCACCACCAATTGCTGGCACTAAGCGCTGAGCACAAATTGCCTGCAAAATGTTCGACAACTGCGAGCGCACCTGTGGCTGCTGATGTGGCGGGAACACGTCAATCATACGGTCGATACTCTGAGAAGCGGAGTTAGTGTGTAGTGTTGCAAACACCAAGTGACCAGTTTCCGCAATCGTAATAGCTGCGGAAATCGTCTCGAGATCGCGCATCTCACCAATCAATACTACATCTGGGTCTTCGCGGAGCGCCGAACGAAGTGCCGCCGAGAAGGAATAGGTATCATAGTGCACCTCGCGCTGTACCACCACAGAGCGAATCGACTTATGCGTAAACTCAATCGGATCCTCGATTGTAATAATGTGAGCAGTCTTTTCGCGATTAATCTTATCAACCAAGGCCGCGAGTGTTGTTGACTTACCGGAGCCTGTAGGGCCAGTCACCAAAACCAAGCCACGTGGATAATCCGCAAAGCTCGTCACAATTGATGGCATACCAAGTTCGCTAATAGACTGAATTTCATTCGGAATTAAACGGAAAGCACCTGCAATATTACCCTTTTCATGGAAAGCATTTACACGGAAACGGCCTAAGTCGCCGAAAGAGAACGAATAATCAAACTCCTTATCCTTAATCAAAATCTGTTTCTGATCTTCTTCAAGCGTAGAGAAAACAAGGCGCTCAACAGTGGCTTCGTCCATATCGCCATAACCAGAGACCGGCTGCAAAGCACCATCAATACGCAAAATTGGCGGCAAACCTACCTGTAAATGAAGGTCGGATGCTTTCGTACGTACGCACTCCTCGAGAAGGCTCTCGATACGAACCTCGCTATTTGGAATTGTGCTCTGCATTGCAGCCTGCGCAAAAGTCATTGGAGGTGGCGTTGGCGCCTGTTGTGGCGGCATCGGTAAAGCGCTATTCTGAGAAACTCCCATCTGAGCCGGAGCCGCGGTAGGAATTGCTTTTACTGCCGGTGGCATACCTTGTTGAGCTGGTGCTTGAGGCATCGCCTGTTGCATAACCTGTTGCTGCGGCATTGCTACTGGAGCTGCCGTAGGTGCTTGTGGCATAGCAGCCGCACCCATATTCACCTGCCCACTTTGTTCCATATACATTATTGTACTTATGTTTAAAGAAAAATGCAAATAAAAACTCGTCATTTTTCCAAACACCCACGCGAGTATCCGCAGGTTACGACCGAGGACGAACGAAAAGCCGCCCGTAACGACGGGACGGCCTTGAGTGTTTCCTAGAAAAATGTTCAGTTACTTCAGATATTCATGAAGTTTTTTCGTATCTTTGTTCTTGCGGAGCTTCGCCAATGCCTTAGCTTCAATCTGGCGAATACGCTCGCGCGTCACGGAGAATTCTGCACCAACTTCTTCAAGCGTATGGCTCTTGCCACCGCCAATACCAAAGCGCATCTTGATAATCTTTTGTTCGCGATCAGTCAAAGTCGAAAGAATCGCCGCAATTTGTTCCTTCAAAAGCTGAGTTGCCGCTGAATCTTCCGGCGAAATACGTTCCTCGTCCTCAATAAAGTCACCAAGCGAAGAATCGTCATCATCACCATCGCGACCAACCGAAGCATCAAGTGAGGCAATGTCCTGCTTAATCTTCATTACGTATTCAATCTTTTCCGGTTCCATGCCCATCGCCTTCGCAATCTCGTCAGTCGATGGCTCGCGGTTCAGCTCCTGCGTCAAACGGCGTTGCGTGCGTAGGACCTTATTGATCGTCTCTACCATGTGTACTGGAATACGAATCGTGCGTGCCTGGTCAGCAATTGCGCGTGTAATTGCCTGGCGAATCCACCAAGTCGCGTAAGTCGAGAATTTAAAGCCCTTGTCTGGGTCAAACTTTTCTACTGCGCGCAGTAAGCCAGTGTTACCTTCCTGAATCAAATCCAAAAAATCCAAGCCACGGCCAGAATAGCGTTTTGCAATCGAAACCACTAAACGCATGTTCGATTCTGCCATTTTATCCTTAGCCTTTTTCTGTTCTTTTGGCGTGCCATGGATAATTTTTTGTGCTAGTTCATACTCTTCTTCGCTAGAAAGAAGTGGAATTTTACCAATTTCGCGTAGATAAAGTTTTACGGAGTCGTCAGAAACTTCGTCGTAAGTCACGGATTCAAGATCTACGTTATAATCTTCATCGCCTTCGTCACCCATATCGTCGAGTGATGGCTCATCCATCATATCGTCGTCTAAACGTAAATCTTTGTCGTCTTCGTCCATTTATAATTCCCTATTATTTTTAACAACAAAACGCCCGCCCGTTTGCAATGTTTGTTTCAAGAGTTTTTGTATGCCTTATCAATTGACTTCTTCTTCCTGGGTGGACTATCAAAATCAGCCCGCTGACCCAGCATTTAGGTGAAATATAGCATAATTTTTACAACAAGTCTATTTTTTTCGCAAAATTTTGCTTAGTTTTTGCAATAATTCATTTTCGAGCGCCTCGTCGCCATTTTCCTCGGCCACCCGTATCTGCTCCTCCAAATCCCGCCGCTCTTCTGCCAACCGCTCTTCTTTTACGCGCTTAACTAAATTCTGCGCTTCCTTTTCGAGCTCATCCTTGGCAAACTTGCTATATTGCTCTTCAAATATAAGTTCCAGCTCATCTAAGTTATAAGAACCGACCTCAACATCATCGACATTAATTTTTCCAACTTTAACAATCGCTGCCAAATTCTTCTCGGCCCGACTTTCGGCTTTTGCACTCTTCTGGATATTCTTCTTTTTCAGCTTTTTCTTCTCTGCGGCCTGAACCTTCTTTGCCCGAAATGCTTCCAGTGAAATACCTAATCTTTCCGCCGCCATGCGTTCATACTTCTCACGCAAAACAGTATCCGCCGGGTCAATTTCATCAATTAAGCGCTTCGCCTCTGTCGCATACTCCTGAAAACCTTTTTCGGTTCGCAAATCATACTTCGTCTCATATTTTTCGAGTAACCACTCTAATGCCGGACGATATTTTTGTACTGCCTCCTGCCAAAGTTTCGGATCTTTTTGAATCAACTCGTCCGCATCTTTACAGCCATGATAATCGTCGATTACAGACAAATAAATCCCAAATTTTGACGCCATCGAAATTGCCCGCTCCGCTGCTCGCACGCCTGCCTCATCGCCATCGTAAGCCAAACGAATATCCTTCGTCATCCGCGCAAAGCTCTTCAAATGCATTTCCGTCATTGCCGTGCCGGCCGTTGCCACTGCTTGGCAAACTCCGGCCTGATGCGACGAAATCACATCCATGTTCCCCTCAACTACTACTACAAAATCGGATCGCCGAATCGCATCTCGTGCTTGCGACAAACCAAAAATATGACGGCCTTTATTATACAAAATCGTCTCTGGCGTGTTCAGATATTTTGGCGAATTATCGTCTTGCTCAATGATGCGGCCCGTAAAGCCAATCACATTTCCTGACACATCCATTAGTGGCACTGTCATTCGACCTTTAAATAAATCTCCGCCAAAACGGTTCACGAGCCCCGCTTCTTCCATTTCCTGCTCAGTAAAACCGCGCTTTTTCAAAAAATTCACTAACGCCCAACCAGATTTCGGCGCATATCCAATCCGAAAATTCTCTACCGTCTTCTTGTTTAAATTACGTTTATAGAAAACGTATTTCATGACGGCTTTATTCTTCGTCAAACAAAACTGAAAATATTTCGTCGCAAGCTCTAAACAATCGCGAATTCGCTGTTTGCGTTCAGCCTGTTTTTTATCATCGCTCGAATATCGCTTCAGCTCTACGCCGGCTTGTCGCGCCAATTTTTCGAGCGCCTCTCGGAAAGTGCACCCCTCCATCTCCATTACAAAAGTAAAAATGTCGCCACCTTTATTACTCGAAAAATCATGCCAAATCCCCTTATCTGGCGAAACCATAAAACTCGGCGTTCTGTCAGTCCCCCAAGGTGAATGCCCCTTAAAATTCCGCCCGGCTCGCTTTAGCTCGATGTATTGCCCCACCACATCTTCGACCGCTAACCTTGCGCGAATCTCCTCTTTAGCATCCTCCATACTCAAATTATAACACCTATACAACAGATAAGAAAATCCCCAGGCACTAATATCCGCATAAACATTTTGAAAGTAAAGATTTTTTGGAACATCCGCAGTTACGACGAGGACGAGCGCAGAATACCCGCAACGGCGGGCTATTCAAAGCGTTTCCAAAAGGCTTCTACTTTCTTAAAAAATGTTTATGCTATAATGTCATTATGGACAATAAAGCTTATCTTGACGAAATTGCCGTCAAAGGCAAAAAGAAATTTTCAGCAGGGCCAATCTTGACTCCCGTCATGATTAAGCTCATTGCCGCCGCCGCTGTCGCTGTTGTAGCGATGATCGTAGTAGGTGGAATCTTGGCTTCAAAAAACGGTGAAGTCGCCGAAGTGCATCAAATGGTCTACGCACGCATCGAGAGTCTTCTCGACGACGAAGGCCCACTCAATTCTTATTCCGAGCGTCTCAAATCGTCCGACCTTCGCACTTACACGGTTCAATTACTCTCTTCGCTTGAATCATCCCGTTCCGCCATCGAGACATCTGGACAAAATGTTACCGCCAGCGGTAAAGTTACCGACGAAAACTCTGGCCTAATGATGACCTACATGAACGAACTCGAAGATGGTATGCTTAGTGGCCAGCTCGACAAAGTCTACGCAACCGATACTGCTTATCACCTATCGCTTCTCATTTCCCTCGAGCAACAGGCTCGCGCTAAAGCAACTAATGATGTTTACGCCAATGCGCTTGATGCTTCCATCCGCGATCTTCAAACACTCCAGAAGAACTTCAAGGAATATAGCGACACTCATTAAAGAACACCAAAATACCTCCCGCCTGGGAGGTATTTTTTTATTCTTTTGGTGCCGACTGCTCGTAACCGTGCCGCACTAAATCTATCACTTCGTCATGCGTCAATTGCCCAGAGCAAATGATTTCGATGCCATTTCGCCCCAAAGCGCGACTTTCCATTACACTCTCATAGCGTTCTTGCAAAGTCTTGCTAAGTTCGCGGTCGCAGCGTACTTGCATGCGTAGCGGCTCTTTGCCTGGCTCAAATAACGCAAAAATGGTTTCACCGCGTAAGAAAATCTTATATTCTTTCTCATCGTGCACCGATACATCTGGCAAAGCCAAGGCGTACTTTACGATATCATCTTCAAGTACCATTTCAACTCCTCAATACTGCCCCGAATGTCATCCAGCGCACGGTGGTTTTCTGGCTTCATAAACTTCCGATGCAACGCATTCTCGAAATAAATCTTCCAAGAGCTCACGTCCAGCTGCCTATAATGCAATTTCGCATTTAGCTTTGGCCACTCGCGTTCGATAAATTTTTGGTCCTGATGAATCGAGTTCCCTGCTAAATAAACGGTTTCGTCAAAATTCTTCTCAACAAAAGCCAGCAACTCCTGCTCGACTTCTTTCGCCGGTTTACCATCCGCATTTTGTGCGAATAAAGCGTCATAAGAATCTTTGTTCTTTTCCCAGAACTCACCTACCATGCGCTCACGCATCAACTTTTCATCAACCTTTACGACCGCCGTAAAAGTATCAACTTCATTCATATCCCAATCTGTCGCAATTGCCGCCACTTCCAAAATCTTGTCTTTTTCTGGCGACAATCCCGTCATTTCGAGATCAATCCACAACAATGTGGCTTTTTCAGATTTTTTTGGCATTATTTCTTAACGTCAAGTTTCAAAGCCTTAATAACCAAGTAAATCACGAAGGCCAAGATAATAAAGTTAATTAAATCGTTCAAGAAAGCACCGAGAGCCAACTCTGCACCAGTTTCCCCGAGCGGAATAGTCCAGCCCTTCAAGCCTTCCGTTGAGCCCAACATAAGACCAATTGGTGGCATGAAAACATTATTAACAAGCGAGTTAACTAGTGCACCAGCGTGCGTACCAAGTACTAAGCCTACGGCAAGACCGACAATATTCTGCTCTTTAATGAAAGTCATGAAGCCGCTCGCGCCGCCTTTAACCCGAGCGATTCCGCCCTTCTTCTCACCCTTTTTCTCTTTTTCTTTAGCTTCAGCCATCGAAATTTCCTCTATTAATTACCTAAAATATACCATATATTTAGATTCTTGACAAATCTACATATCTGTGCTAAAATAATACAGATTCACGCCTTTTGGGAGAGTGAAGGATCCTTTTCATCTTTAGTTTTTCAAATAAAGCACAGGGGAGGTGTGCAATATGGCAGGAAAGATCATTCACCTGCAGCCGGCTCACTTCTCTTTCGAGAAGCGTGGCGGCTACAACGTAATTTTACCCGAGATAATCGCGCAATTCTTCGAATACATGCGTGGAATCGGCCCGGATGCTTTTATCATAAAAAGCTATACCTTCTCAGAGGGTAACACCGGACCATCCAGCACCGAGATCATGCGCGGTTGTGTACCAACAGAGGCAATCGACCGCAAATCTATTCGCCAAGCACAGCTCTCGCTCGAAGCAGAGCTCGACAATCAGGCCGAAGAAGCCAGTAAGCGCATCAAGGGGCGTACGTCCCGTGTATTCCAGAACCGCAACCACGGTAACGATGTCGTATACGTAAGATGCCGCAATGGCATCATGGGCTGCGGTTGGTATGACAGCGCTCATACTGTCCGCAAAGGTCTGAAAATGGCCGCCTTCATGCTCTACGCACTCGGCACCATCAATGGCGACACCGACGAAACGCTTCTCACCGCCATCTACAACTATTTGCCCTACGATAGTGAGCTCAGCTCAAGCGAAGCGGATAAAGCGACCGACATTATTGTCCGCGTCCTTACCGATAAAGCACTTCAGCAGAATAGCCCTTTCCGTCGGCCGTATGTGACTAACTAAAGAAATATCCCCGGCTGCATCCGCAACCGGGGTTTTTCATGCTATTTTTTCAAAAAAAGAATGCCCCGGCCGCAATTGGCCGGGGACTTTGTTGATGAGTGTTCGCCTAGGTTATTCAGGCAGTGGCCGAACTTCGACCGATGAATCCTATGCGCTCACGCGCAGCTCGTAACCCATCTCCTGGGCACAGGCTTTGGCCAGCTCGACGGCGCCAGGCATATCCTTGTAAACTTCCGCAATCTCGCGGAGTTCCTTGATGCCCCTTGCGGTGACGATATCCTGAATCATGGCGCCATAATCCATGGCTTCGGACGCCTTCACGGGCACCACCATGCCGATATCATCATCGATAACGCCTTCGTACATGGCCACCTCCAGCATCTTCGTGGTGATGTCTGCCAACGCGCGTGCCTTTGGTGATTCATCTTCGAATCCGAGTATTTTGGCATCATATGCCGCCAACTCTTCATCGGAGTCGGGGACGATGGAGAGCCCCATCACTCCCAGTTCGTTTCTTGCCGTCATTTTCTGGCGGACTTCCTTGGATTGAAACATACGCACCTCATCTTCCTGCCAGCTCTCCAGCCGGCTGTCTAATCTTAGCCCGTGGCGAGTGGCTTCGCTTAGGGCTAGATTTCCCTCCCCTCAGAGAAAACTAGCCCCAAACTGGATGCTATACGTATAAGAATAAACTCAATCAACGATTAAAGGTCATGACTTACTAGATATAATAAGCCATAACCCTATTGTATCACACTTTGACTAAAAAGTCAAGATGCTTAAGCTACATGCTCGCCGGAATCTCGATACCCAATAGATCAAGCGCCCGCGCCAACACGAAGTCTGCTTTGCGAATCACATCTAAACGCGCTGAGCGTTCTGCATCTTCTGCCGTCGAAATCGGCGTCTTTTCGTAATAGCGATTTAACTCTTGCGCTAGCTCAAAGGCAAAACCAGCAATCTTGTGCATCTCAAAGTTCTCGCATACACTCGCTACTATTTCTGGGAATTTCAAAAGCAACTGCAATACACTCTTCTCTGCCGCGAAATCATAGTCGGCATAATCCACCGACGCAAAATCAGCATTTTTCTCGAGAATCCTGCGCAAACGCACATCTGCATACTGACAGAATGGCCCCGATTGGCCCGTCAACGCAAAAATTTTATCTGGGTCGTACAAAATTCCCGTTTTACGATCTGCCACAAAGTCGGAATATTTAATCGCCCCCACCGCAATCTTCGCAATATCCTCATTGGCAAGTTTGCCACCAAAATTCTCGCGCACGCGTTTTTCGGCATCATTTAGCAGCTCTTCCATCAAAACTACCCCTTTACGCGACGACATTTTTTCGCGCTTCCCCTCTGGGTTAATCTGGTCAATCGTGCCAAACCACAAGTGATAATTGTCTACCTTTAGGCCAATTTTCTTCGCTAACGCAAACAGCTGCTCAAAATAGAATTTCTGCTCCGCTCCCACCGCATAGACAATCTTATCCGGATGGATATTTTCCACGCGATACAGCATACAGCCAAGATCCGTCGTCGCATATAGCGCCGTACCATTGCTCTTAAGCATCAGCATTGGCACATCAATACCATACTCATCCAAGCGACAAATAATCGAACCATCCTCGTTACGTTCAAAAATACCATCTTTAACCAGTTGTTCAACTTTCTCTTTACCAAGCTCCACGAAACAACTTTCGCCCATCTCAAGATCAGTATTAATCCCTAGGCGCCCCATAATTTCATGCGTGTGCGCCATCGAAATCTCTTTAAAATGCTCAGACAACTTTACCGCTTCCGGGTCCTTCGCCTCGAGTTTCTTCAGCCAATCCTGTACCCGCTCGGCCAGTTCTTGCTTGCCAGCCTTTTCTTCTTCCTTCAAGTCGGCCTTCATCTGGATATAAATATTGCCAAGATCATAGATTGTTACCTTATCAGCATCAATCCCCGAACGTTTAAAACCAGTAGCCCAAATCCCAAACGGCGTGCCCACGTCACCTAAGTGATTATCCGTCACCACTTTCCAGCCATTTGCTTCAAGCACTTTCTTGGCCGCCCAACCCTGTGTGCCTGGACGCAAATGCCCCACCGAATACGGCTTAGCGATATTTGTGCTCGGAAATTCCGAGATTGCTACCTTGCTGGCGCCAGAATAATTATCACCATAATGCTCCGACCAAGCCGCATCTAACTGCGCTTTCAAAGCTTTTCCGGATACGCCAATATTAATAAAACCTGGCCCCGCAATTGACAATTCAAAACCACAATCCCCCAGTTTTTGGATAATTTCTTCGGCAATTTGACGCGGATTCTTACCAACTTGGCGCGCAAGACGCATCGCCACATTCGTCGAATAGTCGCCTTCGATATCTGCCGGCACCGCCGCGAAATCAACCACGACATCATCAACGCCATATAAATCGTTGATAACTCCCTTGATTTGATCCTTAAAATTATCCATGATACGCATATTTTACCATCTTTTTACCCCTGTCGCAAACAAATGCAAGCATAAAGACTATTGACAATTTTGCCAAACTATGCTACAATAAGACTATAACTTTGCACAATTCTGTGCTAAAGTTATTTTTACGCTCTTCTCCGCATAGAGGAGAACGTAAGACACCCATTGTGTCGGAAACGACAAGAACTTTTAAAGGAGATGATCTGATGAAGAACATCATCGAGAAGTCAAAGAAGTACATCGAACTCAGCGGCAAGGAAGCCGCCGGCTCCAAGCTGACCGCTGAAGAGGCTAAGCAGGTTCAGGAACTCCGCCGTGAGCTCTCTGCCCGCGGTCTCGACCCGCAGCATGTTGTGGGGCTCGATTACAGGGCCCTTGTTTTCGCTTATAAGTCCAAGGTGGCCACTTTCGTCGCGATGCGTGAGAACGACAAATACTATGCGTCTACCCGCTACTACCTGCAGTCCGTCGGCATTGAGCCCGACCAGCAGCGTCTCGGTCGTATGTTGGCTGAGTTCAAGCAGAACGCCAAGAGCATCGCCAAGAAGAAGACCACCAGGGGGGTCTGCATGGCCCGCCAGGAACGCGAACGCGCCATCACGGCTATCGTCGCGGAAATTTCCGAGGAGGACGCCCAGCGCGCCGCCGAGGAACTGGCTGCCGAAGAAAAGGCCCGCCAGGAACGCGAGCGTATGTCCCGCGAAAGCATCACTGCCTTCGCCGCCGAAGCTTTCGGCGTCTAAGCACCACTTGCGTCAGGGAGTGGCTTCCCTTTACCGATTTTCATCACCCTTTCTCATCTTCCACCGCCGGACTCCTGGAGTCCAGGGGCGACCGTTCCCGCCGGCCGCCCCATTTTTAATGCCAAAAATTATTTAACGCTCGCGCGAATTAAACCCTCAAACAACGGATGCGCACGATATGGTCGACTCCTAAACTCTGGATGCGCCTGCGTTGCAATAAAGTAGTCACATTTTGGCGCTTCCACATACTCCACCAATTTTCCATCTGGCGAAGTGCCAGACACTACCAAGCCACCTTTTTCAATTTCCTTCAAAAACTTCTGATTCACCTCATAGCGATGACGATGGCGTTCAATCACATCTTCGGCTCCGTACAACTTCTCCGCTAAACTGCCTTTCGTAAGATGGGCTGGATAGTCGCCTAAGCGCATTGTGCCACCAGTGCTTTCCTTGCCCTTCTGGCCTTCCATGATGTAAACCACATTCGCATCTGCCGGCGCATCAAATTCTTCCGAATTTGCATTCTTTACGCCACCCATACGCGCCGCCGCGATTACCGCCGTCTGCAAGCCAAGACAAAGTCCAAGATATGGCTTATTACGCTTCAGACAATAAGTCGCTGCCGCAATTTTCCCCTCTACGCCACGAATCCCAAATCCACCTGGCACCACGATGCCATCCACGCCCGCAAAATCTTTTTCGGTAGCTTTTTCGGCATCAATCCAAATCGTATTCAGCTTTACGCCCGTCTTCCAGGCCGCCGCTTTCAAAGCTTCCGTCACTGACAAATATGTGTCCGTATTGTCGATGTATTTTGCGACCAAGCCAATCTTCACCTCTTTTTTCGGATCTGACTCGATATTCTTCACTAATTCTTCCCACTGACTCATGTCTGGATCGCCATGATCGATAAACCTCTCAAGTGGCGCCAATACGCCACCTTTTACGGCATTCAGTGGTACTTCGTAAACAGACTTTGCATCTGGCATCAAAACTACTGCATCTTCGGACACAGCACAAAATGTTGCCAACTTCGAGGCCACCTGTGGTGCCTTAATTACCTTATCGACATCCATGCGCGCCACTACCATATCTGGAATAATGCCAAATTCGCGCAAATCACGTAGCGAATTTTGCGCCGGTTTCGTCTTAAACTCCTGCGAGGTCGATAGCCAAGGCACATAGCATACATGCACATACAAGCAATTTTCGCGCCCCACGCGCGTACCAAATTCACGAATCGCCTCCACAAAATGCGAACCTTCAAGATCGCCGATAGTACCACCAATCTCAACTATATGGACATCGGAACCAAAGTATTCTGCGTTATCAAGGAAAGTTTGCTGCACTAAGCCAGTTACGTGCGGCACCAACTGCACCGTGTGGCCACCAAACTCGCCTGCGCGCTCCGCATCAATCAATTTCTTATAAAGTTTTCCAGATGTCCAGATGGAGTTGCCGGTCATCTCTTCATCAAGGAAACGCTCATAATGACCCAAATCTAGGTCCGTCTCGGCGCCATCACGCGTCACAAAGCATTCGCCATGTTCGCGCGGATTCAAAAGTCCTGCGTCGACATTAAAATAAGGGTCGCATTTCTGCATCGAAACTTTTAGACCCTTCGCCTTTAATATTGCACCGATACTTGCCGCCATGATTCCCTTCCCAACACCGGAAATCACGCCCCCTGTCACAAAAATGTATTTCGTTTTTGTTTTCATTGGGCACCTCCTTAATTAGCCCACCTTATTTTATAACCCTAGCATAAGCTATTTTTTATGCCCCCGCAAGAACTGATTTTTACAATTTTTATGCCTTAATACTTGCACAACTACACTATATCTAGCGTAGTATAGTAACATTCCAACACTATAATCGCGTGTCAGTATTGAACTACCGTTTTGGACATGCGCAGGCTACGGCCGAGCCTAAGCGCGAGTCGCCCGTAACGACAGGCCGACTCGACGCGGTCCAAACCGGCAGATTAATACTGAATGTTATAATCATAAGTAATGAAATGTTTCTATTTTTCTAAATACCGTTTCTACAAGCCAGAGGTCAAAAAAGAGCTCAAATTCTTCTTAATGAGCGATATTCATTTCAGCCCTAAAGTTACTTCCAAAACTCTTGAAATTGTCGCTAAGAAAGCCGCCTCTGAAAAACCAAATTACATTCTTATTGCCGGCGACCTCGTCGATTCTCTTGATGCTATTCAAAGCAAAGCCAGCCTCAAGCGCCTTACAGCTTGGCTTTCCCATCTCGGCGAAATTGCCCCAACCCTTATCGTGCTCGGCAATCACGATTATTATCGCAAAAATCCCGAATATTCCGGTGTCTTCTCTGGCAAGCGTCACTGGTACGCCGAAGAGCCGCATCTTCTCGCCGATGCCATCAAAGACATTGATAATGTCCGTCTGCTCGACAACGATGTTTACGAAGACAAAAATGCCTACATTTTCGGATTTACCCAAAGTCCAGATTATTTTCAGTTCGACCGCGACGAAAACCGCACCACTTCTATATTCCACCCTGGAAGCGAAGATAAAAGCATCCTACTTTACGACCTTCATCAACTCGACCACAAGCTAATCCGCGACTTACCAAAACATAAAGCCAAAATCGCTCTGCTTCACTCTCCTGTATTTTTGTTCGATTCTGAAGTATCCAGTTATCTTTACGAGTTCGACTTTTTCGTAACTGGCCACATGCATAGCGGCGTCGTTCCACCAGTCGTGAATGACTTTTGGCGTTCCGATCGCGGACTCATGGCCCCAGGCAAACTCTTCTTCCCGCGCCATGCTCGCACCCACATTACCGAACCGTACCAAAAAACCATCGTCTGCGGCGCAATTTCTACTATCCAAGACAGCGCCAAGCCAATCACTTTTCTTAATGGCGCCTTCCCCATCAACATTGCCACACTCGAATTTTCGCATCGCGAAACTCTCGAGCGTAAACCCGATATTAAGCACCAATATCTTAGTTTTTAGCGCTCTCCAAAATCTTCTTCAAATCCGACTTCAACTCGTCGTAATACTTCGTCGTCTCTTCGTCGTCCGTATTGCCAATAATCTCAAAATCCGCTCCATCAATCTTAATCGTGATTAATTTCTGACGGCCGCTCTTAAATACTGGCGCCTGGCGCTGGCTGATTTCCAGAAGCTTGTCGTAATTCTTATAGACATAATCCTTCAATGCGCCCCGCGTACGTTCGCGGTTTTCGCCAATTTTCTTTCCATTTGGTGCCACTAACACTTCGCCAACGCAGCCAAAATCCTCAATTTTCTTTGCCTTTTCATCCGAACTCGGCGTATATTCACGTACTCGCGCCACAAACTGCAATGGTTCCATCTCGCGATAGACTCTCACTCTCACGAAAGTCGTCAGACTCGCATCTGCAGAAATCATCACCTTATTCGCAATGCGCTTAAATTCGCCGTTAAAGACTTCAATAATATCCTTTGCACGCGGATCTTTCATTAATGCTGGCACATCTTTCGTCCAGTAGTCGTATACTTCTCTATCCATTACCAATGGCAATTTTTGCTTGGCATACTGAGGAGTTAAATAGCACCAGAAAATATACTTCGCGTGTGACAAAGGCCCACCACCCGCCAACACGAGCATCGCGGCGTTATACATCATTTCCCTAGCTTTACCATCAAGTAGACCTTTCGCCTCAGGACTCATCTGTCTCTCAAAATAATCAGCGAGGTCGCTTGCAATCTCTTTTTGACTACGTCGTTTTGCCTTATTCATCAAAAATTTAATACTCCTTATGCTAATTATAACTTATGCCACGAATAATGCCACAAAAATAGCTTCATAGTTAAAATTGTGTAGATTAGTAGTTTCTTCGACTCTCGCGCGGTTATTGACCGAGCGACGAGGAGAAAAACTGCTGAGATACGCAATTTTAACATGAAGCTTGGTAGGCCCGGCTGGAATCGAACCAACATTGTACCCTTAGAGGGGGTATGTCCTATCCGTTGAACGACGGGCCCTTCCCCTATAATCTTACCATAAAAGATGTTATAATTATAAAGTTAATAACTAAAGGAGTATTCATGAAATTATCCGAAGAACTCCAGTGGCGCGGTTTCGTAGCCGAGCACACACTGGACCAGATATCAGACCTAGACAAAGCTCCGCGTAATTTCTATTGGGGCACCGACCCTAGTGCCGATTCTCTTCATATCGGTCACCTCGCCGCCCTAATGATGTGCGCTTGCTTCGTTCGCCACGGTTATACTCCTTACTATCTTGTCGGCGGTGCTACCGGTCAAATCGGCGACCCAAAAGATACTACCGAGCGCGACCTCAAGGATTTAAGCGAAATTGAGCAAAATAAAGCCGCTCTTGCCGCTCAAATTATTCGCGTTACGCATTCCCCTGCCGATACTCAGATTCTCGATAATAATGACTGGTTCAAAGATATCAAATTTTTGCCATTCCTCCGTGAAGTTGGCAAAGCTTTCAGTATGACGCAGCTCCTCGATCGTCAGTTCGTCCAAAAACGCATTGGCGAAGGCGGCTCCGGTATCAGTTACGCCGAGTTTAGTTACACCCTCATTCAAGGTTACGATTTTCTACACCTCTTCCGCACGCATAATATCGATCTCCAGCTTTGCGGCGCCGATCAATATGGCAACTGTACCTCAGGCATTCACCTCATTAAGCGTCTCGAGGACGCCAACGCCGATTGTTACTCTTGTCCACTTATCATCGATAAAGTAACTGGCCGCAAGTTCGGCAAGTCCGAAGGCAACGCCGTCTGGCTCGATGCCAATAAAACCAGCATCTTCGATTTCTATCAGTTCTGGCTCAATCAGTCCGATGACGCGCTCGAAGATTACTTCAAATACTTCACCTTTATCATGCCAGAAGAGCTCAATCAAATTCTCGCCGAACATCGCGAAAATCCAGGTGCTCGCCTTGGCCAAAAACGCCTCGGCTTCGAGGTTACTAAGGTTGTTCACGGCGAAGAAGCCGCCAAACAGGCCGAAAAACTCACCGCCTTCCTCTTTGGCGATGGCAAAATCGAAGAATTATCTTCCGAAGACATCGAACTTCTCGCCAAGAGCTTCCCTACTACTACTGTCGGTAAGACTCTTGTTGATATCCTCACCGAAACCGGCCTCGCCAGTAGTAAGGGCGAAGCTCGCAAACTCATCTCTGGTAACGCTATTTCCGTAAATGGCGCCAAGATTACCGAAGATTCCACAATTGCCAGCCTTTCTCTTATCAAAAAAGGCAAAAATAAGTTCGCGCTTGTCCGCTAACTATTAGCATTATTGACTTTTTTGGCCAAATGTGCTATAATGAAAAAGTGCGGTCATTTCGACCTGCACTTTTTCGTGTCTTAGACGCGAAAACGGTAACCCCGAGCACTTTTTTAGCCATGAAAGGAGCAGTTGTATGGATTCTTATTACCAGAACCTCGTCGATCAAGAAATTCAGCGCATGCGTGATAGAATCACTATCACCATGTACGAAGGCCACACCGTTACCACTGTGAACAAGGATGGACGCACTGTGCGCTATTCCGAAGAGAGCGCCATCGAGGCCACCAACCGCGAAATCGCGGAGCGCTATGCCATCGGCAAGCAGCTCGAGCACTGCGTCGCTATCGACCCCGATACCGGTCATGCCTACGACCTGGATTTCCTCGCTCAGTTCTGCAAGAACATCTATGAACAGCCCTCGTCACCGCGCCCTCTCGAGAGTGCGCTCTACGTAATTGGCGAAACCATCGCACCGGCCAGCTATCCGCCGGAGGATCTGCAGCGCATCGTCGACATCTTCACCGACCTGCAGCAGCACGCCCATCTCAACATCTACCTCTATAATGAGCTTGGCCACGTCCTCCGCCGCAGCGCTATCGCGCACGAGCGTTACGCCACCGCTTAACATGGTTTCATCCCCGCCCACCAACGGCGGGGATTTTTCTATTCCGAAAATGCTTAAAAATAGCAAAATACTATTGACTTTTTTGCAAAAGTGTGATAGTATATATACGTACTCGCAAATGTGAGTACAGTACCTTAATTCTCAGAGTAAATTCACTATTAATTCGACATCTTGTCGAGCGTTAAGCGCATCAACCTCCTTAGTGCGTTTTATGCTCGACAAGAGCCCAACTTTGCATTCTTGCAAGTTGGAAGAATCTCTATCTTATAGAAAGGGCCCCTAGGAAGAAGGGGTAATGGTGAAAATCATGGAAAAGAAAGTGAAGACCCTGATCTACGTCGCTGCTGACGGCTCCAAGCTGGTCAATCCCGCTGCGTCCGTTCTGCCCGCTACGACCGATATGGTCATCACCAGCTACACCGACGACAGCCTGGTCATCGATGCTCCGATCGTGGGCGAAGTGTCCACCGAACCGCAGCGTCAGACCGTCAACGAGCTGGTCGCCGACTGGCTGGGCAAGCGCAAGATGAAGATCAGCTCCGCGAAGGGCGATTTCCGCATTCGCGAGGAAGTCCGCAAGGAAGACGGCGACGAAATCCCGAGCCTGATCATCAAGGCTCCCGACGGCCGCCCCACTGACGAGCAGCTGCACGTCGTGGTCGGCAAGGCCATCAAGTGGCTGAATGCCACCGGCGTCAAGCCCGAAGCCAAGACCGAGCCCAAGCCCGAACCCAAGAAGGATGACGGCAAGAAGTCCACTCCGGCTCCGGCTCCCAAGCCTGACCCCAAGAACGACGATGGTCAGAAGTCCACTCCCGCACCGGCGCCGGATCCCAAGCAGGATGACGGCAAGAAGAGCGCTCCGGCTCCGGCTCCCAAGCCCGAACCCAAGAAGGATGACGGCAAGAAGAGCGCTCCGGCGCCCGATCCCAAGCCTGCGGCTCCGACCTACGCCACCAAGTGGGATCCCAAGAAGTCCATCGAGGAGAACCTCGATGCCATCATGGGCCCCGCCGACTAATCCACCGCGCCTCTGGCGCAACCCTGAGAAATTCCACAGCCACGCTTTGAAAGGAGCGTGGCTTTCTCTTTATGTCAATTCAAAAATCTTATATAATATCTTTCATAACATTGGAGGATTTTATGAAAAAAGTACTAGCATTCGACGTTGATCAGACCTTAAATATTGCCAAAACCCCAATCCCTCCAGAAATTGCCGAATTACTTACTAAATGTCTTGATCATTTCGAAATCTGCCCAATTTCTGGCCAAAAATACGACCAGTTCTTATATCAAATTGTTGATCAGCTCAAAGATGCCACCCCAAAACAGCTCAGCCATCTCCATCTTTTCGTTGCTCAAGGCACTCAATACTATCGTTTTGACGCCAAGAAGAAAGAGTGGAAACAGGTTTATAGCTACCCTCTCACCGATAAGCAGGTAAAAGAGATTACTACCGCTATCGAAACGGCCGCCAAAGAACTCGGCTACTGGGAAGAAGATAAGCTCGCAGAAGGCGACGAAATTATTGAAAACCGCCTCAGCCAAGTTACCTTCTCTGCTCTCGGCCAAAAGGCTGGCACCGAAGCTAAATATGCCTGGGACCCAGACTGCAAGAAACGCGAAGCTATCGTTAAACGCGCCAAAGAACTCGCCCCTGCTTACGATTACGAAATCGGCGGCACCACTTCCATCAACGCTATCACTCCAGGCATGAATAAAGTCTTCGGTATGACACACCTCATGGAAGAACTCAAAGTTGAAAAGAAAGACATCCTCTACTTTGGTGATATGACTCAGCCTGGCGGCAACGATTATCCTGTTGTCCAAATGGGAGTTGACACCATTACCGTCCGCAATCACGAAGACACCGCCTATGCATTACGCGGTATCCTTGGCCTCGTTCAGAAATAATTAAAACAATTATGCTAAAATAAGTGCATGAATAAACATCTTTTTGCACGCATTTGTCGCGTTATTGGTCGGTTTTTGTTATGTGTTGGGACTATCTTTTTAACTGGTTCCCTACTTCTCGCAGCCGCCCCAACGCTATTTGGTATTAATGATCAAAGTCAAGCTGCCTCAAATTTCTCTATCAAAAACTTTTTCAATCCTAGTAGCAGTTGCGGTTCAGTTACGCATATCGGCGCCACTAATCCTGCCTATTCCGCACTCGGCGTCGTCATCTTTATTGCCGTCATTACTATTTTTGGCGTCGTCCTGCATCATTACAACGACTCTATCCGTAAATATATCGCCAATATAGCAAAGCGCTTAAAGATTAGTATTCATTCTACAGAATTACTTTGCTCAACATTCATCTGGGGCATGGTTACTGCAGTGACTCTCAATTATCTACCAATTTTTGCCCTTCTCGCCCTCACTGTCTTAATTATCAATAATCTTTTATTTATCTTCGCCTGGACATCTTACGGCTGCCGAAATTACACTCTCTAGCCACCCCAAAACTAGTCGCTTATGCTAAAATATTAGTATGACTAGTCCTCGAAAGATTTATATTATTGCGAACTGGAAGATGAATTTCACCCCCGGTGAGTCCAGCCTCTATTTGCATCGCCTTAGCAATCGCATCCAACCTTCACGCAATGTCCAGGTTGTGCTTGCGCCATCTACGGTTGCCCTGCAACCATTATCACTTCAGATTAATCGCCGCCAATTCAAATTGGCAGCACAGAATTTTTACTGGCGCGATTATGGTGCATACACCGGCGAAACTTCCGTTTCTCAAATTCGTGGATTTGTAGATTATGCCATCGTCGGTCATTCCGAACGTCGCTATGTCTTTAACGAGACCGAAGAAGATATCGCTCAGAAAGTTGCCGCCGCTATCCGCAACGGTCTCACCCCTATTCTTTGCATTGGCGAAACTGCCCTTGAGCGCAAGGACGGCGAGACAGCGTCAGCTATTTATAATCAGCTTACCAACGGTCTTCACGAAGTTAGTAAAGAGGACATTTCTAAAGTCATTATTGCCTACGAACCAGTCTGGGCTATTTCCAGCAATAAAAACGCCCGTCCAGCCCGTCCAGCCGACATTGCCGAGGCTGAGCTAATCATTCGTCAACATATCGCTAAGCTTTACAACAAGCAAATCGCCGAAGATATTGCTATTCTCTATGGCGGCTCCGTCAATTCTGACACCGCTGGCGGCTATCTCGACATTCCCGGCATCGACGGTCTTCTCATCGGTGGCGCTAGTTTGATAGCAGATTCATTCTGTGCTATTGTAGAGACAGCAAAGGGAAAGATTAATGAGCGACAATATTGATTATGCAGAGTTAGACAAAGCTGTTAATGAAGCCATCAAAAACCGCTCCAATACAGCTAAACCAACGACTAAACCAGTAGCAGCTGCGCCGGTTAAGCGCCCGCATGGTCAATTTATGGATATCATGGGCCCACAGCGCCCTGCTCCGCATATGGTTAAACCAGTCGCCAAAACCCCTGTCAAACCTGCTGTAAAACCAGTTGCTCGCCCAATCGCAAAGCCTGTCGCTACTAAAGTTATTACCGCACCGCGTCCGGCAATTGCTACTCGCAGCGCCAAAATCGGCACTGCTACCCGCCCTGTCCGCCCAAGCGTTGCTTCCCAAATTCAGCAAAAACAGCAGCATGTTGCTGCAAAACCAGTCGCTAAACCAACGGTAAAACCAGTCACAAAGACCGTCGCTCCAGCTAAATCTGTCACCAAGCCAGCCCCAGCTACCGCTAAGAAGCCAGAGCCAAAGAAAGAGACACCAAACGCCAACAATTATTCTCTCGGCGTCCGTTCTCCATTCATGACTAATACCAAGGTCGAGAAACGCCCTCTCGGTACTGACATTCCAGAGACCAGCGCAACCGCCCTTCGTAGCACTAAGAATATTTATAGTTCCAAGAGTCCAAGCAAATCTTCTAAGGCCGACAAAAAGCACATGGTCACAGAAGCACCGAAGAAACATTCCGGTTGGCTCTGGACGCTCATCGTCTTATTAGTAATCGCTGCCGGCGGTGGTCTTGGCTACCTCGCCTACATCATGGTCTTTGCCAACCAGCTCTAAATCTGATATAATCTAGACACGTCAATCTGTTCTGACGTGTCTATTTTTACATGGTGGGTATAGCTCAGCTGGTTAGAGCGTCGGTTTGTGGCACCGAAGGTCGGAGGTTCGAACCCTCTTACCCACCCCATGTAATTTGCGAGTTTCATATAACGGTTATTATGTGAGTTTTCCAAACTCAACATGAGAGTTCGACTCTCTCAACTCGCACCATAA